>NZ_JBHVSZ010000016.1:33274-99376 GCF_042884885.1 Arthrobacter sp. NPDC058097
GTGATATCTGCAGCGGCTGCTACGTCGGCTGCGGGGACGGTGGTGCCCGTTCCGGCTGCAGTGTTGCCGAGGTTCACGTCGGCGGCGGCAGCCACGCCGGCCGCGGGGGCGGTACCCGTGGTCGTGTTTCCAAGGTTGACGTCGACCACGGCGGTGGCGTCAGCGGCCGGAACAGCCGTGCCGGTTCCGGTCACTGCGGTGTTGCCGAGGTTGACGTCGAGGGTGGCTGCTACGTCAGCGGCCGGAACAACGGTGTCGGTTCCGGTCACTGCAGTGTTGCCCAGATTGATATCTGCAGCGGCTGCTACGTCGGCTGCGGGGACGGTGGTGCCCGTTCCGGCTGCGGCGTTGCCGAGGTTCACGTCGGCGGCGGCAGCCACGCTGGCCGCGGGGGCCGCCGGGGCGGTACCCGTGGTCGTGTTTCCAAGGTTGACGTCGACCACGGCGGTGGCGTCAGCGGCCGGAACAGCGGTGCCGGTTCCGGTGCCGCCGAGGTTTACATCCACCACAGCCGTCGCGTCCGGTGCCACGCCTGCAGTGCTGCCGTTCGGGGTGCCGCTGTTGAGGTTGAGGTCGGCGTTGACGCTGACCCCGGAAGAATTCGACGGCGCTGGGCCACCCAGCAGACCCAGCGACGTCGAAGCTTTGAGATCCGCCGAAGCGGTTTCAGAGGCGACGTTGACCGCGCCCGCAGCAGTGGTGTCCGCGGCGCTCGCCGCGGTTGCGCCGAGGGCAAGTAACCCTCCGGCAAAGAGGGTGCCTAACAGGCCCCTGCGAATTGTCTGGTGCATTGTGATGTCTCCTGAAAAGTTGTTGACGGGCGCTCATGGCAACCCGATTGGCCGCGTGTCTGCCCCAGGGAGGCAGAGAGGGCCCAACTAGTCAGGAGAGGAGCCGGGGTCGATGGCCACCGGCGAAGGAACATGCTGAAGGGGCCCGCTGACCGGGACAAAGCCCATGAGCGGCAGGTATTCAAACGGGCTGTTCAGCCAGGCGGCAGAAGCAGAGGGGCCGCCAGAGGAGGTGCCGCTTCCCGACCCTGAGGCCGGCGATGGAAGAAGCGCCTCGGGCGACGGTGTGTTGTCTCCACCCGAAGGGGAGTCTCCGCCTGCAGGAATCTTCGGAGCAGACCCCGTGGGGTTAACTGCAGCAGCTTTCGGCGCAAGGGCGTGGCTGAACTGAGGGTAAGACGCGACGGCCGGCTGCACACGAGCCGCGGACACCGCAGAGGGCACGGCCGCAACGCCCAGAGTCGCCCCTGGACTTGCGGAAAGTTGTCCCGTGGCGGCGAGGTCAACTGCGGGCAGCCGCTCCGAAACCGCGACAGTGCCCGCCAGGACGTCGGTGACGGGCTCAACGGTCGGAGCCGTCAGAGAGGGTGCTTGCGTGAGTACCTCGGTGACCGGATCAACGGGAAGCTCGACAGGCAGTGCCTCAGTCACCGGGCTCACGGCGTCGGTTACAGGTTCCATCACCTCGGCTACGGGCTTAAGAACCTCGGCCACCGGCGTCACGACAGTTTCGGCCGTGTCCGTCAGCGATCCATCGGCAACGGAGGCAACGGGATCGGTAATCCCAGCCAAAGTGTCCTCGGGAATCGCCCCGCCAAGGGGTAGTCCGCCGAGAGTGGCGTCAACGGGTTCCACAATGTCCGTCACAACAGGGGCAACGACGGCCACAGGTGCTGGCGCCGCAGGCGTGGAGGAATCGGGAGCCACCGGGGGAGGCACAACAACCGAAGGCTGTGGGGCCGGCGCAACTGTCGCCGGCAATCGTGCCGGGATGGCTGCCGGATCAACGGCGGGAAGGGGCAGGGGCGCTACTTCCGGCGTCGGCTGTGCAACGGCGCGGGCTTCGTGTGCCTTCGGGGAGACCAGCGCACCAACGCTTCCCGCCACGCTGTCAGCATTGCCTTTGACGGACGAGACAGCCGAGGAGATACTCCCGCCAAGCGAGTCAGATCGGTGTGAATCGGCATCGGCGGCCGGGGCGGATACAGCCAGCCAGGCCACAGCGGCGGCGCCGGCCAACAGAACCGGGCGCAAAGGGCGCAGCGCAGACCACGACAAAGCCGCAATGGTCATGCTTACCACCCCCAAGCCCACCGAATGAATCGACGATCGACTACAGCCTAAGCCTGCCCCAAAGTGAGAGTCCAGACCCGGCGAGAATAATTCTTCCGATTCGATGAAGCCCTGAAGAGGTACTCAGTGCGCATCGTTGGGGTACGCGACACCGAGCTGGGCGCGCACGCCGTCGAACAGCCGCATCGTATTGAGCGAGTCCTCGAGAGGCATGACCGGGCTCTCGGTCAGGCCTTGCTGGATGCAACGCGTTACCTCACGAAGCTCGTACGTGTAACCCCGCCCCGTCACCTCAAAGTGTTCCGTCCGCGGTGTTTCCTGTCCGATCCCCACCACCAGCTTTTTGGGGTTGTTGATCGAGCCGAGTGTCTGCAGGTACCCCAGGCTCCCCGCAACCGTAGCGGTACGGGGTCCGTGGCCCAACAGGGATGAGGTGAGCTGTGCCTGCGCACCGTGGTGGTAACCCAGCGTCAGTGCATTCTGGGCGTCCACGCCGTCGTCGTTCAAGGTGCCCATGGCACTGACCGTCTGCGGGAAGCCCAGGGTGCCGAGGGCCCACAGCAGCGGGTAGACGGTGATGTCGAGCAGAGCGCCGCCGCCGTCCTGGACGGCCCAGAGCCTGGCGGTGGGGGAGTAGGGTGCCGGGAAGCCAAGATCCGCCGTGACCCATTGGACAGTCCCGAGTTCGCCGGAATGTGCGATCTCGAAGGCCCGCTGCATGCTGGGCAGGAAACGGCTCCACACGGCCTCCATCAGGAACAGCTTCTGTTCGCGGGCGACGTCGATCAGTTCGGCAGCCTCACGGGCGTTGATGGTGAACGCCTTTTCGCAAAGCACATGCTTGCCTGCCCTGAGCGCAGCCAGCACCACCCGGTAGTGCTGCGCGTGGGGCGTGGCCACGTAGACCACGTCCACCGAGTCGTCGGCGAGGAGCCGCTCATAACCGTGCTGTCCGCCGTCGTCCCCGTAGGCCACAGCAAAGCCGAACTCGCCCGCGAACGCGTCCGCGGTGTGCTGGGCCCGGGAACTGACGGCGTACAGTTCCGCATCCTCCAAAAGCGCCAGGTCCTTTGAGACCAGGGAAGCGATTCGGCCTGTGGCGATGACACCCCACCGCAGCCGGCGGCCCGTCGCCGCAAGGGGATCCTGGTTGGACTGGCTGAAGAGCCATGGCTTGGCGATCGGTGACGTCATGACGCCATCCTCTCACCCGGGTGAGGAAGCGTCGGGTCAAAACCTGCAGGAGGTGAGGAAGCGTCCGGTCAAAACCTGCAGGAGGTGAGGAAGCGTCCGGTCAAAACCTGCAGGAGGTGAGGAAGCGTCGGGATAAAGCGTGCGAAAGGTGAGGGAGGGTTTGGGCCCGCCCCCACCTTTCTGCGCCAACTCGACGTCGGTTATCTTGAACTGCCGCGCTGCCTAGACCGTTGCCGGCTCTGCAGCGCGGCCGCGGACGGGCTCCTCCGTGAGCTTGCCCTGCTGGAGGCGGAACCGGCGGTCCGTCTTGTTGGCGAGCGTGCGGTCGTGCGTCACCACGAGGATGGTGGTGTTGTGGTCGCGGCTGAGGGAGCTGAGCAGTTCGATGATGTGCTCGCCCGTCTGCTCATCGAGGTTGCCCGTGGGCTCGTCGGCGAGGACCAGCTTAGGTTCGTTGGCGAGGGCCCGGGCGATGGCCACGCGCTGCTGCTCGCCGCCGGAGAGCCGGTTGATGCGGCGGCCGTGCTTGTCCGGATCGAGCTGAACCTGCTCCAGCAGCACCCGTGCCCGCTCGGACCGGACCGACTTCCGGACGCCGGCGAACTCCATGGGAAGCATGACGTTGTCCAGCGCGGAGAGGTTGGGGACCAGGTTGAACTGCTGGAACACGAAGCCGATGTCGCGGCGCCGGTAGTCGGTCAGCTTCCCGTCCGGCATGCCAGCCAGGCTCACGCCGTTGACGACGACGTCCCCGCTGGTGGGCTTGTCCAGCGCACCCAGGAGGGAGAGCAGCGTGCTTTTGCCGCTGCCGCTCTTGCCCACGATGGACGCCAGCGTGCCCTGCTCCAGCTCGAAGCTGACGCCGTTGACCGGCTTGATGGTGCGGTCGCCGGACTTGAACGTGCGGACCAGATCCTTGACTTCAATCATGGCTATTCTCCTCGGAGGACTTCGATGGGGCGGATGCGGGCGGTGAGCAGGGCCGGGACCAGGGCGCCAATGATGGCGACGCCGAACACTGCTGCGATGCCGGCGGCGAGGATTTCAGGGGACACGCTGGCGGTGACGGAGGTGAGCAGCTGGGAGGCGCCGCCGAACGGTCCACCTTGGCCGCCGGGGACTCCGCCGGCACCGCCGGCGAACCCGCCGCCGCGCCCGGTGGGGGCCGCCGTCGTGGTTGTGCTGGAGCTGATCAGGGCGGAGGCGATGCCGCCGCTGGCGAAGGAGGCGATGACGGCGCCCACAACGCTGCCGAGGGCCACCAGGACCAGGGCCTCGAGCACGAACTGCAGGCCGATGGTGCGGTTCGGTGCGCCGATCGCCTTGAGGACGCCGATTTCGCGGCGGCGCTCGCGGACCAGCATGACCATGATCAGCAGGATGATCAGGCCCGCGGTGCCAAGTGCTGCGATGAACGCCACCAGGGAGATGTTCTTGACGCTGTCCAGCGAGGTGACGGCGGTTTCGAGGTTGCGCTGGCCCTGGGTGACGTCGGCCTTGTCGGTGCCGAGCGCGCTCTGGAGTGCCGTCTTGGCGGCGTCGACGTGCTCCATGCTGTCCACCGTGACGATCATCGTGGACAGCTCGCCGGGCAGTTCGGCCAGGGTCTGGGCGGTGGGGAGCGTGACGTAGAGAGCGTTGTTGCCGAAGGCGGTGCCGGCATCGAACAGGCCGGCGACGGTGAAGGTCTTGCTGTTGATGGTGAAGGTGGAGCCGACCTTGAGGTTGTTCTTCTCGGCGAGGGTGGTGCCCAGAAGCGCCTTGGTGGACTCTGCCGTGTAGTCACCCAGTCCGGTGCCCGAGGCCAGGTCCAGTGCCTTGCCGGTGCTGTCCACCTCGGCACCCGTTCCGGTGGCCGTGATGGGAAGGGAGCGCGCAGGCTGCGTGGTCCCGGTGGCGCCCGCGGTCCCGGTTGTTCCCGTGCTGTCCTGGTTGCGCGCGCCGAGCGTTCCGGCATCGACTGCCGCGGTGAGGCTGGTGGTCAGGGTGGTGGTGGTCTGGCCGCCGGGGCCGCCCTGCCCGCCGCCGGGGCCAGCCTGGGTGCCGGCTGCCGCCTGGGCGGCGGCTTCGGTCGCGTTCCGCAGCCGCAGCGCTTTGGTTCCGACGACGGCGGCCACGTTCGGGACGCCCGCTGCGGTCGCTGCCTGCTCGGCAGTGAGCGGCTCGCCGCCGCCTTCGAAGCCCTGGCCGCCGGCCGGATTCACCGTCAGCACGGTCCCCACCGAAGCGTTCAGCTCCTGGACTTTGGCGCCGACGGCCTGGTTGGCCACCTGCATGGCCAGGGCCAAGCCAATGGCGACCGCCAGCACGGCCACAACCGCGGCTGTTCGGATCTTGTTTCTAAACGCATTGCCTACACTTCGGGCGAGGACGCTCACTGCACTCCTTGGGATCACATGCCGGGGGATTGGCCGGCTTCGGATCCCACACTGGTGCCCGCTGCTGTGCAGGAAACGGGCGGTACCTATGTTTCCGCTGTGAGGCCCCGGAGGGCGAAAAGAAGAGCCCCGGCCTCCCGAGTGAACTGGTCACTGGCGGGAGGGCCGGGGCCCCGGGTGTCTGCGGTGTTACTTGGTGATCGGGCCGAGAACCGGGTCGTCCGCGTAGGCCGTCTTGACGTTTTCCTTGGTCACGATGACCGGCTCCAGCAGATAGGCCGGAACGGTCTTGACCTTGTTGTTGTAGGACTTGTCATCGTTGATCTCAGGCTTCTTGCCGGCCTGGATGTCCTTGACCATGACGATCGCGTGCTCAACGAGCTTGCGGGTGTCCTTGTTGATGGTGGAGTACTGCTCGCCGGCCATGATGGATTTGACCGATTCCACCTCGGAGTCCTGCCCGGTGACCACCGGAAGCGGCTTGCCGGCACCCTTGACCGACGTCAGGATGGCACGGGCCAGGGTGTCGTTGGGGGAGAGCACACCATCGATCGGGGCGCTGGTGTACGTGCCTGCGAGCAGGGTATCCATGCGCTTCTGGGCGTTCTCTGCCTTCCAGCCCTGGGTCACGGCCTGCTCGAAGGTCTTCTGTCCGGAGAGCACCTTCAGGGTGCCGTCGTCGATTTTCGGCTGCAGGACGCTCATGGCGCCGTCGAAGAAGACCTTGGCGTTGGCATCGTCAGGGGAACCTGCGAAGAGCTCAACGTTGTACGGGCCGTTCGGCTTCTTGGCCTTCATGCCGTCCAGCAGCGCCTTGCCCTGCAGCTCGCCCACCTTGAAGTTGTCGTAGGCCACGTAGTAGTCCACGTTCGGGGTGTTCAGCAGCAGACGGTCGTAGGCGATGATGGTGGCGCCGGCGTCCTTGGCCTGCTTCAGCTGGGTGCCGAGCTGGGCGCCGTCGATCGCGCCGACGATGATGACCTTGTCACCCTTGGTAATCATGGCGCTGATCTGGTTCTGCTGCTCCGAGACGCCGCCATTGGCGAACTGGACGTCCGGCTTGAAGCCCGCCTGGCTGAGTCCGTCGTTGAACAGCTTCTCGGCAAGCACCCAGTTCTCACTGGTCTTCTGCGGAAGCGCGACGCCGATGGCGGAGTCCTTGGGGAACGCCTCGCCGCCGGAACTTCCGCCGCTCGTCGTGCCGCTGTCTGAACGGCCGCAGGCTGTCAGCGCCAGTGCCGCAATGGCAGCGATTGCTGCCGCCTTTCCTGCCTTACCAATCATTCGCATTTGCTCGGTTCACTTTCTATAGGGGTGGGAAATGTATCCGGGGAGCGGGCGGTGCTCAGGCTTCCCGGGAGATGGTTTCCTTCGTGGAAGTCACTTCGTCCGGCTGGTTGGGGGCGCCGCCGCTGGGGCGGTTGAAGCCCTGGGTCAGCATGCCGATGATGGAGCGCTTGCCCTGGCTCTTGTTGTAGACGTCAAAAGCGACGGCGACCAGCAGGACCAGGCCCTTGATGATCTGGGTCAGGTCGGCGCCCACGCCCAAGAGCTGCAGGCCGTTGTTCAGCACGGCCATGACCAGGCCACCGACGATCGAGCCGATCACGGTTCCGACGCCGCCGGTCACCGCAGCGCCGCCGATGAACACGGCAGCGATGGCGTCGAGTTCCCAGCCCACGCCGTCGAACGGGCCGGACGCCGTGGAGCGGCCGACGAAGATCATGCCGGCGAGGCCGGCCAGGATGGACATGTTCATCATCACCAGGAAGTTGACCTTCTTGGACTGGACGCCGGAGAGCTCGGCCGCGTGGCGGTTGCCGCCCACAGCGTAGATGTGGCGGCCGACAACGGTCTTGGAGGAGATGAAGCCGTAGATGAGCACCAGGACGGCCAGGATCAGGCCCGGGATGGGGAAGGACGTGCCGGGCCGGCCGGTGGCGAACAGGTACGTCGCGTAAAGAATGGCGCCGCAGACCAGCACCAGCTTGGTGACCACCACCCAGCCTTCGGGGACTTCGGCACCGAGGGCCTTGGCGGTGCGGCGGTTGCGGAGCTCGCTGTAGACGACGAACGCGACGGCGAGCAGGCCCAGCAGCAGGGTCAGGTTGTTGAAGCCCGTGTTGGGGCCGACCTCCGGAAGATAGCCGGAGCCGATGTACTGGAAGTCGGGCGGGACGGGAATGGTGTTGGACTTGCCGACGAACTGGTTGAAGCCGCGGAAGAGGAGCATGCCGGCCAGCGTCACGATGAACGCGGGGATGCCCACATACGCGGTCCAGAAGCCTTGCCAGGCTCCGATCAGGGCACCCAGGACGAGGCCCACCAGAATGCCCGCGTACCAGGGAACATTCCAGTCCTGCATGATCAGGGCGACCGTGACGCCGACGAAAGCAGCCACGGATCCGACCGACAGGTCGATGTGGCCGGCGATGATCACGAGCACCATGCCGATGGCCAGGATCAGGATGTAGGAGTTGCCGTTGAAGAGGTTGATCACGTTTCCGGGCGTCAGCGTGCGGCCCGCCGTGGCGAATTGGAAGAAGATGATCAGGGCGACCAGGGCGAAGATCATGCCGAATTGGCGGGTGTTGCCGCCAAACAGCTTCTTGAGCGCGTTCATTTTGTCAGTCCTTGTTCTGGAAGGTTCTGGAGGGTTTCCAGAGGGTCAGGCGTTTTTCGGGCGGAAGTCATGAGTTTCATGAGGCTTTCCTGGCTGGCGTCGTCTTTGTCCAGGACACCGGTGATGGCGCCCTCGAAGATGGTGTAGATCCGGTCCGAGAGGCCGAGCAGTTCAGGCAGCTCGGAGGAGATCACGATGACGCCCTTGCCCTGGTTGGCCAGCTGCTGGATGATCCCGTAGATCTCGTACTTGGCGCCGACGTCGATGCCGCGGGTGGGTTCGTCCAGGATCAGCAGGTCCGGGTCGGTGAACATCCACTTCGCCAGGACCACCTTCTGCTGGTTCCCGCCGGACAGCTTGGCCACGCCCTCCTCCACGGACGGCGTCTTGGTCCGCAGCGACTTGCGGTACTGCTCTGCCACCGTGAATTCCTTGTTGGCATCCACGACGAAGCGCTTGCTGATCTTGTGCAGCGCGGCCGAGACGGTGGTGGTCTTGATGTCATCGAGGAGGTTCAGGCCAAGGGACTTCCGGTCCTCGGTGACGTAGCCCAGGCCGGCATCGATGGCCTGCTTGACGTTCTTCAGGTGGAGTTCCTTGCCGTCCTTGTAGATCTGGCCGCTGATGAAGCGGCCATAGGATCGGCCGAACACGGACCGTGCCAGTTCGGTGCGGCCGGCGCCCATCAGCCCGGCGAAGCCGACGATCTCGCCGCGGCGGACAAAGAAGTTGGAGCCCTTGCAGACGAGCCGGTCCTGGACCTGCGGGTGCCCGACGGTCCAGCCTTTGACCTCGAACAGGACGTCGCCGATCTTGGGTTCGTGGTCCGGGAACCGTGATTCCAGGGTGCGGCCCACCATGCCCTTGATGATGCGGTCCTCATCGACGCCGTCGGCCTTCACGTTGAGCGTCTCGATCGACTTGCCGTCGCGGATGATGGTGATGGAGTCCGCGATCTGCTCGATCTCGTTGAGCTTGTGGGAAATGATGATGGAGGTGATGCCGCGGCCCTTCAGGCCCAGGATCAGGTCCAGCAGGTGCTGGGAGTCGGACTCGTTCAGCGCGGCGGTGGGCTCGTCCAGGATGAGGAGCTTCACGGACTTGTTCAGCGCCTTGGCGATCTCCACCAGCTGCTGCTTTCCGACGCCGATTTCCTTGACGGGAGTGTCCGGGTCCTCCCGCAAACCCACCCGGGCAAGCAGCTCGCGGGTCCGGGTGCGGGCCTCGGCCCAGTCGATCACACCGCGCTTGACCGGTTCGTTGCCCAGGAAGATGTTCTCCGTGATGGAGAGCTCCGGGATGAGTGCCAGCTCCTGGTGGATGATCACGATGCCCGCGTGTTCGCTGGCCCGGATGTCCTTGAACTGCTGGACCTCGTTTTGGTACACGATGTCGCCGTTGTAGCTGCCGTAGGGGTACACGCCGGAGAGGACCTTCATGAGCGTGGACTTGCCGGCGCCGTTTTCCCCGCAGATCGCGTGGATTTCCCCGGCCTTCACCACCAGGCTCACATCGGACAAGGCTTTAACGCCGGGGAATTCCTTGGTGATGGAGCGCATCTCCAAGAGAACCGGCTCGCTTTGCGTGTTGAGGGACGTCATTTGCCCTTACGCCTCCAATGCATTGACTTCGTTGTCTTCCCTGCAAACCACAGGGCCGTCTGATGAAAAAAGTAGATGGAGCATGCCCTTGTCGTCAAGTCTTTAACGCAACGGCCGGATAACGAAAGGCTACGTGCGCCGGATTCCGGCGTGCTGGAAGACGAGGGATGCAGCGCCGAGAGCCTCCGCGCGGTCATTCAGCGAAGACATGGTCAGCGTGGTGGTTTCGCCGATGACCGGCACGGCGTGGCGCACCAGTCCGCGGCGGATGGGGTCCAGCAGGATGTCGCCCAGCCCTGCCAGCGGGCCGCCCACCACGATGACCTCGGGGTTGATCAGATTGGCCACGTTCCCCAGCGCCCTGCCTACGGCGAGGCCTGCGTCGTCCACCACGCGCAGGGTGGCCGCATCCCTCGCCAGCGCCTTGCGGACGATGTCCTCGGGCGTGAGCGGACGCGCCTCGCCCCGGCTCAGCAGCTCGATCATGGTGGTGGTGGAGGCGATGGTCTCCAGGCACCCCCTGTTGCCGCAGCGGCAGATCAGGCCGTGCTCGTGGATGGTCGCGTGGCCGATTTCGCCGGTAATCCCGACGTTGCCGTAATACGGGTTGCCGTTGAGGATCAGGCCCGCGCCAATGCCGGAGCCGATCTTCATGAACAGCAGGTTGCTGATGCCGCTGTGCGGTCCCCAGGTGACCTCGGACAGGGCGCCCAAATTCGAGTCATTGTCGATGAATATGGGGAACTGGAACGCCTCTTCGAGGCGTTCCAGGATGTCGATGCCCACCCACTCGGGCAGGATCGCTCCCTGTGCCACGGTGCTGGTCCTGCGGTCGATGGGGCCGGGGATTCCGACGCCGGCACCCACTACGGCGGTGCGCTCCACCCCGCTGTCCGCCAGCAGCTTGTCGAGCAGGGCGACGGCCGCCTGGATGCCCTGCTCGGCCTGGTGGCCGAGGGGCAGGAGCACTGATTCCTCGGCGATGATGTGGTAGCTGAGCGAGGCGAGAACCACCCGCAGGTGCCGCCGGCCAAAGTCGATGCCCACGGCCACGGCGCCGTTGCTGTTCAGCCGGACGTTGAGCGCGCGGCGCCCGGAACTGGTGGTCGGCTCCGTGGAGGCGAGGCCTGAATCCTGCATGATTTTTACGATGTTGGACACTGTCGCGGTGGACAGGCCCGTCTGCCGTGCCAGCTCCGCCTGGGTCGAAGGGCCGTTGAGCAGGCACTCGATGATCCGCTGCTGGTTGAGGCTCCTAAGGGCGGATTGTGACCCGGGGTTTTTGGTTCGGCTCCTCGTTGAGCGCGATGGTGAGGGCATGAAATGAACATTGCACCATCGGCAGCCTTGTAGTCAAGAAGTTAACGCAACACTCCCGCGCGTGGAAGCAGGGACGCGCCGGGCAATCTGTCCCATGGGCGGTGCAGGGTGGTGCAAATGGACCGGACCGGCGCCGCCCACCGCGGATACGCTGAGTGAAACGGCGTCCGGTGTTGGGCGGGCGTCCACGAAGACTTGAGGTGATCACGGTGAAGCTGGCGCTGATGCAGGCGAACTCCAATGTTTTGGACATCGAACGGAACTGCGCAGCCATCGCCCGTGCGGCTCAGGCCGCCGCGGAAGCGGGTGCCGCCGTGCTCCTGACCCCCGAACTTTTCCCGGTGGGCTACGCCCCGCTGCGGGTCAGAGCGGAGCTGGACCCAGGCACGCTGCCCGGGATCCGGCATACCCTTGCCGGCATCGCGGCCACGCATCGGGTCGCCCTGGTCTACAGCCTGCCCGCCGTTACGGCCGAGGGGGAGTGGCAGATCACCGCGACAGTCCTGGACAACAGCGGACACGAACTGCTGAGCTACGCCAAGGTCCACCTCTTCGGCCCGGAGGAGCGTAAGGCGTTCAGCCCCGCGGAAGCAGCCCCCGCCGTCGTCGATCTGGGTGGCATCAAAACCTCGTTGGCCATCTGCTACGACGTGGAGTTTCCCGAAACCGTGCGCGCCGCCGCCACGGCGGGGGCCGACCTGCTCCTGGTTCCGACGGCGCTGGCTCACGGCTTCGAGTCGGTGCCGCAGGTGCTGCTGCGGGCGCGTGCACTGGAGAGCCAGCTGACGGTGGCCTATGCCAACCACTCCGGGGACGAGGACGGCTGCACGTTCCTGGGCGGAAGCGTCATTGCCGGCCCCGACGGCGAACTGCTCGCCGCTGCCGGTTCCGGCCCGGAACTGCTGTATGCGGAGGTCAGCGCCGAGGCGGCCCGCCAGGCGCGGGATGCCGTGCCCTATCTGCGCGAACGCCGGCCGGAGGTTTACCGCGCCTGGGACGGGACCGGACGGCCCTAATCAGGGCTGGCCGGCAGCTCGTCCACGTACTGCAGGGCAATCCAGAGTTCGGCCCGGACCTGGGCCTGGTTCAGGTCGGTGTCCAACAGTTCGGCCACGGCATTGATCTGCCGACGGACGCTGTTGCGGTGCAGGCCCAGCGCCTTGGCGGTGGCGTCCCAGTTCCCGTTCTCGCCGAGCCAGGTCCGCAGCACGGAGAGGTGCCCGGCCCGGCGTTCGCTGTCCTGGCTGAGTATCGGCTCCAGGAGCCGGCCGGCCAGCATGGTTCCGGCCTCCTGCCCCAGGAGTCCGGCGACCGTCCACGTCACTTCGCCCACCCGGGCGCTCCTGCCGGTGGTCTGGACGCGCTGCCGCAGGGCGGTCACCCGCTGGTAGGCGCTGCTCAGGTCTGTGAGCTCGCTCGCGTCGCCGATGACCAGCCGCCAGCCGAGCTTCTCCACTTCGGCCAGCAGTGCGTCGTCCACCTTGAGCCGGGTGATGGCGGCGAAACCGTAGTCAGTGAGCTCCACGAGCTTGGTGTCGAACAGGCGGCGCCACTGCAGCAACTCCCGTACCGGGCTTTCCGCGGTCCGCCCGGCGACCGGCCCCACCCTGATTCCCTGCACGACGCGCAAGGGCCCGGAGCGCGTGGAGGAAGTGCTCTGGGCCAGCAGGTCCCGGAGCCCGTTGATGTGCCGCGCCCCGCCGGAGGCGAGGCTGTCCGGGTGAAGCAGCAGCGACGTTGCCAGCTGGCTCGGTGCCAGGGAACCGCTGGTCCGTTGCCGGACCAGCAGCTCAAGGAGTCCGACGGCGGAAGAGACCACGTTGTTTTGCGCCGGAGTCAGCGGGGCATCAGTGCCCAGCACCAGCGCCCCAAGGTTGGCGTCCCGGGTGCTGCGCAGCGGGTGCCCGAAGACGAGCGCCGATCCAGGGACATTGAAGGTATCCATCTCCACCCGGGGTCCGCTGCCGCCCAGAAGCCGGCCGAGCAGCGGCTGCAGGGACGCAACCTCGACGCCGGAGCCAGCCCGGGCGCGCACCCGCCCGTCCGCGCCGACCAGCATGGCCCAGACGGGGACGCGCTGGACCAGTGCGGCGAGGAGCTCGTGTTCGGGCCGGGCGGACAGGACGGCGCGCATCAGCTGCCGGTTCGTGTCCGCGAGGTGGCGGAACAACTTCGCGTTCTCCGACTCCAGCAGCTGGGAGAACTCGAGCCCGATGGCGGCGAACGGGACCGTGCTGGGCACTTTCACCAGGGTCAGGTTGTGCCGGACACAGGCCTCCACCACCGTGTCCGGGACCCCGCTGAAGTACGGTTCCAGGCCAAAGCCCAGGGCCCCCACCCTGGCCTTCACCAGGCGCCCGACGTAGGCATCAACCCGGCCGGCGTCACCCGCGTCGCCAACGAAGGGCAAGCCGGCCGTGAGGAGGAATTCGCCGTCGAGCAGGTACGGCGTGGGGTCCTCCAGTTCACTCGGTTCAACCCACCGCAGCAGTCCTGAACCGTTGCCGCCGTCGTGAAGAACGGTGAGCTCCGGCGGCAGCTTCGCCAGGAACTGTTCCAGGGTGACGACGCTCAGCCGCTCCGCCGCACTGGCTGCCGCCGGAACCGTCCGCGTCCCCGCCTCAGGCGACATCCGGCGCACCGTCCCCTGGCTCCTCGTAATCCGGGCACTCGTGTGCCTGCGGCAGGCGGTAGGACCGGGGCAGACGCGGTGCGATCCTGTTGATGATCTCGTCGCCGTGGCTCCCAATCGCGGCACCCCACTCATCGGCGCTCGCGGCCCCGCTCCGGGGATCGCCGAACAGGACGGCCGTGTCACCGACGCTGACACCGCCGGGCTCCGGACCCAGATCCACCATGAACTGGTCCATGCACACCTTGCCGATCACGGGAACCCGCCTGCCGCCCAGCTGCACCACCCTCCGGCCGGAAATGCCTTTCGGGATGCCGTCGGCGTAGCCCAGCGGGATCAGCGCCAGGGACCTCGGCTCATGGGTGATGGCCTGGTGTTCGTAGCTCACGCCGGTGCCGGCCGGAACTTTCTTCACCAGCACCACGGGGGCCGTCACCGACAGGGCGGGCCGGAGTCCGTAATCGGCCGGATCAAGGTGGTCCGCCGGAGCGAGGCCATAGATGGCCAGGCCCGCCCGCACCATGTCGAACGCAAATTCGGGCCGGTCCAGAATGTTCGCCGAACTGGAAACGTGGCACAGTTGCGGGTCCAGTCCCGCCTCGCGCCCCTGGCGGACGGCCGCCTCGAAGGCGTCTACCGCGGCCGCGTTTCCCGGGTGGGCGGGAACGTCGGCCCATGCCAGATGGGTCCAGATGCCTCGCACCGCCAGGTGCCCTGCGACTTCCGCTTCCCGCGCTGCCGCCACCAGTCCGGGCCAGTCCTCGGCGCGGGCGCCGCCGCGGCTCAGGCCGCTGTCCAGTTCGAGGTGGACAGCCGCGGGTTGCCCCAGGGAACGTGCGATGCCCGCCACGATATCCAGTTGCGTGACGCTGCCCAGGGAGATGTCGACGTCGTGGCTGACGGCCTCGCGGATCGTTTCGCTGGACGCGGTGGCGAGGTACAGCCACGACAGCACCGGTGCAGTGATGCCCGCCTGGCGCAGCGCCAGGGCCTCGGTGAGCTGAGCGGTTCCCAGCCAGTCGGCGCCGGCGGCCAGGGCTGCCCGGGCCACGTCGATCAGGCCGTGGCCGTAACCGTTCCCCTTCACCACGGCCATGAAATGCGGCGCCGGCGTGAGTGCCCTGAGGGCCCGGACATTGTCTGAAATGGCGGACAGATCAACGCTGACCTGCCCGGAAAGCAGCGCCTCAGGCGTGCCCGTCTGTTGTGCATTACGTCTCATGCCAGAACACTATAGGACATTTTGCACATCCATGAGATCCGGCTCACACGCCTAGGCTGGAGGCACGGAAAGCCCCCAACTACCCACGAACGGACGTCAACGATGACTGTGCCCACCCAAGCAGGAGAACGGCCTCCGATGCAGGCCGGCCGCCCCGGACTGGCAGCCCAGCTGCTTCGCCGCAAGCCGATCGGACAGATGGTCCAGGAAGCCGAATCGGGCCACGGCGGAACCCGCCTGGTCCGCAGCTTCGGGGTCCTGCAGCTGACGATGATCAGCGTGGGCGCCACCCTCGGCACCGGCATCCTGGTGATCCTGGGCGAGTCCGTGCCGCTGGCCGGACCGGCCATCTGGATCTCGTTCGCCATCGCCGGCCTGGCCGCGCTGCTCTCCGCCGTCTCCTACGCCGAAATGGCCGGCCTGGTGCCTGCCGCGGGCTCCAGCTACTCCTACACGTACGCCACCATGGGCGAGGGCATGGCCTGGATCTGCGGCTGGTGCCTGGTACTCGAATACGCGGTTTCCGTCGCGGCGGTGGCCGTGGGCGCCGGCCAGTACGTCAACGAAACGCTGGGCGTCTTCGGGCTGGTTCTGCCGGACGGGGTGTCGCAGCCCCCGGGCGACGGCGGTCTGGTCAACGTCCCGGCCATGGTGATCGTGGTGTTGGCCATGGTCCTGCTGGTCCGCGGCGCCAAGGAAAGCGCATGGATCAACACCGCGATCGTGCTCATCAAGGTGGGCATCCTGGTCTTCTTCTGCGCCGTGGCCTTCACCGCCTTCAACGGCGGCCACTTCGAACCGCTCCTGCCGATGGGCGCCGCCGGCGTCTCGGCAGCCGCCTCCCGGGTGTTCTTCTCCTACATCGGCTTCGACGCCGCCTCCACCGCGGGCGAGGAAGCCCGCAACCCCAAGCGCGACCTGCCCCGGGCCATCATGCTGTCCATGCTGATCGTCACCACCATCTACGTGCTCGTCGCGGTGGCAGCAATCGGCGCCCGCCCCTGGGGCTGGTTCGACGGCACCGAGGCTGCACTGGTGAAGATCCTGGAGGAAATCACCGGCCAGCCGTGGATCGCGCTGGTGTTCGCCGTCGGCGCTGTCCTCGCCATCGCCAGCATCGTGCTGACCGTGCTCTACGGACAGACCCGCATCCTTCTGTCCATGTCCCGCGACGGGCTGGTTCCCCGCATCTTTGGCCGCGTCTCCCACCGCACCGGCACACCAGTGGCCGGAACGCTGATCGTGGGGACCGCCGTCGCCCTCACCGCAGGGCTGGTCCCGCTGGGCGCGCTCGCGGACGCCACCAGCATCGGCACCCTGTTTGCGTTCGCCCTCGTGAACGTGGCAGTCATCCATCTCCGCCGCACCCGGCCGGAGCTCAGGCGCACTTTCCGGGTTCCGCTGTTTCCGCTCACGCCGATCCTGGGCGCGCTGATGTGCATCTACCTGATGGCCAACCTGGGTGCAGACACGTGGGTGACCTTCGGAGTCTGGATGCTCGTGGGCCTTGCCGCCTACCTCGGTTACGGCCGGCGGCACTCACGGGTAGCCGCACTGGGGCAGGAGGAATACCGTGAACTATCCGGCCGTGATTTTTCCGCAGCGCCTGCACCCGCTGAACAGACCATCCCCACCAGTAAGACAACACACGAGACCACGGAGACAGACCTTCCATGACAACCGCCACCGAACTGCCGGCCTTCGACCCGTCCAGCACCACGACCACCGCGCCCGGCCTGCCGGGAGCCGGAGCGCCGGACCAGGCCCCGGTGACCATGCTGAACCCCGACTTCCCGTTCAGCTACGACCACTACCTGTCCCACCCGGACGGGCTGGGGTCGGTCCCGCCGGAGCTGCACGGCACCGAAGTCGCCGTGGTGGGCGCCGGGTTGTCCGGGCTGGTGACGGCCTACGAACTGATGAAGCTCGGGCTGCGTCCGGTGCTCTACGAGGCTGACCAGCTGGGCGGGCGGCTGCGCACTGCCAGCTTCCCCGCGGCCCCGGACGTGGTGGCGGATCTGGGCGGCATGCGATTCCCGGTTTCCGGCAAGGCGTTCTACCACTATGTGGATCTGCTGGGACTGGAGACGCAGGACTTCCCCAACCCGCTGGCCCCGGCCACCTCCAGCACCGTGATTGAGCTGGCAGGGCAGAAGCATTACGCCACCACGTCGGCGGACCTGCCGCCGTTTTTCCGCGAAGTCGCCGACGCCTGGAAAGCGGCCGTGAACGACGGCGCGCAGTTCACCCAGATGCAGGAGGCCATCCGGGCGCGGGACACGGCCCGGATCAAGGAACTCTGGAACGAGCTCCTTCCCGAGCTGGACGAGGAGACGTTCTACGGCTTCATCGCCGGCAGCCAGGCGTTCCGGAAGGCGGGCTTCGCGCACCGCGAGGCGTTCGGCCAGGTTGGCTTCGGCACCGGCGGCTGGGACACCGACTTCCCCAACTCCATCCTGGAAATCCTCCGCGTCGTCTACACCGACGCCGACGACCAGCACCGGCTCATCGCCGGGGGAGCGCAAAGGCTCCCCGAGGCACTCTGGCGCCACGCGCCGTCGGGCATGGTGCACTGGCCGGAGGGGACATCCCTGGCGTCCCTGCACTCAGGCTCCCCCCGGGGAGCGGTGGAGCGGATCAGCCGGGACAGCGACGGCAACCTCCGGATCCGGGAGCGCTGGGGGAGGGAAGCCTCCTACCCGGCAGTGGTCACCACCTGCCAGTCGTGGCTGCTGTCCACCCGGATCCACACCGAGGAGGCCCTGTTCCCGGCGGAGCTGTGGACGGCGATCGAGCGCTCACACTACATGCAATCGTCCAAGACGTTCGTGATGGTGGACCGGCCCTTCTGGAAGGACATCGATCCGGAAACAGGCCGGGAGGTGCTGTCCATGACGCTCACGGACCGGCTCAACCGCGCCACCTACCTGCTGGACAACGGCCCGGACCAGCCCGCCGTCATCCTGCTGTCCTACACCTGGAACGACGACGCGCTGAAGTGGCTGGCGCTCGACGCCGACGAACGCGTGGAGCTGATGCTGCACTCGCTCGAGCAGATCTACCCCGGCGTGGACATCGCCAGCCACATCGTGGGCCAGCCGATCACCGTCTCCTGGGAGGCCGACCCCAACTTCATGGGCGCGTTCAAGGCGAACCTGCCCGGGCACTACCGCTACCAGCAGCGGCTCTTCACGCACTTCAAACAGGACAGGCTGCCGGAAAACCAGCGCGGCATCTTCCTCGCCGGCGATGACGTGTCCTTCACCGCCGGCTGGGCCGAGGGCGCCGTGACCACGGGGCTGAACGCGGTGTGGGGCGTGGTGAACCACCTCGGCGGCTCTTCGGCACCCGGCAACCCCGGCCCCGGCGACCTGCTGGACGAGCTGGGCCCGATCAGCCTGGACTAGCCCCATCAGCCTGGACTGACGCGCCGGGCCCAACTAAGTAGCACTTCAGGGCGTTCCCAGCGCTGGGAAGGCCCTGTGCTGCGACCTACTTGCTGGCGTGGAGTTCGCGGTGCGCCCGGGCGAGCTCGCGGTAGCGGGCAGCGTTGCCCTTCACGCCGTCGAACTCCTCATCGGTGAGTTCCCGGCGGACCTTGGCCGGGACCCCGGCCACCAGCGAGCGGGGCGGGACTACCGTCCCTTCCAGCACGACGGCGCCGGCCGCCACGAGCGAGCCGGCGCCGATCACCGCCCCATTGAGGATGGTGGCGCCCATGCCGATGAGGCAGTCGTCCTCGACGGTGCAGCCATGGACGACGGCGCTGTGCCCGACGCTGACGCGCGCCCCGACGCTGCAGGGGAAGCCGGGGTCGGCATGCAGGACCACGTTGTCCTGCAGGTTGCTGCCGGTGCCCACGGTGATGGCGGCGGTATCGGCCCGCACGGAGACGCCGTAGAACGCGCTGGCGTCCTCGGCGAGCGTGGCGCGGCCGATGACGGACGCCGTCGGCGCAACGAAAACGGAGGGGTGGATGTCCGGCGTGTCACCGGCGAAGGGGTAAATGGGAGCCATGCCCCCAAGCCTAGGACACCATGGACGGATGCCCCCTCCTTTGGAGTTTTTGTCCACTTGTCGCGACTTCCGGGGCGTTTAAGTCGCGATATCTGGACGAAAACTCAATCCGAGAGGGTGAGGGTGCGTGCCAGCTGGATGAAGTCCGGCGCCACGGCATCCCAGTTGGATTCCGGGGCCAGGTCCGTGGTCTGCCCCGGCCCGTGCTCGGTTGCCCGCGGGACGAACGCGGTGGCCAGCCCGGCGGCCCGGGCCGCGCCAAGATCCCCGTTGTGGGCGGCAACCAGCATGACCTCGCCCGGGTGGAGCCGAAGGAAAGAGGCGGCGCCGAGATAGGCCGCGGGATCGGGCTTGTAGACCCGGAGCAGGTCCAGGCCCACCACTAGATCCCATGGGAGCCCGGCGTTCTTGGCCATATTGACCAGCAGGGCGGTGTTCCCGTTGGACAGCGGCCCGATGACGTAGCGGCCCCTCAACTGGTGCAGGCCAGCACGGACATCCGGCCACGCGGGCAGCCGCTGCCAGGCGCCGTTGAGTTCCTCGAGATCCTCGCCTGCAAAGCCGGACGGGGAGAGCCCGCTCCATTCGAGGATGCGCTTCAGGTTTTCCAGATGCAGCTGGTCCAACGGAACGTAGCCGCGTTGGCCCGAGCGGACCGCTTCCATGGACGGCTGGTACTCCGCCCGCCATTTGTCCGCCAGATCGAACGGGTCCAGTGCGAGCCCGTGTTTCTCCGCGAACCTCCCGAGCTCCGCGGCCACGCCGGACCGCCAGTCGACCACCGTTCCGAAGGTGTCGAACAGCACGGCTTTGAGCTGCCGCCCAGTGGACGGTGAAAGGAAGGCCGCCATAAGATCTCCTGCCGGGGAGTCCGTCAGTGTGCTCCGCCGACATTCAACACGACGACGCCGGCAACCACCAGTGCGATCCCCAGGACCTTCATCAGGTTCAGTTCCTCGCCGAGGAAGACGGCGCCGATGGCCACGATGGCAACCGTCCCGAGGCCTGACCAGAGGGCATACGCCACCCCGACCGGCACACTCTTGATCACCTGCGACAGGAGCGCGAAGGCAATGCCGTAGGACGCCAGGCACCAGACGCTGGGCCAGAGCCGGCTGAATCCTTCGGTCGATTTCAGGAGGCTGGTGCCCAGGACCTCCGCGGCGATCGCCAGTGCCAGATACACGTAGCCCAAGAAGCTGTCCTTTCCCATTGCGGTGGCCTGGCCGGCGTCCTGCCGGCGTGGTGCACCAAAGACGCTGTGCACCAAAGACTCTGTGCATCCAAGACGTTGCGCACCCAGACCACTTCCCATCCTAGGTGCCCGCAGAACGCGGACTTACCCGATGCCTCGCGAGAGCTGCTGGCCGAGTACCCGGGCGCCTTCGGGGAAGGCACCCGGGTTGGGACCCGCGTAGTTGAGCCGGATGAACGGCCCCGCCGGTTCGGCAGGGAACCACTCCGTTCCGGCGGCAATGATGACGCCGGCGCTTTCGCAGTTGCGGGCGAGCTGTTCGACGTCGGTCCCGTCCGGAAGGCGTGCCCAGAGGTTCAGGCCGCCCTTGGGGACATTCTCGATGTGGGCCTGCGGTGCGTGCTGGACCAGGCTCGTGAGCAGGAGATCGCGGCGGGACTGGAGCTGGTGCCGGAGGCTTCTCAGGTGGGTCTGCCAGGCCGGCTGCGTGACAACGTCGAGTGCGGCAGCCTGGAGCAGGCCGCTGACATACATTGACTCTGCTGCCCGGTCGGCCAGGATGCGGTCCCGCGCCGGGCCGCGGGCGATGACGGCGGCTACGCGGACAGCGGGGGAGACGCTCTTGGTCAGCGAACGGAGATACACGACGTGGCCGGAATCGTCGCGGGCCGCCACGGGCTGGGCCGTGGTGGTGATGCCGAAGTCGTGTGCCCAGTCGTCCTCGAGGAGGAATGCGCCGTTCCGGCGGACGACGTCCAGCACCTGTTCGCCGCGCCGGTCGTCCCATTGCGCGCCGGTGGGGTTCGCGTAGTTCGGCTGGGCATAAAACATCCGTGCCCCCGTCTCTTCGAAGGCGCGGGCCAGCTCGTCCGGGTCCGGTCCGCCGGCGCCGCTGGGCACGGGAATGACCCGGACGCCTGCCTGCGCCGCGGCAAGGATGGCTCCCCAGTAGGTCGGCGATTCCAAGAGCAGCGGCTGCCCGTAACCGACCAGTGCCCTGAAGATGGAGCTGAGGCCGCTTTGGCTGCCGGGAAGTACGACGACGTCACTCGGGGTTGGCGGGGCAAATCCGGCCGGGGTGGAACTTGCGAGTTCGTGGGCAAACCAGGACTGCAGTTCGGGCAGCCCCGCCGCCGGGGGCCGGGACAGCGCTGCCTCGCCGCGGGCCGCCCGTGTGAGCGCGGAACGCACCAGCCGCTCGGGCAGGAGCTCGCGGTCCGGATAACCGGAATGGAACGCAATGACATCGTTAGGTGCGGTGCGCATTGCCGCAGAGCCGGGCCGAAGCGGCGCCTGCGGTGAACGCAGGGCCGCCGTCTGCCAGCCGTAGTCCGACGGCCGCGCGGTCCGGACAGCGCGCACGAATGTCCCCACGCCTGGCCGGCTTTCGATGACGCCTTCCCTCGTGAGGGTCTGCAATGCCTTCTGAACGGTCACGGGGCTGGCCTGGTACTCCGCGACGAGCGACCGCGTCGACGGCAGTCTCGATCCCGGCACCGCCGCTGCAACCCACTGCCTCAGTCGCGACGCAATGCGGGAACTGCTATCGTCATTCATGAGAGACAATAGTAGCGCTACTGTTCCAGTTCGCACAGTGATATCGTCCCCCGCCGGATCGTCCCCCGTTGCGTCTGCCCGCAATCACGCCGGAATCTGGTGGGGCCTCCTGGGAGTGGCGGCCTTCTCGTTCACCGTTCCCTTTACCCGCCTCGCGGTCGAGGGGCTTTCACCGCTGTTCATTGGCTCGGCCCGGGCGGTGGTGGCGGCTGCCCTGGCCGCCGCGGCCCTCGCGCTGACGCGGCAGCGCCTGCCCCGCGGCAGGGAGTGGCTTCGCCTGGCGGTGGTCGCCGGAGGGGTCGTCGCCGGGTTCCCCCTGCTCACCTCCTTCGCGCTCACCACTGCGCCGGCCAGCCATGGGGCCGTAGTGATCGCCCTGCTCCCGGCTGCGACGGCGACGATGTCGGCACTCCGCGGCCATGAGCGTCCACGAACAGGGTTCTGGATCGCGACCGGAGCGGGAGCGGTTGCCGCCGTTGCCTTCGCCCTTGCGCAGCCAGGTGGCTTCGGCCAGCTGCAGTGGACGGATCTGCTGTTCTTCGGTGCCGTGCTGGCCGCCGCCGTGGGGTATGCAGAGGGCGGCCTGCTGGCCCGCGAGCTTGGCGCGTGGCAGACCATATCCTGGGCCCTCGTCCTCGCCTCGCCCGTGATGGTGGTTCTTGTTGCTGTCTCCGTGTCCCAGCAGCCGCCCGCGGGCACGGCGGTGCAGTGGGCCGCCTTCGCTTACCTCGGCGTCGTCAGCATGTTTCTGGGCTTCTTCGCCTGGTACCACGGCCTTGCCATCGGGCCGATGGCGCAGGTGAGCCAGGTGCAGCTCGCCCAGCCGGTGATGAGCATCTGCTGGGCTGCGCTGCTGCTCGGCGAGCAGCTGACGTGGGCCACCGTCGTCGGCGGACTTGCGGTCATCCTCTGCGCCGGCGCCGCCGTCCGCGTGCGGCTCGGGTCGCCGCCGTCCTAAAGAGGCGGTCAGGTAGGGCGGCGGTCAGGGAAGGGCGACGGCGATCGGCGCACCCGGTTCTGCCACCCGCTCAAGTTCGCGCACGACGTCGTCCGCCTGGTCTGCCGTGAGCCCCTCCAGTGACTGGACCGCCCAGATCGCCGGGAACGTGTTCGCGGCGAAGGGCAGGCTCGTGGGCTCTGCCACGGACACGCTCAGGCGGCGGGCCATGGCGTACCGGACGTTGCCGCCGAAGGGATCAACGCCTGTGTAGTGGATGCCGGCCTGGACAAACCGGACGCCGTCGTCGCCCGGACCACAGCATACGTCCAGCACGGCGTGCCTTCCCTGGGCCTTGAGCAGGGCGATGAACGGTTCCAGCGAGGTTTCTGTCAGCAGAGTCATCGTGTTAACCAGTCTTGGTTAAAACCCCTTGCGTGTGAACCGTCCCCGGGACCCAAACCGCCGCGGGCATCTGCCCGCGGCGGTTTTAGGCGGCGACGGCAAGTCGGCCAAACAGGAATCAGTTAGTTCCAAACAGGAATCAGTTAGTTAAAGACGACCGTCCGGTTGCCATCCAGGAGCACGCGGTGCTCGGCGTGCCACTGCACGGCCTGGGCCAGGGTGCGGCCCTCCACGTCCCGGCCCATCTGCACGAACTGCTCCGGCGTGCGCGCGTGGTCCACGCGGATGACTTCCTGCTCGATGATTGGGCCCTCGTCCAGCGCGGCGGTGACGTAGTGCGCCGTGGCCCCGATCAGCTTCACGCCGCGGGCATGGGCCTGGTGGTAGGGCTTGGCGCCCTTGAAGGAGGGCAGGAAGGAGTGGTGGATGTTGATGGCCTTGCCGGTCAGCTCGGTGCACAGGTCATCCGAGATGATCTGCATGTAGCGGGCGAGGACGGTCAGTTCGACGCCCTCCTCGGCGATGATCTTGCGCAGCTGGTCCTCGGCCTGGTCCTTGGTGTCGGGCGTCACCGGGATGTAGTGGAACGGGATGCCGTAGAACTCGGCCAAGCCCGCCAGGTCGCGGTGGTTGGAGACGATCGCGGGGATCTCGATGGGCAGGGTGCCCGAGCGCTGCAGGAACAGGAGGTCGTTCAGGCAGTGGGCGGACTTGCTGGCCATCAGCAGGGTACGGACCTTGCGGCCGACGGGGTTCAGGTTCCACTGCATGCCGAAGGCTTCGGCAACCGGCTCCAGGGCAGCAACCACTTCGCTTTGGGATGCGGTGGTGGTGGCTTCCACGCGCATGAAGAAGGTGCCGGTGGACTCGCTGCCGTACTGCTGTGAGTCCGTAATATTGCAGCCCGCCACGAGCAGGGCGCCGGCTACGGCGTGCACAATTCCGGGGCGGTCAGGGCAGGACAGGGTTACTACGTACGATTTGGCGAGCTGGTCTTCATTCACGAAGAACAGCCTACCCGCGCGTCGGTTCCGGTTTTGATACTGTGGTGGCGTCGCAACTGGCGTTTGGGTGGCTAACCACCAGGGAGCGGCACTCACGAAGACCACGGATCGTACGCCTGGGCCGAGGGTCATGTTTTGCCGGTAGCGCTGCGCTTCTCGAAGAGCAGCCACCCAGTGCGCTGCGGCGCCCGTAGCAGACCTGCGCCCGGAACCATTTCCGGATGATGGTCATCGAAGGGCGGAGCAACGTTCCAGCCGGTAGCCTGACCTTTAGCAGTGCCCATCCCTAGCCAGGAGTTCTTCGTGACTACTTCACCGACTTCCGTTAGCACCTCCTCTGTCAGCAACCAGCCGCTGGCTGAACTCGACCCCGAGATCGCCGCAG
Source organism: Arthrobacter sp. NPDC058097 (assembly GCF_042884885.1). Taxonomy (NCBI): domain Bacteria; kingdom Bacillati; phylum Actinomycetota; class Actinomycetes; order Micrococcales; family Micrococcaceae; genus Arthrobacter; species Arthrobacter sp. NPDC058097. The sequence continues at coordinate 57,829 of NZ_JBHVSZ010000016.1, forward strand.
TACTGGACCAGGAACTCGGCCGCCAGCGCGGCACCCTGGAAATGATCGCCTCCGAAAACTTCGCGCCCCGCGCGGTCATGGAAGCCCAGGGCTCCGTTCTGACCAACAAGTACGCCGAGGGCTACCCGGGCCGCCGCTACTACGGCGGCTGCGAGTACGTGGACGTCGCCGAGCAGCTGGCGATCGACCGGGTCAAGGACCTGTTCGGCGCCGAATACGCCAACGTCCAGCCGCACTCCGGCGCGCAGGCCAACGCGGCCGCGCTGCACGCCATGATCACCCCGGGCGACAAGATCCTGGGCCTCTCCCTGGCGCACGGCGGCCACCTGACGCACGGCATGAAGCTGAACTTCTCCGGCAAGCTCTACGAAGTTGCCGCTTACCAGGTCGAGGAAGACACCTTCCGGATCGACATGGACAAGCTGCGCGAGCAGGCCATCGCCGAGAAGCCGCAGGTCATCATTGCCGGCTGGTCCGCATACCCGCGCCACCTCGACTTCGCAGCCTTCCGCTCCATCGCCGATGAAGTTGGTGCCCTGCTCTGGACCGACATGGCGCACTTCGCCGGCCTCGTCGCCGCGGGACTGCACCCGAGCCCGGTGCCGCACTCCGACGTCGTCACCTCCACCGTGCACAAGACGCTGTCCGGCCCGCGCTCCGGCGTCATCCTGGCCAAGCAGGAATGGGCCAAGAAGCTCAACTCAGCCGTCTTCCCGGGCCAGCAGGGCGGCCCGCTCATGCACGTCATCGCCGCCAAGGCCGTTGCCTTCAAGATCGCCGGCACCGCCGAATTCAAGGAGCGCCAGGAGCGCGTCCTGGAAGGCGCCAAGATCATCGCCGACCGCCTCAACCAGTCCGATGTTGCCGAGGCCGGCGTCTCCGTCCTCACCGGCGGCACCGATGTCCACCTGGTGCTGGTCGACCTGCGCAACTCGCAGCTGGACGGCCAGCAGGCCGAGGACCTCCTGCACTCCGTGGGCATTACCGTCAACCGCAACGCCGTGCCGTTCGACCCGCGCCCGCCGATGGTCACCTCCGGCCTGCGCATCGGCACCCCGGCCCTGGCCACCCGCGGCTTCGGCGCCACCGAATTCACCGAGGTTGCCGAGATCATCGCCACCGCGCTGAAGTCCGGTTCCGCCACCGACGTGGAGGCCCTGCAGGCCCGCGTGGACAAGCTCGCTGCCGACTTCCCGCTGTACCCGCAGCACGAGCAGTGGTGATCCGTGACTGAAACCGCAAAAACCGCGCAGATCCTTGACGGCAAGGCTACCGCCGCTGCCATCAAGGCCGAACTGACCGAACGCGTGGCCGCACTCAAGGCCAAGGGCGTCACTCCGGGACTGGGCACCATTCTGGTGGGGTCCGACCCCGGCAGCACCTGGTACGTGGGCGGCAAACACAAGGACTGCGCCGAGGTGGGCATCAACTCCATCCGCCGCGACCTGCCCGAGGAAACCACCCAGGACGAGCTCCTGGCCGTGGTCCGCGAGCTGAACGACAACCCGGAGTGCACGGGCTACATCGTCCAGCTGCCGCTGCCCAAGCACATCGACCAGGACGTCATCCTGGAGGCCATGGATCCGGACAAGGACGCCGACGGCCTGCACCCGATGAACCTGGGCCGGCTCGTGGCCAACATCAGCGGCCCCATGAAGTCCCCGCTGCCCTGCACTCCCAAGGGCTGCGTGGAACTGCTCAGCCGGCACGGCATTGACCTGAAGGGCAAGCGCGTCCTCGTGGTGGGCCGCGGCGTGACCATCGGCCGCCCGGTAGGCCTGCTGCTGACCCGCAAGGACGTCAACGCCACGGTCGTGCTGGCCCACACCGGCACCGCCGACCTGCCCGCCGAACTCCGGCAGGCCGACGTCGTGATCGCCGCGGCCGGCGTGCCGCACCTGGTCAAGGCGGAGGACCTCAAGCCGGGGGCCATCGTGCTCGACGTCGGCGTGAGCCGTGTTGACGACGGCACCGGCAAGGCGGTGGTCACCGGAGACGTGCACCCCGGCGCCGCCGACGTCGCAGCCTGGCTGTCCCCGAACCCGGGCGGCGTGGGTCCGATGACCCGCGCCATGCTCCTGGCCAACGTGGTGGAAACCGCGGAACGCCAGGCGGGCATCGCTTAGCCACTGAGCTGGGCCCACGCCCGGGCCCACGCCGGCAGGGGTCCCTGACCGAGCTTGCGAGGTTGGGGTGCCGGTGGGGCGCAGGGCGCTTACTCCTCCGGGAGTAGGCGCCCTGCGCCGTTAAGCCGACGACGCGTGCGGCCTTCCCGGCTAGGCTCGGAAACATGCAGCGCCGTTTCCGGGGACCGCCCACAGCAGCCATCGTGGTTGCCGTGGCCATCTTCGAGGTGGTGGGCACCGTCTTCGCCTCGGCCCGGCAGCCTGACCACCGGCCACTGGATGCCCTTGCGTTCGTCCTGGTGCTGGCAGGACCGGCCGCGCTGTCGCTGCGGCGCCGCGCCCCGCTGGTGATGCTTCCGGCCGCCGCTGTGTCCGTTGGCGCGTACCTGGCCCTTGGCTATGCGTGGGGGCCCGTGTTCCTGGCGCTGGCGCTGGCGATCGTGCTCTCGGCCGCGGCCGGGAAGCGCTGGCAGACCTGGGCCGTGGCCGGCGCATGTGCAGCCGTCCTGGTGGCCGGCGCGGCAGCCAGCGGCGACGAGTTCGCCGTGGTCCGGGCCTTCGCCGGCACCTCGTGGCTGGCCATTCTCGTGCTGGTGGGGGAGGGCATCCGGCTGCGCACCGAGCGCGTGGCGGAACGGCACCGCCAGCGGGAGGCCCGCGAGCAGGCCGCCCGTGACGAATACCGGCTGGCACTGGCCCGCGACATCCACGACGTCGTTGCGCATTCCCTATCGCTCATCAACGTCCGCGCCTCCGTGGCGCTGCACCTCGGGGAGAAAGACCCGGAGCAGTTCCGGCCCGCGCTGGAGGCCATCAAGGCCGCGAGCAAGGATTCGCTGGCCGAGATCCGCCAGCTGCTGGGCGTGCTCCGGGAGGACGCCCCGCTCACCCCCGCGCCTCCGCCGCGGCTGGACCGGATTCCGGCCCTCGCCGACGACGCCCGCCGCGCCGGGCTCGAGGTCAGCGTGACCCAGTCGGAGGCAACTGCTGTGCAGCAGCTGCCCGATGCCGTCCAGGAAGCGGCGTACCGGATCGTCCAGGAAGCCCTGACCAACGTGGTGCGGCATTCCGGCGCCCGGAAGGCCGCCGTCGTCCTTGCCCTGGAGGGCCCGCCGCCGGCGGGGAACCCCGGAACGCAGCTCACCGTGACCGTTGACGACGACGGCGCCGGGGCCGCCGGGGTGCCGGAAGGGAACGGAGTGACGGGGATGCGGGAGAGGGCGGCCGCCGTGGGCGGTTCGCTGCACCTGGCGTCGTTGAACATGGCGCCGCTGCGCCCGGGCTGGCGGGTCCGGGCCGTGATACCGGTGGCGTGGCCGCCGGCCGGACCGGCACGGGAGGCGCCGTGATCCGCATCCTGCTGGCCGACGACCAGACCCTCATCCGTGCCGGCTTCCGCGCCCTCCTGAACGCCGAACCGGATATGGAGGTGGTGGCCGAGTGCGGAACCGGCCGCGACGCCGTCCGCCTGGCCGCCCGTGAGCGTCCCGACGTGGTGCTGATGGACATCCGGATGCCCGAGACGGACGGGCTGGAGGCCACCCGCAAAATCATGGCCGACCAGGGCCTCACCGGCACCCGCATCATCATCCTCACCACCTTCGAACTGGACGAATACATCGCGGAGGCGGTGCGCGCCGGCGCGGCAGGGTTCCTGGTGAAGGACACCGAACCCGAGGAGCTGCTCCGCGCCGTCCGGGTAGTGCATGACGGCGACGCCCTGCTCTCCCCGTCGGTCACCCGGCGCATCATGGCGCAGCTGGCGCTGCAGTCCCGGGCGACCATGGCTCCGGTGTCGCTGGCGAACATCACCGAACGCGAACGCGAGGTGCTGCGGCTCGTGGGGGAGGGCCTGAACAACGCGGAGATCGCGGAACGTCTGGTGATCACGCCGCTCACCGCCAAAACCCACGTCTCGCGCATCATGACCAAGCTGCTGGTCCGCGACCGCGCGCAGCTGGTGGTGCTGGCCTACGAATCGGGCCTCGTCCGGCCCGGCTGGGCGGGTTAGGCGCAGACCCGGCCGAGGCAGCAGGGGCGGGACTCCCGGCGGAGTACGCGGGGCACCCCAAGGTGACTCCCGGCGTCGGACGACCTGCCGGCGTCGGACGGCCAGACTCGAATCAGAGCCGAAGGCCGGCCCGTACCGAGATTTTGGGAGCATGACATGACTTCATCCCTAGCCACCGCGTTCGCGGTCCAGGCCGCGCAGCTGCTGGCCGACCCCGTCGCCCACGGCCCGTGGGCGGGCGGATTCTCGCCGTGGTTCCTGCTGTTCCCGCTGTTCTGGATCCTGGTGATCGGACTGATCATCTTTTTCGCCCGGCGCACCTGGCGGCGGAACCACGAGTGGGCCACCGCCCGCGGCGGCGAAAGCGTCCTGCGTGAGCGCTACGCACGGGGCGAAATCGACGAGACCGAATACCGGCAGCGGCTGGAGGTCCTCCGCGGGGACTCTCGGGGAGACTCCAGGGGCAACCGCCGGTAACGCCAACCGCAACGCGGGGTCAGATATCGCCCAATGATGCGGCCACATTGGGCGATATCTGACCCCGCGTTGCTGTTCCGGGGGTTTTGAGATTTAGCTATTCCTTTGGCTAACGCCGCGTACTAGCGTAATGGGGTGCCCGAACTCCATTCCGCTGAAGGAACCTCCAAGAAGCCTGTGCCCGACAACGAAACTCTGCCCGCCGCGCCGCGGTATGTGATCACCGCCGAGAACCTGACCAAGACCTACGGCGACGTCACCGCCGTCGACGGCATTTCCTTCAGCGTTCCGGCGGGGGAGTCCTTCGGGCTCCTCGGGCCCAACGGCGCGGGGAAGTCCACCACCATGAAAATGATCGGCGGAGTATCCCAGCGGACCTCCGGAAACCTGACCATCATGGGCCTGGACCCCGAGCAGAACGGTCCCGAGGTGCGCGCGCACCTGGGCGTGGTGCCGCAGCAGGACAACCTGGACGAGGAACTCAAGGTCCGGGACAACCTGCTGGTCTACGGCCGCTACTTCGGCCTGCCCATGAGCTACCTCAAGCCGAAGGCGGACGAGCTGCTCGAATTCGCCCAGCTGACGGACAAGGCCAGGTCCAAGGTGGACGCCCTGTCCGGTGGCATGAAGCGCCGCCTCACCATCGCACGCTCGCTCATCAACGAGCCCCGCATCCTGCTGCTCGACGAGCCCACCACGGGCCTGGACCCGCAGGCCAGGCACATCCTCTGGGACCGGCTCTTCCGGCTGAAGGAGCAGGGCGTCACGCTGATCCTCACCACGCACTACATGGACGAGGCCGAGCAGCTGTGCGACCGGCTGATCGTGGTGGACAAGGGCCGGATCATGGCCGAGGGCTCGCCGGCCTCGCTCATCCGGGACTACTCCACCCGCGAGGTCCTGGAGCTGCGGTTCGGGTCGGAGCGCAACGCCAGCATCGGTGCCGAGCTGGAGGGCATCGGCGAACGCCTGGAAACGCTCCCGGACCGGGTGCTCATTTACACGCACGACGGCGAGGCGGCGCTGGAGGAAGTCTCCGCGCGCGGACTGCGGCCACTGACGTCGCTGGTGCGCAGGTCATCGCTGGAGGACGTGTTTCTCCGGCTCACCGGCAGGAGCCTCGTTGACTGAGCCGTCGCCTGCTGTGCCGGCCGGCGGGCGCGCCGCCGGGGCAGCCACCGGGCCCGCCGCCGTCGGGGATTCACCGGAAGGCCCGACGGCGGGACGCACCCTGCGTGCCCACGCTCCGGAGGTGTCGGCCGCCAGGGCGCGGCGCTGGGGCGCGTTCTTCTACGCCGAGCAGGTCCTGCGCGTCATGAAGGGCTACGGCTGGTCCATCTTCCTGTACAGCGTGGGACAGCCGGCGGCGTACCTGTTCGCGATGGGGGTCGGCCTGGCCACGCTGGTGGACACCAACAGCGCCACCGCGTTCGGCGGGGTCAGTTACATCGCCTTCATCGCCCCGGCCCTGCTGGTGTCCGCCGCGGTCATGACGGCAGCCAACGAGTTCACCTTCCCGGTGATGGACGGCTTCAAATGGCGCCGCGTCTACTACGGGCCGCACGCCTCACCGCTGACCCCGGAGCAGATCGCGGGCGGTCAGATCATCGCGGTGACCCTGCGGTTCCTGCTGCAGTCCGTCATCTACTTCGTCATCGTCGCCATGTTTGGGGCATCACCCAGCGGCTGGGGCTGGGGCTCCGTGCTGGTGGCAACCCTGGCCGGTCTCTCGTTCGGGCTGCCGCTCATGGCCTACGCGGCATCCATCAAGGAGGACAAGGGCCAGTTCGCGATGGTGATGCGCTTCATCGTCATGCCGCTGTTCCTGTTCTCCGGCACGTTCTTCCCGCTGGACACGCTGCCCGTCCTGGTCCGCTGGGTCGGCTGGATCTCGCCCATCTGGCACGGCACGGAGCTGGGCCGGGTGATGACCTTCGGCTACGAGGAATCCCCGGCCCTGACCATCGTCCACGTCGTGTTCCTGCTGGCCCTGGCCTGGTTCGGCTGGGTCCTCACCAAGCGCCAATTCGCAAGGAGGATGGGGCAGTGACAGTCCTGACCCAGGGCCACGCCGTCACGGCCGAAGCCCGGAACCGGCGCTTCGGCCCGCTGTACTCACGCAACGCGCGTGCGGTGATCGGGCGCGGGCTGATGGCCACCAAGAGCAGCAACTGGCTGGTCATGTTGTCCGGGTTCTTCGAGCCGGTGCTGTTCCTGATTTCCATGGGCGTCGGGATGGGTGCCGTGGTGGGCTCGGTTGCCGGGCCGGGCGGCCAGGAAATCAGCTACGCGGCGTACATCGCACCGGCGCTCCTGGCGGTTTCGGCCATGAACGGGGCGGTGTACGACTCCACCTGGAACGTGTTCTTCAAGATGAACTTCGCCAGGCTCTACCAGGGGATGCTGTACACGTCGCTCGGGCCGCTGGACGTGGCCATCGGGGAGATCTTCCTGGCCCTGCTGCGCGGGCTGCTGTACGCCACCGGGTTCACGGCGGTCATGGCGGTGATGGGCCTGATCACCACCCCGTGGGCATTGCTGATGATTCCGGCCTCGGTGCTGATCGCTTTCGGGTTCGCCAGCTTCGGCATGGGCATCACCAGCTTCATGAAGACCTTTCAGCAGATGGATTGGGTGAACTTCATCATGCTGCCAATGTTCCTGTTCAGCGCCACGTTCTATCCGCTGAGCGTCTACCCCGAGTACATCCAGTGGCTGATCCAGGCCATGCCGCTGTGGCACGGGGTGGAGCTGCTGCGGCAGATCAGTGCCGCTTCCTTCACGCCCGCCACAGCCATCCACGTGGGCTACTACCTGGTGATGATCGTGCTGGGCCTCATGCTCACCACGGGCAGGCTCCGGAGTCTGTTCCTGAAGTAGGGCAGGTGTTCGCCGCCGGTGGAAGCGTCCTGGGGCGCTCCGCGGATTTGAGAGAATAGCTTCATGCAATCTCTGGGCAGCTCCAAGTCGTCATCCACCCCGGGCCGGGGCGGATTCTCTCTGTTCCGTATCAGCGGTCCGGGCCTGCTGGTCCTGGTCACCGCCTTCCTGGTGGCCGTGATCTTCGCCGCCAACCAGAACGACGTCGTCGGCTGGGTTGTTGCTGTCATCGCACTGTTCTGGCTCGCGCTTGCCTCCTTCGTGGTCTTCAGCATCCAGCGGGCGGCCAGGAAGGCCGGCGCCAAGATCAACGAGGCGCACAACGCGTTCAACGCCGCCACCGGCCGCGCGCCCTCCACCGTTTCGGCCGACCACGGCGGAACCCGCCTGGTGCGTGAACGCGGCGAGGCGGAGGAACTCCGGGACATGAAGCTGGACCACTCCTTCAAGATCGTGCAGGTGCAGGTGCGCGTGGTGGAGCAGGAACGGGCCAAGGGCGCAGCCGCGGACCAGGACACCATCCGCCGCGCCCTTGAGACCATCGAGATCACCGCCACCAACGCCCGTGACATGATCAAGTCGTCCGGCGGCTCCGGCGAGCCCGTGACCGGAACCATCATCGACTAGAGTGGAACGGGTGAGCTCGGCATTGAAGAAGGACCACCTTCGCATCGCAACAGTTAACGTCAACGGCCTCCGTGCTGCCTATAAAAAAGGCATGTCCGAGTGGCTCGCGACCCGCGAAGTGGACATCCTGACCCTGCAGGAAGTGCGTGCGCCTGACGCCATCGTCCGCCAGCTCATCGGCGAAGGCTGGCACATTCTGCACGCCGAAGCCGAGGCCAAAGGACGCGCCGGCGTCGCCATCGCCTCCCGCGAGGAGCCCCTCGTCACCCGCGACCACATCGGGGACGACTACTTCGCCACCGCCGGCCGTTGGGTGGAGGCGGACTTCCGGGTCCGCGACGCCGCAGGCAACGCATCCCAGCTGACCGTTGTGAGCGCCTACGTGCATTCCGGCGAGGCGGGCACCCCCAAGCAGGACGACAAGTACCGCTTCCTGGATGTCATGAGCACACGGCTTCCCGAGCTCACCAAACACAGCGACCACGCCCTGGTCACCGGTGACCTGAACGTCGGCCACACCGAGCTGGACATCAAGAACTGGAAGGGCAACGTCAAGCGTGCCGGCTTCCTGCCCGAGGAGCGCGCCTACTTTGACCGCTTCTTCGGTGAGGAAATCGGCTGGAAGGATGTCCACAGGGGCCTGGCGGGTAACGTCAACGGCCCCTACACCTGGTGGTCGCAGCGCGGCCAGGCCTTCGACAACGACACCGGCTGGCGCATCGACTACCACCTGGCCACCCCCGACCTCGCGGCCGCAGCAGTGCAGGCCGTCGTGGACCGGGCACCCTCGTGGGACACCCGCTTCTCTGACCATGCCCCGCTGGTAGTGGACTACCGGCTCTAGCTCCAAAGGCCCCCGACGAATGACCTCCACTTCCACCGTGACCGACGCCGCAGCTGTGCAGCCCGAAGCAGCCAACGGAACCCAGCCGGCTGCCGGCATCCGCCACCGCATCCTGTCCGGCATGCAGCCTTCCGCCGATTCCCTGCACCTTGGCAACTACCTCGGCGCCCTCGTGAACTGGGTGCGGATGCAGGACGAGTACGACGCCATCTTCTTCATCCCGGACCTGCACGCCATTACCGTTCCGCAGGACCCGGCCGAACTGGCCCGCCGCACACGGGTGACGGCCGCGCAGTACATCGCCGGCGGCGTGGACGTGGACAAGTGCACGCTGTTCGTCCAGTCCCAGGTGCCCGAACACGCCCAGCTCGCCTGGGTGCTGAACTGCATCACGGGCTTCGGCGAAGCCTCCCGCATGACGCAGTTCAAGGACAAGTCCCACAAGCAGGGCTCCGAGCACGCCAGCGTGGGCCTGTTCACCTACCCCATCCTGCAGGCGGCGGACATCCTGCTCTACCAGCCGCACGGCGTCCCAGTCGGCGAGGACCAGCGCCAGCACGTCGAGCTCAGCCGTGACCTCGCTGCACGCTTCAACACCCGCTTCGGCGAGACCTTCACCGTGCCCAAGCCCTTCATCCAGAAGGAATCGGCGAAGATCTACGACCTGCAGCACCCCACCGCAAAGATGTCCAAGTCCGCGGAATCCCCGGCTGGCCTGATCAACCTGCTCGACGAGCCCAAGGTCACGGCCAAGCGGATCAAGTCGGCGGTCACGGACACGGAGACGGAGATCCGCTTCGACCGGGAAACCAAGCCCGGCGTGTCCAACCTGCTCACCATCTACTCGGCCATCACCGGCAAGTCCGTGGACGCCCTCGTTGGCGAATACCAGGGCAAGATGTACGGCCACCTCAAGGTTGACCTCGCCGAAGTGGTGACCGAGCGGCTCACGCCGATCCGCGACCGCGCCAACGAACTGCTGGCAGACCCGGCGGAGCTGGACCGGCTGCTGGCCCACGGCGCCGACAAGGCCCGCGCGATCGCCTCCGCCACCCTCCAGGATGTCTATGCCAAGACTGGCTTCCTGCCGTATGCCGGAGCCCGCTAGCGAGATGCCGGCCCCCAAGCCCGCCAGCAGCGGAGTCAGCGACGGAATGAGCCTCGGGGTCATTCTGGGCTTCCCGCCTGAAATCGCCGAGGAACTGCAGCGGTGGCGGGCATCTTTCGGGGACCCCATGGCCACCGTCATTCCGGCGCACATCACCCTCGTGACCACCACACCCACGCACGACTGGGAAGCGGCCCGCGACCACGTGCGGGAGGTGGCCCGGACGCAGGCCCCGTTCATGGTGACCATCGCCGGAACGGGGTCCTTCCGGCCCGTCTCCCCGGTGGTGTTCATCAAGGTGGAGGACGGCTTCCAGGAATGCGTCGACCTGCACGAAAAGCTCCAGACCGGACCGCTCGAACGTGAGCTGCCCTTTCCCTACCACCCACACGTGACCATCGCCCACGACGTCGCACCGGAAAGCCTCGATGAGGCCGAAACGGTGCTGAAGGACTACAGGGCAACCTTCCCGGTGGTTAGCATGGGACTCTACGAGCACGACACTGACGGTATATGGCAGCTACGGGAAGAGCTTGACTTTGGTACCGAACCAGACGACGAACGGGACGCCCTCCGAGCAACAAACGCCGACGGAGCCACCGCTCCCCACTGAGCGTGCGCGGCTCAACCTTGAGGTCATCCGCAAGCAGGTGGAGTGGGGCAAGGCCCGCAGGTCCGGCAAGGGGGCGTTTCCCCAGTTGATGGCCCTGGCCCAATGGCTGCAGGCCAGGCTGAACGCCTTCCGCCCGATGCGGGCCTGGCAGCACTACACGCGGCAGCACGGCCCGCTGATGAGCGCGGGCACCGGCTTCAACATGTTCTTCTCCATCACCGGCCTCCTCACCACCGGGTTTTCCATCGCGGGGCTGGCGCTCCGCGGCCAGCCCGCACTCCTGGACCGGATCGTCGCCAGCGTGGCCCAAAGCGCCCCGGGCCTGTTGAAGGTCGACGGCGGCGACGGGCTGGTGGATCCGAAGGACCTCCTCAACCCCGACGGTCTGGGCTGGACGGCAGTCATCGCCGCCGTGGTCACCGTCATCACATCCCTGGGCTGGATCGCCGGCCTCCGGGAGGGACTCCGGGGTGTGATGATGCTGGGGCCGCTCAAGCTCAATCCCGTGGTCATGAAACTGCGCGACGCCGGTACGCTGCTGCTGCTCGGCGTCGCCCTGGTCATCAGCTCGGGTGCGTCCCTGGTGTTCGGCACCGCCGCGGGCTGGGCGATGGAGCAGCTCCGACTGGACCCCGCAGTGGCAGGGCCGCTGGCGGCCCTGATCAAGATCGCCGTCCCGCTCGTGCTGAACTGGATCACGGCGCTCATCATGTTCCGTCTGGCCGGCGGCCTCAAACTTTCGAGGCAGGCGCTGCTGGAAGGAACCATCCTCGCCGGCGTGGGCACCACGGTCCTGCAGGTCTTCAGCACCGAACTGCTGGCCGGCGCCGGACGCAACCCGATCCTGGCGCCCTTCGCCATCATCATCGGGCTGCTGATCTGGTTCAACCTGGTCAGCCAGGTCTATCTCGTTTCCGCGGCCTGGTCGGCTATCCGCGAGGAGGACCTGAAGGCCGCCCCGGCAGCGAAGACCACGGGCTGGGGGTCCCGGCAGGTGCAGCCCGGAAAGACACCGGTTGAGCGGCAGCACCCGGCGGAGCATCCGCGCCCCGTGGGCGTCAGTGTCCGGCGTCGAGGTACTGGTCGGCCCACGCCGCGATAATCTTCGCGGCCCGCGCGGCCTGCCCCTTGCCGGTCAGCAGGTGGTCGCTGCCCTCCAGCGAGACGAAGTTCCGCGGGTGGCGGGCGGTCTGGAAGATGGTGCTGGCGTTCTCGATGCCCACGGTGTTGTCCGTGGGGGAGTGCAGCACCATCAGCGGCTTGTGCAGCCGCCGGATGCAGTCCGTGAGGTCGGCGTTCTCGAGATCCTCCACGAAGTGCCGGCGGATCTCCACGCGCTTGCCGCCGAGGTCCACCTCGGCGCTGCCCTCGCTCAGGATCTTGTCCAGGGCGGCATCGAAAACGTGGGCGACATGCTTAGGGGAGAAGGGGGCCCCGACGGTCGCAACGGCATCGACTTCAGCGATTTCGGACGCTGCCGCGAGCACGGCGGCGCCGCCGAAGGAATGCCCCACCAAGAGCGAAATGGCGCGGCCCTCGGCCCGCATGTACTCCGCTGCCCGTACAGTGTCCGCCACCTTGTGGCTGAAGGACCCCGCGGACCACTGCCCGGCGGAGCCGCCAAGGCCCACGTTGTCGAAGCGGAGCATGCCGATCCCGTTGTCCGCCAGCGCCTTGCACATCCGGGACGCCGCGGGACTGTCCTTGCCCAGCGTGAAGCCGTGCGAAAAGACGCCCCAGCCCTTCACCGGGCCTTCCGGCACATCGAGGACGCCGGAGAGCAGTTCGCCGGTGGTGCCTTCGAACGAGACTTTTTCGGAGCGGTGCACGGTGTCTTCTTTCGTGGGGGACGGGTGGGGAGAAAACGACGACGGCGCCGCTCACCGTACGTTTACCGTACGTGGTGAGCGACGCCGTCGTCCGCGTTTAATCCTTAGATCTTGCGGGCCAGGATGGCCTGCTTGACCTCTGCGATGGCCTGGGTGACCTGGATGCCGCGGGGGCAGGCCTCCGAGCAGTTGAAGGTGGTGCGGCAGCGCCACACGCCTTCCTTGTCGTTGAGGATCTCCAGTCGCATGTCGCCGGCATCGTCACGGGAGTCGAAGATGAACCGGTGGGCGTTCACAATCGCTGCCGGGCCGAAGTACTGGCCGTCGGTCCAGAACACCGGGCACGAGGACGTGCACGCGGCGCACAGGATGCACTTGGTGGTGTCGTCGAAGCGCTCACGGTCCTCGGCGGACTGCAGGCGTTCCTTGGTGGGCTCGTGGCCCTTGTTGATGAGGAACGGCATGACCTCGCGGAAGGACTGGAAGAACGGCTCCATGTCCACGATCAGGTCCTTCTCCACCGGCAGGCCCTTGATGGGCTCGACCGTGATGGGCTTGGACGTGTCGAGGTCCTTCAGCAGGGTCTTGCAGGCGAGGCGGTTGCGGCCGTTGATGCGCATGGCATCTGAGCCGCAGACCCCATGGGCGCAGGAACGCCGGAAGGAGACGCTGCCGTCAATGTCCCACTTGATCTTGTGCAGGGCATCCAGCACGCGGTCCGTGCCGTACATGGTCAGCTTGAAGTCGTCCCAGCGGGCTTCGGCCGAAACCTCGGGGTCGTAGCGGCGGACACGCAGCGTGATGTCGAACGTCGGGATTTCCCCGCCGCCGCCAACACCGGCGGGAAGTTCGATCTTGGAGGCTGGCTCAGCAAGTTCAGCGGACATATTAGTACTTCCTCACCATCGGCTCGTAGCGCGTAAAGACAACCGGCTTGGTGGCAAGCCGGACACCGGCGATTGCCTCCTCCGCGGAACCGTCGGCCGGTGCGTGGTCTTCTTTGTACGCCATGGAGTGCTTCATGAATTTTTCGTCGTCGCGGTCCGGGAAGTCCTCGCGGAAGTGGCCGCCGCGGGATTCCTCACGGTGCAGGGCAGCAACCGTCATGACCCGGGCCAGTTCCAGCAGGAATCCGAGCTCAACGGCCTCGAGCAGGTCAAGGTTGAAGCGCTTGCCCTTGTCCTGGACGTTGATGCGCGTGTACCGCTCCTCGAAGGACTCGATGTCCTTCAGGACCTGGTTCAGCGTCTCTGCCGTGCGGAACACCTGCATGTTGGCGTCCATGGTGTCCTGCAGTTCCTTGCGGATCGCGGAGACCTTCTCGGTGCCGTTCGCGTTGCGGGCCACATCCAGCAGCTGGATGGTGAATGCTTCCGGGTTCTCCGGCAGTTCCACGAAGTCGGCCGTCTTGGCGTACTCCGCGGCGGCAATGCCGGCGCGCTTGCCGAACACGTTGATGTCCAGCAGGGAGTTGGTGCCAAGGCGGTTGGAGCCGTGCACGGAAACGCAGGCCACCTCGCCGGCAGCGTAGAGGCCCGGAACCACAGTGTCGTTGTCCTGCAGGACCTCGGTGGTGATGTTGGTGGGGATGCCGCCCATGGCGTAGTGCGCCGTCGGGAAGACGGGGACCGGCTCCGTGTAGGGCTCAACGCCGAGGTAGGTGCGGGCGAACTCGGTGATGTCCGGCAGCTTGGCGTCGATGTGGGCCGGCTCAAGGTGCGTCAGGTCAAGGAGCACGTAGTCCTTGTTCGGTCCGCAGCCGCGGCCTTCGCGGACCTCGTTGGCCATGGAGCGGGCCACGATGTCACGCGGGGCGAGGTCCTTAATCGTCGGGGCGTAACGCTCCATGAAGCGTTCACCCTCGGAGTTACGCAGGATGGCGCCTTCACCGCGGGCGGCTTCGGACAGCAGGATGCCGAGGCCGGCGAGGCCGGTCGGGTGGAACTGGAAGAACTCCATGTCCTCCAGGGGGATGCCGCGTCGGAACGCGATGCCCATGCCGTCACCGGTCAGGGTGTGGGCGTTGGAGGTGGTCTTGAAGACCTTGCCGGCGCCGCCGGAGGCGAACACCACGGACTTGGCCTGGAAGACGTGCAGCTCACCGGAGGCGAGGTCGTAGGACACGACGCCGGCAACGCGCTTCTGCTTGAACGGCGTGCCGTCCTCGCGCACGGCGTCTTCCTCGACGGTCAGGAGGTCCAGGACGTAGTACTCGTTGTAGAACTCAACGTTGTGCTTGACGCAGTTTTGGTACAGGGTCTGGAGGATCATGTGGCCCGTGCGGTCGGCGGCGTAGCAGGCGCGGCGCACCGGAGCCTTGCCGTGGTCACGGGTGTGGCCGCCGAAGCGGCGCTGGTCGATGCGGCCCTCGGGCGTGCGGTTGAACGGCAGGCCCATCTTTTCGAGGTCCAGCACCGCGTCGATGGCCTCCTTGGCCATGACCTCAGCGGCGTCCTGGTCAACCAGGTAGTCGCCGCCCTTAATGGTGTCGAAGGTGTGCCATTCCCAGTTGTCTTCCTCGACATTGGCCAGGGCTGCACACATGCCGCCCTGCGCCGCACCCGTGTGGGAGCGGGTGGGGTACAGCTTGGTCAGTACTGCTGTTCGCGCACGCTGACCGGACTCGATCGCGGCGCGCATCCCGGCGCCACCGGCACCGACGATGACTACGTCGTACTTATGGACCTGCATACCAGACGCTCTTTCTCTCAAAATTCGCAATAAAACAGCGGGCGGTCGAAGCCGTCTCCGCACAAAATTGCGGCCCGCCAATGGATGGCGGGCCGCCACGGCGTGCTACGCGGGGCAGAAGCCGCCGGGCAGCTGGACGCCGTCCACCACGGGGCACGGGTTGAAGGTGAAGATCACCAGGGTGCCGAGGATGATGATGACGGCGGAGGCTGCGTAGAGGACCATCTTGAGCCAGAAGCGGGTGGAGTCCTTCTCGGCGTAGTCGTTGATGATGGTGCGGACGCCGTTGGTGCCGTGCAGCATGGCGAGCCACAGCATGGCCAGGTCCCAGAACTGCCAGAACGGATCTGCCCACTTGCCGGCAACGAAGCCGAAGTCGATGGCGTGGATGCCTTCGCCCACCAGGAGGTTCACGATGAGGTGGCCGAAGATCAGCACAACCAGGACCACGCCGGAGAGGCGCATGAACAGCCAGGCCAGCATTTCGAAGTTGCCGCGCGAGTTGCCGTTGCGGCGGTACTTCGGGGCGATCTTGCCGGACTCGGGCTTGCCGCCGATCTGTCCGCTGCGCGGGGACTGGATCTCAGTTGCAGACATGGCTTAGTGACCTCCGAGCGCGAGGGACAGGTGGCGGATGGCGAAGGCGACC
This sequence comes from Arthrobacter sp. NPDC058097, assembly GCF_042884885.1. Classification (NCBI taxonomy): domain Bacteria; kingdom Bacillati; phylum Actinomycetota; class Actinomycetes; order Micrococcales; family Micrococcaceae; genus Arthrobacter; species Arthrobacter sp. NPDC058097. The sequence continues at coordinate 73,684 of NZ_JBHVSZ010000016.1, forward strand.
ATGGTGACGACCCAGAGGCCCAGCACCACCCACAGCATCTGGCGCTGGTACTTGGCGCCCTTCTTCCAGAAGTCGACGGCGATGATCCGCAGGCCGTTGAAGGCGTGGAACACAATCGCTGCGACGAGGCCCGTTTCACCCAGGGCCATCAGCGGGTTCTTGTAGGCACCGATCACGGCGGTGTAGGCCTCAGGCGACACCCTCACCAGCGAGGTGTCCAGCACATGGACCAACAAGAAGAAAAAGATCACTACACCAGTAATGCGGTGTCCAACCCAAGACCACATGCCTTCACGGCCGCGGTACAAGGTGCCAGCTGGTTTCGTCGGCACTGAATAAACCTCCCTGCGACACAGCGGCGCTGGCGTGGGATCCACGCGGGGGGAACGCCTACTGCGAGAGCACTCGTAGCTCAGGCCTAAATCTAGGCTTCGCTCACAGCTTATTCAATTCAGGCGTTCCTTGCCCGCCAGCTACTGTACGGATTTTGAGTTAATTTGAGACGAAGACCACATCCGTTGCCACTGTATCGGCATGCCGGCCGCCGGCGAAAGGCCGTCCTGAGGTGCGTCGGCTAAAGTAGGGCCTGATGAGTAACGACAAAGTGACAAGCCAGGATTCACCTCTCAGCCGTTTTATCGCTGTGATTCCTGCGGGCGGTGTGGGGACCCGCCTCTGGCCTCTGTCGCGTGCAGCAGCTCCCAAGTTCCTTCACGACCTGACCGGTTCCGGCAGCACGCTCCTGCGTGCCACCTACGACCGCCTCGAACCGCTGGCCGGAAACCGCGTCCTCGTGGTCACCGGCGTGGCGCACCGCAACGCCGTGTGCAGCCAGCTTCCCGAGGTCGAGGACGGCGACCTTGTGCTCGAAAGCGAGCCCAAGGACTCCGGCGCGGCCATCGGCCTGGCCGCAGCCATCCTGCATCAGCGCGATCCCGACGTCATCATGGGTTCCTTCGCCGCGGACCACGTGATCAGCCCCGACGGGCTCTTCCAGGACACCGTCCGCGAGGCCATTCACACAGCCGCGGCCGGCAAGATCGTGACCATCGGCATCAAGCCGACGCACCCCTCCACAGGGTTTGGCTACATCCGGTCCGGAGGCTCGCTGCGCATTCCAGGGGCCCCCAACGCCCAGGCTGTGGTGGAGTTCGTGGAGAAGCCGGACGAGGACGTTGCCCAGCAGTATGTGGACAGCGGCGACTACGTCTGGAACGCCGGCATGTTCGTGGCGCCCGTTTCCCTCATGCTCAAGCACCTGGAAGCGAACCAGCCCGAGCTGTTCAACGGCCTGCAGGAAATCGCCCAGGCGTGGGACACCCCGCAGCGTGATGAAGTCACCGCCCGGATTTGGCCCACCCTGCCCAAGATCGCCATTGACTACGCAGTCGCCGAGCCCGCGGCGGCAGCCGGGGACGTCGCCGTCGTGCCCGGATCCTTCCGGTGGGACGACGTCGGCGACTTCGCCTCCGTGGGCCGGCTGAACAGCGCCAAGGAAGTGGACGAGGTGACGGTCCTCGGCGAGGGCGCCCGCGTCTTCACCGAAAACGCCAGCGGCGTGGTGGTCTCGGACACCAAGCGCGTCATCGCGCTGATCGGGATCAAGGACGTCGTGATCGTGGACACCCCGGACGCGCTGCTGGTCACCACCAAGCAGCACTCACAGCGGGTGAAGCAGGCCGTTGACGCGCTGAAGGCAAGCGGCGACACCGACGTCCTCTAGCGGGCGGCGCCTTCCAGAGATATGTAAACCGGAGACGGCGAACACGTAACGCGGGGAAGGCGATGCCGCTAATTTTTGCGGCCTCGCTACAGTTGAGGTGTGCGCAATTACACTACTGAAGCTGAGCCCACCGCCTTGGTGGGGCCGTGGCTCGAGCCCCTGCTGCCGGAACTGATCGATTTTCGCCGTGACCTGCATGCGCACCCCGAACTGTCCTTCAGGGAATTTCGGACCACGGACAAGCTGGCCGAGCGGCTCGAGGCCGCCGGCCTCGAGCCCCGCCGGCTCGAGGGTACCGGCCTGACCGTCGACATCGGCGAGGGACCGATCGCCACGGCGCTGCGCGGTGACATCGATGCCCTGCCGATCATCGAGGAAACGGGACTCCCGTTCGCCTCGAAAAACCACGGCGTTACCCACGCCTGCGGCCACGACGTGCACACCACCACCATGCTGGGCATCGCCCTGGTGCTGCACCGCATGCACCAGGAGTCCCCGCTGGGCGGGACGGTGCGCATCATCTTCCAGCCCGCCGAGGAAACCATGCCCGGCGGCGCCCACTCCTGCATCGAGCAGGGCGTCCTGGAAGGCGTGCCGCGCATTCTGGCGCTGCACTGCGACCCGCGCATCGAGGTGGGCAAGATCGGCACCCGCATCGGCGCCATCACCTCGGCGTCGGACACCATCCGGATTGAACTGTCCGGCCGCGGCGGCCACACCTCGCGCCCGCACCTCACCGAGGATCTTGTTTTCGCCCTGGCGCAGATTGCCGTGAACGTGCCGGCCGTCCTGTCCCGCCGCGTGGACGTCCGCAGCGGCGTCTCGGTGGTGTGGGGCCACATCTCGGCCGGGTCCGCGCCCAACGCGATCCCCGGAACCGGATACATGGCCGGCACCATGCGCTGCCTGGACCGTGATGCCTGGCACAGCGCCGGCGAGCTGCTGGACGAAGTGGTGCACCAGGTGGCGGCGCCCTACGGCGTCGACGTGCGGCTGGAGCACACCCGCGGCGTTCCTCCCGTGGTCAACTCCGAGCATGAGACGGCGCTGATCGAGGCCGCCGCCCGCGCCGAGATTGGCGAGAGTTCGGTGGTCCTGACGCCGCAGTCCATGGGCGGGGAGGACTTCGCCTGGTTCCTGGCCGAGCTGCCCGGAGCCATGATGCGCCTTGGCACCAAGACTCCCGGCGGCGAGGAGTACGACCTGCACCGCGGCGACTACATCCTGGACGAGCGGGCCCTCGGCTACGGCATCCAGGTCCTCACCGCCGCAGCACTCCGCACCATCCGCGACCTCTAGGCGCGCAGCCCCTCCCAGCGCGAACTGGCAGCTGATGCCCTCAAATTCCGATTTTGCAGGCATCAGCTGCCAGTCCGCGCTTTCTTCGGATGAGTTAAGTTGTGCACAATTGAATTGCGCGTTATCGTTATGACCATGCCCGATGCTCCCCGCCTTGACCGCCAGGTGTGCTTTGCCCTCTACTCTGCGTCGCGGGCTGCTACCGCGGTTTACCGCCCGCTCCTGGACGAGCTCGGCCTCACGTACCCGCAGTACCTCGTCATGCTCGTGCTCTGGGAAAACGAGCCGCGCGGCGTCCGGGAACTGGGGGAGGAGCTTGGACTCGACTCCGGCACCCTCTCGCCCCTCCTGAAGCGGCTCGAGGCACTGGGCCTCGTCGAGCGGCGGCGCTCCGCCGAGGACGAGCGCCGGGTTGCCGTGTACCTGACCGACGCCGGCAGTGCCCTGAGTCGCAAGGCCTCCGGCGTGCCGCAGCACCTCGCCGCCGCAGCGGGCCTGAGCCCTGCCGAACTTGACCAGCTGCGCGAAACCCTCGGCAAGCTCACAGCAGCCCTGCACGATTCGCTCTGACCCAAGCCCGCAGACCTCCAACCGGAAGGAAATCCATTGAAGACTCTCTACACCGCCGAGGCCCTCGCGTCCGGCGAAGGCCGCGACGGTTCCGCGCGGACCAAGGACGGCAAGCTCGACGTCAACCTGGCCAGCCCGGTGGAGCTGGGCGGCAGCGGCGAGGGCACCAACCCGGAGCAGCTGTTCGCCGCCGGCTACGCTGCGTGCTTCCACTCGGCCCTCCGCGTGGTGGGCCGGCAGGCCAAGGCGGACCTCACGGACTCCGCCGTCGCAGCCAAGATCCATTTCGGCGCCCTCGAGGACCGCGCCGGCTACGGTCTGGCCGCCGAGCTGGAAATCGCCCTCCCCGCACTGGACCGTGACACTGCCGAGGCGCTCATGGCCAAGGCGCACACCATCTGCCCGTACTCCAACGTGACGCGCGGCAACATGGACGTGGCCTTGACGCTCGTGGAGTTTGCAGCGTGAGCGCCGGCGCAGCGGCCACGTTGCCGGTGACCACCCGCGAGATCCAGCTGGCCTCCAGGCCGCAAGGCCGGCCGGTCCCGGAAAACTTCCGGCTCGCCGAGACGGCCGTCCCGGCCCTCAACGAAGGCCAGGTCCTGGTCCGGAACCTGTTCATCTCGGTGGACCCCTACATGCGCGGACGCATGAACGACGCCAAGTCCTATTCAGCGCCGTTTGCGCTGGACAAGGCGCTCGACGGCGGTGCGGTGGGTGAGGTGATCGCGTCCCGTTCCGATGAACGCAAGGTGGGGGACGTCGTCGTCCATCAGCTCGGCTGGCGGGAGCTTGCCGTGGTGGACGCGGAGCGGACCACCCCCGCGGACACCAGCGTGGCCCCGGCGTCGGCATTCCTGGGTGCCTTGGGCATGACCGGACTCACCGCGTACGCCGGCTTGCTGAAGGTCGCGGAGTTCAAGCCCGGCGACGCGGTGTTCGTCTCGGGTGCGGCGGGCGCGGTGGGCTCGCTCGTGGGACAGATCGCCAAGGCGATGGGGGCCTCAAAGGTGATTGGCAGCGCGGGCACCCCGGAGAAGGTTGCCCGGCTGCTGGACCTGGGCTTCGACGCGGCGTTCAACTACCGTGACGCCCCGGTCGTGGACCAGCTGAAGGCCGCGGCGGGCAGCAACGGCATCGACGTGTACTTCGACAACGTCGGCGGGGACCACCTCGAAGCCGCGCTGTCCGTGCTGAACGTCGGCGGCCGCGTGGCCATGTGCGGCGCCATCGCCCAGTACAACTCGACCGAGCCGCCGGCAGCGCCGCGCAACCTGGCCGTGGCGATCGGCAAGCAGCTCACCCTGCGGGGGTTCCTGGTGGGCGGCCAGCGGCAGCACGCCGCCGAGTTCGCCGGGCGGATGGCCGGCTGGCTGGCCGACGGCACCGTCCGGTACGACGAGACGGTGGTCGACGGCCTGGAGAACGCTCCGCAGGCCTTCATGGGCATGCTCGACGGCGGCAACACCGGAAAGATGCTCGTCCGGCTCTAGCCCGCACAACAGTCCGCCCCCGAGCGCGAACGTACACTTGAGGCCCCTGGGAAACGTTTCCCAGGGGCCTCAAGTGTACGTTCGCGCCGGGCGTGTTGGCCGGACCGTGTTACTTGGGGACGGAACAGGACACTAAAGTGGGCTCAGAAGTGCGCTTCGGCGCACCCGGGTGCCGGCCCGCGGCATCCCGTACGCCAAGGGGTGACGGCCGTGCAGAACGACGCCAACGAAGCGGGCGCCATCATTGACTGGACGGCCCTGGAAACCGCCGCGCTCGCCGCCATGAAGAACGCCTACGCGCCCTACTCGAACTTTCCCGTGGGAGCCGCCGCCTTCACCGCGGACGGCAGGATCGTCAGCGGCTGCAACGTGGAGAACGCCAGCTACGGCCTGACGCTGTGCGCCGAGTGCGTCCTCGTGGGAAATCTGCAGATGACCGGCGGCGGGCGGCTCCGCGCCTTCTACTGCGTGGACGGCGCCGGCAACGTGCTGATGCCCTGCGGACGCTGCCGGCAGTTGCTGTACGAGTTCCGGGCGCCCGGCATGGAGCTCATGACCACGCTGGGGATCAAGACCATGGACCAGGTGCTGCCCGACGCATTTGGCCCCGAACACCTGGAGGGAACCCGGTGACTCACAAGAATCAGGCGTTCGACGCCGTCGAGATCATCAGGGCCAAGCGCGACAAGCATGCGCTGAGCCCGGAGCAGATTGCCTGGATCATCGACGCGTATACCCGCGGCGTCGTCGCCGAGGAGCAGATGGCCGCGCTGAGCATGGCCATCCTTCTCAACGGCATGGACCGTGCCGAGATCTCGCAGTGGACCGCAGCGATGATCGCCTCGGGGGAGCGGATGGACTTCAGCGGCCTCCGGCGGCCCGACGGCGGCGTGAAGGTCACCACCGACAAGCACTCCACGGGCGGGGTGGGGGACAAGATCACCCTGCCGCTGGCACCCCTCGTTGCGGTCTTTGGCGTGGCGGTGCCGCAGCTGTCCGGGCGGGGCCTGGGCTACACCGGCGGCACGCTGGACAAGCTCGAGTCCATTCCCGGCTGGCGGGCCTCCCTGAGCAACGACGAAATGCTGGCCCAGCTCCAGGAGGTGGGCGCGGTGATCTGCGCCGCCGGTGCAGGGCTCGCCCCGGCGGACCGGAAGCTCTACGCGCTCCGCGACGTCACGGGCACCGTCGAGTCGATCCCGCTGCTGGCGTCCTCGATCATGAGCAAGAAGATCGCCGAGGGCACGGGGTCGCTGGTTCTGGACGTCAAGGTGGGCAGCGGGGCGTTCATGAAGGACGAGGCCGGCGCCCGCGAGCTGGCCGAGACCATGGTGGCCCTCGGCAAGGACGCCGGGGTGGAAACTGTGGCCCTGCTGACCAACATGGGCACCCCGCTCGGGCTTACCGCGGGCAACGCCATCGAGGTGGCGGAATCCGTTGAGGTCCTGGCCGGCGGCGGCCCGGAAGACGTCGTCGAACTGACGGTGAGGCTCGCGGAGGAGATGCTGCGGTGCGCCGGTGTTTCCGACGCCGATCCGGCCGCAGCGCTCAAGGACGGCAGGGCGATGGACGTCTGGAACCGGATGATCGCGGCGCAGGGCGGCGACCCGCGCGCCAAGCTGCCGGTGGCCAAGGAATCGGAAACCCTTTACGCGCCCGCCGACGGTGTCCTCGTGGGGCTCGACGCGTTCGCCGTGGGTGTGGCGGCCTGGCGCCTCGGCGCCGGCCGGGCGCGGAAGGAAGACGCGGTGCAGGCAGCCGCCGGCGTCCGCATGCACGCCAAGCCGGGTGCAACTGTGCGTGCAGGTGAGCCGCTGATGACCCTGCTGACGGACACGCCGGAGAAGTTTGCCCGGGCGAAGGAGGCGCTGGACCACGCCGTCACCATTGCGCCGGAAGGTTCCAGGCCCGCCCAGCAGCTCATCATCGACCGCATCGCCTGACCGTGCAGGCCATCAATGACTTCATCCTGGCTGCCGCCGGCCAGCCGTGGGTCCTGTTCATAGTCCTCGCCTGCTGCGTCATCGACGGTTTCTTCCCGCCCATCCCCAGCGAGTCGGTGGTGGTGGGGCTGGCCGCCGTCGCCGCGACGGCCGACGTTCCCAATCCCTGGCTGCTCGCGGCCGTGGCCGGACTGGGCGCCTTCACCGGCGACAACGCCGCCTATCTCATCGGCCGCGGTGTGGGCACGCAGCGCTGGGGCTGGATGCGCGGACCGCGGATGCAGCGCGCCTTCCGGTGGGCCGGGCGCGAGTTGCGCAAGCGGCCGGCGTCGCTGATCCTCGTAGCGCGCTTCGTCCCCATCGGCCGGGTGGCCGTCAACCTGACCGCGGGAGCCACGCACTATTCGCACGCGCGCTTCGTCGGGCTGACTGTGCTTTCCGCCACCCTCTGGGCTTCATATTCCGTGGCCATCGGACTGTTCTTCGGCCAGTGGTTCGAGGAGAACCACCTGCTCGGGGCCGTGATCGCCATTGTTTGCGCGATTGTGCTGGGGATCCTGTTGGACCTCGGCATCAACAGGCTCCGGGGCCGCATACAGGATCCGTTCGGAGAAAGTTGACTTTCCATTCAAGGCGTAGCGGACTATCCTCCGGCCGTGCGACACTAAAGAGCGATTTGCGTCACTTCCTGTCTTGTTATATTGCCGAGGAGCAACACCCGCGTGGAGTTTATTAATGAGGCCGTGCTCCATGCAGCGGGTCAGTGGTGGATTTATCCCGTATTGCTTGTGTTCTTCTTCGTTGACGGGTTCGCGATGGTGGTCCCCAGCGAGACGCTCATCGTCGCGCTCTCGGCCTTCTCCCGGCACAGCGGCGAGCCCAACCTCTGGATCCTCGGCCTGACTGCCCTCACCGGCGCCATGGCGGGCGACAACATGGCCTACATGCTGGGCCGGAAGATCGGCCTGGAGCGCTGGAAGTGGATGCGCCGGCCCAGGGTGCAGAAGGTCTTCGGCTGGGCGCGGTATGAACTGGAGAAGCGCGGCGCCGTCCTGATCTTCACGGCGCGCTACATCCCGTGGGGGCGCGTGGCGGTGAACTATGTCGCCGGCACTACCGGATACCCGCACCGCAGGTTCTTCCTGCTCGATGCCTTTGCCTGCTTCACCTGGGTGGGCTATTCGATTGGCATCGGCCTGGTGGCAAGCTCGTTCCCCTGGCTGCACCACAACCCGCTGATGGGCGCCGGCATCGCCGTCGTGTTCGCCATCATTCTGGGGATCATCATTGACCACGCCCTCCGTTGGTGGCACAAGCGGCTGGGTCGCAACGACGCCGCCGCTCCGGACCAGAGCGACGTGCCGGAGGGGAGCCCCGCACCGGAAACGGGCGGTGTCCCGGAACAGAGCAGCCGCGTGGCCTAGCAGGGTGGCCGGGCAGCGTGCCAGGGACCTTCTGGCCGCCCGTCGCCATGCGGTGCGCGCGTTGGCATTGCCGCCGGTCCAACCCTAGAGTTGGTACGTGACTGAGCCAATCGTTGACGCCGCCCCTGCCCTTGACTTCGACCTGAAGAGCCTGCCCAAGGTATCCCTTCACGACCACCTGGACGGCGGCCTGCGCCCGGCCACCATCATCGAGCTGGCCGAAGCGGTGGGGCACAGCCTCCCGTCCACAGACCCGACTGCGCTGGGCGAATGGTTCCGCGAATCCGCCGACTCCGGCTCGCTGGTCCGCTACCTCGAGACGTTCGACCACACGGTGGCCGTCATGCAGACCAAGGAAGGCCTGTTCCGCGTCGCCAAGGAGTTCGTGGAGGATCTGGCGGACGACGGCGTGGTGTACGGCGAGGTGCGATGGGCACCTGAGCAGCACCTCCAGAAGGGACTGACGCTGGACGAGGTGGTCGAGGCAGTCCAGGAAGGCCTCGAGGCCGGCGTGGAAGCCGTCGCCGAGAGCGGCCGGGAGATCCAGGTGGGTCAGCTGATCACGGCCATGCGCCACGCTGACCGTGGCCAGGAAATCGCAGAACTTGCCGTCCGGCACCGCGACAAGGGCGCCGTCGGGTTCGACATCGCCGGCGCCGAAGACGGCTTCCTGCCCTCGCGCTTCCGGGACGCCTTCACCTACCTGGCCGAAAACAACTTCCCTGCCACCGTGCACGCCGGCGAAGCCGCCGGACTGGACAGCATCCAGTCCGCCCTCGTTGACGGCCGCGCGCTGCGCCTGGGCCACGGTGTCCGGATCGCCGAGGACATCATGGTGGAGTTCGATGAGGACGACGCCGACGACGAGGACAGCGACAACATTGGCCTGGTCACCCTGGGCAACCTGTCCAGCTGGATCCGCGACCGCGGCATCGCCCTGGAAATCTGCCCGTCCTCCAACCTGCAGACCGGCGCCATCGCCGGCTTCGGCGAGGGCATCGAAAGCCACCCGCTGGACATGCTCTACCAGCTGGGCTTCAACGTCACCATCAACACGGACAACCGCCTCATGAGCGGCGTGACGCTCACTGACGAGTTCGAGCTGCTGGTGGAAACCTTCGACTACGACCTCGACGACCTGCTGGAGCTCACGCTCAACGCCGCCGAGGCCTCCTTCCTGCCCCTTGAGGAAAAGGAAGCCCTCGTGGAGTACATCAACGACGCGTACGGCGACCTTGGCTGAAACCGTCGGGCCGGCCGAACCGACCGACCCGGTGGGGGAGCTGCTGGGGGTGATTGCGGCTCTTCGCGAGCACTGCCCCTGGATGGGCGCCCTCACCCACGAGTCGCTCGTGGAGTACCTGCTGGAGGAGGCCTATGAAGTGGCCGAAACCATCGAGACGGGTGCGGACGAGGCTGAACTGAAAGGCGAGCTGGGCGATGTGCTGCTCCAGGTGGTGCTGCACTCCCGGCTCGCCGAGGAACGCGGCGTGTTCGGCTTCGGCGACGTCGCACGCGGCCTCACCGGGAAGATGATCCGGCGCAACCCGCACGTATTCCGTCCGGACGGTTCCCTGCAGGACTCCTTTCCGGCCACCGTGGAGGAGATCGTGCTCAAGTGGGATGCCGTGAAGAAGGCCGAAAGCCCGGAGCGCAGCACGCCTTTCCAGGGCATTCCGGTAGCTCTGCCCGCACTGGCCCAGGCCCAGAAGACCTTGGACCGGGCGGAACGGGCCGGGCTGCCGCCCGGTGAGCCCGTCGAAACCGGGCTCGCCGAAAAAATGAAAACCGAAGCCGAACTCGGCGAGCTGCTGCTCGCCGTCGTCCGTTCTGCCCGGAACAGGGGGTTCGACGCCGAACGCGCCCTCCGCGGGGCCGTCCGGCGTTACCAGAACCGCCACCTTTGAAACTTCCGCGCCCGGATCATGACGTCCGGGTTCTGGATAGGTTTCCGTAACGTGCACCACTCTCGACTACGCTAGTGCCTGACGAGGACGTCGAGATTTTTTTCCCCAGAGTCCCAGTAAATCGCCCACAAGGAGCACATCCATGGCGCTTATCGATGCCATCCACGCCCGCGAGATCCTCGATTCCCGTGGCAACCCCACCGTCGAAGTTGAAGTTCTCCTCTCCGACGGCCAGATCGGCCGCGCTGCCGTTCCGTCCGGCGCATCCACCGGCGAGCACGAAGCCGTTGAACTGCGCGACGGCGACAAGGGCCGCTACCTCGGCAAGGGTGTCCAGAAGGCCGTTGACGCCGTCATCGACCAGATCGCACCGGCCCTGACCGGCTTTGACGCCACCGACCAGCGCAGCATCGACCAGGCCATGATCGACCTGGACGGCACCGCCAACAAGGGCAAGCTGGGCGCCAACGCCATCCTCGGCGTCTCCCTGGCAGTTGCCAACGCCGCAGCAGCCTCCGCTGACCTGCCGCTGTACAAGTACCTGGGCGGCCCGAACGCCCACGTCCTGCCCGTCCCGCTGATGAACATCCTCAACGGCGGCTCGCACGCGGATTCCGACGTCGACATCCAGGAATTCATGATCGCCCCGATCGGCGCCGAGACGTTCTCCGAGGGCCTGCGCTGGGGCGTCGAGGTCTACCACAACCTCAAGTCCGTGCTGCAGCAAAAGGGCCTCTCCACCGGCCTCGGCGACGAGGGCGGCTTCGCCCCGAACCTGCCGTCCAACCGCGCAGCCCTGGACCTGATCCAGGAAGCCATCCAGAACGCCGGCTACACCCCGGGCACCGACATCGCCCTGGCCCTGGACGTCGCCTCCTCCGAGTTCTTCAAGGACGGTGCCTACCAGTTCGAAGGCAAGTCCCTGAGCGCCGCCGAGATGAGCGCCTACTACGCCGAACTCGTTGCCGACTACCCGCTGGTATCCATCGAGGACCCGCTGGACGAGAACGACTGGGAAGGCTGGAAGATCCTCACCGACACCATCGGTGACAAGGTCCAGCTGGTGGGCGACGACCTGTTCGTCACCAACCCAGAACGCCTGCAGCAGGGCATCGACGCCGCCACGGCCAACTCCCTGCTGGTCAAGGTCAACCAGATCGGCTCGCTGACCGAAACCCTGGACGCCGTTTCCCTGGCCCAGCGCTCCGGTTACACCACCATCACCTCGCACCGCTCCGGCGAAACCGAAGACACCACGATCGCCGACATCGCGGTTGCCACCAACGCCGGACAGATCAAGACCGGTGCTCCGGCCCGCTCCGAGCGCGTTGCCAAGTACAACCAGCTGCTGCGCATCGAAGAGGAACTCGACGACGCCGCACGCTACGCCGGCCGCAGCGCGTTCCCGCGTTTCAAGGCCTAGTAGCCAAGCAAACAGCTGACCGGTGGCTATGGTGGAAAGACCATAGCCACCGGTTTTGTTTTTGGCGCCACACGTTACAGGAGTGTCATGGCTACCCGCCGTCCCAAAGTTCCCAGGGTGACCCCACCAGCACAGCAGTCCGCCACCGGATCGGCCGGGGGAGACGTCATCCAGGCGGACTTCGGCGGACCGCGTTCGGCGCCGCCCAGCCATGACACGGGAACGGGACGCGGGCACGCTCTCCCCGGAGTAAACGCACCGGGCAGCGGCGCCGGTGCGAAGGCGGGGGCCGGGAACCAGTCCGGCACGGGTGGCAAGACAGCAACGGGTACCAGCGGTTCCGGCTCCACGGGCACAGGTTCCACGGGCTCAGGTGCAAAGCCCGGGGCAGGTACCAAGGCCGCGGCCACCAAAAACGGCGCCGGAAAGGCAGGCAGCGGCCGTGGGAAGTCCGGATCATCAGCGGTCGGGACCAAGGAAGAGAACCTCGACCCCGTTCCCGCCAAGGCGTTTTCCGGCCGCATGCTGGCGCTGGCTGTGGTGATGGTTGCCATCACCATCATGCTGGCACCCACCGTGAAGATCTTCATCGACAAGCGGGCCGAAATCGCGGCCCTGGAGTCGGACATCGCGGACAGCAAGGCGGACCAGGACAACCTGAAACGCCAGGTTTCGCGCTGGCAGGATCCCAACTACGTCAAGCAGCAGGCCCGCGACCGCATTAACATGGTTATGCCGGGAGAGACCGGCTACTGGGTATTCGGCAGCGATGTGCCGGCCGGCGCAACAGGCAGCCAGCCCAGTGCAGCAGAAACACAGGACCCCGCCGACGTGCCCTGGGTGGATTCCCTCTGGGAATCCATCAGGCGCTCGGCAACAGACTAGGAGCGGCGCCCGCCGCGGGACTGCCTACCGGATTTTGGGGGCGGCCAGAACCGGGCAGGAAGGACGGCCACGCCAGTGGACGACAACACGGCAACCGCCCCCGGTGAATCCAGGCAGCCCTCAGCGCAGGACCTCGATGTGCTCAGCCGCCAGCTGGGGAGGCCGGTACGCGACGTGGTGGAGATCCCGGCGCGCTGCGTCTGCGGCAACCCGCTCGTGGCGGCAACATCCCCGCGGCTCAGCAACGGAACGCCCTTCCCCACCACGTTCTACCTGACCCACCCCGTCATCACGTCTGCGGTCTCCCGCCTTGAGGCGGCCGGCCTCATGAACGAAATGAACGACCGGCTTGCCGCGGACGAGTCCCTCGCCGCCTCCTACCGGGTTGCCCACGAGGCCTACCTCGCTGCCCGCGCCGACATCGGGGCACGGTCGGGGATCGGCGACGTTCCCGAGATCGACGGCGTCTCAGCCGGGGGCATGCCCACCCGCGTCAAGTGCCTGCACGTCCTGGTGGGGCACTCGCTGGCCGCCGGACCGGGTGTGAACCCGCTGGGCGACGAAGCCATTGCGGCCATCAGCGAATGGTGGACCGCCGACCGCTGCTACTGTGACGGCGCCTGGGACACAGCGGGTGAGGCACCGTCCCGGGACCTCAGCCGCCACGGCCCGCAGGGCCTGCCGGAGATTGTCGGCCGCCCGGCGCCCGTTCGCAGATCAAAGACCGATGCAGGAACAACCGAGGCAACCGCCACGGAGGCAGGCGCATGACCCGGGTGGCCGCCATCGACTGCGGAACCAACTCCATCCGCCTGCTGATTGCCGACATTGACCGCAGCAACGGCGCAACGAAACTCACCGACGTCGTGCGTGAAATGCGGGTGGTGCGGCTCGGCCAGGGAGTTGACGCCACCGGCGAGCTGGCCCCCGAGGCGCTCGAGCGGACCTTCGCGGCCACGGCAGACTACGCCGCGCTCATCCGCGAGTACCAGGCCCGGAAAGTCCGCTTCGTGGCCACCTCGGCCAGCCGGGACGCCCGGAACCGCCAGGTCTTCGTGGACGGCATCCGGAACCTCATCGGCGTGGAGCCCGAGGTGATCACCGGCCACGAGGAAGCCTCGCTGTCCTTCGCCGGCGCCAGCAGCGTGCTGCCCATCTCGGCGGAGGACAAAGTGCTGGTGGTGGACCTGGGCGGCGGCAGCACCGAGTTCGTGCTCGGCGATGCCAACGGCGTGATCGCCGCGAAGTCCGTGGACATCGGCTGTGTCCGGCTGACCGAACGCCACCTCACGTCGGATCCGCCCACGGACGAACAGATCGCCGCAGCGGAGGCCGACGTCGACGCAGCCATTGCCGAAGCGAAACTGGACGTTCCGCTGGAACGCAGTACCGCCGTCGTCGGGGTTGCCGGCTCGATCACCACCATCACGGCGCACGCGCTCAAGCTCCCCGAATACCTGCCGGCAGCCATCCACGGCGCCGAACTGTCCATCTCCGCCGTGCAGGCCGCGGCCACCGACCTGCTGCAGATGCCGCGGGCGCAAAGGGCCGAGCTGCCGTACATGCACCCCGGCCGGGTGGACGTCATCGGGGCCGGTGCCCTGGTCTGGCGGCGCATCCTCACCCGCATGGGCGAGCTCAGCGGCGGCCGCATAATTACGGCCACGGCCAGCGAGCACGATATTCTGGACGGAATTGCCCTGAGTGCCGAGGCACCGAAGTAACCGAGTATTGGATCCTGAATGACCAGAGCAACAGCCCGGCGTCGCCGGACGGTCTCGGCCCTTCTGTCCGCGGTGCTTGCCGGTGGCATCGCCGCGTCCGCCGTTGCCACCGCGCCGGCCGCACAGGCAGACTCCTGGCGGGACAAGGAGTACTGGCTCAAGGAAGCCGGCATCACCAAGGCCTGGGAGGTCTCCAAAGGCGCCAACGTGAAGGTCGCTGTGATCGACAGCGGCGTGGACGGCAACCATCCCGACCTCAAGGGCGTGGTGGCCGGCGGCCATGACGTCTCCGGCGCCGGCGCCGCCGACGGCGGGAAGAGCATCGGCGCCAAGCCCGAGCACGGCACGCTGGTGGCCACCATGCTCGCGGGCCGCGGGCACCAGCCGGCGAAGAAGGCCACCGCCAGCGCCAAGCCGTCCCCGAGCGCCGCCGCAACGGCGTCCAGCGCCAAGCCGGACGGCATCATGGGCGTGGCACCCGAGGCGCAGATCCTCGCCGTGTCCACCTGGCTGGGATCGGAAAACCCCGGCGGCAAGAGCGACCAGGACCAGATCCCCGAGGCAGTGCGCTGGGCCGTCGACAACGGCGCCAAGGTCATCAACATTTCGCTGGGCAGCACCTCGCCGGAATGGCCGCAAAGCTGGGATGCCGCCTTCCTCTACGCCGAGCAGAAGGACGTGGTCATCGTGGCCGCGGCCGGCAACCGGGTGGGCGGCAACGTCCAGGTGGGGGCTCCGGCCACCATCCCGGGCGTGCTGACCGTGGCGGGCCTGGACCGGAGCGGTCAGGCGAGCACCGATTCCTCCTCCCAGGGCATCAGCATCGGAGTGGCAGCGCCCGCGGAGAAGCTCGCCGGCGGACTGCCCGGCGGCAGTTATGCGGAGTGGGCCGGCACGTCCGGTGCCACGCCCATCGTTTCCGGGGTTGCGGCGCTGATCCGCTCCAAGTGGCCCGAGATGAGCGCCAAGCAGGTCATCAACAGGATTGTCTCCACTGCCAAGGACGAGGGCACGCCGGGCAAGGACCCGCTGTACGGCTTCGGCGTCCTCAACGCGGAGGGTGCGCTCAAGGACGATGTGGCCGAGACGAAGACCAATCCGCTGGGTTCCATCGCGGACTGGATCCGCGTCCACCGGCGCGGGAACCTCGCCACGCCCGCCCCAGAGCCGACTGCCGCCGCGCCCACCGCGCAGGCCACGCTTCCCAAGGCGACTGTGCCGGTTGCCGTGCCCCCGTCGCAGCTGGACAGTGCGCTTCCGGCCGCGGTGGTCATCGGGTTCGGTGCGCTCTTCATAGCCATCATTGCGGCGGGCGCGGTGCAGCTGCGGCGGGCCTACCGGGCGTCCGGCGGGGCCTCGGGCGGGGGAGTGGAGGAGGCGGAAACCGGTGCCGTGGGAAGGGTGGATCCGGCAGACCGGGCAAGTTAGTGAAGATTTTCACAAAGTACTGTACTCTGGAGTTATGGCAACCACCCCACAGCTCCAGGATCGTCCGCGTGTGCTCGTCGTCGGCGGCGGGTACGTCGGCCTCTACGTAGCCCTCAAACTGCAGAAGAAGATCGCGAACGCAGGCGGCATCGTCACCGTCGTTGATCCGCTGCCCTACATGACTTACCAGCCCTTCCTGCCGGAAGTTGCCGGTGGAAACATCGAGGCCCGCCACGCAGTGGTCTCGCACCGCCAGCACCTCAAGCAGAGCGAGCTCATCCAGGGCCGCGTCGTCTCCATCGACCACGCCAACCGCACGGCCGTGGTTGCCCCGGCTGACGGCGGAGACAACTTCGAGATTCCGTACTTCGACGTCGTGCTTTCCGCGGGCGCTATCACCCGCACGTTCCCCGTCAAGGGCCTGGCGGACAAGGGCATCGGCCTGAAGACCATCGAGGAAGCCGTTGCACTGCGCAACAAGGTGCTCGACCGCATCGAGCGCGCCTCCACCATGACCGATCCCGCAGAGCGCGCCCGGGCCCTGACCTTCGTGGTGGTGGGTGGCGGCTTCGCCGGCATCGAGTGCATCACCGAAATGGAAGACCTCGCCCGCGCCGCCGTCCGCAACAACCCGCGCGTCAAGCAGGAGGAAGTCCGCTTCGTCCTCGTCGAGGCCATGGGCCGCATCATGCCCGAGGTCACCGCCCAGCAGGCCGAGTGGGTCGTGGAGCACCTCCGCAGCCGCGGCATCGAGGTCCTGCTGAACACCTCGCTGGACAACGCCGAAGGCGCCCTGAAGCTGATCAACCTGCCGGACAAGACGCTGGCCCAGGAATTCGAGTCCGACACCCTTGTGTGGACTGCCGGTGTCCAGGCCAACCCCATGGTCCGCTCCACCGACTTCCCGCTGGAACCCCGCGGCCGTGTCCGCGTGCTGCCGGACCTGCGCATCGCGGGCGATGAAGGCATCATCGACAACGCCTGGGCAGCCGGCGACATCGCCGCGGTTCCCGACCTGTCGGGCGGCGGGCTGCCGGACGGCACCTGCGTTCCCAACGCCCAGCACGCGCTGCGCCAGGCCAAGCGCCTCGCGAAGAACCTGTGGGCTTCCCGCTGGAACAAGCCGCTGGTGGACTACAAGCACAAGAACCTCGGTGCTGTGGCCGGCTTCGGCGAGTGGAAGGGTGTTGCCAACATCAACCTGTTCGGCCGCATCGGGCTCAAGGGCCCCCTCGCCTGGCTGGCACACCGCGGCTACCACGGCATGGCCATGCCGACGTTTGAACGCAAGTTCCGCGTGGTCTTCAACTGGATCCTGAGCTTCTTCGCGGGCCGGGATACCACCCAGCTGCTGGACCTGGACAACCCGCGCGGCGCCTTCGTGGCCGCCGCCACCCCGGCGCCCAAGCCCGCGGCTCCGGCGGCGTCGGCTGAGAAAGCCGCAGCGCCCGCCCAGGCCGGCGCCAAGGATGCTGTGACGGCTGAGGCCAAGTAGGCCCCTGATACCGAATATGACGACGGCGGCCGTTCCCTTCCGGGGAACGGCCGCTTTCGCGTTCCCCGGGGTTGGTAGCCTCCGGGCACGCCAGGGTGCGCACATAGACTGGCTCCATGACGGGTGAAAAGAACCTCCAGACTCTCCTTGCCTCGATGCGTCCGGTGCTCCGGGAGGGGGAGTATGTCTATGTACTCTGGCCGCACGGCAGGCCGCTGGCCGGCCACGTTGAGGCCGCCGTCCGGGAAGCAGAGGGGCTCACGGTGGTCCTGCCCCGGTCCGAAGCGGATGCGCTGGACCTGCCGTACGATTTCGTCGCTGCCTGGATCACCCTGGAGGTCCATTCGGCCCTGGAGGCTGTGGGCCTGACGGCGGCCGTCAGCAGGGCCCTGACCCAGGCCCGGATCAGCTGCAACGTGCTGGCCGGATTCCACCACGACCACCTTCTGGTGCCGGTGGCCGACTCGGCGCGGGCGCTGGAGGTCCTGGCCGAGCTCTCCGCCGCAAATGCCCCGGAACCGGAACCGGTGCGGGAAGTGGTGCTGCGCAGCGAGCAGCCCGGGGACCGCGACGCGCTCCTTGCCCTGACCGCCGAAGCGTTCGCCGTTTCCCCGGTCACCGGACTGCCGGTGGAGGGGGAGCCCGTTGAGGTCAGGGTGCTCCAAGAGCTGTTCGTCGCCGAGGAGTACCTGCCGGAGTTCAGCGTCGTCGCGGAGCTCGACGGCGAGATCGTCGGCCACGTGATCAGCACCCGGGCCTGGGTGGAGGACCTCGAGCTGCTGGGCCTCGGGCCGATCAGCGTCACGCCCCGGCTGCAGCGCCACGGCATCGGTTCGGCACTGATGCGCGAAACCGTCATCCGTGCCAACGCTGCGGGGGAGAAGGGCATCGCGCTGCTGGGAAGCACCGAGTACTACCCGCGGTTCGGCTTCGTTCCGGCGTCCTCCCTCGGCGTCGAGGCGCCGGACAGGAAATGGGGGAACCATTTCCAGCTGCTGCCCCTCGCCCTTTGGCCGGGCGGAGTCCATGGGACATTCCGGTACGCGCGGCCCCTGGCCGCCCTCTGAGGCGATACGATTGACCGGGCGCCCCAGTAGCCCAATTGGCAGAGGCAGCGGACTTAAAATCCGCGTGTTGTGGGTTCGAGTCCCACCTGGGGTACTACTTTTCTTCTCCGCGTCGCCGGTGTTCCAATATGCAACGAGTGTTATGAGGATGTGACCTTAGTCACTTATGTTCACGCTCGAATTGGATTAGCTTGAACTTAGCTCAGGAACCCCTGACCAAAAATCGCATCAAAGGCCGTTCGCACCTTTCGATCGAGGAGACTCTAAATGATTTCACTCCCCCAGACGGCGCCAAGGGTCGCTAAGCTCACAGCGCTTAGCATCGGCGTCGCCCTTCTGGCCACGGCTTGTGGTGGCGGTTCCACCCCAAGCGCGACCGAATCCTCCGCAGGGGCGTCAGGCGGCATCGCGTGTCCCGCCCCCAGTGCCACGGCCGGGGCAACCAGCACCGCCACGGAGACCGGCAACGTGCCGGCGGCAACCACCACCACCCCCACGCCGCTGAAAATTGGATCGCTTCTGCCGACGACGGGGTCGCTGGCGTTCCTCGGCCCGCCCGAAATCGCCGGTGTTAACCTGGGCATCAAGGAAGTCAACGATGCCGGCGGCGTGCTCGGCAAGCCGGTCCAGGTGGTCCACCGCGACTCCGGTGACACGAAGACGGACATTGCCACGCAGTCCACCACGGCACTCCTCGGCCAGGGTGTCAGTGCCATCGTGGGCGCCGCGTCCTCGGGTGTGTCCAAGACCGTGATCAACCAGATCACCGGCGCCGGTGTCATCCAGTTCTCGCCCGCGAACACGTCCCCGGACTTCACCACCTGGGATGACAAGGGCCTGTACTGGCGGACGGCTCCGTCCGACGTGCTGCAGGGCAAGGTGCTGGGCAACTACATGGCCACGTGTGGCGCCCAGACGGTGGGCATGATTGTCCTGAACGATGCGTACGGCACGGGCCTGGCGAAGAACGTCAAGGCAGCCTTTGAGGCAGCCGGCGGCCAGGTTGTGGCGGAGGAACTCTTCAACGAGGGCGACTCGCAGTTCAGCAGCCAGGTGGACAAGGTCATCGCCGCCAAGCCGGACGCCATTGCCCTGATCACCTTCGACCAGGCCAAGAGCATCGTTCCGCTGATCACCGGCAAGGGCATCAAACCCACGCAGCTGTTCATGGTGGACGGCAACACGTCCGACTACAGCAAGGACTTCAAGCCCGGCACGCTGAAGGGCGCACAGGGAACCATCCCCGGCACCTTCGCCAAGGAGGACTTCAAGAAGAAGCTCCTGGCCATCGACCCGGCCCTGAAGGACTACAGCTACGCCGGTGAGTCCTACGACGCGGTCAACCTGATTGCGCTCGCATCCGAGGCCGCAAAGAGCACCAAGGGCACGGAGATCGCCAAGCAGCTCAAGGCGGTTTCCGAGGGCGGCGAGAAGTGCACGGATTTCGCATCCTGTGTAACGCTGCTCCGCAACGGCAAGGACATCGACTACGACGGCGAGTCCGGTCCGGTGAGCTTCTCCGACGCCGGTGACCCGACGGAAGCCTCCATCGGCATCTACGAGTACCAGGACGACAACACGTACAAGCCGTCCAGGGAAGAATTCGGCAAGCTGTAAGCCGCTTCCGCCGCACAACAGGAGACCCCCGGCCAGTTCAACCTGGCCGGGGGTTCTGTTTGTTCGGTGGTTAGGGTGGGGCAGCCTTAGCTCTCGTCTGCCAGCGTGCCGAGGTACAGCTGGATGACTTTGGGATCCTTCATGAGCTCACGGCCCGTGCCCGTGTAGGCATCCCTGCCCTGGTCCAGGACGTAGCCGCGGTCGCAGATCTGCAGGCAGCGGCGGGCGTTCTGTTCCACCATGATGACGGACACGCCGGCACGGTTGATCTCGTGCACCCGCAGGAACGTCTCGTCCTGCTTGACGGGGGAGAGGCCGGCAGAGGGTTCGTCCAGCAGCAGCACCGCTGGTTCCATCATCAGGGCCCGGCCCATCGCCACCATCTGCCGCTCGCCGCCGGACAGGGAACCCGCCCGCTGCGCCCTGCGCTTCCCGAGTTCCGGAAACAGGCTGGTGACGAACTCGAAGCGCTCGGCGAAGTCCTTGGGCCGCTGGAACATGCCCATCTGCATGTTCTCCTCGATGGTCAGCGTGGAGAAGACGTTGTTGGTCTGCGGCACGAAGCCGACGCCCTGGGTCACCAGCTTGTTGGCCTTGAGCCCCGTGAGGTCGCGGCCGCGGACCATTACGGACCCGGAATGCACCTTCACCAGCCCGAACATGGCCTTCAGCAGTGTGGACTTGCCGGCCCCGTTCGGGCCGATGATGCCGATCAGTTCGCCCTTCCGGGCCTCGATGCTGCACCCGTTGAGGATGTTCACGCCGGGGAGATAGCCGGCCACCAGGTCGGTGACCTTGACGACGACGCCGTCCTCGGCTGCGCTGCTTGCGGCCGGGGCCGCGCTCGTGGCACTCATGCGTTGTCCTTGTCTGTGCGTCCGGCGTCTGTGCGCGGGGTGTCCGGGCCCGCTTCCGTGATGGTGGGTGCCCCGGCATCGACCGCGATTATGCCCGCATTCTCGGTGCCGACGATCGATTCCTCATCGGCGGCGAGTTCCTGCTCCAGCTCCCTGATGCCTTCGGTGTCCCCGAGATCGACGTCGTGATGGGCACCCAGGTAGGCGTCGATGACGGCGGGGTCCTTCATGACCTCGCCCGGGGGACCCTCGGCCACGATCTTTCCCTCGGCCATGACCACCACCCAGTCCGCGATGTGCCGGACCATGTGCATGTCGTGCTCCACGAAGAGGACGGTCATGCCCTCGGACTTGAGGTTCTTGATGTGATCCAGCAGCGACTGCGTCAGCGCCGGGTTCACCCCTGCCATCGGTTCGTCCAGCATCACCAGCTTGGGCCGGACCATCAGGGAGCGGGCCATTTCCAGCAGCTTGCGCTGGCCGCCGGACAGCGACGCCGCGTAGTCATCCTTCTTGGTGTCGAGCTTGAACTTCTCCAGCAGGACGTTGGCGTGCTCGGTGATTTCTTTCTCGCGGCCGCCCCAGATGTTCTTGAACAGGGCCTTGGACAGCCGCTCGCCGGGCTGGTTGGACGCGCCGAGCCGCATGTTTTCCATGACCGTTAGCTTGCCCATGACCTTGGTTAGCTGGAAGGTGCGCACCATGCCCATCCGGGCCACCTTGTAGGAGGACACCCCGGCGATGCTGTGGCCCTCGAACTGCCACTTGCCGGAGTTGGGGGTATCAAAGCCGGTGAGCAGGTTGAACAGGGTGGTCTTGCCGGCCCCGTTCGGGCCGATCAGGGCGGTGATCTTGTGCCGCGGGATCTCCAGGTATTCGACGTCGACGGCGTTAATGCCGCCGAAGCTGCGGGTGACGTTCTCGGCGACGACGATCGGATCCCGCTTCTTGCAGCCGGGGGTGTTGTCCCCGACGGCGATCGGCCGGGCGTCCGTCATGTAGTCGACGCCCTCTTCCATTGATTCTTCGCTGTGCTTGCTCATGCGAACGCCAGCTCCTTCTTGTTGCCAAAGACACCCTGCGGCCTGAAGATCATCAGCAGCATCAGGGCGATGCCCACCAGGATGTAGCGCAGCTGGCCGGCCTGGACCGTGGTCAGCCATGTCACCGCGCCGGATTCGATGAGACCGTACAGAACGCCCTGCGTGAGGGACAGGACCACCCAGAAGATCATGGCCCCGATGACGGGCCCCAAGACCGTGGCCATGCCGCCCAGCAGCAGGCAGGTCCAGAGGAAGAACGTCAGCTCGGTGCCGTAGTTGGCGGGCTGCACGGCGCCGCGGGGGAGCGTGAAGATCATTCCGGCCAGCGCACCGAAGATGCCGCCGATCACCAGCGCCTGCATCTTGTGGGCGTAGACGTTCTTGCCGAGCGAGCGCACCGCGTTCTCGTCCTCGCGGATGCCCTTCAGCACGCGGCCCCACGGGCTGCGCATCAGGAGCCACACGAGGACGCAGCCGACGGCCACGAGGCCCCAGCCCACCACCCTGATGAAGAAGTCGCGGTTGTTCATGCCGAAGTAGGAGCCCTCGGGGAACGGGTTCATCGTATAGAAGCCGCCCTCGAAGGCGGCCAGCCCGTTGGCAGAACCGGTCACGGAGGTGAGCTGGTTGGTGGTGACAACGTAGCGGACGATTTCCGCCGCCGCGATGGTGACGATGGCCAGGTAGTCCGCCCGCAGGCGGAGCGTGGGAATGCCCAGCACCAGTGCAAAGAGCACAGAACAGACGACGGCGATGAGCAGGGCCACGAAGAACGGCACCCGGAAGGTGAGCGTCGAGATGGCGAAGCCGTAGGCACCCACCGCCATGAAGCCGGCCTGGCCGAAGTTCAGCAGGCCCGAGTAGCCGAAGTGCACGGCGAGGCCGAGCGCCGCGAGGGCGTAGGCCGCCGTCGTCGGGCTGAAAAGTTCGCCAGCAGCGCTGGCAAGGATAAATCCGAAGTCCATGCCTGTCTCCTAACCCACGCGCTCGCGACGGCCCAGGATGCCCTGGGGCCGGAACAAGAGGACAACGATCATGATGAAGAGTGCTCCCACGTACTTGAGGTCGGCCGCGAGGCCGAACACGGTGGTCAGTTCAACGAAGATGCCGACGATGATGGATCCGACCAGGGCGCCGAAAACTGTGCCCAGGCCGCCGAGGGTGACGCCGGCGAAGATTAGCAGCAGGATCTGCGAGCCCATGTCGAAGGTGACGCCGGGGCGGTAATAGGCCCAGAGGATGCCGCCCAGCGAAGCCAGCACACCGCCCACGATCCAGACCAGGCGGATGACGCCGTCGACGTCGATTCCGGAGGCGGCAGCCAGGGCGGGGTTGTCGGCCACCGCCCGGGTGGCCTTGCCGAGCCTGGTCTTCAGCAGCACGACGCCGATGAGGGCGATCACCACCGCGCTGATAACCAGCGACCAGAGGTTGTTGGGGGAGATGGAGACCGGACCGATCTGGATTTCGTTGCTCTGTGCGAACGGCAGTTGCTGCGTGGCCCCGCCGAAGTAGAACTGGATGATGTAGCGGATGGCCAGCGCAAGGCCGATGCTGACGATCATCATGGGGACCAGGCCGGTGCCGCGGCGGCGCAGCGGCCGCCAGAGCCCGGCGTCCTGCGCGTAGCCGAAGAGTCCGCCGCCGAGCAGGGCCAGGATGACGGCCAGCCAGAATGGCAGGTTCATGGCGCTGAACCCGAAGACAAGGACGGCGCCGAGGGTCACCATCTCGCCGTGCGCGAAGTTGGTGAGGCCGGTGGTGCCGAAGATCAGGGACAGGCCCACCGAGGCCAGCGCCAGCAGCAGGCCGAAGCTCAGCCCGGCCACGAGCCTGTTGAGCAGGTTCTGGCCGAAGTCCTGCTGCTGCACCACGATGCCTTTGCCGAAGGCGAAGATGACCGAGAGGTTTGACGTCTGGCTGAAGGTGACTGTCCGGGGATTCGCCTGGCCTTCGGCGAGCTTTATTCCTTCCGGAAGGGTGGATTCATCCAGCTGGATCTCGTAGGTGCCCTGCTTGGGAACGCCGATCCGCCAGGACCCGTTGGCACCGGAGGTTGCCTCGCCGGTGAAGGATCCGCTCTTGGCGGTGATCTTGACGCCCTCGAGCGGGCGGCGTGAATCGTCGCGGAGGAAGCCGCTGATGGTGTCCTGGAACTGCTGGTTCGACGGGGGTGGTGTCGGAGTTGGAGTGCCTGCCTGCGATGCCGGTGCTGCGACCAGCAGAAGTGCCACGACGGCGGACGCGATGGCCCCCCATACCTTCAGCAGCCCGGCCGGCCGCCGGATAGGCAGCCCTCTCGGTGTGCGTCTCAAATTGAAAACCTCCACGTGGGGGTGGTTGCGGCTGCCTCATTGCAGCCGCTGCGAACGGAGGACGGCGGGTATCGTTGCTGTTAGAGCGGGTATTGACTAGCTGTGATATCCGTCACCCTGACCCGCTTATCGTACAGCGCAAGCAGTACAAACCGCGTGGGCGGAGCTGACCATCAGATAGCGATCCGGTAACAACTCAAGTGCCCCGTCGCCGGCAGGAACTTTCCGTGCCGCTGGTCCGTGGAAATTGATAGCGTGACCCGTAGATTCATCACTTAAACCCATACATGGAGGACACCCGCAATGGCACTTGGCGGAAACCCGATCTTCAACGGAAAGAATTTCCGTGGAGCCACCCAGGCGCCGCCTGTCCCGCAGGCGTACGGCCACAACAACTACGGTCAGAACCAGTTCGGCCAGCCGGCTTATGGGCAGCCGGGCTTCGGCCAGGGCCGTGCCCCCGGGCAGGTCATGGACGGCCAGTCCGGCTGGATGCCGCAGCAGCAGAACATGACCAACGACCAGCTGCAGCAGATGTACAACCGGCCTGCGGCCGGACCGTCCGAAACCGGGCGGATGACCTTCGACGACGTCATCGTCAAGACCGGCATCTGCCTCGCGGCTGTGGTGGTTGGCGCCGCTGTCACGCTGACCGTGAGCCTGTCGCTCGCCAGCATGCTCATGATTGTCGGCGCGCTGGGCGGCTTTGTGCTGGCTCTCGTCAACACGTTCAAGAAGCAGCCCTCGCCGGCCCTTATCCTTGCCTACGCGGCCCTCGAGGGTTTCTTCCTCGGCGGCCTGACCCGCATCCTTGACGGGATGTACCCGGGCGTCGGCCTGCAGGCGGTCATCGGCACGCTCTCGGTCTTCGCCGTCACTCTGGTGCTCTTCAAGAGCGGCAAGGTCCGCGCAACCCCCAAGGCGATGCGCTTCTTCATGATCGCGACCATCGGCTACGCGGTCTTCGCCCTGATCAACATGGTCATGATGTGGACCGGCGCCGTGGATTCCCCGTTCGGCCTGCGTACCAGCATGGAGATCGCCGGCATTCCGCTAGGCGTCTTCATCGGCCTGCTCGCGATCGGCCTCGCCGCCTTCTCGCTGATCATGGACTTCACCAGCATCGAGGCCGGCGTCCGCGCCGGGGCGCCGGAGCGCTTCTCCTGGACCGCCGCCTTCGGCCTCACGGTGACGCTCGTCTGGCTGTATGTGGAAATCATCCGCCTGCTGGCCATCCTCCGCGGCGACGACTAAACGCCACAAACCACGACGGCATCCCGCCGTCGTAATTAATAAGCCAACACGGAGTGGGCCCCGCCAACCGGCGGGGCCCACTCCCGCTTTATGGACTGGAGTTTTCGTCCACATATCGTGACTTCGGAGGTGGCAAATTCAAGTAGTCGGAGCAACGCGGGGGGTTATGCCGCCTGTAGCAGCTGGCTGAGCCGGTTGGCTGGGGTGTCGAGGTTGAGGGTTGGTC
>NZ_JBHVSZ010000017.1:0-94485 GCF_042884885.1 Arthrobacter sp. NPDC058097
GACCAACCCTCAACCTCGACACCCCAGCCAACCGGCTCAGCCAGCTGCTACAGGCGGCATAACCCCCCGCGTTGCTCCGACTACTTGAATTTGCCGCCTTTAGCGGCCATTATCTGGACAAAAACTCCACTCTCCCGGACGTAGAATCAGTCCTCGGCGATCACGGCCACCGCTCCGCCGGGAACGACTCCGCCGAAACGTCCGCCGCCCAACAGCTCCTCCCCATCGGCCTTAACTGCCGCGTCCTTCGTGCCGTGGTTGATGGCGAAGAGGAAGCGGCGCCCGTCCGCCGTGACGCGGCGGGTCAGTTCGACGCCGGCAGAGGCTTCCGCAGAGGCCGCCACTCCCGCCTCGGCGAGGAGCCGGTCCAGGAGGCGTTCGATGCCGTCGCGGTCGGGGAGCGTGGCCAGGTACCAGGCGGCTCCGCTGCCCACGGTCCTCCGGGTCAGGGCCGGGATTCCCTCCAGCGGGTAGCCGGTGAAGGTTGCCACCGACTCGGCCCCGGCAAGGTGGACGTGCTCGCTCCAGACCCGGCCGGCGGTGCCGTCGCTCAGGGTCACCTGCCCCCCTCCAAGCAGGGGGTGGAACTCCTCGGTCCGGATGCCCAGCAGCTCCCGGAAGGCTCCCGGGTAGCCGCCCAGCCGGATGTGGTCCCGTTCGTCCACAATGCCGCTGAAGTAGCTGACCAGTACCGTGGCGCCGGCCTCGGCCGCGCCGGCGATGTTGGACGCGGCGGCATCCGTGACGCAGTAGAGCGTGCACACCAGGACCAGGTCATAGCCGCTGAGGTCCGCCGCCGGATGGACGAAGTCCACGCCCACACCGCGCAGGAACAGGGAGCGGTGGAACCCACGGACCAGGTCGAGGTACTTCACATCCTCGCTGGGGTGCGAGTCCAGCTCGCTGGCCCACCAGGCCTCGTAGTCGAACACGATGACCACCCGGGATTCCACGGTGGAACCCTTGACCGGTCCGAGCCGCTTCAAGGCCTCGCCGAGGGCCACCACCTCGCGCCACACCCGGGTGTCGCGGCCGCCGTGGGGCACCATCGCCGAGTGGAACTTCTCGGCGCCGGCAACGCTCTGCCGCCACTGGAAGAACATGACGGCGTCGGCGCCGCGGGCCACGTGCGCCAGCGAATTCCGCAGCATTTCGCCCGGCATCTTCGGCTGGTTGCGGGGCTGCCAGTTCACGGCCGACGTCGAGTGTTCCATCAGGATCCACGGCCTGTTGCCCGCAACGCCGCGAGTGAGGTCCGCGCTGAACGCCAGTTCGATTTCCCGCTCCGGGTCCGCGGCCACGAGGTAGTGGTCGTTGGCCACGATGTCCAGGTCCTTCGCCCAGTCGAAGTAGTCCAGGGACTTGGTGGCACTGGACACCATGAGGTTGGTGGTTGCCGGAATGTCGGGGGTTACCTCGCGGATCACCGCCAGCAGGCTCCGGTAGTAGTCCATCAGCGCCCAGGAGCTGAACCGCTGGAAGTCCAGCCGCTGCGTCGGGTTGAGCGTTGTGGGGGCGGCCCGCGGCGGAATGATCTCCCCGAACGAGGCATAGTGCTGGGACCAGAAGGCCGTGCCCCAGGCCTCGTTCAGCGCCTCGATGCTGCCGTAGCGCCGCTCCAGCCAGCGCCGGAACGCCACGGCGTCCTCCTCGCCGTAGAACTCCGAAACGTGGCAGCCCAGCTCGTTGTCCACGTGCCACAGCGCCAGCGCCGGATGGTCCCTGTACCGTTCGGCCAGCTTTCGGGTGATACCTGCGGCATACCGGCGGTAAACAGCGGACGACGGCGAGTAGTGCCGCCGGGAGCCGCGTTCCAGGACGGTGCCCTCCGCCGTTACCGGCAGGATTTCCGGATGCTTCCGCACCAGCCAGGCCGGGGGAGCGGCCGTGGCCGTGGCAAGGGCCACCTTGATGCCCGCGCCGTCCAGGCTGTCCAGCACCTCGTCCAGCCAGCCAAAGTCGTACTCGCCTTCGCGCGGCTCCAGGAGTGCCCAGGAAAAGATGGCCACGCTTAGGAGGGTCACCCCGGCCTCCCTCATGAGGCCGATGTCCTCCATCCGGACGTCGGCCGGCCACTGCTCGGGGTTGTAGTCACCGCCGAATGCCAGACCGGTGCCGCTGTTCCAGGCCGGGGCTGGGGGAGGGGGCTCTTGCTCGGGCATGGGACTCCTTGGGCCGCCGCGGACAGGCAGGTTTAGCGAACGTGTTCTGACCTTACGCCGAGGCCACCAGGGATGCGACGGCGGCCGGGGACAGTTCGCCGTCGCACACCCACACGCTCAGGCTCCGCCGCAGCGATTCCCCGGCAGCCAGCGCCACCGGCCGGTCCCATGCCAAGGCCGACCCGACGGCGGGGTAGCCGGAGCAGCGGACAAACCACGGATCGGCGGCCCCGGCCGGCGCGCCGAACACGAGTGTCGCGGGCTGCCCGGACCGGATGCCGGGGACCTCGCCGAAGTTGGCGGTCCACGCCAGCCACGGCGCAAGGGAGCCGTGGATGGCCGGTTCCCCCTCGGCGTCGGACGTGAAGATGCGGGTGCCGGTGCAGGCCGGCAGGCGCCAGAAGAAGCCGCCGTAGCCGCTGCCCGCGGCGCCGTTGGAGCCGGGGCTGCCCAGGGAAACGTCGACGACGGCGGTCAGTTCGGTGCCCAGGTCCAGCCGCCACGCGCGTTCTCCCAGGAGCTCGCGGCTGAGGGTCCGCTGTTCGGTCAGCAGGGGCTGTCCGTCCGTGCCCAGCCACCGGAGCTGCCAGGTGTCCGATGGGTCCACATTGGCGGGGAGCAGTTCGATCCGGCCGTGGTCCTGCCGGGACACGTACGCGCCGGCCTCGCGGGTGTACGTCCTGCCGCCCCAGAAATTCGTGCCGTTGACATCCTGCAGCGCGAAGCCGGCGCCCAGATGCCACGGGTGGTCGGCCGGCAGATGGTCAGTCACCACCGTCCCGCCGAGGGTGCTGACGGGGTGGAGGTAGGGGCGCGGTGACAGCCCCGTGATGAGCCCGGCGCCGGTGCGCTGCACCGCCAGCGGCCTGCCGCCGGTGTCGAACAGGACTGCGTCGGATACAGCGGCGCCGGTATCCGCGCTCCCGGCGGGATCAGCCGGCCGGGCCCATGGCAGGGCCAGTTCGCTGAATGTGGCGTGCGCGCCGATGGCCCGCTCCAGGGCATCCTCAATGCCAGGAACGACGGCACGGGCGGCATCGCCGTCGCCCACCCAGAGCACGTGGCCCGGAGCGATGGGGGCCGGCGGTTCGGCCGTGCGGACCGCCTCGAGGACGAGCATGAATGCGCCGGAGTCGTTGAGGGCGCTGGTGAGTTCCGTGCCCGTGGCCAGGTGATCCAGCAGGTTTTCCATGAGGTCGTCGCGGCCGAACTCCCGGGAGTGTTCTCCGTCCGCGTTGCTGACGCGCAGCCGGTCCTCCGTGTAGTGGAAGACCGCCGTTCCCTCTGAGCCCTGAAGGGTGATGTATGGTTCCACTGACTCCGTGGCGCAGAGCGTCAGGGCGCAGGTGATCGGCAGTCCGGTGGCGGTTCGGATCCGGATGACTGACGTGTCGTCGGACTCGATGTCGTTCGCGCGGTAGAGGTCTGTCGCCACGGAGGCCACGTCCTCCACAGTGCGGGCGCCCGCGATCCGCAGGGCGGTGGCGATGGCATGCGCCAGGGGATTGGTGGCAACGCCGTCCACCACGTCCACACCCTCAATGCTCCGCTTGCCGGCCCACCGGGAGCGCTTGTAGTAGGCGCGGTCCCGCACCCAGCGCCCGGTGGCGCCGATGCCCTGCAGGGTGCCGATGGTGCCGTCCTGAAGGAGCTGCTCGATGGCCGCCAGCGCCTGTGATCCGAGGCTCTGGAACCCGATCTGCACACTGCGCCCGGATGCCTCGGCAGCCGCCTGCAGTTGCCGGAAGTCCGCCAGCGATGCCACCGGCGGTTTCTCCAGATAGAGGTCCGCGCCGGAGGCCAGGGCGGCCAGTGCCAGCGGCGCGTGGGTCTGGATGGGGGTGGCCACGATGACCACGTCGGGGCTGTGGTTGCCGGCCAGGAGGGACTGCAGGTCCGGATGGACCGCCGTGGTGTCCGGCAGCGCGCCGGGGGACGGCGGGTTCGGGTCGGCCACGGCCACGAGTTCCACCACACCGGCCTTGGCCAGCCGTTCGAGGTTCTTCAGGTGGTGGGTGCCGAATCCGTGGACGCCAATCAGTGCGATTCGGGCCGGGACCTGGCGGAGGTGCGTTGCCTTGCCGCCCGCCGTTTCAGCAGAGGACTGCGTCAGCCGGGTATCCATGGTGCTCCTGTCCGGCGCTGCGGTCCTGCACGACGCCATCGTCAACCGTTGCCGGGAGCGTGCACACAAGGTTGGCAAGCGCTTTCCCGATTCCATTTGCTGCCCAGTGTACTCCATCGATGCGGGGACGCGCCGCCTTAGAAAATGCTTCACAGGCAAGCCTCTGGGGTCTCCTAGATAGGTGCAGTCTTCCCATTCAGGCCGCCGTTGGGCGCTTCTTAGAGTGTCGCTTCGGCACCCGCCGTGCTCTGCCGGACCACCAGCTCAGGCGTGAACACGACGGCGCGGTGCCGCGGGTGCTGTGCCTCCAGTTCCTCCGTCAGGAGTTCGACGGCCGTCCTGCCGATTGCGTCCGTGGGCTGGCGGATGGAGGATAGCGGCACGACCGCGGACACGGCAAAGTCGATATCGTCATAGCCGATCAGGGCCACGTCATCAGGAATGCGCACGCCGTTCATCATGGTCAGCGACTGCATGACTCCCAGCGCCAGGAGGTCGTTGGCGCAGAAGATGCCGTCCGGCATGTTTCCGGCACCCCGTTCCACGAGGCTGTTGCCCACGCCTCGCCCGGCGAGCACGGTCTGGCCATCGGAGTCGAGCACCTCCAGTGCAGCCCCCTCCACCTCGGCCACCGCGCGGCGGGCACCGCCGAGGCGGTCAGCCACCTGGCGGATGGACAGCGGCCCGCCGACGAAGGCCAGTTTTCTGCGCCCGAGATCGAGGAGGTGCCGGGCGGCAAGGTATCCGCCGGCGTCGTCATCCACCGAGACGGAGCTGAAGCGGTCCTCCTCGGCCAGCCGGTCCACCAGGACTGTCGGAACGCCGCGCTGCCGCAATGCATCCAGCCGGTCCGCGACATCGCCAACGGGGGAGATCAGCAGGCCCTGGACCCGCTGCTCCTGGAAGAGGTCGATGTAGTGCGATTCCCGCTTCGCATCGTGGCCGCTGTCGCCCAGCAGCACGGCGCTGCCGTTCACGGCCGCCGCGTCCTCGGCGGCCCGGACCAGCGAGGTGAAGAACGGGTTGCCGACGTCCAGGACCACGACGCCGATGGTCCGGCTGTGCCCTGCCCGCAGCTGCCGGGCGGCGTCGTTGCGGACAAAACCCAGCTCGTCGATGGCCTGCAGCACCCTTTCCTTGGTGCGCTTGGAGACGCGGTCGGGATTGTTGAGGACGTTGGAGACGGTGCCCACCGCAACCTGCGCATGGTTGGCGACGTCTTTGATGCTGGCTGCCCGCGACATTCTGCTGATCCTCCGAAAGACCGATTTGCCCGTCCAGGTGAAAACGCTTGACACCCTTCTTGCTCCCAGAGTACTTTGAATCGTGCCAATGAAACGATTCAAAGGCGGAGGATCTTCAAAGCCGCGCGATTTGTTTCTGTTTCTTCCGCCGCACCCGAGACGTCCACAGGAGTGCAACATGAGGGTTTGCTTCCGATCCTCCGTCCAGCCGGAGTTGCTGGCGGAGTACCGCCGGCGCCACGCCGCTGTCTGGCCGGAGATGCTGGCCGCGCTCAAGGACGCGGGCTGGAACAACTACTCGCTGTTCCTCGACACTGACGGGCTGCTGATCGGATACCTCGAATGCGACGACTTTGACGCGGTGCGGGCCCGGATGGCCCTCACGGACGTCAACGCCCGCTGGCAGGCGGAAATGGCCACCCTCTTCCTGAACAGCGATGTTCCGCCCGACGAGGGCTTCCGGGTCCTCGATGGGGTGTTCAACCTCGAGGAGCAGCTGGCCGCAGCCACCGGCAGCAACGCTGCCGCCGCCGTCGAGCATTAAAGCTTCCGAACACTGAGTCTTCCAACAACTTTCACTGCCAAACACTGACGAAAGAAAGATCATGAACAACACAGCATCGGCGCTGGGCCGGCTTTCGGAGCTTGCGATTGAGGTCCCGTCGTGGGCCTACGGCAACTCGGGCACCAGGTTCAAGGTGTTCGGCACGCCCGGTACCCCCCGCACCGTCCAGGAGAAACTGGCCGACGCCGCCAAGGTCCACGAGCTCACCGGCCTTGCGCCTACGGTGGCGCTGCACATCCCGTGGGACAAGGTGGACGACTACGCCGCCCTGAAGGAGTACGCGGCCGGCCTCGGTGTGGGGCTGGGCGCGATCAACTCGAACACGTTCCAGGATGACGAGTACAAGTTCGGCTCGCTGACGTCCTCGGATGACGCCGTCCGGCGCCGCGCGATCGACCACCACTTCGAGTGCATCGACATCATGCATGCCACCGGGTCCCGGGACCTGAAGATCTGGCTCGCGGACGGCACCAACTACCCGGGCCAGGACGACATGCGGGGCCGCCAGGATCGCCTGGCCGAGTCCCTGCAGGAGATTTACGCCCGCCTGGGTGAGGACCAGCGCCTGGTGCTGGAGTACAAGTTCTTCGAGCCGGCTTTCTACCACACGGACGTTCCGGACTGGGGCACCTCGTATGCTCAGACCCTGGCCCTGGGCGAGAAGGCCTTCGTTTGCCTGGACACCGGCCACCACGCCCCCGGCACGAACATCGAGTTCATCGTGATGCAGCTGCTGCGCGTGGGCAAGCTGGGCTCGTTCGACTTCAACTCGCGCTTCTACGCCGACGACGACCTCATCGTGGGGGCCGCCGACCCGTTCCAGCTGTTCCGCATCATGCACGAGGTAATCCGTGGCGGCGGCTTCGGCAAGGAGTCGGGCGTGGCGTTGATGCTGGACCAGTGCCACAACCTGGAGGAGAAGATCCCGGGCCAGATCCGCTCGGTCCTGAACGTCCAGGAGATGACCGCGCGGGCCCTGCTGGTGGACACCGCCGCGCTGGCCGAAGCGCAGCGCGCCGGGGACGTCCTGGCCGCGAACGCCGTGTTCAACGACGCCTTCTACACCGACGTCCGTCCGGTCCTGGCCGAGTGGCGTGAATCCCGAGGCCTGCCCGGGGACCCGTTGGCCGCCTACAAGGCCAGCGGCTACCAGAAGAAAATCAACGAGGACCGCGTGGGCGGCCAGCAATCCGGATGGGGCGCATAAGCATGAACAAGACTGTTGAAGACCTGATCGCCCGTTCGAACCGGTTGGGTGCGGATAAGCGGAATACCAACTTCGCCGGCGGCAACACGTCCGCGAAGGGCACGGAGAAGGACCCGGTGACGGGCGAGGATGTCCAGCTGTTGTGGGTGAAGGGCTCGGGCGGTGACCTTGGAACTTTGAAGGCGCAGAATCTTGCGGTGTTGCGGCTGGACCGGTTGCAGGCGCTGAAGAATGTGTATCCGGGGGTGGAGCGCGAGGACGAGATGGTGGCCGCGTTTGATTACTGCCTGCATGGCAAGGGTGGCGCGGCCCCGTCGATCGACACGGCGATGCACGGGCTCGTGGACGCCGCGCATGTGGACCACCTGCACCCGGACTCGGGCATCGCGGTCGCGACAGCGGCTGACGGTGAGGCGCTGACCGCGAAGATTTTCGGTGACAAGGTGGTCTGGGTGCCGTGGCGGCGGCCGGGGTTCCAGCTGGGCCTGGACATCGCGGCGATCAAGGACGCCAACCCGCAGGCCGTCGGCACCATCCTGGGCGGGCACGGCATCACCGCCTGGGGTGAGACGAGCGAGGAAGCCGAAGCGAACTCGCTGTGGATCATCGACCAGGCCGAGCAGTACATTGCGGAGAACGGCACGGCCGAACCTTTCGGCCCGAAACTGCCCGGCTACGGTGCCCTGCCCGAGGCCGAACGGCGTGCGAAGGCGGCAGCGCTGGCGTCGGTGATCCGCGCCCTGGCCTCGGCCGACAAGCCGGTCGTGGGCCACTTCAGCGACGACCCCGCAGTGCTGGAATTCCTGGAAAGTGCCGAGCACCCGCGCCTGGGCGGCCTGGGCACGTCCTGCCCGGACCACTTCCTGCGGACCAAGGTCAAGCCGCTCATCCTGGACCTGCCCGCGGACGCCCCGGTCGAGGACGCCGTGGCCCGGCTGAAGGAACTCCACACCTCCTACCGCCAGGACTACCAGGCCTACTACGACCGCCACGCGACCCCGGACAGCCCCGCGCTGCGCGGTGCGGACCCGGCGATCGTGCTGGTCCCCGGGGTGGGGATGTTCTCCTACGGCAAGGACAAGCAGACCGCCCGGGTCGCCGGGGAGTTCTACCTGAACGCGATCAACGTGATGCGCGGCGCCGAGGCGATCTCAACCTACGCCCCGATCGATGAGGCCGAGAAGTTCCGGATCGAGTACTGGGCCCTGGAAGAGGCCAAGCTCGCCCGGATGCCCAAGCCCAAATCCCACGCCACCCGCATCGCCCTGGTCACCGGCGCCGCGTCCGGTATCGGCAAGGCCATCGCCACCCGCCTCGCCGCCGAAGGCGCCTGCGTGGTCATCGCCGACCTGAACCTCGAAAACGCCCAAAAGGTCGCGGAGGAGCTCGGCGGCCCGGACGTCGCCATCGGTATCCAGGCCGACGTCACCAACGAGGCCCAGGTCGCCGCCGCGATCCAGGAAGCAGTGCTGGCGTTCGGCGGCGTGGACCTGGTGGTCAACAATGCCGGCCTGTCCATCTCCAAGCCGCTGCTGGACACCACCGAGAAGGACTGGGACCTGCAGCACAACGTCATGGCCAAGGGCTCCTTCCTGGTGGCCAAGGCCGCCGCGAAGGTCATGATCGCCCAGGGCCTGGGCGGGGACATCATCTACATCTCCTCCAAGAACTCCGTGTTCGCCGGCCCGAACAACATCGCCTACTCCGCCACCAAGGCCGACCAGGCCCACCAGGTCCGCCTCCTCGCCGCGGAACTGGGCGAGCACGGCATCCGCGTCAACGGCATCAACCCCGACGGTGTGGTCCGCGGCTCCGGGATCTTCGCCGGCGGCTGGGGCGCCAAACGCGCCGCGGTCTACGGCGTGGACGAGGAAAAACTGGGCGAGTACTACGCCCAGCGCACCCTGCTCAAACGAGAAGTCCTGCCCGAACACGTCGCCAACGCCGCGGCCGTGCTCACCAGCAACGAACTCTCCCACACCACCGGCCTGCACATCCCCGTCGACGCCGGCGTCGCCGCCGCCTTCCTCCGGTGAGCACCGTGCCAACTGCCAGTGTCGACGGCGGCCTGTTCGCCGCCGTCGACATCGGCGCCTCCTCCGGACGCATCATCCTGGGACGGATCAGCGCCGGAACAGAGCCTGCCGGAGCAGACGCGGCCGACGGCGGTCCGGCGCGGGCCACGCTCGACGTCGTGCACAGGTTCGCGAACGCCGTCGTGCAGTCCGACGGCGGCCTCCGCTGGGACTTCGACGCCCTCTTCGCAGAGGTGCTCACCGGCCTCGCTGCCGCCGGTAAAGCGGCAGCGGCGCGAGGCGAGGCGATCACCAGCATCGGCATCGACACCTGGGCGGTGGACTACGGCCTGGTCACCAAGGACGGTCAACTCACCGCGCAGCCCTACAGCTACCGGGACGAACGCAGCCGCGCCGCCGTCGCCCGGGTGCACGGGAAACTGGACCCGGCCCGGCTCTACGCCACCACCGGGCTGCAGTTCCTGCAGTTCAACACGCTCTACCAGCTTGCGACCGAACCGGATCTGGACGGGCTGCAGGCCCTGCTGATCCCGGACCTGATCGCGTTCCTGCTCACCGGGCAGCGCCGCACCGAGGCCACCAACGCCTCCACCACCGGGCTGTTCGACGCCGTCGCGGGGGAGTGGGCCAGTGAGCTGTTCGGACCCCTTAACCTGCCCAAAAATCTGTTCCCGCCGCTGATCCAGCCGGGCGAAACCCTGGGCACCCTGCTGCCCGTAGTCGCAGAACAAACTGGGCTGCCGGAGACGACGAAGGTGGTGGCCGTGGGCTCGCACGACACCGCCTCGGCCGTTGCCGCGGTTCCCGCGGAACAGGAGAACTTCGCCTACATCTCATCCGGCACCTGGTCCCTCGTGGGGCTGGAACTGCAGCACCCGGTGCTCACCGAAGCCAGCCGCGCGGCGAACTTCACCAACGAACGCGGTGTGGACGGCACCACCCGGTACCTGCGCAACGTCGGCGGCCTCTGGCTGCTCAGCGAATGCCAGCGCACCTGGGCCGAAAGCGGCTACCGGCCGGCGATCGGCGAACTCCTCGGCGCGGCCGCGGCGATGGCGCCCGGAGGACCCCGGATCAACCCGGACGATCCCGCCTTCATCGCCCCGGACAACATGCCGGACCGGATCCGCGCAGCAGTGCGGAACACCGGAACCGTCCTTCCCGAGGATCCGGCAGCGATCGTCCGCTGCATCCTGGACAGCCTCGCCGCCGGCTATGCGCGCACCATCGCCGACGCCGAACGCCTCGCAGGTGTTTCCGCCGACGTGGTGCACATCGTGGGCGGCGGCTCGCAGAACGCGCTGCTGTGCCAGCTCACCGCGGAGGCCACCGGCAAATGCGTCATCGCCGGTCCGGTCGAGGCGACAGCCCTCGGCAACGTGCTGGTCCAGGCGCGGGCAGCCGGCGTAGCCGCGGGCGGCCTGCCTCAACTCCGCAGGATTGTCGGTGCCGGAACGAGCCTGCGCCGCTACGAACCCGTCACCTCAGGCGTTCCGGCGACTTGAATGGTGGCACGGACTTCTTGAAACGTGTCAAATCAGGGTAGCCCCAACGCGGCTGCCCGGCGCCGACGGCGTCGCCAGAGAAAGATTCACTATGACAAACACCCCACAGATCGGCGGCTGGAAGGCCACCGTCGCTGTGTCCATGTCCAACTACATCGAAGCCGGATCCATCATTGCGCTGGCGACGAGCCTGACGCTGTGGCAGGAGTATTTCGGCTTCAGCAACCTCATCGTCGGCCTCATCGCCGCCCTCAGCGCGAACGCATTCGGTGCCGCTGTCGGTGCGATGATCGGCGGCCCGCTGGGCGACCGCTACGGCCGCAAGTTCATCTACACCTACGACCTCATCCTGTACATGATCGGCACGGCCCTGGTGATCTTTGCCGTGGCTCCGTGGATGCTCGTCGTGGGCGTGATCCTCACAGGGATCGCCGTTGGAGCCGGCGTGCCCGTCGCCTGGACCTACATCGCGGAAGAGGCGCCGTCCGAACAGCGGGCCAGGCATGTGGGAACCGCGCAGTTTGCGTGGTCGCTCGCTCCGGCCCTGGTCTTCCTCCTCGCCACCGTCGTCGTTCCGCTGGGGCTGCTCGGCAGCCGCCTGGTCTTCGCGCACCTCTTCGTCATCGCCTTCATCACCTGGTGGATCCGCCGCCGGCTTTCCGAGTCCCACACCTGGAAGAAGTCGAATGAGGCGCGTCTCCTGGAGGAGGCGTCCGGCGTCAAGCGGCGCAACTACCGCGAGCTGCTGACCAACGCCACCAACCTGAAGGCCATCCTCTTCCTCGTGGGCGTCTACGCGCTGTGGAACCTCGTGGCAGGCCAGATGGGTATTTTCATGCCGCGGGTCTACGAGTCATCCGGGGTTGAATCGTCCGCTGAGCAGAACATGCTGCAGGTGCTGCTGTGGACGCTCACGGTGGTGGCCACGTACTTCGGCTTCATGAAGTACGGGGACCGCGTGGACCGCCGCCTGCTCTACGGGATCGGCGCGGTGCTGGGCCTGGCCGCCTGGGTCCTGCTGGTCTTTGTCCACGTGACCACGCCGGTGCTGATTCTCTTCGCGGCCCTCTGGGGCATCTCGGCCGGCATCGGCGCCCAGGCCTTCTACGCCCTGTGGGCGGCCGAAATGTTCGCCACCCGGTACCGGGCCAGCGCGCAGGGCGTGCTCTTCTTCGTGGCCCGCATCGTCGTCGGCCTGTTGAGCTACTGGTTCCCGACGCTCCTGGCCGAGCGCGGCGTGCCCTTTGTCGGCGCCATCATGATCGCGGCGTTGGTGGCCGCCATGGTGATTGGCATTGTCTGGGCACCGGACACCCGGGGCAAGAGCCTGGAGCAGATCGAGCAGGAACGCTACGGCGAGCCGGCCAAGCAGCCCGCGGAGCAAGCCACAGCCTAGCTGTATTGACCTAGCCCGGCGGGGTATTGCAAACCGCCCCGGACCAGCGCGAACGTACACTTGTGGCCCTTGGGAAACGCTTCCTGGGGGCCACAAGTGTACGTTCGCGCTCCCGCCGGTCCGCCGTGCCGCCCCTGACGAATGTGACGCGGCCGATTTGGCGATCCACCACCGCGGGTTTATGGTCGTTCCCATGACTAACCGTTGGTATGCGTATTTTTCGTTGGCTCTGGAGGGGCCCGCGTCTAACTGACACGCATCCAACTTTCCTTCAGAGCCAACAGGGCAGAGATCATTCTCTGCCCTTCGCCATTTCCACGGCGGGTTCTGATCAGGGGCCCGCTCCCACCCGGAACAGGACCCCCGAACATGAGCGCAACAGCCACCGAAACCCAGCAGCCGACGTCGAAACGCCCGTCCACGTCGAACCTGAGGGTCAGCGAGATCACCGCCCTGCCCACGCCTCAGGAAATGATGGCCGAACTGCCGCTGGACGCGAAGGCGGCCGACGTCATCGAACGCGGCCGTGACGAGGTCCGGGCCATCATGGATGGCGTGGACGACCGACTGCTGGTGATCGTGGGACCGTGCTCCATCCACGACCCCAAGGCCGGCCTGGAATACGCCCGCCGGCTGGTCAGCCAGGCCGAGAAGCACAAGGAAGACCTGCTCATCGTGCTGCGGGCCTACTTCGAAAAGCCGCGGACCACCGTGGGCTGGAAGGGCCTCATCAACGATCCGCACCTGGACGGCAGCCACGACATCGCCGGCGGCCTGCGCGCGGCCCGCAGCTTCCTGCAGCAGGTCACCGCACTGGGGCTCCCCACCGCCACCGAATTCCTCGAACCCATCAGCCCGCAGTACATGGCCGACCTCATTTCCTGGGGCGCCATCGGCGCGCGGACCACAGAAAGCCAGATCCACCGCCAGCTCGCCTCGGGCCTCTCCATGCCCATCGGCTTCAAGAACGGGACCGACGGCGACCTCCAGGTGGCGGTCGACGCGTGCGGCGCCGCGGCGGCGGCCCAGGCTTTCCTCGGGATCGACGGCGACGGCCGGGCCGCGCTGGTGTCCACCGCGGGAAACCCCGACACCCACGTGATCCTCCGCGGCGGACGCAAGGGCCCTAACTACTCCGCCGCCGACGTCGAGGCCGCCTCCGCCAAGCTCGCCGCCAAGAACCTCAACCCGCGGCTGATCGTTGACGCCAGCCACGCCAACAGCGGCAAGAGCCACCACCGCCAGGCCGAGGTGGCGCTCGAAATCGGCGCCCAGCTCGAGGACGCGGGAACGGCATCCGGAGCGATTGCCGGCGTCATGCTGGAGAGCTTCCTGGTGGGCGGCGCGCAGAACCTTGACGTGGCCGAACACGCCGCCGGCCGCTCGGAGCTGGTCTACGGCCAGAGCGTGACGGATGCCTGCATGGAGTGGGATGTGACGGCCTCCGTGCTCGAGCAGCTGGCCGCATCGTCCCGGAAGCGGCGGGCTTTCACAATGGCCACGTGAGCATCTAGAGTAACTAGAACACGGTTGTTCGATGGCTCAGCATCGGCGCACCGCAGAAAGACCGGCGTCGTTGCTGAGAGCAAAGGAATATGGGTAATGTCCGCAGAGTCGAACTTCTCGAACGCCAAGTTCTTGACCGTGGCCGAGGTGGCTGAGGTAATGCGTGTCTCCAAAATGACCGTGTACCGCCTTGTCCATTCGGGGGAGATGCCCGCCGTCAGGTTTGGCCGCTCCTACCGCGTCCCGGAGACCGCCGTCGAACAGTACCTCAAGGGTGCTGTCGTGGACGGTCACACGGGCACCGCCTAACGGGACAACACTGACCGCACCGATCCCGTGGTTGCTGCAGCCGCCTTGGGGGCCGCTGCACGCCACGGGGCTGTGCTGGTCAGGGGATGCCCCGGATAAGCGGTACCCTGTTAAGGAACGTTTTACGTCATTGTAAGAATCTGTCAGTTGTTCAGTCTGTTGCTCAGTCCACGGACCTTCTCCATCAGACAGGTACTGCATCTAGTTTGTAAGGAACTTTCGTGGGTTCAGTTATTAAGAAGCGTCGCAAGCGTATGGCCAAGAAGAAGCACCGCAAGTTGCTTCGTAAGACCCGCCACCAGCGCCGCAATAAGAAGTAGAGTCCGCTCTACGCTTCAATGCCCGTTCCCTTTCGAGGGAGCGGGCATTTTTGCGTGTCGCTGGGGAAGTGGCGCGTCAGGCGCGGGGGCCGCGGAAGCGGGTGTAGCCCCGCCACAGGCCGTAAACTGCGCCGCCTGCCGTGGCTGCCTTGAGGCCCAGGGTGGCTGCCCGGCGGCCTGAGCGGAAGTCGTAGACCGGCCAGTTGTGTTCGCGGGCGTGTTTGCGCAGGCGGGCGTCGGGGTTGATTGCCACGGGGTGGCCCACCATCGTCAGCAGCGGGATGTCGTTGTAGGAGTCGCTGTACGCCCAGCAGCGCTTCAGGTCCAGCCCGTGCTGGTCCGCGATGCCCTGGACGGCCACGGCCTTGGCGGCGCCGTGCAGGATGTCCCCGACGAGCCTGCCGGTGTAGAAACCGTCCTGCGTCTCGCCGACCGTGCCGAGGGCGCCGGTGAGTCCCAGCCGCGTGGAAATCACGGTGGCCACCTCGATCGGCGTCGCCGTGACCAGCCAGACCTTCCGGCCGACGCGCAGGTGCTGCTCGGCCAGGGCCTTCGCGCCGGGCCAGATCCGGGAGGCGATCATCTCGTCGTAGACTTCTTCGCCCAGCGCCTTGATGTCCTCCTCCGTGATGCCGGCGGCAAGCCTCAATGCAGAATCCCGGACCGCGTGGACGTCGTTGAGGTTCTCGCCCCGGAGCACGAACTTGAGCTGCTTCCACGCCATGCCAGCCGCCTGGGCAATCGTGAAGGCCCCGCGCTGGTGCATTTTCCTGGCCACGTGGAACAGGCTGGCGCCGCGCATGAGGGTGTTGTCGACGTCGAAGAAGGCTGCCTCGCCGTGCTGCTGCTTCGCAACCGGACGGTGGGCCACAGCGACGTACTTCTCCTCGGGCATGCCACTGAGTCTAGTCAATGCAGTACCCCACGCCTGACGGCCCCCGCGTCGCCCGGCGCCGGGAACGGCGATACGGTTGAAGCATGGCAAACCCCGACGTCGTTCTCCTCACCAAAGCTGACTGTCACCTCTGCGCCGCGGCGCGCGACGCCGTCGGGCGGGTGACGGCCGGGCTGGGACTTCCGTGGTCCGAGCGGCAGTTGGACGCCGACGATGAGCTGCGCGAGCGCTATGCCGAGGAAATCCCGGTGGTGCTGGTGGACGGCATCCAGCGCGACTTCTGGAAGATCGACGAGGCGCGCCTGGAACGTGTCCTGCGCCGTGCCATGGCGGGGGATTAGCCGATTTCGAACAATGGCGATGGCTTTGTTGGCATAACTGATGGGGATCTAGAGTGGACTCACAACGCGACGCAACGGAGCAGATAGTGACTTCGCTCGATTCACCACCACAGGCCCTGCCCGGGCCCACCGGGGCTGCCGGCAAGCAGATCCCGCCCGCGGCCGTGGCCCGGCTGACGATCTACCTGCGCGCCCTGAACTCCCTGCTGGCCGAAGGCACCGAGCGGGTCTCCTCCGAATCACTGGCTGAACTTTCCGGGGTCAGCTCCTCAACCCTCCGCAAGGATCTGTCCCATGTGGGTTCGTACGGCACCCGAGGCGTGGGCTATGAGGTGCAGTACCTGAGCCGCCACATCGCCGCCGCGCTGGGGCTGACGCACGACTGGAAAGTCGCGATTGTCGGCGCCGGCAACCTGGGCAAGGCGCTGGCCCGCTACGGGGGCTTCGAATCCCGGGGCTTTGACGTGGTGGCCATCTTCGACGCCGACCAGATGGTGGTGGGCAACGAGGTGGGCTGGCTGCGGGTCAGCGACGTTGCGGACCTGGAGACGGTGCTGGAGCGGACCGGTACCAACATGGTGGTTCTGGCGCTGCCGGCCGGCGTCGCCCAAAGCGTGTGTGACCGGGTGGTGGGCGCCGGGGTGCGCAGCATCCTTAGCTTTGCTCCGGTGATGCTGCAGGTGCCCGACGGCGTGACGCTGAGGAAGGTGGACATGGCCACCGAGCTGCAGATTCTGGCGTACCACGCGCAACGGGCGCAGACCCCCGGTCAGCCGGAGTAGCTCCGGCGTTCAGGAATCCGCGCCCGTTGGTGGTTGGGGACTTTTTGCTAGCGGCCGTACGGGCCTGGCTGGGAGTACGGGTTGGCGAACGGCTGCGGCTTCTGGAAGTACTGTGCCGCGCCGGGCATGTACAGCATCACGATCGCGGCGATGCCGAGAAGGCCCACCAGGGTGTTCAGCCCCAGCGGGAAGAGGCTGAACACGGAAAGCGCTGCGAAGACTGTGCCCAGGATGCGGGCCCAGTTCTTGCCCTTCCGGACGTTGAAGGCCACCAGCGCGTAGAGGCCGGCGCCGATCAGGGCAAAGACCACCATGGTTCCGATGATGAAGCCCTTGACGTCCTCGAAGGCGATGTCCTGGCCGCTGCCGCGCAGCTGCTCCTCGAACGTGCTCCGCATGGCCGGGTCATCCAGGCTGGGAATCGCGACCAAAAGGTTCAGGATCGACAGCACGCCTGCGGCGATGATCATCCAGAAGGAATAGTTCACGAGCTTCGGAACCCCTGCGCCGGTCGCCGCCTGGGCCTGTTCCGACGGGTACTGCCCGTAGGGGGACTGGCCATACGGGCTCTGGCCGTAGGGCGACTGGCCCGACTGGGATTGACCATACTGCGGCTGCCCATACTGTGGCTGCCCATACTGGGGCGGGTTCTGACCGTACGGGGACTGCCCGTACTGCGGTGCGCCGCCCTGTCCGCCCTGCCCATACTGCGGCGGGTTCTGTCCGTACTGCGGAGCCTGTCCGGCCTGGCCGTACTGGGGTGCGTTCTGGCCGTACTGCGGGGTGCCCTGTTCGCCCTGTCCGTACTGGGGGGCGTTCTGCCCGTATTGGGGCGCATCCTGACCGTAGCGGGGCTGCCCGTTGGCTGGCTGGGAACCGTTGTCCGGCTCGTTGGCGCCGGGGTCATTGGAGTGCGGGACTGGAGGATTGCTCATGAGCGGTCCTTTGCGTAGTGACGTCTGAATCGGCTACCGGTTCAGACGCCTGCCCTCCCCAGCATGGTTCACTTCCCACCGTACCCCTCAGCGGGTGTGCGGTGGATCATTCCGGAGAGGTATTCCAAAGC
The DNA here is from genome assembly GCF_042884885.1 of Arthrobacter sp. NPDC058097. Taxonomy (NCBI): domain Bacteria; kingdom Bacillati; phylum Actinomycetota; class Actinomycetes; order Micrococcales; family Micrococcaceae; genus Arthrobacter; species Arthrobacter sp. NPDC058097. The sequence continues at coordinate 17,460 of NZ_JBHVSZ010000017.1, forward strand.
CGGGCCAACCTGCGGAAACGCTGCCTGCAGGGGAGTGACCGGATAAGGGATCAGCGTTCCTGCCGGACACTGGTCAGGGGCGGCCCCGTGCCGCTGCGAACCAGCTCAGCGAGTTGGGCACCCACATCAGAACGGTGGCCACCAGGCTGACCAGGAAGCCCAGCCAGTTCCCGTCCTGGCCTGCGGGAAAACTCGAGCTGACGATGGCCAGCAGCAGTGACACCCCGGTCACGATGGTCAGTGCCAGCCGCGCCCACTCCTTGCCTTCCTTCAGTTTCAGGGCGAGCACAATCTCCGCGGCTGCTACAGCCAGGGCCACCAGAACGAGCAGGAACACGAGCATGGCCACGCCGGGAATGATCGCGAAGAGCACCAGCACACCGAAAAGGCCGATTACGCCGCCCAGCAGCCCCAGAAGGCCGCGGATCACCCAGATCCAGTAGGACACCTTGAGCTCCGTGGGCAAGCCGGTCACGTCGAACAGGCCGGAGAAGCCGCCACGTGGCAGAACCTCGCCAAAGTTCCGGGGCCGGTCTGCCGGCAGCTCGAACGCGAACCGGCCGGCACCGCCGGGCGGCTGCTGACCGGGGAACGGCTGGTCAGGTTGCTGCCCCGGGAACCGTTGTCCGGGCGTCGGACGTTCGTTGCCGGACGGCGGCACGCCGCCGGGATCACGGGGCTCCGGTTCTTCGCTGGGGGTGCTCATGGCACTCACTTTAACCCCGGGATTTCGCCAAACCCAGAAGGCCCGAACGCCAAACGCCCCGTCTGCGGAGAGTCCGCGGACGGGGCGTTTGGGTGTCAGGAACCGTGGCTGGGAAACCAGCCGTGAGACCTAGGCTGCAGGTGCGATGAAGGCCAGTTCAAGGTTGATGGCAACCTTGTCGCTGACCAGGACGCCGCCGGCTTCCAGCACGGCGTTCCAGGTCAGGCCGAAGTCCTTGCGGCTGATGGTGGTCTCGGCGGATACGCCGGCGCGGGTGTTGCCGAAGGGGTCCACTGCGACGCCGTTGAACTCCGTCTCGAGGGAGACGGGGCGGGTGACACCCTTGATGGTCAGGTCGCCCTGGAGTTCGTAGCTGTCGCCATTGGCCACGAGGCCGTTGGAGACGAAGGAGATCTCCGGGAACTTCTCGACGTCGAAGAAGTCCTCGCCGCGGACGTGGCCGTCACGGTTGGCGTCGCCGGAATCGAAGCTGGCGGTCTGGATGGTGGCCTCGACCTTGCTGGCGGTGACGTCGTCGGCCAGGTTGAGAGTGGCGGCGGCGTCCTTGAACTGGCCGCGGACCTTGCTGATGCCGGCGTGGCGGACGGTGAACGCGATTTCGCTGTGGGAGTTGTCGAGGGTCCAGGTGCCGCGGGTGAGCTCGGTGGAAAGTGCCATGGTGGTTCTCCTTGTATCAGTCGGTCATTCGGGTGGTCGTTGAAGCTTTTTATTGAAGTCTCAACTAACTGCTGCATCCAGTATAAACATGCATTTGCATCTTTTATTCCAGCGGCCGGGAACTTTTTGAAAAATTTTTGAGTTCTACTTGGTGTAGAAGATTTCGCCATTGCCCCTGCCCTTTGAGAAACTGGTAGACATGCCCCAAGCCACTGTCCATTTGCTCCGCCACGGCGAGGTCCACAACCCCGAAGGTGTCCTGTACGGCAGGCTGCCTGAATTCCACCTCTCCGAACTTGGCCGGCAGATGGCGCAGACGCTCGCCGGGCACTTCCGCGACCGCGTAGCCCAGGGCGCCAACATCGTGTACCTGGTGGCGTCGCCGCTCACCCGTGCCCAGGAAACTGCCCAGCCCACCGCGGAAGCGCTCGGGCTGGACATCCACACCGACAGCCGCATCATCGAGGCGGAAAACCACTTCGAAGGGCTGAAGGTCACCAAGGCCGAGCTGCGCAAGCCGAAGCACTGGCCGCACCTGATCAACCCGTTCCGCCCCTCCTGGGGCGAGCCCTACAAGCAGCAGGCGGCCCGCGTGACCGAGGCCGTCCAGGAAGCCCGCGCCAAGGCCATCGAGCTGGGCGGCGACGACGCCGAGGCCATCCTGGTCTGCCACCAGCTGCCCATCTGGGCCACCCGGCTCAGCGCCGAGGGCAAGCCGCTGTGGCACGATCCGCGGAAACGCGAATGCACCTTGACCTCCCTCACCTCCCTGGTTTTCGGCGACGACGGCGCCCTGCTGCGCGTGGAGTACAGCGAACCTGCCGCCGCCCTTCTTCCCGGTGCCTCGAGCACCCCCGGAGCCTAAGTTATGACTGAAACACCCAAGAGTTCCCGCCGCAGCGTCCTCGCCGCCGGCGGCCTGGCCCTGACGGCGATCACGCTGGGTCTGTCCGCCTGCGCCCAGGAGGACGCCCTGGCCAAACAGGCCAAAGCCGGGGACAACAAGAACTACGTGGCCGGTGACGGCTCGGTAACCGAGTTCGCGGCATCCGAGCGAAAGTCCGGCATCCAGATCCAGGGCACCCTGTTTGACGGCACCGCCGTGACCCCCAAGGACTTCCTTGGCAAGGTCACCGTGCTGAACTTCTGGTTCGCCGCCTGTGCGCCCTGCCGGGTGGAGGCGCCCTCACTGGAAGCCCTGCACCAGGAGTTCAAGAGCAAGGGCGTGCAGTTCTTCGGCGTGAACCTGCGCGACGAGAAGGCCACGGCCGACGCCTTCGACAAGACCTTTGGCCTCACGTACCCGAGCTTCGACGACAAGGACGGCAGCGTGCTGCTTGCCGTTTCCGGCCTGGTGCCCCCGGGCGCCGTCCCCACGACGCTCGTCATGGACAAGCAGGGACGGGTTGCATCGCGTGTGCTGGGGGAGATCGAGAAGGGCACGCTCAAAGCTCTCATCCAGTCTGCCGTGGCAGAGTAACGTCCCGTGAACAGCCCCTTCGCCGAAGCCATCCTGAACGGTTCGCTGCTGCTCGCCATCCCCGTGGCGCTGCTGGCCGGACTCGTGTCCTTCCTCTCGCCGTGCGTGCTCCCGCTGGTGCCCGGCTACCTGGGCTACGTCACGGGACTCACGGGCGTTGACCTGCAGAAGCAGAAGCGCGGCCGCATGCTGGCGGGCATCGGCCTGTTCGTGCTCGGCTTCTCGGTGATCTTCGTGCTGCTCGGCGGGGCGTTCGGCCAGCTGGGGTCCCTGATCTCGGGCGGCCAGAACGCCTGGATCACGCAGGTCCTGGGCGTACTGGTGATCCTGATGGGCGTGGTGTTCATGGGTGGATTCTCCTGGTTCCAGCGCGACGCCAAGATCCACGCGAAACCGCCGGCAGGCCTCTGGGGCGCACCGCTGCTGGGCATCACGTTCGGCCTCGGCTGGGCGCCCTGCATCGGCCCGACCTACTCCGCCGTCCAGCTCCTGAGCCTCTCTGGCGGCTCGTCCGCGGCGAAGGGTGCGTTCCTGGCCTTCGTCTACAGCCTTGGGCTGGGCATCCCGTTCCTGCTGATTGCCCTGGCGGTGCGCCGCGGTGCCGGCGTGATGTCCTTCTTCCGCAAGCACCGGCTGGCCATCCAGCGCACCGGCGGCGGAGTCCTGATTGTCCTGGGCATCCTGATGGCTACGGGTCTGTGGGGAACCTGGGTCACCGAATTGCAGTACTGGTTCCAAACCGACGTGAAGTTGCCGATCTGATGAGCGAGCGTGTGAAGTCAACCGAGAAAACCCCGGCCGGGGACGCCCCGCAGCCCGGGCCTGCCCAGAATGACGCCGCCGAGCCCCAGAAAGGCGCGCCCAAGGGTCGGAAAGCCAAGGACGCCGTGAAGGCCGCCAAGGCCGGGGCTGCCCTCCCGTCGCTGGGCTTCGTGGGCATGCTGCGCTGGGCCTGGACCCAGCTGACCAGCATGCGCACCGCGCTGTTCCTCCTGCTGCTGCTGGCGGTGGCCGCGGTGCCCGGATCGCTGTTCCCGCAGCGGCCGGCCAACCCCTCCGTGGTCACCCAGTACATCAAGGACCACCCGGACTACGGCAAGCTGCTGGACTCGCTGCAGCTGTACGACGTCTACTCCTCCGCCTGGTTCTCGGCCATCTACATCCTGCTGTTCATTTCGCTGATCGGCTGCGTGGTGCCCCGCGCCATCGCCCACTACAAGGCCATGCGGTCGCAGCCGCCGCGCACCCCGAAGCGCCTGTCCCGCCTGCCCGAGTACGGCACCCTGGTGCTGCCGGCGGACGCCGGCATCCCGGCGTCGGACGCCATTGAGGATGCAGCGGCGCTGCTGAAGAAACGCGGATACCGCGTTGAGGTAAGGCACGACGACGGCGCGCGGCCGTCTTTGGGGGCCGAGCGCGGCTTCCTGAAGGAAGTGGGAAACCTTGTTTTCCACACTTCGCTGATCGGCGTGCTGGTGTCCGTGGCCATCGGTGGCCTGTTCGGGTACAGCGGCCAGCGCATCCTGGTGGAGGGTGACACGTTTGTGAACACCCTGGTGGGGTATGACCAGTTCAACCCCGGCACCAACTTCCAGAGCAGCCAGCTCCAGCCGTACTCGATCCAGCTGGACAAGTTCCAGGCCACGTTCGACCGGGAATCCCAGGGCAAGTTCGGCCAGCCCATCGACTTCACCGCGGACGTCACCACCAAGGAAAACCCGGGGGCGCCGGCCAAGAAGGAAGTCCTCAAGGTCAACGACCCCGTCACGCTCGGCGGCACCAGCATCTACCTGACGGGTAACGGCTACGCCCCGGTGGTCACGGTCCGTGACGGCAACGGCAACGTGGCCATGCAGGGTCCTGTGGTGGCCAAGCTGCAGGGCGAGAACTACTACTCCTCGGTGGTGATCAAGGTGCCCGACGCGAAGCCCGACCAGCTCGGGTTTGTGGGCTTCTTCCTGCCCACGGCGCTGGTAACCGAGCAGGGCATCTCCTTCAGTGGCGATCCCGACCTCATCAACCCGCAGCTGAGCCTGAACTCCTTCTACGGCGACCTTGGCCTGGACAAGGGTGCCCCGCAGAACGTCTTTGAGCTCGACGTCAAGAACCTCAAGGAACTCAACAGCCGGAACCTCAAGGCTGGCGGCATCACGCTGGCCCCGGGCAACACCTACACACTGCCCGACGGCAAGGGTTCCATCACGTTCGACGGCGTGAAGAAGTACGTGGGCGTGGACATCCACCACAACCCCGGACAGCTCTCCGCGCTGATCTTCGCGCTGCTTGCGGTGGCCGGGCTGATCGTCTCCCTTTATGTGAACCGGCGCCGCGTCTGGGTCCGCACGGGCACCCACGAGGACGGCCGGACCATGGTGGAGTACGGTCTCCTCGCCCGCGGCGAGGACCACCGCCTTTCCGGCGAGGCTGCCACGCTGCGCGGCCTCCTGCTGCGCAAGTGGAACCTCGACGCCGACAACCCCGAAACACCACCTTCCAACTCCTCACCAGCAGGCTCGCCTGAGCCGACGAAGGACCAGTAATGTTTCCCATCAACGAGACCATGGGCCAGTACAGCGAGCTCTTCATGCTGCTTGCCGCCGGCACCTACACCGTCGCCTTCATCGCGTTCGCGTGGGACCTGGCCAAGAGCAGCAAGGCCCTGAAGTCGATTGACCTCAAGGCCGCAGCTGCCAGCACGTCCGCGGGTACGTCCGCCAAGGTTCCCGTGGGTGCCGGCGTTGGATCAAGCACGTCCCGGACCGCGGGCAGCGGTGAGGACCGCCTGTCCGGACCGGCAGACCGTGCCGAACGGCCGACGTCGTACTCCTCAGGCACCGCGAACGGCGCCGCCGGGCAGACCGCTGACGACAGCATGCGCTACGGTGAACGCCGTGCGCCGGCACGCGTCGCCGTGGCACTGACCGTCCTGGGCGCGTCGATCCACGCCGCCGCCGTGCTGACCCGCGCGGTGGGCGCCGGCCGAGTGCCGTGGGGCAACATGTACGAGTTCCTCACCACCGGCGCGTTCCTGGTGGCGGCCGTGTTCCTCGTGGCCCTGGTCCGCCGTGACCTGCGCTTCCTCGGCACCTTCGTGGTGGGTCTGGTGATCATCATGCTGGTGGCCGCGTCCGTGGCGTTCTGGACGCCCGTCGGCCACCTGGTGCCCGCGCTGCAGAGCTACTGGCTGATCATCCACGTGTCCATCGCGGTGCTGTCCTCGGCGCTGTTCACCCTGACGTTCGCCATGTCCGCGCTGCAGCTGGTCCAGTCGCACCGGCAGAAGGCCATCTCCGCCGGTGGTGCGGACAAGCTGGGGTTCATGCGACTGGTGCCGTCCGCGCTGAGCCTGGAGAACCTGTCCTACCGCATCAACGCGATCGCCTTCATCGGCTGGACCTTCACCCTCATGTTCGGCGCGATCTGGGCCGAGAAGGCCTGGGGCCGGTTCTGGGGCTGGGACACCAAGGAAGTGTGGACCTTCGTGATCTGGGTGGTCTACGCCGGCTACCTGCACGCCCGCGCCACCCGCGGCTGGACGGGAACCCGCGCGGCCTGGCTGTCGATCGTGGGCTACCTGTGCGTGGTCTTCAACTTCACCATCGTGAACCAGTTCTTCAACGGCCTGCACTCCTACTCGGGGCTGTAGGGGAGTTCTCCGGCTCTCCTTCCGGGGCGGCCACCTGGCTGCGGGGCTTGCCGAATTACCCAAAAGGGCCGCATGCGCTCGTCGAAGGCTAAGACCCCGCGCGCGAACGAGGAGGGTGATCTCCACGGCCGCTGGCGAGCGTACGCCGTGGCAGGGGCTCGCCAAATCGAGGGCGCGGGCGCGTCTGCGTGTCAGGCCGGCAGCAGTAGCCTGCCGGATGGTGAACGGCTGTGCCTGCAGGGCGGGAGGAAGAGGGCGTGGACCCGGCTTAGGAGCATACTGCGCCGTCGATTTACCGGAAAAGGCCCCCGGCCTGATAGCTGGGCGGCCCTTTTTGGTAAATCGGCCACGTGATGGAGGGGTGAGGAGGCTACTTTGCCTCGGGGTTGCCTTCGGCGTTGGCCTCTCCGGAGGCGCCCGGCTTGCGTGGACCAGGCTCACCCGACGCAGGGCCGCTGGCACTCGAACTGCCGCTGCCGATACCCGGGGTTGCCCCCGTGCCGCCTGCGCCCGTTGCGCCCGTGCGGTGAGTGCCGCCGTCGGCCTGGTTCTTCCGGGCCGCGTCGTCCCGAAGCTTGCGGAGGCGCTCCGCCTCGGCCTGGCGGCGACGCTGCTCGAGGTTCCGTAGGAAGTCGGGGTCGTCGTCGGGGGCGGTGGGGTGCTTCGGGTACACGGGCTGGGCCACAGTCGTGGCGCGGGGGCGGCCGATCAGGAACCACAGCGCGGCGCCGATGAGCGGTAGGAGGATCACCATGATCAGCCAGGTTGTCTTGGAAAAGCCGCGGGTGAAACGCTTGTCGGTCCGAATAACGTCCACGAGTCCATAGACGTAGATGGCGAGAATGGCGACTGCGAGTGCAACACGAGGCATGCAATCAGTCTAGCCGTCGCGCGCGCCGGCGGAGATTACAGTATGCCCACAGTCAGGCGCCAGCAAAACGCCGAACCGGAGCCGCAGATGACGACGGCGCTGCCCCGGGCAACGCCAGCCGTGCGCCAACAGCACCGGCAGGATACGTTCAGGCAGGGCGGCTAAACTTGGATAGTGGCTTTTCTGAAATACACCCTGATCCGGTTCGCGATCTTCCTGCCCCTGTTTGTGCTGTTTGTCTTCCTGCAGCTGGGGTGGTTTCTGGCCGTCGTCTGTGCGGGGCTGATTTCCTTCGCCATCAGCTACCTGTTCTTCCAGAAGCAGCGCGATGCCGCGACGGCGTCACTGCACGCCCGCTTCTCCGGCCGGGCCAAGCCCATCCGCACCGCCGGGGAGATCGATGATGCGCTGGCCGAGGACCGCCTCGTCGACACCAACCCGGACGTCACCATCCGCAACGACGTCAAGAAGCGCGAACCCCAGGCCGGCGACGCTTAGGCCTTAGAGCCCGGTGCTCAGCACGAGTCCCAGCGAGAACAGCACGGCGTAGCCGAGGTTGATCAGTCCCGTCTGCTTCAGGACCGGGATGAGGCTCTTGCGCTTCCGTCCGTTGATCATGAGCCAGGCCGGCATCAGGCACGCCGGGATCAGCAGCAGCACGATCAGCATCCACGGCCGCGTGGGCGCCAGAATCACCACGAGCAGGATGGCCACGGCCAGCATCAGCACGTAGCTCTCGCGGGCGTGCTTGTCGCCCAGCCGCACCGCCAGGGTCTTCTTCCCGGCCTGGATGTCCGAGGGGATGTCCCGGACATTGTTGGCCATCAGCAGGGCGCAGGCAATCAGGCCCGTGCCGATGGCGCCAATCACCGCGGGCAGGCCGATCTGCCCCGCCTGCGTATACGTGGTGCCAAGCGTTGCCACCAGCCCGAAGAACACGAACACGAAGACGTCGCCCAGGCCCATGTAGCCGTAGGGGTTCTTTCCGCCGGTGTAGCCCCAGGCCGCCATCACGCAGCCCACCCCCACCAGCAGCAGCCACCACGTCTGTGTGAGGAGGACCAGGACCAGGCCCACGAGCATCGCCAGGCCGAAGGCACCGAACGCGGCATACTTCACGTGTTCGGGGCGGGCCGCACCGGAACCGACCAGCCGCAGCGGGCCGACGCGGTTTTCGTCCGTTCCGCGGATCCCGTCCGAGTAATCGTTGGCGTAGTTCACGCCGACCTGCAGCAGCAGCGCCACAAGGGCCGCCAAAACTGCGTTGAGCGGGAGGAAGGAACCCATCTCATAGGCCGCTGCCGAGCCGATCAGGACAGGGGCGATCGCGGCCGGCAGGGTGCGAAGCCGGGCGCCTTGGATCCATTGTGCGGCTGTTGCCACGGTAAGTACCTCGTGTTGGGTCGGTGATACGTTCAAAAAGCATGGCGCGCGCTGGTTACGCGGAAGCCGCAGCGGCGCGGCCAGGACTACTCTATTTTCCCTGATGGAGGGCGTTGAGCCGTTCAATCATGGCCAGCCGGTCCGGCTTGCCGTTCGGCAGCATGATCAGCTCGCCGGCCGGCAGGACGGTCTTGGGGGCCAGCAGCCCCAGCGTGCGGTGCCATTCCTCGGCCCACGCCGCCCCGTCCCGTACAGCACCACCACCGCCGGCGCCAGCGCCGGCATCCCCGGACGCGGTCCCGGTCACCGCCACATACGCCGCAACGGCCTGGCCCCATTTCGCGGACTCGACGCCGGCCACAAAAGCCGCCGTCACGCCGTCGGACTTTTCCAGCTCGGCCTGCACGTGCGCGGCGGAGACCTTGACGCCGCCGGTGATGATGACGTCGTCGGCGCGGCCCAGCACGGTGAGCCGGCCGTCGGCGCCCAGGGTGCCGAGGTCGTTGGTGCGGTACCAGCGGCTGCCGTCCTCCTCGACGAAGGCCTCTGCGGTCTGCAGCCGTGCGTCCAGGTAGCCGGCGGCGAGCGTCGCCCCGCCCAGGTGGATCCGGCCGTCGTCGCCGAGCCGCACGGCCACGCCCTCGAGCGGGTAGCCGTCGTACACACAGCCGCCGCAGGTTTCCGCAGCGCCGTAGGTGGTGACCACCCGGAGGCCGGCCTCGCGCGCGGATTCGAGGAGCTCGGCAGAGGCCGGGGCGCCGCCGAGCAGAATGCCGTTGAAGCGGCGCAGCACGGCGAGTGTGTCCGCCGACGGGTCGGCGAGCAGGCGCTGCAGCTGCGCGGGCACCAGGGACGTGAAGCGGATCTTGTCCGTCAGCTCCAGTGCGGCCGCGGTGAAGGCATCCGCGGTGAAGCCCCCGGACAGGTCCATGGCCCACGGCCGGGTGCCGGCGAACAGCGACCGGACCAGCACCTGGACGCCGGCCACGTACTGCAGCGGCAGGGCCAGCAGCCACTGGCCCTCGCCCTTGAGGGCGAAGGCGGTGGCCATCGACGACGCCGCCAGGGCGTCCACCGTCAGGACCGTCGCCTTGGGCGTCCCGGTGGATCCGGAGGTGCGGACCACCACGACGGCGTCCTCAAACCCGGGGGTCGGGACTGGCGTCACCACCGGTTCGCCGTCGGGGCCGGCGGAAAGTTCGACGGCGGAACCCTCACCATGGAGGGCGGCCGCCAGTGCCCTGAGGGCCGGCTCGATGTTCACTGCGTGCGCCTGCGTTGTGTGGACATAAGGTGCGCGGACCTGGGGAGCATGGGGTGCCTTCCGACGAGTGCGGGCTTAGAAGTAGTACGGGAACTTCGACCAGTCGGGGTCGCGTTTTTGCAGGAAGGCTTCCTTGCCCTCCACCGCCTCGTCGGTCATATACGCCAAACGGGTAGCTTCGCCGGCGAACACCTGCTGGCCGGCCAGCCCGTCGTCGGCAAGGTTGAAGGCGAACTTGAGCATCCGGATGGCCTGCGGGGACTGCCGGGCGATGTCCGCGGCGTACTCCAGGGCCACCTCCTCGAGGCGCTCGTGGTCCACCGCCTCGTTCACGGCCCCCATCCGAACCATGTCCTCTGCGGAATATTCGCGCGCGAGGAAGAAGATCTCCCGGGCGGACTTCTGGCCGATCTGCCGGGCCAGCAGCGCCGAGCCGTAGCCGGCGTCGAAACTGCCCACCGTGGCGTCCGTCTGCTTGAACTTGCCGAACTGCCGCGAGGCGATGGTCAGGTCAGAGACAACATGCAGGGAGTGGCCCCCGCCGGCCGCCCAGCCGTTGACGACGGCGATGACCACCTTGGGCATGGTCCGCATGAGCCGCTGGACTTCCAAAATGTGGAGCCGGCCGGCACGGGCGGGGTCGATGGTTTCCTGCGTCTCGCCGTCGGCATAGCGGTACCCGTCCCGGCCGCGGATCCGCTGGTCCCCGCCGGAGCAGAACGAGTGGCCGCCATCCTTGGGGGAGGGACCGTTGCCGGTGAGCAGCACGGTGGCCACATCCGGCGTCATCCGGGCGTGGTCCATGGCGCGGTACAGCTCGTCCACGGTCCCCGGGCGGAAGGCGTTGCGGACCTCCGGCCGGTTGAACGCGATGCGGACGGTGGGCAGGTCCCGGGCCACGGTGCCGTCGTCGGACCGCTCCACCTGCCGGTGGTACGTCAGGTCCTGGAAGTCGTCGAAGCCGGACACGGTGCGCCAGCGGGACGGGTCAAAGACGTCGGAAACCTTGGCGGGGAATTCGTTGCTCACCGTCCAAGTCTAGTAATCGGCTCAGCTGATGCAGAACTCGTTGCCCTCAGGGTCGGCCATGGTGTGCCATTCGTGCGGGCCCTGGCTGGCTGTCCAGAGGAAGGTGGCGCCGCGGGCTTCGAGTTCGGCGCGGACGTCATCCTTGTCCCGGCCGTCGAGCCGGACGTCCCAGTGCACCCGGTTCTTGATGGTCTTCTGCTCCGGCACGGTCTGGAACAGCAGGCGCCGTTCAGGTGCCTTGGCGTCAAGTTCCTCGGTGGGCCGGATCGCCGCGCCGTCCTTCCACACGAGCTTGCCGTTGTGCGTCATGGTCTGGTCTTCCGTGGCGAAGCCCTGGCTGATCATGGACCGGATGAAGCCCTCGTCCTGCGGCTCCACGGACCAGTCCAGCGTTTCGGCCCACCAGTCGGCGAGGTCGTGCGGGTGGCGGCAGTCGATGGCGATCTGAATGTTGAGTCCCATGGCACCAAGCTACGACGGCGCCGCCGCCTCGGGATAGGGGCAGGGAGGGGTGACTCTAGCTCTGGGCGCGCTGCAGCTGGTCCAGGAGTTCCGGCGGGATGGTGTACAGGAAGACCGCGGCCAGCAGGTTCTTGGTGGCATGGACGAAGTACGAAAACATCAGGTTCCGCCCCGTCCACACGTAGACAAACACCAGGGTGCCGCCCATGGCCAGGTACGGCATGAGGGCGGGAAGCGTGAGGGCTTCCTGGCCCACGATGTGCAGGGCGGCGAAGAGGATCACGGACAGTCCGCAGCAGATCCAGATGTTGACGCGCCGGCTCAGCTTCCCGATCAGCAGGTGCCGGAACACGTACTCCTCCACGAACGGGCCCACCACGACAATCAGCGGCACCATCAGCCAGGCCGGCACCTGCCGCATGAGCGCCTGCAGCCCGGCCTGGTTGGCGGAGGTCTCGGCGGTCCCGCCGACGGCCACCAGGACGGCGGTGACAATCATCATCGCGACGACGGCCAGCGGCACCATCGCGAGCGTGAACCAGGGCCGGGTGGCAAGCACTTTGAAGTCCCGGGACACCACACCGCGGGCGGCAAACAGCGCCAGCGCCCCGACGCACCCGTAGAACAGAAGGTTCACACCGTAGGAGGCCACGGCCGGCGTCGGGGCCAGCGCCCGGAGCAGCGGCAGGATCAGTTCTCCGGCCAGCGCGAAGAAAGCCGCTACGGCCACATAAAGCCCGGCGGCGGTGAGGTCCAGCGGCGAAAACCGGTAGAGATCCGGCCGCGGAGCAGGGAGCATGCGTCTGGTATTCACCATGCCTCCAGCGTAGTGCGCCACGCCCCGCCCGAACGGACACCTGCGGTTCTGCGCGAACGTACAGTTGTGGCCCCAGGTGAGCGCTCATTTGGGGCCGCAACTGTACGTTCGCGCTGGGCCGGCGGCGGGTGCGAAACCGCGACGGCACACGTGCTCACCTTGACGGGGCCGCCCGCCGCCGGGCAGGCTTGACCCATGAAGTCCTAACCACGACGCCGGCATCGTCCGGCGTCGACCATGTTCCGGCCTGTATCCAGTGGATCTGTCGACCCAGGCCCTGTTGAGCGTATGCACCGAGACGTATGTATCGGGCTCCGGGGCCGCCCTTTGGACTGCGAGGACTTCCCATGACTGAACCAAATTTCCGCACCGAACAGCTGCGCCTGTCCGGCGTCTCCCACGGCTCCGGGGACCGCGAACTCTTTGCGGGCATCGAACTGGTGATCGCCGCGGGCGAACACGCCGCCGTCGTGGGTGAGAACGGTGCCGGCAAGTCCACCCTGCTGCGGATCCTGGCCGGTATCGAGCCGCCCGCGGAAGGAACGGCCCGGAGGCATGGCCGGGTGGGCTACCTGGCGCAGACATCCGGACTCTCCGCCCGGCTGACCGTGGCCGACGCCATCGACGACGCGCTCCGCGCACTGCGGGAGATGGAAGCCGAGCTGGAGCGGCTGGAGGACGGTCTGGCATCGGCGGGACCGGCCGAGCTGGAGGCCTACGGGAACCTGCAGACCCAGTACCAGCTGCGCGAGGGCTACGCCGCGGAATCCCGTGTAGAGGCGGCGCTGGACCGGCTGGGCCTTGGCGGCGTCGACCGTGCCCGGACGCTGGGGTCGCTGTCCGGCGGGGAGCAGGAGCGCGTCGCGCTGGCCTGCCTGCTGGCCGATCCCGCGGACATCCTGCTCCTGGACGAGCCCACGAACCACCTCGACGCCAGCGGTACGGCGTGGCTCGAGGGCCGCCTCGCAGCGCACCGCGGAGCCGTGGTGGTGGTCTCGCACGACCGCGTGCTGCTGCGGAAGGTCGCCGCCGCCGTCATAGAGGTCGACGCCGAGCGCCGCACGGTGAACCGCTACGGCAACGGCTACGACGGCTACCTGAAGGAGAAGCGGGCAGAACGCCAGCGCTGGGTCCAGCAGTACCATGGCTGGCTCGACGCCATGGCAGCTGAGCGGCGGCAGGCGGACACTGTGTCGGACCGGATGGGCTACGCCCGCCGGCGGGACAACGACAAGGCGGCCTTCGACTTCAAGACCGGAACCTGGGAGCGCGCCGCCGCCAGTAAGATCCGGAACGCGCAGGAGCGTCTGCGCCGCCTGGAGGACAACCCGGTGGAGCGCCCGCCGGAACGCCTGAAGCTCGACGCCGGACTCGACGGCGCGCTGAACGGCAGGCCCGACGGCCGGACTTCCGACGGCGGGACTTCCGACGGCGGGACTTCCGGCGGCGGGACTTCCTCGAACGGACACCAGGAAGGCGTCGACGGGGTCCTGCACGCGCGCAACACCCAGGTGCCGGGCCGGCTGGACATCGCTGAGTTCCGTGTGGACCGCGGGCAGAAAATCCTCATCACCGGTCCCAACGGCGCCGGGAAGTCCACACTGCTCTCCGTCCTGGCCGGAACGCTCGAGCCGGCCGTGGGCCAAGTGGTGCGCCACGGCCGGATCGGCTATCTGCAGCAGGAACTGGAGTTGCCCCAGCATCCAAGCCTGCGGCTGCTGCCGGCCTTTGCCGCCGGGCTCGGCGGGAACATCGACGACCACGCCGAGGCGCTGCTGCGGCTGGGCCTCTTCCGCACCAGCGAGTTCCATGTGCCGGTGGGCGCACTCTCGGCAGGCCAGCAGCGCAGGCTGGCACTCGCGCGGCTGCTACTCGGCCACACGGACATCATGCTCCTCGATGAACCCAGCAACCATCTGGCACCCGCGCTCGTGGAGGAACTGGAATCGGCGCTCGCGGAGTTCGACGGAACAGTCGTGATGGTCAGCCACGACCGTGCCCTGGGTGAGTGGTTCGATGCGTGCGCGGACCGGTCCCGGGGCCGGGCAGGCGAGGGTGCTTCCGGGAGATGGCTCAGGTACACCATGGTGGACGGCATGCTGGAGAAGGCGGCGCTGCCCGCCTGAGCCGGCGAAGCAGAAGGACCCAAGCCGCGCTGGAAACGAGAAACCCCAGGCCCGGGCGGTTGCCGGGCCTGGGGTATTCAGTTGGGAAAGCTACCGGAACAGGGCGCCGTACGTTCCCATGATGATCCGGTCACCGGGCCGGGACTTCCTGATGTAATCCACCACGGCCCAGTCATCCAGCGAGATGCAGCCCGCCGTCGGGACCTTGTTCATGTGCAGGAAGATGGCGAAGCCTGCGTTCTGGATGATGTTGGGCCGGTTGTAGTTGATCACCACGCCCTGGCGGTAGTCGTGCGTGGCGCGGGTGGCGAAGTACCACATGTTCTCGTCCCAGCCCACCCACGATGAGGACTCGAAGTACTTGTTGTACGTCGCGGTCCAGGGGTTGCCGCCCCAGCGGGAGCGCGGGTTAAGCGTGCGGTAGGGCAGCGCCGTACCCGGGTTGCCCAGCCCGAAGGCCTCCGTCACCGAATACGAACCCGTGGGCGAGTACAGGTAACGGGTGGGGCCCGACGGAACACCGGGTGCCTTGAAACCCGAGGCGCCCACATAACCGTCCGTCCGCCAGTCCTGAACGTACGTTCCCGCCATCCGGACGCAGTAGACGTTGGTGGCATACGACTGGCCGTAGCCCTGGGTAAACGTGAGCAGCACCCGGTTGGCGCCGTAGGTGGAGTACCGGGACCGCCCGTTGTTCAGCTTCTGGCACTCCGTGATTCCGTATGCCCGGGTGCCGCTGGCCTTGGTGTAGCCGATGAAGCCGCGCTGGAAGGACTGGATGCACTGGTCGCCGGCGCATTTTTCGTTCGCCGTCGGATAGCCCAGCCAGCCGCCTGCCCCGCCGTTGGTGGCATACCGCTGGGCGATGCCTGCCCGGACGGTCCAGGCCCGGGTCAGCGGGGACCAGTAGATGGTGCCCCCCTGGAACCGCTGGATGCAGCCGCCGGCGGCCTGCCCGCAGGCCTCGTTGGCCAGCGGGTAGCCCAGGGAACTGCGGTTGCCGCCTGTCAGGATGTACCTGGTGCCGATGCCGCCGCGCGTGATCCAGGCGCCCGTGGCGGGCGACCAGTAGATGCTGCCGCCCTGGAACCGCTGGAGGCAGCCGCCCGCCACCTGGCCGCAGGCTTCCGTGGTGGTGGGGTAGCCCAGGACGCCGTTCTGCGCGCCGGCGGCACGCCAGCGGGAGCCGATGCCGCCGCGGATCACCTGGCCCCTGGTCTGCGGCGACCAGTAGATGGTGCCGTTGTCGAAGACCTGCGAGCAGCCCCCGTTTTTCAGCCCGCAGGTTTCACCGGCCGATGGCAGGCCCAGCACCGTCTCGGCGCCCGACGCTGCCCAGCGGCTGCCGATCCCCGTTCCGGTGGAGAAGCTGAGGAAGCGGGTTCCTGTCCAGATGATCACCTTGCCGGTGGAGAACTTCTGCAGGGAGCGTGAGCCCAGGACGATTTCGTCGCCGACGGGGTAGCCGAAGGCCGCGAGGCCGCCGCCCGCTGTCCACTGCGGACCGGTGCGTCCGGAGGACAGCAGGACCGGATGCGCGCCCGACTTGGAGGTCCAGTAGATCGAGCCACCGGTGAAGTTCTGCACGCAGAGCCCGGCCGAGCACTGCTCGTTCGACGTCGGCTCGCCGAGCACGCCGCCCGCTCCGCCAAGGCTCCGCCACTTGGCACCGATGCCGCCGGCGGTGACAAATTCGGGATCGGGGGCCGGCGCAGGATCAGTAACGGCCGGTTCCGTGACGGCAGGGTCCGTGACGGCCGGATCGGTGACAGCGGGGCCCGTCACAGAGGCATCCGACGGCGGCTCCGGCGCCGCGGGGTCCGTCACCGGACCTGTGGCTGGATCAGTCGCCGGATCCGTGGAGGGGTCGGGAACCGGGTCAGCTGCGGGGGTGGTGGCCGGGTCGGTGGCCGCGGTGGTGCCTGCGGTTCCGGCAGCGGGGGAGGAGTCGGACGCCTGGCTGGGCGGCGTCTCGGAACCGACCGCGAGGGCAGGGGATGACGCGAGTGATCCGGCCGCCAGGCTCAGGAGCAGGGCCGCCGCAAGTATTGGTTTTTTCACGAAGCGTCCTCCACCGACACCACCGGTTCGCACGTGCCGGTCTGGCCCGTGGTTTTGGCGAAGTTCTTTGCAGAAACTTCAGCCGATTTCCCTGCCTGGACCGTTTCCGTGATCAGGGTGTGGCCCTGGACCGCCGCGCCGACGGTGACCGCAATGGCCACCGTGTATTTTTTGGCTTTGTCCGATGAGTTGACCAGGGTGCCTTTGAACGTCCACTGGCCGTCGGCGCCGGCTGCGCAGGTGTGCTCCTGTAGGGCGTCGATCGCGTTCAGCGACGTGGACACATCGGTGGGCAGGGAAGGTGCCGTCGTGGGTGGTGAAGATTCCGACGGCGGCTGGGACACCGCCGTCGTACTGGTTGCCGGTGGTGAAGCGCTGGGGCCGGATCCGGAAGGGGCTGGGCCCCCGCCGGAACACCCCGGGGCTGCCAGCAGCAAGGCCGCAGACAGCAGTAGTGCTCTCTTTCTCATAGTCCCCCCTGAAAAATGGCGCGAGTGCCGGCGTCCGCATGAGACGGTGCGGACGCCATGGCCGGGAACGAATCCCCAGCCATGGTGCTCAGAGTAGCCGCAATCAGGGCGTCAGAGGAGCCTTTTCTCCATTCGAGTTACTGTTTCGCAACGCGGCATGGGAGCGGGTCCAACACAGGCCCTGGCCTGCGGAATGTTGCGCGCGTCACGGGCAGTCCGGAAATCTTGTACGATGGATGGGCCGTGCGAACCTTCGATGCTCCACGAGTTTTTGTGCACACAGGGTCCTCAGGAGGGGCCTGAAGTCGAATTATCTGTACAAAACTCCCGGTTCCGGAACCGGCAGTGCCCTACCCCAGGCAACCCCCGACCTACAAGGAACAGTTGTGCCTCAAAGTACCCCCACAGAACTTATGAGCCCGACGGCTCCATCCGCCGCCGTCGACTCAACCCTCAGCGCCGAGGGCTACAAAAAGACCCTGAGCCGGCGCCACGTCACCATGATCGCGATGGGCGGCGCCATCGGCGTCGGCCTGTTCATGGGAGCCGGCGGCCGGCTGGCCTCCACCGGTCCCGCGCTGATCTTCTCCTACGCCATTGCCGGCGTCATCGCTTATCTGCTGATGCGTGCGCTCGGCGAGCTCATCATGTACCGGCAGACGTCGGGCTCGTTCGTGAGCTACGCCGGCGAACTGTTCGGCAAGAAGGGCGCCTACCTGTCCGGCTGGATGTATTTCATCAACTGGGCCATGACCGGCATCGCGGAACTGATCGCGATCGGCCTCTACTTCCAGTTCTTCTTCCCCAACGTCCCCGTGGAGCTCTCCGCCATCGCAGCGCTGGTGCTGCTGGTGGCCGTGAACCTGCTCAGCGTCAAGGCGTTCGGCGAATTCGAATTCTGGGCGTCCTGCCTCAAGGTCGGCGCCATCGTGATCTTCCTGGCGGTGGGCACCTTCATGGTGGTCACCAACGCCAAGGTGGGCGCCGGCCACGCGTCGCCGGTCAACCTCTTCGCCGGCGACGGCGGCATGTTCCCCAAGGGTGCCCTGGTGATGATCCTCGTGCTCAACGCCGTCATCTTCGCCTACAACGCCATCGAACTCGTGGGCATCACCGCCGGCGAGATGGAAAACCCGGAACGCGAAGTGCCCAAGGCGATCCGCGCCGTCGTGATCCGCATCGTGGTGTTCTACGTCGGTTCCGTGACCCTGCTGGCCATGCTGCTGCCCTCGGACCAGTACAAGGCCGGCACCTCCCCGTTCGTCACCGTCTTCGGCCAGATGGGGCTGCCGTGGATGGGCGACGTCATGAACATGATCGTCATCACCGCCGCGCTGTCCTCCTGCAACTCCGGCCTGTACTCGATCGGCCGGATCTTCCGCACCATGGCCAACAACGGCCATGCCCCGCAGTGGCTGACCAAGATGTCCAGCCGCCACGTGCCGTACGCCGCCATCCTGGCCATCGCCGCCGTGTACCTGGTGGGCATCCTGCTGAACATCTGGCTGGGCGGCTCGCACGCGTTCGACCTCGCCCTCAACACCGCCTCAATCGGCGTCATCTTCACCTGGGGCTCCATCTTTGCCAGCCAGATCGCCCTGCGCAAGAAGAAGGGCAACGTCTCCAGCCTGCCGATGCCCGGTTCGCCGTGGACCAGCTGGGCCGGGCTTGTGGCGCTGCTGGCCATCACCGTGCTGATCGGCTTCGACACCATGACGGACAAGGCCACGGGCGACGTCTTCCTGCTCGGCCTCTGGACCCTGGCCAGCATCCCGGCCTTTGCCCTGGTGCTGTGGCTGGGCTGGCAGAAGGTCAAGAACAACGAGCCGAAGAGCGAACTCTTCAGCTAGCTGCCTGTTTAGATCACGACGGCGGCGGGTCACCTTTTGCGGAAGGCGGCCCGCCGCGGTCGTTCTGTGGTTGTTAGGCTTTGAGGTGCCGTGCGAAGTGGTCCTCGATCCGGCGCCACGCCTCCGGGGCGGCGGCCGGATCCGGGCCGATGCCCATCACCCGCGTAAGCGGGCGCAGCGCCCGGGGGCCTTCCTCCTGGTCGTTCAGGAAGGAATGGCCCGCCGTCGGGAATTCCTTGACGTCGTGTTCGACGCCTACCGCATCCAGCGCGGATTCCAGCCTGGCCGCGGCGCCCCGCAGGGTGCGGTCCCGGGCGCCGTAGTTTGCCACCAGCGGGCAGGCGCCGCGGAGCGCCGCTTCGAGGTTGCGGGGGAGCCGGCCGTAGTTCACGGACGCCGCGTCGAAGCCGTCATTGGCCGCCAGCAGCGCGAACCCTCCGCCCATGCAGAAACCGATGACGCCCGTCCGGCCGGTGGAGAGGGGCGACGCCTTCAGCCAGGTCCGCGCCGCGGCGATGTCGGCGAAGACGCGCCCTTCGCCGGTGATCATGGATCTCATGGTGCCGACCAGACAGCGGCGCGGGCCGCCGTCGCTGTAGAGGTCGACGGCGAGGACGAGGTAGCCGGCCGCTGCCAGCCGGTCGGCGTGGCGGCGGATCTGGTCGTTGAGGCCGAAAGCCTCGTGGATCATCACGACGCCGGGAAAGAGGCCCGTTCCGGCCGGTGTGGCGAGGTAGCCGCGAAGGCTCTTGGATCCGCCGGCGGCTGCGCCTGTTCCGCCCAGGTCTACGTGCGTCATGGGCCCAGTCTTGCACGGGCCAGTCTTGCGGATCCGGGTTGTTGCGCGGCGCCGGGTCCCCGCGGAGCGGCCGTCCCGCCTTTGACACAAAAACGGCGACGCCGGGCTCCCCCCAAGGGAGTCCGGCGTCGCCGTTTGGCGGTGGTGTACTAATCCCGCTTGAATTCGTCCTTGACGTCTTCGCCGACCTTCTTGGCGTCGGCGACCACCTGGTCCTTCTGGCCCTCTGCCTTCAGGCGGTCATTGTCCGTAGCGTTGCCTGCGGCTTCCTTCGCCTTACCGCCGAAGTCCTCTGCAGCGTTCTGGATCTTGTCTCCGATACCCATGAGGGGCACCACCTTCCGTTGCCGGTTGATCTGACAAAGCCATTTCAGCCTAACACGAAGCATGCTTACTATTTCAAGCCGCGAGGCGAAGATGCCAGTCCCGCGGCTAGGCTCGAAGCATGGATCACAGCATCAGCCTGAGTCAGCACGTCAACGCCAGTCCGGAGAAAGTCTGGCAGGTGATCTCGGATGTTCCGGGGTCCGCGGCCACCCTGTCCGGGGTCGAGTCCATCCAGATGGTCAGCGAGGGGCCGTACGGCGTGGGGACCCGCTGGAAGGAGACGCGCTCCGTGATGGGCCGGCGCGAAACCGTGGAAATGTGGGTGTCTCAGGCGGATCCGCCGCACAGCACCACGGTGAAGGCGCTGCAGGGCGGGGCGGACTACACGTCCCGGTTCACGCTGGAGGAACGCGGTGGCGGGACCGACCTGATCATGACCTTCGGAGCGGAGGTTCTCAGGC
This sequence comes from Arthrobacter sp. NPDC058097, assembly GCF_042884885.1. Lineage (NCBI taxonomy): Bacteria > Bacillati > Actinomycetota > Actinomycetes > Micrococcales > Micrococcaceae > Arthrobacter > Arthrobacter sp. NPDC058097. Next base: position 37,890 of record NZ_JBHVSZ010000017.1, read on the forward strand.
CCACCGTGTTCAGCCGGCTGATGCTCGCCCTGTTCGGGCGGTTGGGCATGAAGATGACGCGGAAGGCCCTGGCGAAGGACCTTTCCGAGATCGCGGCGAAAGCGGAGCAGCTCTAGTGGCGGGGCGGTCTGCGGGCAAAGCCGGGCAGGGTGCGGCATCGAAGGTCACACCGCCGAGGCTGGTGCCGGTCGCCCTGGAGGGCCTCCGGGAGGACGGCGCGCCGGACTTCAGGCGTGCCGACCGGTATGACGGCATGCGGTACAGCCGTGCTGACGCCGAGGGGCTGGAGCTCAGTGGCATCACCTTCGCCGAGTGTGAGTTCGCCGGCGTCTCCTTCAATGACGCCCAGCTGCGCGGCGCCACGTTCCGGGACTGCGTGGTCGAGGAGGCCTTTGCCCCTGTCCTGAACGCTCCCCGCTCCACCATGCACGACGTCGTCTTCAGCAACCCCCGGTGGGGATCGGCGGAGATGTATGAGGGCGGCTGGCAGTCCGTGCGGATCGACGGCGGCAAGATCGACTACCTGAACCTCCGGGGATCGCGGCTGGCGGACGTGCAGATCAGCGACTGCATCATCAGCGAACTGGACCTCGGCTCCGCCACCGCCGCCCGGGTGGCGCTGAAAAACTGCACCATCGGAAGCCTGGACCTCGCCGGCGCCAAGCTGAAGGACTTCGACCTGCGCGGCACCGACTTTCGGAGCATCAGCGGCCTGGGCAGCCTGGCCGGCGTCGTGATCGACGAGTACCAGCTTGGATTCCTAGCCCCGCTCCTGGCGGCCCACCTGGGCGTCACCGTCGCCTGACGGACCGGAGCTTGGAGTTTTTGTCCATTTGTCACGACTTCGAGGCGCCTAAAGTCGCGACAAATGGACAAAAACTCCCATCCCGTTGACCGGTTGCCCCCACCGTGTAATCTTTATAGAACGAACGGTCGGTAATTTATTTGCTGCCGACCGCCCAGCTTCTGCGAAAAAGGATGTTCTCATGGTCGAGGCTTTTCTGGTCGGCGGTGCCCGCACCCCGGTAGGACGATACGGCGGGGCGCTCTCGGCGGTCCGGCCCGATGATCTGGCTGCGCTGGTGGTCCGTGAGGCCGTGGCCCGGGTGGGCCTGGATCCGGACGCGATCGACGAGGTCATCCTGGGCAACGCCAACGGTGCCGGCGAGGAGAACCGCAACGTGGCCCGCATGGCCACCATCCTCGCCGGTCTCCCGCTGCACATCCCGGGCATCACCGTGAACCGGCTCTGCTCCTCCGGCCTGAGCGCCATCATCATGGCCAGCCAGATGATCAAGTCCGGGGCTGCGGACATCGTGGTGGCCGGCGGTGTGGAGTCGATGAGCCGCGCGCCCTGGGTCCAGGAGAAGCCGCAGACGGCTTTCGCGAAGCCTGGCGACATCTTCGACACCTCCATCGGATGGCGCTTCGTGAACCCGCTGTTCAAGAAGGGTGAGCTGTCGCGCGACGGCAAAATGACATTCTCCATGCCGGAGACCGCTGAGGAAGTGGGCCGGGTGGACAACATCTCCCGCGAGGACGCCGACGCCTTCGCTGTCCGCTCCCACGAACGGGCGATCTCAGCCATCGAGGCGGGCCGGTTCAAGGACGAGATCGTCCCGGTGACGGTTAAGACCCGCAAATCAGAGACCGTGGTGGACACCGATGAGGGTCCGCGCGCAGGCACCTCCATGGACGTGCTGGCAGGCCTCCGCCCCGTGGTTCCCGGCGGTTCGGTGGTCACGGCCGGCAACTCGTCCTCCCTCAACGACGGCGCCTCCGCCATCATCGTGGCCTCCGAGACCGCCATCCAGCGCCTCGGCCTCACGCCCCGCGCGCGCATCATCGACGGTGCGTCCGCCGGCTGCGAACCGGAAATCATGGGCATCGGCCCGGTTCCGGCAACCCAGAAGGTACTCAAACGGAGCGGGCTCAGCGTCGGTGACCTTGGCGCCGTCGAACTTAACGAAGCGTTTGCCACCCAGTCCCTCGCGAGCGTCCGGCGCCTGGGGCTGGACCCGGACATTGTGAACAACGACGGCGGCGCCATCGCTTTGGGGCATCCGCTGGGTTCCAGTGGCTCCCGGATCGCCATTACCCTGCTGGGCCGGATGGAGCGCGAAGAGGCGCGGATCGGCCTGGCCACCATGTGCATCGGCGTGGGCCAGGGCACCGCCATGCTGCTGGAGCGCGTCTAGTGCCGGGCCCCTACAACGCGAACCCGGACAAAGCGAACCGGGACGATGCGATCCAGCACAGCGCGAACGGATACTTGAGCACCCTGGAGTTCAGCACCCTCCTGGTCGAGGAGCGCGGGGACCGGGTGGTGGTGCTCCTCAACCGCCCCGACGTCCGGAACGCCATCGACCAGCAGATGGTGGACGAGCTCCATGCCGTGTGCGCGGAGCTGGAGAAGAACCCGAAGGTCCTCATCATTGCCGGCACGGAGGGCGTTTTCGCCTCGGGCGCGGACATCGCACAGCTGCGGGAACGCCGCCGCGACGACGCGCTGCAGGGCATCAACTCCACCATCTTTGTGCGGATCGCCAAGCTGCCCATGCCGGTGGTCGCCGCTTTGGACGGCTACTGCCTTGGCGGCGGCGCAGAACTGGCCTACGCTGCCGATTTCCGGATCGGCACCCCGGCCATTCGGATCGGCAACCCGGAAACCGGCCTGGGCATCCTGGCCGCGGCCGGCGCATGCTGGCGGCTCAAGGAACTCGTGGGGGAACCCGTGGCCAAGGAAATCCTGCTGGCCGGCCGGGTGCTGAAGGCGGAGGAGGCCCTCGCCGTCAACCTGGTCACCGAGCTCCACGAGCCTGCCCAACTCATGGACGCCGCCCACCGGCTGGCCGACCGGATCGCCCGGCAGGACCCGCTGGCCGTCCGGATCACCAAGTCCGTTTTCCACGCCCCGGCCGAGGCGCACCCGCTGATCGACCAGCTGGCGCAGGGAATCCTGTTCGAGTCGCAGGCCAAGTTCGACCGCATGCAGGCTTTCCTGGACAAGAAGAACTCAGCCAGGAAGAGCCCAGACAAGAAAAGCGACAAGAAGACCGACACGAAGAACACAGACGGGACCAACTCATGACCGCGATTCCCCAGCACGTCGGAGTCCTCGGCGGCGGCCGGATGGGCGCAGGCATCGCCCACGCCTTCCTCATCAAGGGCGCCACCGTTGTGGTGGTGGAGCGCGACGGCGATGCTGCCGCCGGCGCCCGCACCCGGGTCGCCGACGCCGTGGCGAAGTCCGCTTCCCGCGGCGCCCTGGACGGAACGCCGGAGGAAGTCCTGGCCCGGTTCAGCACGTCCACCGACTACTCAGCCTTCGCCGGCTGCGGCCTGGTAGTGGAGGCGGTTCCGGAGGACTTCGAGCTGAAGGTCAGTGCCCTGAAAGCAGTGGAGGCACAATTGGCGCCTGACGCGTTCCTGGCCTCGAACACGTCCTCGCTCTCGGTCACCGACCTTGCCGCCCAGCTGCAGCGGCCGGCCAGCTTCGTGGGGCTGCACTTCTTCAATCCCGTGCCCGCCTCCACCCTGATCGAGGTGGTGGTGGCCAAGGAGACGTCACCCGAACTGGCGGCCCAAGCGAAAGGCTGGACGGAAGCGCTCGGCAAGACCGCCGTCGTCGTCAATGATGCCCCGGGATTCGCGTCCTCGCGGCTGGGCGTGGCGATTGCGCTTGAGGCGATGCGCATGGTGGAGGAGGGCGTGGCTTCCGCGGAGGACATCGACGCCGCCATGGTGCTGGGCTACAAGCACCCCACCGGGCCGCTGAAGACCACCGACATTGTGGGCCTGGACGTCCGGCTGGGCATCGCCGAATACCTGCACTCGACGCTGGGGGAGCGCTTCGCGCCGCCGCAGATCCTCCGGGACAAGGTGGCCCGCGGCGAACTGGGACGCAAGACCGGCAAGGGGTTCTTCGACTGGGCTGACTGACCCGCGGGGCGCGCCTGGCTGCTCGCAGGCGCGCCTTCAGCGGTCGGGTGTGCTTACAGGAGGGCGCTTACAGCAGGCCGACGATGTAGCCGACGAAGAACAACAGGCACAGCAGCACCACGATTCCGATGAGGACCAGCACCGCCACCTGGGTTCCCCGCGGCGGTCCTCCCTCGTCGTGCCCCTGGGGTCCTCCGGTGGAGCTTTCAGCGGGCGGTGTTTCCCCGGGCGGCACTCCGCCGCCTGGTTCCAGCCCGGTGAGGTGGTCTTCAAGGGGATCAGGGTTCTGGCTGCTCACGGGGTCCTCCTATGCTGGATTCGCGGCTGGACGGCTACAGCGATTCGAGTTTCTGCCGCAGCCCGTTCAGGGCAGGGTCGCGCAGCTTCATGAACTGCGGCGTGAGGAACGGCTGCAGCAGCTTGTAGGGCCAGTTGATGCTGAACTCCGCCGTGTACACGATCTCGGAACCGGAGCTGAGCGACCGCACGTCGATCGAGTCGAAGGCCACGAGGTTCCGGTGTTGGCCCCGAAGCTTGATGTGGTTGTCGAACAGTTCTATGACCTCGTACTCGATGGGCTGCCGCTTGCCCCGGAACACGGCCTCGGCGTGGTAGCGGTGGCCGACGGCGACGGGTCCCTCGGTCAGCTTGTCCATGACCGCCGTGCCCGGGTCCCACTCGCTGGTGTGCTCGAAGGCGGACAGGTAGGCGAACGCAGTCCGCGCCGGCAGGGATGAAGCGACAGTGCCCGAGACTGTGATCATGACACCAGCCTAGCCACGCTCGGCGCCGGGGCACACGGTGTTGGGCCGGCGCCTAGTCGATCGCCGCCCGGATGGAGGCGGCGTACCCCTTGGTGTAGCCGTCAGCCGTCGGATGGAAGATATCGGCGGTCTGGCTGCCGCAGGTGGCAGAGGCCGTGCACAGCGGCGGCAGCCCCACGATCCACGGCTGCGCGGAGCCGATGCCGTGCCCGGAGAACGCCTGCGACACATCCACATACTCGACCTTCGAGCGCCCGCCATCGGCTTGGCGGGCCGCCCTGGCAATGACGGCGTTCAGCTGCTGCGTCAGGCCGTTGATCGGAGCTGCGGCAGGGCCGGCGCCCGGTTCGAACAGCAGCGGGTATCCGGTCACGTAGATGTCGGCCCGCGGTGCCTTCGCCTTGACGTCGTTCAGCATGGCCAGAAGATCCTGGAAGAACGGGCTGTCTGCCGGGCTGTTCAGGGCTGTCTGCAGGACGGCCGCCCGCTGTGCCAGGGCCGCAGTGCACGCCGCACCGGGATCCTGCGAACAGACCACCAGTGCGCCAATGGAGTCGAGGTCGTTGCCTCCTGCAGTGATGGTCACCAGGTCAACCTTCTTGCTCAGCGAGGGGATCTGGGCCGCCCGGACGGCAGCGGTCGTGGCGCCGCTGCACGCCGCATTCCCGGCCAGGCCGATCTTGCGCGCCGCGTCCAGGAGCGCCGGATAACCGTGGTCGCTCCGCAGGCAGGCGTCCACGTACGGACCGGCGCCCTGGCCGGCGGCATACGAATCACCCAGCGCCACGTAGGAATCGAACCGGTCCGCGGATGCCGGCGCGGCGGTCAGGCCGGCGAGCACCAACGCCGCCAGGACACCGGTGAGGCGGGCAATCCGCCGTCGAGAAGGCTGTTTGGCTGTCATCTGAATCCCCACATTCGCTCAGGCCGCGGAGCGGCGCCCCGGTGTCCAAAGATATTGTCCAAGGCTACGCCCGCGGGTCAATACTCCAGCCCGGCAATTCGGCCGGCCCGCAGGCGCAACTTGCGCGGAACCCGTGCGGCCGCCGGGGCAGGTGTGGTTAGCTGGCTCCGTGAACGCGAGGGGACAGATCGGCTGGGACGGGGCGGTGAACGCGTGGCTTGTGGCTGGCTCCGTCTACCGGATGGGGCGGCGGGAATGGCTCACGGAGGCGGGCTGGAAGGAAGCCTACCGGGACGGCGTCCGCACGATCATTGACCTCCGGAATCCCGGCGAACGGCAGCGCCGGCCCACCGATCCGGAGGTGGGTGAGGCGCTCGCCGCCTTCGCCCTGGTCCTGGCACCCACCGAGGATCCGGAAAACCCCGAGTTCAAGGCCCTGTGCGACCCCTACCTGAACGACCCCGCGCACTATGCCGCCAATGCCCGGCTCTTTCCGGACAGGCTGGCCGCCGTGTTCAAGGCCGTGGCCGCCGCGCCGGGCGGGGTCGTGATCCACTGTTCGGCAGGCAGGGACCGCAGCGGCATGATCGCGGCGATGCTCCAGGACCTCGCAGGCGCCAGTGATTCCGAGATCGTGGCCAGCTACCAGGCGGCAATGCGCAGCATCAACGAACGCCACCGGACCCTGTGGCCGCCGCATCCGCACGAACGTCACCTCGACGAGGAAACCCTCGCCCCGCTCCTGGAGACCCGCGGCGCCAAGGTTCTGGACTTCGTGCGGCAGCTCAACACCCGCGACTTCCTGCTGCGGAACGGCGTCACCGAACCGGAGCTGGACGCGGTGCTGGCCGCCCTCGCCGCTAGGGTTGCCCTGTGACTTCTCCCGTATCCGGCCGGGCACTCCGGCGCGCACTCGCCCTATCAGCCGCGGTGGCACTGGGCGCACCGCTCACGTCGGTGCCCGCTTACGCTGCCCTGGAAAGCACGACGACGGCGGATGCCGTCGGCACGGCCGCCTCGTCGGTGGTGCCGTCCCCGGCTGCCTCGCCGGCGGTGTCGTCCCCGGCTGCGGATCCGGCGGGTCTTGCCGAGGCGGTTCTGCACGACCTGGGCATGACCCTCGAGGAATTCAACGCCGCCGGGGAGCAGGGCAAGCGAGCGGCGGCGGCCCTGGACACGCTCCGCAATGTCCCCGGCTTTGAAGCGGTCAGGCTGGTCGGAGGCAGGATCGTGGTTGCGGGTGCCGGCCCCGCCCTGGCCGAGGCTGTGGATGCTCTCAACGCGACCGACTCCGAGGCCCGCGGGGAGTTCGTGCTTGCGCCGCCGTCGGAACCGGCTGCCGCAGAAAGCGCTGCGGCGGGACAAACAGAGAAGGACCTTCGGGCCGCGAGCGTGGAGCAGCTCTACCAGGCGTACCTCCGCGAGGTGGGACCGGCCGGGCTCCAGGCCGTGGCGGAGGCGGAGGGCAAGTTCATCGTCCGCACCGGCGGGGTAAACCAGCCCCAAGCGGACGGCGCGGGTCCCATGGCAAGCCAGGCTCCGGCGTCGGCCGATCCTGCGGGCGGCGGGCGACTGTCGCCGTCGGAATTCGTGGGGCAGTACGCCAACGTCGTCCTCGAGTCCGGCGAACCCCTGGCCCCGGAGGAGGACTTCTTCGGCGGGCAGGGATACCGGATCGACGGCGGAGTGGTCTGTTCCGCCGGATTCAGCGCCTTCAGCCCCGATGGCAAGCCCCTGGTCCTCACGGCCGGCCACTGCGCCGACGACGGCGCCGCCCGGCTCGCCGAGGTGACCCTGCCGGCAGGCGACCCCGCCGGCGGATTCGCCGCGGACAACGCGGTCACCGGGGAGCTCGGGACCTTCGGCTTCAGCCAGTTCGGCGGCCCCGGGAACTCGACGGTCGCGGACCCGGAGAATCCGGGCGCGCCGGGGAACGACATCGCAGTCATCGAGTCCATCCGGCCGGACCTTGACCCGCTCCCCGCCACCACCACCTGGGCGGATGCCACCAAACTCGGGACCGGCTCCGTGAAGATCGCGGGCATGACCGCGCCGTTTGTGGGGCAGGCCGTCTGCCGTTCCGGGCGGACCGCCGGATGGTCGTGCGGCACCGTGGACGAGGTGGGGATTTACATCGTGGGCGGAGGCTCGGGGGACCCTGCCGATCTGCGGTCCTTCAGCGGCTTCCTCTCCACATCCGTGCAATCCAGAGGCGGTGATTCCGGCGGGCCATGGATCAGCGGAAACTACGCCGTGGGAACGCACTCCGCTGGCAACTCAAACGACTCCACCGAGAACTTCGCCGTCGCGGCCACGCTGCGGGATTCGATGTCCGTCCTTCCGGGCGTGCAGCTGAGCCTGTTCCTGAACAAGCCGGTGCTGGCGGGATCACTTCCGGCAGGGCCGATCGCTCCGGGCCAGCGGATCACCGGCCGGCTGGCCGCTGCCCCGGCCGCCGATGTTCCGGCCGGAACCCAGGTCCTGGTCACCTTCCCGGGCAGGGATCCGTTCGACGTGGACGTCGACCCAGCGGGCAACTGGGCCTTCAGCGCGCCCGACGCGGCCGAGGAATTCACCGCGCAGACGGTGAACGGTTTCAGCCGCTCGGAGCTGAACACATTCAGAACAGCACCGGCACAGACCTCTGGAGGTTCCGACGCCGGAACCCCGGACCCCGCCGAAAGTCCAGACCCCGCCGGGTCGCCTGCTGCGTCCCCGCCGGCCGCGGCGCAGGGCGGCGAGCCCGCGGTGCTTGAGCCCGCGCCGGAGCCGTCCGTGGTGGCTGTGCTTCCTGCTGCCGGCCCTGCCGCGGCCGAAGGACCCGACGGCGCGGCAGCTCCGGACCCGAATGCGGTGCCGCCGATGCTGGCCGACACAGGCGTATCGGGCCTGACCGTCGCAGTTGCCGGGGCGGGAGCGGCTCTGCTGCTCGGTGCCGTGCTGCTGGTGGTCGTACGCCGCCGCGGACGGCGTTAACCCCGGCGGCGAAGACAGGCTCAGCCGATGGTGGCGGCCTCGTCCAGCGTGTGCGGCTCGAAGTGCTCGATGATGTCGCGGATTGACGCCAGTCCCTCGGTAAACGTGGCCGATGACCTCCACTGTTCCACCTGCTCGAGCGATGCCCAGGGCCCGGTGCTGATGAAGCGGTTAGGGACATCGCGGTCACGCATCAGCAGGCCTCGCCCGCCCGGATAATCCTTGTGGGTCTTATCGGCCATGTCCTTCCAGGCCTTCACGAAGTCGTCCTCGTGGCCCGGCTTCACGAGCCAGATCCCCATTGTGTACACGGACACATCCACCACCTCCATTGGTGTGCAGAGCGGATACCTGATTATCTTCCTGCTATACGGCGCGCGGAAGGGCCGAGGTTGCCCGCGCTAACAGTTCGACGGCCTGTATTCGTAAGCGCCGGCGTCCGCCTGTCCCGAGCCTGAGCACTGACCCTTCTGTGGAACGGAAGTTTGGTCCAGGTCCACCCCGGACGGGCTGCTTCCCGTGCGGTCAATCGCCGGGCTGCCACCGGTGAGGTGCAGGTCGTCAGGGGGATTGACGAACTCTGCGGGAGCCGTCGTCGAGCTGTTGTCCAGCGGGACGTTGCTGGGGCCGTTGACCACGTTGGCCTGTTCCGTCCAGCCGGACCCGTCCATCCACAGGGCGTCCCGCAATGCCACGAGGATGTTGGCGCGGATGACGGTCGAGGAGGGGCAGTTCGCATGGCACACAACGCCGCGCGAGTGGCTGCCGTCCAGCCACACCGTGTTGAACTCGAAAATGGTGCCGTTGGTGGGGCCGAACTTTGTGTCCGGGCCGCGGATGATCAGGCCTGCGGCCTCGGCACATTCGTCGCCGCACGAGGAGCGGACCAGGTTGTAGCGGAAAACGTTCCCGTCGGCGGCCCCGTCGGAGCGCCCGATCTCGGAGAAGACGTTGTTGTCGATGGCCCTGTTGTGATGGATGTTGTTGCGGCTGCCGTTGTAGATCTCGAAGGCGCTTCCGTCCCGGCTGAAGTCGTAGGAGAAAGCCGTGGAACCTGTGACGGTGTTGCCGGAGAACTCGTTGTCGTTGCCGTTGATCAGCACACCGAACGCACCGGAATCGTCGGTGCAGTTGGCTGCGTCCGGCGTGCCGCACTGGTCGCCCGGCGTGTTGACGTTCATGACGTTGTTGTCCGTCAGGACATTGTTGGAGTAGTTTCCGAAGTCCGAGCCCGTGCCCACCTTGATTCCGGCGGTGTTGTCCGAGGCCTCGGAATTCTTCACCACCACGTGGTCGCCGTAGACGTTGAAGCCCGCATACCCGCAGTTTGTGGCCCGCAGCCCGTCCACCTCGACGTAGCTGCCGTCCAGCCGGAAGCAGTTTCCGCCCTCCCCGCCGGTTATGGTGGGCAGGTTCCCGTTCCCGTAGCCGTTCAGTCTGATGGCCGACGCCGCTGTTCCGCTTTCGTCCAGAACAACGTTGCCGATCCACTCGTCACCCTTGCGGAAACTCAGGGTCTCGCCGGGCTTGAAGGCCGTTTCGTTGACTTTCATCAGCGACTGCCACGGCGAATCCGGGGACGTCCCGGAGTTGGTGTCGCTCCCCTCCGCACTCACGTAGTAGTGGGTGGACGGCGTCGCAGGGTTCGTCGTCGAGACGCAGCCCGCCAGCAGGACCAGCAAGAGGACAGCCGCCAGTGCGGCGGCGGCCCTTGTGGAACGTGTGCTCATGATTGCACCTGCCGGGAGGCGGACAATAAGGCCCGGCCCAGCAGTGCCGCTGCCTGTGGTCCGGAGCGGCCAGAGTATAAAGCGCCCGGCGCAATGTCAACGGAACGGGGCAGGATCGAAAGGTGCGCGGTGGCACCGGGGGAGGGCCGCGGTCGTACTCCGGATGGCAGCTGCTTAGGCGAGCGGTGCGGGGCGCACCCGTACCGGGGCCAGCAGGCTGATGAGCAGGATGGCTGTGACCGACCCGGCGGCCATGATCGAGGCAAGCACCACGATCTGGAACCGGCCTGCCTCCAGCGGTGAAAGACCGCCGAAGATCGCCCCCACAAAGGCGCCCGGCAGCGTCACCAGGCCTGTCGTCTTGGTCTGGTCCACGGTGGGAATGAGCGCGGAGTACACGGCTCCGCGGGCCATTTCGTGCGTGGCCTGCCTCGGAGTGGCGCCCAGTGCGAGCCAGCCCTCCACCTGGTCCCAGCGGTCGATCACGGCCTCGTTGAACCTGCGGCCCGCGAGCCCGGCAATCGCCATGGAATTGCCGACGACGATCCCGCCGATCGCCAGCGCGTAGCGGGAGGTGAACTCGATGGCCCCGGTGCCGAAGACGATGACCAGCGAGGCGAGGATGCCGGCGGCCATCGAGCCGGCCACAACCGCAAGGCGGCGCCAGGACCAGGCGAGCCGGCGGGCGGCGGTAACGGCGGCGACGGTGAACATGACGCCGAGCGCCACGGCCACCCATTCGGCGCTGGCGATCACGGCACCGAGGATCAGGCTGACGGCAGCGAGCTGGGCCGCGCCCCGGAGGATGGCGAGGGCCGGCGCGAAGGCATGCGGAACCCGGAACCCACTGAGGGCGGCGGCTGTCAGCGCCATCAGGAGGCCCACCGCGATCAGGGTGGGAGTCAGGATGCCAAGCTCGGTCACGGGATCAGCCTAGCCGGGGCGGCTGTCTGGATGGCGCCGTGCGGCGCGGCGGCTGTCCGGAAGCGTCAGGCGGCGGAGGGTGTCAGGCCCTCGGGGCGAGCAGCAGGTTGGTGATCCGCAGTGTGCACAGCCGCTGACCCGCCTCATTGGTGATCAGCACTTCGTGCGTGGTCAGTGTGCCGCCGAGGTGGATGGGCGTGGCCGTGATGGTGATGAGACCGCTCCGTGCGGACCGGTGGTGCGTGGCGGAGACATCGACGCCCACGGCGGTTTTGCCCAGGGTGCTGGCGTGGATTACCGCGGCCCACGAACCCACCGCCTCACCCACGGCCAGCGACGCGCCGCCGTGCAGCAGGCCGAACGACTGCCGGTTCCCCTCCACAGGCATGGTGGCCACGACGCGCTCGACGGACTCCTCGACGATCTTCACGCCCATCTTCTCGTCGAGCTCGCCGAGGGTGATCTTCCACATGTCTGTCAGTTCTGCGTCGGGGGCATCGGGCTGCATGGCTCTCCTTGGGTAGGGTGCGGTGCCGCTAGTGTGCAGCGGGGCACATTCATGTACTGTAGACATATTACCGAACGGACGGTCAGTAATGTTCTGGCCGGATCAGATTTGTCCCCCGTTGGAAGGACCCGTCAACGATGACCACCACCGCCACAGCCCCCGAAGCCACCCTGGACACCGTGGAGACCGTCCCCAGTTTCGTGCAGGACTCCTGGTGGACTCCCGACGCCGGCTCGACGGCTACCGCCGTCGCCGTCCGCGATGCCAGCACGGGGGAGATCCTGGCCAAGGTGAGCACCGACGGACTGGACCTGGCCGCCGTCGTGGATTACGGCCGCACCACCGGCCAGACAGAACTCGGCAAGCTGACCTTCCACCAGCGTGCCCTCAAGCTTAAGGAACTGGCGCAGTACCTCAATGCCCGCCGCGAGCACTTCTACGCGTTCTCCGCGCAGACCGGCGCCACGAAGATCGACTCGATGATCGACATCGACGGCGGCATCGGCGTGCTGTTCACCTTCGGGTCCAAGGGCCGGCGCGAGCTGCCCAACGCACAGGTGGTGGTGGACGGGCCCATGGAGGTGCTGTCCAAGGACGGATCGTTCGCCGGCGAGCACATCTACACCCGCATCCCTGGTGTTGCCGTGCAGATCAACGCCTTCAACTTCCCGGTCTGGGGCATGCTGGAGAAGCTCGCACCCGCGTTCCTCGCCGGCGTCCCCACCATCGTCAAGCCGGCCACGCCCACGGGCTACGTCGCGGCGGCCGTGGTCAAGGCCATCATCGAATCCAACATCCTGCCCAAGGGTTCGCTGCAGCTGATTTCCGGCTCGGTCCGCGGACTGCTGGACGTGCTGGACTACCGCGACCTCGTGGCCTTCACCGGCTCGGCGTCCACCTCGCAGTCCCTCAGATCGCATCCGAACGTGGTGCTGGGCGGCGTGCGGTTCACGTCCGAGACCGACTCCCTGAACGCCGCCATCCTGGGCCCCGACGCCGTGGAGGGCACGCCGGAGTTCGACGCGTTCATCAAGTCCGTGGTCACCGAGATGACGGTCAAGGCCGGGCAGAAGTGCACCGCCATCCGACGCGCGATCGTGCCGCAGGACCTGGTGCCCGCCGTCGTTTCCGCCATCGGCGCCCGGGTGGAACAGCGCGTGGTGCTGGGCGATCCCCGCGCGGAGGGCGTCACCATGGGTGCGCTCGCCTCCCTCGAACAGCTCGCCGATGTCCGGGCTGCCGTGCAGTCCATGCTCGACGCCGGCGGTGAGCTCGCGTACGGAACCCTCGATTCGCCGTCGGTCACCAGCACGGACGGCGCTACGGGCGTCGTAGAAGGCGGCGCCTTCATGTCTCCCGTGGTGCTCAGCTGGGCTGACGCCGAGGCTGAGCCGGTCCACTCGCTGGAGGCTTTTGGTCCGGTGTCGTCGGTGATCGGGTACAAGGACATTCCCGACGCCGTCCGGCTCGCCGCCCGCGGCGGCGGTTCGCTGGTGGCCTCGGTCTGCACCAACGATCCTGCCGTGGCACGGGAACTGGTCACCGGCATCGCAGCCCACCACGGCCGCGTGCTCATGCTGAACCGCGAGGACGCCCGTTCGTCGACAGGCCATGGTTCGCCCGTGCCGCACCTGGTCCATGGCGGGCCGGGGCGTGCCGGCGGCGGCGAGGAACTGGGCGGCATCCGCTCGGTGATGCACCACATGCAGCGCACCGCCATCCAGGGATCGCCCAACATGCTGACCGCCGTGACCGGGGTCTGGCACACCGGCGCCGACCGCAACTTCACCGTGGAGACCGAGGGCACCCACCCGTTCCGCAAGTCGCTGGAGACGCTGCGCATCGGCGACGCCGTCCGCTCGGACCTGCGGCAGGTGGCGCTCGAGGATATCTCCGCCTTCGCCAACTCGACCGGCGACACCTTCTACGCCCACACCAACCAGGAGGCCGCGGAGGCCAACCCGTTCTTCCCGGGCATCGTGGCGCACGGGTACCTGCTGCTGAGCTGGGCCGCGGGGCTGTTTGTGGAGCCTGCTCCGGGTCCGGTCCTGGCCAACTACGGGCTGGAGAACCTGCGCTTTATAACGCCTGTGGCAGCGGGCGACTCCATCCGGGTGACGCTGACCGCCAAGAAGATCACCCCGCGCGAGACCGACGAGTACGGCGAGGTGGCCTGGGACGCCGTCCTGACCAACCAGAACGACGAAATCGTGGCCACCTACGACGTCCTCACCCTCGTGGAGAAGTAGCCGGACGCGTCCTCAGGTCCTGTCGGGTTTTGCCGGACGCGTCCTCAGGTCCTGTCGGGTTTTCCCGGACGCGTCCTCACATCCTGTCGGGTTTTCCCGGACGCGTCCTCAGGTCCTGCAGGGTTTTGCCGGATGCGTCCTCAGGTCCTGTCGGGTTTTGCCGGATGCGTCCTCAGGTCCTGTCGGGTTTTGCCGGATGCGTCCTCAGGTCCTGCTGTGCGGGGCGGAATTTCCCCTGATCTTTCGGGGTTTTCCGGGCGTAAAATGACCCCCGTAGGAGGTGGCGAAATGACCCTAGCACTAAGAACAGCCACGACCGTCCTGCCTGTCGATGATCCGGACCGCGCCCGCGGATTCTACGCGGAAACGTTGGGCCTCCCACACCGCGGCAAGGCTGAGGATGGAAGCGATTTATTTGGCAACGCTGACGGCCCGATGCTGCAGCTGATGCCTGTGAAAGATGGAAAGCACTCCGAGCACACCACCTTGAGTTTCGAGGTCACTGACATTGAGCGGACCGTCCAGGACATGGAGTCCAGGGGCGTTCGGTTCCAGGACTATGACCTCCCCGACCTGAGGACCGATCACCACATCTGTACAACCGACGCCGAGAAATGCGCCTGGTTCATGGACACCGAAAACAACATCCTCTGCATTCACGAGAGGCTCGGAACACAGGCTGAGTATCAGCTCTGATCCGCGCACTGCTTACAGGTTCCCAAACCCTTCCTCGCTTGGCTGAGGAAGGGTTTGGTTTTAGGTGGCGAAAGGTGAGGAAGGGTCCGGGAGGAGCCGACGGGAGGTGAGGAAGGGATTGGTTTTAAGCGGCGAAAGGTGAGGAGGGGTCAGGACCAGGGAGTGACCGGGTGGCCCTGCGGTTCGCCGTCCACGTACACGTTGGCGCGCTCGTTGAAGAAGCAGACCAGGCCGTGGATCTGCCGCGCGTCGATGAACCGCGAGTCGTAGGCCCAGGCGATGTTCCTGCCCTTAGCCGACTCCGGGTAGCTCCAGTACTTGGCCTCGCCCTTGTAGGGGCAGATGGTCCGGTGCGGGCTGGCCTCGAGCAGGTCCAGCCGGACGTCCTCGGGCGGGATGTAGTACCGCACGGGAAGCAGCGTCTCGTACAGCAGGTGGGCGCCGACGGTGTCAGCGAGCAGCACGCCGTCGAGCTTTACTTCGATGTGCCGGAGCGTGGCGCGGACATCCACGCGGTGGAACGGGTCCCGGGGGTGGCCGATGATTTCCTCGTGGTCCTCGAGCCAGTGGAACGCGCCGAAATCCAGGATGACGTACCCTTCCAGGTCCGGATCGGAGGGCCGGAACGCAGCCCGGGGCACGCTGAACGCGGACGCCACGACGTCGAGCTCCTCGCCCTCCGCCGTATGCCGCCGGAACCCGGTCCGCGGATCCAGCGCCTGCGGAGCGTCGGCCGACAGCCGGACGGGAAGCTCGTCCGGGCCGCCGTCCCCCTCGGCGGCGGGTGGCTCGAGCCGTGCCAGCAGATCCTTCTCGGGAACGGCATAGACCGGGGTGACGCGTTTCGGTTCCCAGACCAGGAGGGCTTCCTGGGTGTCGACGACGGGACTTCCGTCGATGCCCGCCCGGATCCTTTTGGAGGTGGGCTGGTACCGCAGATCAGGAAATGCGCCGAACAGAAGCTCTGACAGTTTCGTGGCCATGCTTTCAGGGTGGGCACCCGGACGCCCGGCGTCAACGCCTAATTGTTGAGGGGCCGGAGGCCTGGCTCAGGGCTTTGCATGCAGGCCGTCGAACGCCATGGTGATGACGTCGTCGGCCAGTTTTTCCGGCGAGAGCGAACCGCCCGGCTTGTACCACTCGACGATCGAGTTGATGGTTCCGAACAGGAGCCGGGTGACCGTGCGGGGGTCGATGTCCTGGCGCAGCGATCCTTCGTCGCGGGCCGCGGAGATCAGCCCTGCCACCTTGTGGTCGAAGGCGCGGCGGCGTTCCATGGCGTTGCGCTCGATGTCCGTGTTCCCGCGCAGCCGCAGCAGCAGCGTGACGAAGGGCAGCCGCTCCACCAGCACGGCGATGGTCTGCCGGAGTACGAACTCCAGCCGGGCGTCCGCGGCCCCCGACGTGGCCCCCGGCTGCTCCAGGATGGCCTCCAGGCCGCCGAGCGCATGGTCCAGGGCGAGCTTCAGCAGGTCGCCCTTGGACGGCACATGATGGTAGATCGCCGACTTGGAGATGCCCAGGTTTTCGGCGAGGATGCCCATGGATGTGGCATCGTAGCCGTGGCGGTTGAAGACGTCGACGGCGATCAGCAGCACGGACTGCTGGTCGTAGCCCGGACGGCCGCGTTTGGTGGGGGCTGCTGTGCTGGCTGCTGTACTCGGCATACGCGCTATTTTCTCATGAACGTTCGGTAATCCCGGCACGGACGAAAACAAAACGCCTCAGAGTGCCATCACGTGGCGCGGGCCCCGGGCATCCGGGACGGCCGGCAAACCGCCCATTCGGAGGGTCTGCCCGGCTGGCCATCAGTATTTTCCCAAGGTGGGGACCCCACAGTTTTGGCCAGGGGAGTAGCGGCAGGAAAAGCTGGCTCACGGGACAAGGAGGTCCCCGCAGCCAGGTTCGGTCTCATAACCAAACATATTGGGTTGACGACCGGGGCATTGGAGTTGGCACGTGCCCCCATGCCAAGGAGGCACAGACTATGTCTGAGGAATCTGAAAACACCAACGGGCTGAGACGCCGCGCACTGATACGCCTGGGTGCGGCCGGAGGAGCCGGCGCCGCGCTGGCTGCAGCGTACACCTGGGCCAGCCCGCTGCTGGCCCGAAGAGGGCTGCTGTCGCCCGACGGCGCATTCGCCGCCACGTCGACAGCCCTGAGTGATGAGCTGTTCTACATTGAAAAGTACCCGACGAGCCCGTTGATCATTTCGCCGTTCAGCGACCCGCTGCCGATCCCGAAGGCGCTGGCGCCGGTACCGAAATCAGAGGTGGATACGTGGAGCAACCCGCCCGGACCCGGCCCTGGCCAGCAGAACTCGCTGCGCAACGAGCAGCACCAGCTCTGGCCAAGCCGGATCGGTTATCCGGACCCCATTGTCTACAAGATCAACGTGCTGGTCCGGACCCACAAGTTCACCACGTCGCAGGTGCTGCCGATCGACTCAGACGGCAATCCGACGCGGTCGTTCGACTCGTTCGGCAGAAGGATCGAGGCGGGCATTAAGCGCACGCTTCCGCTCAGCACCATCTACGGATTCAACGGCACCTTCCCCGGGCCCATGATCAACGCCGAGTATGGCAAACCGGTGCTGGTGCGGTTTGAGAACCACCTGGACGAAAATCCGCTAAACCTGGACCGCCAGGACTTTGGCTCGCCGAATTGGTCCTTCCTGACCCACCTGCACAATGGGCACACCGCACCGGAAAGCGACGGCAACCCGCACTACTCGATGGTGGCCGGGCCGAAGAGCCCGGGCTTCCTGCCGAAGATGTTCGTCGACAACCTGTACCTGAACTGGCCCGCCGGCGGCGATGACCTGGAGAAGCAGAGCTTCTTCTGGTTCCACGACCACACCATGGACCACACCGGTTCGAACGTATACAAGGGCATGGTGGGCCTCTATCCGATCTATGACCCGAAGAACGGCACGGACATGGGCGACGAGCGCCAGGGCCTGCGGCTGCCCGGTGTCCGGACCAACAATCCGGACGGGTCCTTCGACGTCAAGTACGACGTTCCGCTGGCCTTCTCCGACGTCCGCCTCGACGACGGCGTCACCATCCACAAGGACATCCACGATGTACAGGGCGAGTTTCCGGCCGCGAAAAACCCGGCGGAGCATCCCGCTTGGTGGGGCAAGACGTTCTACAAGCACTTCCCCAACCACGGGTTCGTGGGCGACATCTTCGCCGTCAACGGCACCGCCTACCCGGTGATGGAGGTGAAGCGGCGGAAGTACCGCTTCCGGTTCCTGGACGCATCCGTCTCGAGGATCTACGAGTTCAAGCTGATGAGCTCGACGCTGGGCCCGAAGTCGTCGGCCTCGCTGGGCTACGTCGATGACGAGCTGGAGGGCCAGTACCGCATCCCGGACGGGCAGCAGTGCATGCAGTTTACCCAGATAGCGTCCGACGGCGGGCTGTTGCCCGTTCCGATCAAACGCGATTCCTTTGAGCTGTGGCCGGCCAAGCGACGCGAGGTGATTGTTGACTTCACCCGCTACCAGGACGGAACGCCCACCACCAAGGGCGACGTCGTCTACCTCACCAACGTGATGAAGATGCCTAACGGCCGTATGTGGAGCAACTCGTCCCGGTTCTTCCCCGATCCCAAGTACCGGGTCCCGGTGCTTAAGTTCGTGATTGGGGATACGGCGCCGGATGAGAGCCGGATTCCCACGGCACTCCGTCCCCTGCCGCCGCTGCCGAGCAACTGGCAGAGCATGCTGGACAACCGCATGATCTTCGAGGTGAGGCGCGGCGCTGTGGGCGGGGAGACCGAATGGCTGATCAACGGCAAGCCCTTCGACCCCGCGAAGGTGCTTGCGAGCCTCCCCAACCGGGCAGGCCGCACGCCTTTGGCACAGCAGAAGAAGGGCAGCTTCAACCTTTGGGAACTCCGCAACGCCGGTGGTGGCTGGGTCCATCCCTTCCACCTGCACATGGAGGAGCACCGGACCGTCATGCGCAACGGCAGGGACGTGACCCGTGCCGGAGATTCCGGGCATCCCGACGACGTCTCGAAGGAGGACCTGGCGGCACTGGATCCGGGCGAGTCGGTGATCGTCTACCGGGGGTTCCGGGACTTCGTCGGTCCGTATGTTGCGCACTGCCACAACCTGGCGCACGAGGACCACGCCATGATGTTCGGCTGGTCGATCACGCCGTGACCTGCCCCTGAACCCGGAGTGCCAAT
The DNA here is from genome assembly GCF_042884885.1 of Arthrobacter sp. NPDC058097. Classification (NCBI taxonomy): domain Bacteria; kingdom Bacillati; phylum Actinomycetota; class Actinomycetes; order Micrococcales; family Micrococcaceae; genus Arthrobacter; species Arthrobacter sp. NPDC058097. Next base: position 56,786 of record NZ_JBHVSZ010000017.1, read on the forward strand.
TGCGGTGCGGGCCGGGACCCGTCGTCGGACGGGTCCCGGCCCGCAGTGCTCGGCCGTGGCGGCTTACCCCTTCGGGCGCAGGTCGTAGATCCGGCGCAGCTTGCCGTTGGACCGCTCGAGCGAGCCGGGCTCCACCACATCCACGGTGCACGAAGAACCCACGTGGATCTTGATCTGCTCGCGCAGGGTGCGGGCCGCCGTCGTGCTGTCCTGGGCCGTGACATTGTCACGGCGCTCGATCTTCACGGTCAGCTGGTCCATCCGCTGGCCCTCGGGCCGGGTGAGCTCGAGCTGGAAGTGCGGGCTCAGCTCGGGGATCCGCAGCGCGATCTCCTCGATCTGGGACGGGAAGAGGTTCACGCCGCGGAGGATGATCATGTCGTCGCTGCGGCCGGTGATGCGGCCCATCCGGCGGTGTGCCGGGCGGGCGGTGCCGGGGATCAGGCGGGTGAGGTCCTTGGTGCGGTAGCGGATGATCGGCAGGGCTTCCTTGGTGAGCGAGGTGAACACCAGTTCGCCGTGTTCGCCGTCGCCCAGCACGTTTTCCTTGCCCGGGGCCGGGTTGAAGGGGTCGATGATCTCGGGGCGGAAGTGGTCCTCCCAGATGTGGCTGCCGTCCTGCGTCTCGACGCATTCGCCGGCGACGCCGGGGCCCATGACTTCGGAGAGGCCGTAGATGTCGCAGGCCTTGATGTTCATGGTGACCTCGAGCTCGTGGCGCATCTCCTGCGTCCACGGCTCGGCGCCGAGCACCGCGTACTTCAGCGAAGTGGACGTGGGGTCGATTCCCATGTGGGCCATGGCATCGGCGATGGTGAGCAGGTACGTGGGCGTGGCCAGGATGGCGTCCGGCTCGAAGTCCTGGATGAGCTGGATCTGGCGCTCGGTCTGCCCGCCGGACATCGGAATCACGGTGCACCCCAGGGCCTCTGCGCCGGCGTGGGCACCCAGCCCGCCGGTGAACAGGCCGTACCCGTAGGCGTTGTGGACCTTCATGCCGGGACGGACGCCCGAGGCCCGGAGGCAGCGGGCCACCAGTTTGGCCCAGTCGGCCAGGTCCCGCTTGGTGTAGCCGACGACGGTGGGCCGGCCCGTGGTGCCCGAGCTCGCATGCACGCGCGCCACCTCGCTCTGCGGCACGGCGAACATGCCGAACGGGTACTCCTGGCGCAAGTCCTCCTTGGTGGTGAAGGGGAAGTTGCCGAGGTCGGCGAGCTCACGCAGGTCTGAGGGGTGGATGCCGGCGTCGTCGAACTTGCGCTTGTACAGCGGAACGCGGTCGTAGGCATACGCGACGGTGTGCTGGAGCCTGCTCAGCTGCAGCGCCTCGAGCTCGTCCCGGGACATGGTCTCCTCGGGGTCGAGGATGGCGTCGGCAGGCTGCACGGTGTTGGCGGGAGCGGCGACAGCGGGTTCAGGGGCGTGGAGGGTCATGGTCTGCTTCCTACTTCTTGGGGATGGTACGGCTGCGTCCACGGAACTCGGCAATGAGTTCCCCCGGCGGTTGGGCTCCGGGGTCGGCAGCGAAGATCTGGATGTCGTAGAGGCCACTGCGGCCCGCGCTTGAGCGGCGGTCGGCGACGGCGGTGATCACCTGGCCCTGGTAGGCCGGCTTGAGGAAGTTGATGTCGACGCCGGCAGCAACCGTGATGCTGTCAGGGTCGGCCGGCGACGCGGGGTTGCAGGCGAGGGCGAATGCGGAGTCCGCGAAGGCGAAGATCATTCCGCCGTGCGCCATTCCGAAACCGTTGAGCATTTCCTGCCGGAGGGTCATCCGGATGGTTGCGTGGCCGTCGCTGAGCGTGAGGACTTCTATGCCCATCCATTCCGAGGCGTAGTCGTTCTCAAGGATGTGGTGGGCCACACCGGGGATTGCCGTTTCAGCCATGCGTCGTTGCCTCCAGCTTTATTTACCGAATGTTCATTAGGTAATCCCATCGGAGGGGGTCGTGTCAAGGGTGCATGCCAGCCGGAGAGGCCCGGCCACGGCGATGACCACCAGCGCTGCCAGGACATGCAGGAGCGCCACGGTCCACCAGAGAGTGAGGTAGTCGGGCCCCAGCAGGGCGGGGAAGACCAGGGCGCCGGAGGTGTTGAAGGCGGCGTGGAAAACCATGCAGACGCCTACGCTCCCGCTGCTGTTGTAAAGCCAGGCCAGCAATACTGACTGCGCCAGGACCATGAGCAGGAACGGCAGCGGGGGCCGCTGCCCGGTGGGATCCGAGAGCAGCTCCGGCAGATGCCATGCCGCCCACGCCATTCCGAGGAGCAGCGCCGCAGACAGGGCCGGGCGGTTCTGCTGCATGAGCGGAAGGGCGTAGCCGCGCCAACCCAGCTCTTCGAAGAGGCCGACGGTCACCAGTGTGAATGCAAAGGTGCTCAGCAGCATGAACCAGCCGGGGTTGGGGCCGAGCTCAGGAGCGGGAGCGCCGCCGGAGACCGTGAGGCCTGTTGCCGCCGTCACCAGCAGGCACGGAAGTCCCGCGGCGGCCAGGTACCAGCGGCCGGCAACGCGCCAGCGGGCCAGTTGCCGGAGTAGCTGCAGCAGCTCGGCCTTGCCGCCGGCGAGGAAGGCTGTGATGCCTGCGGCCAGGGCGGGCCCGTACGGGATGAGGGGCGAGCTGTTCGGGTTGAGGAGCGTCAGCGGCCACACCAGCCAGGAAATGGCGAAGGCCAGAACGAGGAACAGCGTGAGCCGGTGGCCCGCGGGCCAGGTGGATCCTGCCGAAATGGCGGAAGCGCGGCCAGCGGTTCATCGGGACCACCATCGTTCAGGACGTTTGCAGCTCTGGACTCTGCTGTTCGGTGCCTTGCTGCGGATGGGCCGGTCCCGGGGCGCTGGCCCACTCCGGGTCCGGGACGGCGAATGTGCGCCGACGTGGCAATCAACACCATTGTGTGCTCCCGGAAGCGCGGCAACAAGTGAAAGTATGGGGGAGGGCGTGCCTCGGCGCGTCCAGTCAGAACACCGGCGCGTCCAATGCAGCACGTTCCACGCAGGAGCTTCCAACCAGAGGACAGATCATGGCCAAAGGGATATATGTCAGCGCGACCACCCCGGGATCGGGGAAGTCGCTCATAGCGCTGGGCCTGGCGGACACGCTCCACCGGCACGCGGACCGGATCGGATTCTTCAAACCCGTGGTCCATGGCGAGGACGCGGGCGCGGATCCGATGGTGGCGCTCATGAAGTCCCGCTTCGACCTGGACGACCAGCGCTGCCGCGGAGGGCTGACGTTCACCGAGGTCCGCGGCCTGCTGGCAGCGGGCAGGCGCGAGGACATCGACTCGCGCTGCGTGGAAATCTTCGCCGAGATGGGCCGGCACTGCGACGTGATCATCGTGGAGGGGACGGACCTCACGGGCCACGACGCCGCCGTCGAATTCGACCTCAACGCCCGCCTGGCCAACAACCTGGCCGCGCCCATCGTCGCCGTGGTGGGCGCCAAGGGGCGCAGCGTGGCGGAGGCCGCGGCCGCCGTCGACGTCGCCCGCAAGGAACTTGCCGCGGAGAAGTGCTCGCTGCTGGCCATGATGGTGAACCGGGCAGACCCGGAGGACGTGGACGCGATCATTGCCGCTGTGAAGCCGGGCGCGACCGGCCGGCCGGTGTACGTGTTCCCGGAACTGGAGGACATCGCCCGGCCCACCACCGGTGAGGTGGGCGCGGCGCTGGCACTGCGGCAGATCGCCGGCCAGGCGGACATGGAGCGGGACGTCCGTGACGTCAAGGTCGCCGCCATGAATGTGGGCAACTTTTTGAACGTGCTCGACGACGGTGCGCTGGTGATCGTGCCCGGTGACCGGGCGGACGTGATGGTGGCCTGCCTGGCGTCGTCGTTCTCGCCCGAGTTCCCGGTGCCGTCCGGGCTGATCCTCACCGGCGGACTGGCCCCGGACGCCAACATCTACCCGCTGCTGGCCTCCGCCCCGTTCCCGGTGTTCGCCACGGAGGATGACACCTACACCACGTCGCGGCGCGTGTCCGAGGTCCGCAGCGAAATCTGGAGCGGCCACCGGCGCAAGGTGGCGTCCGCGCTGGGCCTGTGGTCCCGGCAGGTGGACGAGGCCGAGATGCTCGAGCGCCTGCACCTGCCCCGCGCCGAGCGGATGACCCCGCTGCGGTTCCTGCACGACCTTATTGAGCGGGCCCGCTCGCAGCGCCGCCACATCGTGCTGCCGGAGGGCAGGGACATCCGGATCCTGAAGGCCGCCGAGATCCTGCACCGCCGGGACGTCTGCGACCTGACGCTGCTGGGCCGGGAAGCCGACGTGCGGGAGCTCGCCGCCAGCCGGGGCATCGACCTCGCCGGCATCAACATCGTGGACCCCGCCACCTCCGAGCTGCGCCAGGACTTCGCCGCGAGGTACGCCGAGCTCCGGGCGCACAAGGGCGTTGACCTTGCCCGGGCACTTGAGGTCATGCAGGACGAAAGCTACTTCGGCACCATGATGGTCCAGCTGGGCGTGGTGGACGGCATGGTCTCCGGGGCAGCGCACACCACGGCCCACACCATCCGACCCGCGCTGGAGTTCGTGAAGACCCGGCAGGGGGTCAAGATCGTTTCCTCCGTGTTCCTGATGCTCATGCCGGACCGCGTTCTTGTGTACGGCGACTGCGCGGTGAACCCGGACCCGAACGTGGAGCAGCTCGCTGACATCGCGCTGGCCTCGGCCGAGACCGCCTCCCAGTTTGGCGTGGAGCCCCGTGTGGCCATGCTGTCCTACTCCACCGGCGGCTCCGGCTCGGGGTCAGCGGTGGAGGAGGTCCGGCAGGCCACCGACCTGGTGCGTGAGCGCCGCCCGGATCTCGCCGTCGAAGGCCCCATCCAGTACGACGCCGCCGTGGACGCCTCCATCGCCGAGTCCAAGATGCCCGGCTCGTCCGTGGCCGGGCAGGCGACCGTGTTCATCTTCCCGGACCTGAACACCGGCAACAACACGTACAAGGCGGTGCAGCAGAGCTCGGGAGCGGTCGCCGTCGGGCCTGTCCTGCAGGGGCTGCGGAAGCCCGTCAATGACCTGTCCCGCGGCTGCACCGTGGAGGACATCGTGAACACGGTGGCCATCACCGCCATCCAGGCGCAGAGCCTGGCCGCCCCGTTGGAACCGTCCACTGAAACGTCCGCCGTTCCGTCCCCAGTTTCAGCAGCCAAGGCTTAGGAGGCCCCATGCTCGTGCTCGTCATCAACTCCGGCTCGTCCTCGCTCAAGTACCAGGTGCGCGACGTCGCCGAAGGCAGTGTCCTCACCGAAGGGCTGATCGAGCGGATCGGCGTGTCCAACGGCGGCCAGGGCGACGGCGAGGTGGTGGGCCCGGCGGACCATGCCGAAGCCCTGGAGCAGGTGGACGCGGCCATCCACGACGTGCTGGGGGACCGGCAGCTGGACGCGGTGGGCCACCGGGTGGTGCACGGCGGCGAGCGGTTCGGCGAGCCCGTGCTGATCAACAACGAGATCACCCGCGCCATCGAACGGCTCAACCCGCTGGCGCCGCTGCACAACCCCGCGAACGTGCTGGGCATCCGCGCGATCACCAAGAAGTGGCCGGACATGCCGCAGGTGGCCGTCTTCGACACCGCCTTCCACCGCAGCCTGCCCGAGCACGCCTGGCGCTACGCCGTTCCCGACGAGCTCTACACCAACCACGGGATCCGCCGGTACGGCTTCCACGGGACCTCGCACGAATACGTGACCAACCAGGCTGCCGCGCTGCTGGACATCCCGGTGGAGGAGTTCGACGGCGTAATCGCCCACCTCGGCAACGGCGCCTCTGTCACGGCGATCCGGGGCGGCAAGTCCGTGGACACGTCGATGGGTTTCACGCCGCTGGAGGGCCTGGTCATGGGCACCCGCTCCGGCGACCTGGACCCGTCCATCCTCGTGTTCCTGGCCCGCACCGGCTGGAACGCCGAGGACCTCGACTCGATGCTGAACCGCGAGTCCGGGCTCAAGGGCCTCGCCGGCAACAACGACATGCGCTCGGTGGTGGAGGCTGCCGAGTCCGGCAATTCCCGCGCCGCAACCGCCCTGGCCGTCACGTCCTACCGGCTGGCCAAGTACATCGGCGGCTACCACGTGGCCGTTGGCGGGGCCAAGGCGCTGGTGTTCACGGCCGGGATCGGCGAGAACTCGCACCAGTTCCGTGCCCTGGTGGGGGAACGGCTGGGTGCGCTGGGCATCGAGCTCGACGCCGGCCTGAACAGCGGGCGGTCCAGGGAACCCCGCGTGATTTCCACACCGGCCTCCGCCATCCCCGTGCTGGTGGTGCCCACGGACGAGGAGCGCGCCATCGCCGAGGCCACCGCGGACGTCGTCGGGGGTTAAGTCTGCCGAATGCTCCGTAGATGCCCTTATCAGCCCGGAAAACGGCATCTACGGAGCAACCGATGGGAATCAGCGGGGCCAGATGTCCTGCCAGGCGAGGCGTTCGGTGAACTCGGCTGCGGGAAGGGGCCGGCTGAAGTAGTAGCCCTGCCCGCTGACGCAGCCGGTGTTCCGCAGGTGCTCGGCCTGCTCCGCGTTTTCCACGCCTTCCCACACGGCCTCGAGGCCGCAGGCCCGGATGAGCTGCAGGATGGCCGCGATCAGGGCCGGCTGCGCGGGGTCGCTGCCGAGGGCCGTGAGCAGTGTCCGGTCCACCTTGACGCGGTCCACGGGCAGCCGCCGCAGGTAGCTGATGGACGAGTAACCGGTGCCGAAGTCGTCGATCTCCAAGCCCACGCCGAGCTTCCGCAGGCTGGCCAGCGTATATCGGTCGAGCTCGTTGCCCTTGATGATGTCGCTCTCGGTCAGCTCGAGGACAAGGAGAGCCGGCTCGAGGTTGGCGCTGGTCAGCGCATCCCGGACGTCCTCGATGAACTCGAGCCGCTGCAGGTCTGCCGCGGACACGTTGATGCGCATGTCGAAGTTGTGGCGGCCGGTCTCCGGGGAACTCCGCCAGCGCCGCAGCTGCTCCACGGAATTCTTGAGCACCCAGTTGCCGAGCTCCGAGATGAGGCCCGTCTCCTCGGCGATAGGGATGAATTCGTCGGGCATGATCAGGCCGCGCTTGGGGTGTTTCCAGCGGACCAGGGCCTCCACGCCCTCGATTTTTCCCGAGGCAAGCTCGATGACCGGCTGGTAGTACAGCACCAACTGGTCGGTGGCGATGGCCTCGCGCAGTTCCCCCACCAGCTGGTTCCGGAGCTGCCGGGCGTGCAGCATGGCCGGTTCGAAAACCCGCAGCTTGTTGCGGGCGTCGGCCTTGGAAGCGTACATCGCGATGTCCGCCTCCATGAGCAGCTCCTCGGACGTTTCGCCGGGATCCGCAATCCGAAGTCCCAGGCTCGCGCCGCAACGGATGGTCTTGCCGTCCACCTCCAGGGTCGTGTTGAGCGAGTCCAAAATGCGGTTGCCGACTGCGGCCGCCTTGGCCGGCGTGGTGGCGGGGAGCAGGACGGCGAACTCGTCGCCGCCAAGCCTGGCCACCATGTCGCCGTCGCGCACGCATGAACGGATCCGTGTGCCCACCGTGGCAAGGACCTGGTCGCCCATGGAGTGGCCCAGTGAATCGTTGATGCTCTTGAAGGCGTCCAGGTCCAGCAGCAGCAGAGCCGGCGGCAGCCCGCCGTCGGCCGCCTCGGCCTGGGCCGCGTTGACGGCGCTGACCAGCGCCGAGCGGTTGTAGAGTCCCGTCAGGGAATCGGTGAGCGCCATCTGTTGCAGCTCTTGGTGCGCGGCGTTGAGCATCCGCGTGCGGGATTCCACACGCTCCTCGAGCTCCTGGTAGATGATCTGCAGGTCCTCGGCGAGCAGGTTGGTGCCCATGATCACCGCGTCCAGTTCGTCCCTGGCCTCGGAAATTTCAATGCGGGCGTGGAGTTCCCCGGCGGCCAGCCGGACGATGCCGTCGAGCAGCTTCCCGAGCCGGGGATCGTCGTTAGAAAACATCGTCAAGTCGGCTCAACCAGTCGAGGGCGTCGTTTTCGGCGGTGAAATAGCGGGCCGGCACTGAGCTGAATTCGCCGCCCAGCAGGAAGTGCCCCAGCAGCCTGTCCACGGGGGATTCGCCCAGGATCGCCCACGCGGACACCGAGGGGATTGCAGCGTAGGCTGCTCGCGCTGCGCGGTTTACGGACTTCACGCCGGTCAGTTCAAGTACGACGGCGACCCTCCGGTCCACGGCCAGCTCACCAAGGCGGCGGTACAGCTGGGCTGCCGCGGTCTCGTTCAGGTCGGCGCCGCGGGGAAGGACCGCCTTGACGGCGAGGTCGGGCAGCACGGTGAAGGTGACGACAGGCACGGGAGCGGGGCGCGCCGAGGACTCCGGCTGCAGCGCTGCGGCACCGGGAAACACTGTCGCTTCTGGCATTTACCCCCCCTGGAGAAATTGCTGTTGGCGCCGGTCCGAAGGCTCCGCTGAGGCGATGAAACCACGGACGGTGGCGCTACGCTCCGGTGCAGCAGCTGTATCGAACAGCGTAGCCGCCTCGTCAAGCATCTGCAGAGATTCCGCCTCGTGTCCCTGGGCCATCAGCGCTTTGCCAAGGATGAAGGTGGCCTCCGCCGCTGTCTGGGTGGCGAGGATGGGGAACTTGCTGCGCAGCGGGGTCAGGAGGTTTACTGCCGTCTCCATGTCCCCGGTGAGGTAGTACCAGTGCGCACGGACCAGCGACATCTCCAGGATGTCCCTTTCGCTGCCGCCCACCACTTCGGTGGCGAGCTCGGCCCGCTCGATGCAGCGCAGCGTTGCGGCGTCGCCCAGCTTGGCCTGCAGGCGCATTTCCGCGGAGGCCCGGTTGAAGCGCGCCCACAGGTCGACGTCCTGCGAGGGGGAGAGCTTGCCGGCGGCGAGGTCGTGGTAGTGGCCGCCTTCGTTGACCCGGTTGCTGAGGAACGCGACGTTGCCGATCACCCAGTAAGCCTTGCCGGCAGTATCCTCGTCCACGTGGTCGGTGAGCAGCGACTCAAGGTCCAGGCACTCCAGCCAGGCGTCCTCGTGCCGCCCGCTTTCCGCGAGGGCGGCGATCAGGGCCTGCTGGGCCTGGATATGCAAATAGACGTTTTCGGAGTCGCCGGCCACGAGGCGGGCGGCGGTGGTGGCGGCGTCCACTGCTTCGGGGAGCCGGCCCAGGCCCTGCAGCGAATGTGCCAGCAGGGTTGCTGCCCGGGCGCCCAGATCGGGGGCGGAACCGGCAACGGGATGGGCTGCCAGGCTGGCTGCGAGTTCCTGGCACTCCTGGATAGACCCCTGGTTCCGAAGGCATTCGGCCTGCAGCAGGACCATCTTCCACCAGCGCACTTCGTCGCCGGACTCCTGCGCCAGTTCGGCGGCGTGCCCGGCCTCGGCGTATGCCGCGGGGTAGTCCCGCCGTTTCCAGCTTTCGCGCGCAGCCAACTCCGCGATCACGAACGGTGACAAGTCGCGCTGCATAGGCATGCTCCCAATTATCCATAATCCGGCCCACGGTGGCCCTCGGAAGGGGGCTGAACTCCGCTTGTTACGGCAATTGCAATGGGCCTGGGGAAAAACATGGCTTATCCTGCGGAATTGACAGGAAATGACTTGACCAAACCTTGATCCAGTGACCGTATACTGTCGCCCGTAATGTGTAATTCGGTTCACGGCTACAAACGACGAAAGGGACAGCGGATGAAGAAACTTGCCGCAACACTTGTTATGACCGGCATCCTTGCAGTGGCAGGTTTCGCTGCTCCTGCAAACGCCGCACCGAAGGAGAAGGACACCACCACGTCCTCCACTTCGAACAGCGAGGTCAACTACGCCACCATCGGCTGGTGGCCCAACTAAGGTTGGCAGTAGCTAGCCGGAATTACGAAAACCGCCCCGGACCTGCTGGTCCGGGGCGGTTTTCGTTTGGGTCGGGACGGACGACGCCGGTCAATCGCCCAAGCCGGTCAACCCGCCGGCGCCGGTCAGTCGGTTTGGGGCGCGCCGGCCGCGTCGTCGCCGTCGGCCTCGTCGTCGTCAATTTCATCGGACTGGGGGCCGTCGACCGGCAGGTTCACAGAAACGGTGGTTCCCTCACCCAGCACGGAGGAGAGGTCCAGCGAACCGCCGTGGCGACGGACGATGTCGTGCGCAATGGCCAGACCGAGCCCGCTGCCCGGGATGGCCGCGGAGGAGGCGTTGGACGCCCGGTAGAAACGGGTGAACACCTGCGCGATTTCCTGCTCCGGAATCCCGACGCCGGTGTCCGTGACGTTCACGACGGCACACGGGCTGCCGGCTTCCGAGGCTGCCGACATGAAGCTGATGCTGATCCGGCCGCCTTTCGGGGTGAACTTGATGGCGTTGGCCACGATGTTGGTGAAAACCTGTTCCAGCTGCGCCTCGTCGGCCTGGACCTTCACGTCCTCGTGCGAGTCGGCTCCGGTGATGGTGACATTCCGCGAATCGGCGAGCGGGCGCAGTGCAGCCACAACTATCCGCAGAACCTGGCCAAGCTCCACCTGCTTGAGGTTCAGGTTGCCGGAGGTGTCCTGCTGGGAGACGGTGAGCATGTCCTCGATCAGCCTCCGGAGGCGGTCCGAGTTCCGCGAGATGACGTCCATCATGGACAGGATGCCCGGCGGAACGGGGCCGCCCGCACCGTCGCGGATCATGTCGAGGTAGGCCGTGATGGAGGTGAGCGGCGTGCGGAGCTCGTGATTGACCGTGGCCAGGAAGTCCGTTTTGGCCTTGTCCAGCTCGCGGAGCTGCTGCAGCACCTGGAGCTGAGCGCTGATCAGGTGGCCCTGGATGAGGCTGTGCGCCAAGTTGCCGGCCACGTGCTGGATGAGCGCGATCTCGGCCCTGGTCCAGTCGCGCCTGCCGTCGAGCTGCGCGATCCAAATGATCCCCAGGGCCGACTCGCCCTCTCCCACCGGCAAGGCAACCGACGCGCGGACGGAGTCCAGGCCGGACCACTCCCGCAATCCCTCGGCCAGTGGCGCGGACTGGTCCATCTGGTGATCCGGAACTGCCAGCGCCTCGGCGGCTGACCACAGCGAGGTGGTCTGCTCGCGGGCCTCGTCCTCGAACGCGCCGAGCGTGTCCGGCAGCTTCGCGTGGCCGGACAAGGACCACTGGGAGCTGATCCTGGGCACCCGTGAATCCTGAAAGGTGGTGAACCAGACATGGTCCACGCCCAGGGATTCGCCAAAGCCGCGGACCAGGTGGCCGGCCATCTGCTGCGGGCTGTTGGTGCCGCGGATGGCGGCGGAGACGTTGCGGAGGCTTTCCCGCAGGAACTCGGCTTTGGCCCGGATCCGGCGGCGTTCCCCCGCGCGGCGGATCAGGGTCTCCACCCGGCGTGTGAGTTCGCGGGCGGGGGCGTCCCGGGTGATGTAGTCGGCGATGCCCCAGGACTCAAGCCGGGCAAGATCGAAGTCGCCGCCGAGGTCCACCAGCAACAGCACGGGTGTGCCTTCCCACCGGTAGCCGTCCGTGAGCACCGTATCAAGAAGGACGACGGCGGCCCGGTCGCCTTCCAGCTCCTGGGCGAGGGATCCGGCGTCGGAGGCCATACGGACCGTGAAGCCGGCGTCCTTGAGCACAGACGCCACGGAATCCAGACGGGCGGAATCCGTAAGCGCGACCACCGCCTCGCGAGGTGCGGAGGCATACTCCGCAGGTGCCTGGACCATGTGCCCCCTGTGTTGCGAGTGCCTTTTGAGGCTACCGTGATTTTGGACTCACATTATCAGTAGGCGGGCCCATGGCTGCGTCCCGGAGGGATGTACCTTGTTAGTTGTCCACGTTTAGCCACCGCGGAGGTTTGATTTGAATTCCCACAGCACCGGACGGAATACGCTGTTCAACCTCGAATTGGATGCCCACGGCCTGCTGCGGCTGACCTGGGCCAGGGACGCCAGCATTACCGAGGCGGACGCCGAGGCTGCCATGGCGCAGGTCAACGCGCTCTGCGGCGACAGCCGTCGTCCCATGCTCGTGGACATGGCCACCACTTCGGATGTGAGCCGCGGAGCCCGAGCCGTGTGGGGCCGTCCCTGCCAGGCCTCACGAATCGCGCTGCTCGGGGCGTCGCCGGTGGACCGGGTGATCGCCAACTTCTTCCTGGGCCTCAACAAGCTCCCGTGCCCCACGAAGTTCTTCACGGCCGAGGCGGAGGCGCTCACCTGGCTGAAGGTCGGCTAGTTACCGCTGCCCTGGCGCACGGCACCGCTGAACGTGGATGTGTCCCAGGCAACATATATTTGAATGATGCTCTCGGCGCTCAAGAAATACCTGCTGCTTCCCAAACTGGTGAAGCTGTCCTCCAACGCGCCCAAGGACCCCAGCGTGGCCTGGGACGAGTACTGGGGCGGGATCGGGGCCACGGGGGCGCGCGGCGACGTCCTGTGGGATTCGGGCAGCGATCACGAATTGCAGGCGTATCTGGAGCACCTGACGCGGCAGTTGGACCCCAGCCTTCCGGTCGTCGACGCAGGGTGTGGCAGTGGCGTCTTTAGCCGAGCCCTTGCGGCCCACTTTCCGCATGTCGTGGGAGTGGATGTGTCGGCCAACGCCGTCGCACGCGCAGCCGCCGAATCCGAAGGACTGGAGCGGCTCTCCTACATGGCGGCCGACATGACGGTGCCCGCGGGCACGCGCGCCGTGACCGAAGCCCTGACCGCGGCCGGGTACTCCGGCGAAGCCAACATCTTCATCCGGGGCGTCCTGCACGTACTCAAGAAACCCGCGCAGGCAGCCCTGGCCGCGCAGTTGCATGCGCTCGTGGGCAAGCGGGGCCGCGTGTTCCTCGCAGAGACGGATTTCCGCGGGAATCCGATTCAGTACGTCAGCCACCTTGGAGCCACGCTGCAGTCCATCCCCGGGCCACTCGAGAAGGCCATCCGCGGACTGCCCATGCCCGGCCGTTTCGGCACGGAGCAGCGCCGGCGGGCGTTTCCCGAGGCCAACTGGGACGTAGTGGAGGACGGCCCAGTGACCATTGAAACCAGGCCCCTCACATCAGCTGACCGCCCTGAACAGATCCCGGGCTACTTCGCGGTGCTCCAGGCCCGCTGAACCGCGAGAAGTTCGCGCCGGCGTCCACCTGCCCTTCGAAGTGCCGATTTACCAAAAGTGGCCGCCCGGTGAGCTCCAGAGCGGCCACTTTTGGTGAAATGGCGGGGCAGGGTCCTACGGAGGCGGCCATTTCTGGGAAAACGGCGAGGCGCGGACTCTACGGGGAGGCGGCCTCCGGGGCCGGCGGTGCAGACGCGGTGCTGCCGGGAGCCGTAGTCGCCGGCCCCGGGGCCGCGCCCGTGGGAGCAGGGGCAGGAACGGCGGGAACCGGCGTCGTTCCCGTTCCGGGCGCCGAAACCGCGGGGTCCGCCGTCGTTCCCGGCGAAGGCGCAGCAGTCGAGGGAACAGCGGGCGCCGGCGCACCCGGCGACTGCACAGCCGGCGATGGCGAACCCGGCCGGGATCCCGAGCCAGGATTACTGGCCCCGGGCGAAGGAGAGGCGCCTGGCGACGGACTCCCCGCGCCGGTCCCGGGCCTGGCACTGGGATCGGTCCGGACGATCTCCATGAGCCGTTCCTTGTAGGCGGTCAGCCGTCCCTCGATCTCGGAGAGCGGAACACCCTGCAGCGTGCGTCCGAACTCGGCGATTTCCTGCCACAGCGCATTCAGCCGGGCCATGCCGTCCGCGCTGAGCGGCCCGTCCAGCGTGAGTACCAGCTGGCTGGCGAGGGCGAAGGTCAGGCACCGGACGCAGTTGTAGTTCGCAGCGGCGGAGAGATTTTCGGGTACCACAACGTCGGCCTGGCCCACGATCAGCACCACCTGGAACCCGACGGCCACCGCCGCGCAGTCCGCGCAGCTGGCGAATGCGTAGGCCTCGTTGCGGGTGTCCACCGGTCCGTCCTCGGCCCATACCAGTGCGAATGCGACGTCGTAGGTGACTGATCCGTCGGTGGTGTTCACCGCGAGTGCCTGGTTGCCGTCCTCCTCCGGCACTGGGGGCTTGTCGAAGGGAAAGACCCACGACGGCGGCGTGCCGGCCCGCGCCGGAGCGTCGCCTTGGCCCGGGTCCGTTGCGTTGTGGCCCGGCTGGCCCGGCTGGCCGGGCGCCGAGGCCGATTCCGCCCCCTCCCGCGGCACGAGGACCATGCTGAGCCGCGGCTGCTCGCGGGTGGGCAGTGCCGTGCCGTCCGGCCAGAGTGCCACCGTCTGACCGGTCCGGCCTTCCCGAAGCACGCCGTCGCCACCAGCCAGGGCGGGCAAGACGGCGGCCGTGGCGTCCGCGAGTGTCCCGCGTTCGTAGGGCTGCACCGGGCGGTAGGTGCCCGGCAGCGGCCACCAAGCCCAGGCCAGCCCGGCGGTGACGGCGCCGACCGCCGCAATGGCGATGGCGCGCTGCAGCGGCTTGCCGCGGGTTTTGGTCCAGAGCCCGGTGATGAGCTGCCGCGCCAGCCGGAGCAGCATATAGACGACGCCCACCACGGGAAGGACGACGGCGGCAATCGCCAGGAGACGCACGGCTCCGTCGGCAAAGTTTCCCTCGGCAAGACCGGCGGAGAGCAGGGCCATCTGGTGCTGCAGGCTCGCCCACGCCGTGCCCAGGAGCCGGGGGAAGGAGATGACCATCAGCACGAGGCTCAGCAGCAGCAAAGGGACGGTGACCAAAACCCAGGCCGTGATGACGGCGCGAGCCCACGGCCTGAGGGCCTGCGCCTCCGGTTCAGGCTTGCCCCAGCGCCACGGCAGGAGCCCGAGCAGCGTGGGGCGGATCCGTTGGAAAAGGTCGGGCACGCCCGTGACGTCCGCCAGGATGTGGTACCCGTCGAAGCGGACCAGGGGAAGCAGCTGGCGCACCATCTGCAAGATCTGCGTGAGCACCACCAGGAGCAGTGCATCGAAACCCGTGGCCCACCAAACTCCCATGGTGGCGGTGGCAACGATGGCGTTGAAATACAGCCCGCCGATATCCGTGCGCAGCCTGCCGCCGCGGCCCAGCCGGTAGGAATCGGTGACGTCCGTGTAGAAGGCGGGCCAGACGAGGTAGAGCCCGGCACCCATCACGCCGGGTGTGGCCCCGCCCCGGCGGGCGGCCGCCGCGTGGCCGAACTCGTGAAAGCCGGCCGACAGGACCGTCACGACGAAAATCAGCAGTAGCAGCCACGGGTTCGCGAAGGCCTCGTGCGTGGCGGAGGCCAGGCCTTTGACCATCAGGACCCACCAGCACGAGGCCAGGAATCCCGCGGCCACAACCGCCACGATGAGCGGATTGAACAGCACTGCGAACGGGGCCGTCAGCTTCCGGGTGCGCTCCGGGTCCGTCACGGTGTACCGGAACCGCATGCCGAGCAGCGGGTTCGATCTGCGCACTTCCGGCTGCGATCCGTCCGCCAGCTGCAGGAGGCCGAGCGGCAACAGCTGCCCCTCAACCAGGGTCCTGACGTTGTCCGCGCTGATGAGCCGGCCGGAACGTGAACTGGCTGCCTCGGCGATCTCATCGATATCCCGCACGCCATCAATGGAATCCAGGACATGGAAGAGCAGCCGCGTGAGCTGGATGGTCTGGCCGTCGGCGCGGCGAACCAGCGAAGGTGCCTCCCGGTAGCCGGACCCTTTGGCCTCGCCAATGAGCTGGATACCCTCCGCCCTCACCGGGACCTCGCCTCGGTTGGTGTCAGGGCTAATTACGACGGCGGCCCGGGATGCCTGGGTGGGGAACGGACCTGCCGCCGTCGAGACTTCCGCCGGGGCTGCGGAGGAGGCATCCGCCGTCGGGTCTCGTGTCGGGCTTGGCTCCGGAGACGGACCGGGTGAGGGTGTGGGGGAGACCAGCGGGCCGTCCATGCCGGACGGCCCGCTGCGTTTGGCGCTCATTCAGGAACTACTGCTGCAGATCCGACTGCTGATCTGCCGACGCGGTGGCCTCGCCGTCGATGTCCTGCGTGATGATGGCGTCCTGCTGGGCCACGGCGAAGGCGTCGCTGTCGATCGAGCCGATGTTGGCTGCAACGGCGGCGTCGATCGGCGCGGCGACGTTGGCGTTTGCGGCCACGGCACCGTTGATCGGGGCCGCGATGTCGGCGTCGGCCGCGAGGTCCACATTGACGTTAAGCAGGTCGCCGTCGAGGGCTGTGGACGGATCGACGGGAAGCGCGCCTACACCTGCGCCGTCGGTGATGGCGCCGTCGGGGACTGTACCGTCGGGAAGCGTGCCGTCCGGCAGAGCAGTAGCCGCCGGCTCCGCTGTGGCAGCGGCAGTGCCAGCCCCAGCCGCGTCGGTTCCGGTTGCAGCGGGGTCGGTGCCAGCGGCGCTGTCCGACGTCCCGCCGTCGACCGTCCCGCCGTCAGCGCCCTGGGTGATGGTGCTGTCCTGCACGGAGTCTGCGGTGGCATCCGCGGTGATTCCCTGGTCGATGATGACGCCCTGGTCGGCGAGGGCCTGCGACTCCGAACCGAAGGACAGGACATTCGCTGACGCCGCGGCATCGATCGGGGCTGCGACGTTGGCGTTGGCGGCGACGGCAAGGTCGATCGGTGCGGCGGCGCTGATGCCCAGGTCGAGGTCGGCGTTGAGGTCGAGTACGGACGCGACTTCCTTGTCCGGCAGGGCGGTGCCTGCCTGCGCATTCAGTTCGTCGTCGGAAAGCGGGGTCAATCCCTGTTCATTGCTCACGCTATGCTCCAGTTCCGGCGTCGGATTCCCAGCCCCCAGCGGACAGGTGCACCGAGCCCGTATGCCCGTCAATAGTAAGCAGGATTACTATTTTCTGGAAACACCGGCCCCGAAGGAGGGAATTCCTGCCCACGTCCCCGCCGGTGCCACCGACTGCTCTCCGCCCAATGCCGCCATCGGCGGTTACTTCAGCCCGGCGCCGGGCAGCAGCTCGGTGGCCCTGAGCGAATCCGCGATGAACCCGTAGTCCCAGGCCCGCTCGCGCCACTGCACGTAGCGGCCGGAGGCTCCGCCGTGGCCGCCGTCCATTTCGATCTTCATGAGGATCGGCTCGCTGCCCCTGGTCTTGTTGCGCAGCTCCTGCACCCATTTGGCCGGCTCCACATAGAGCACCCGGGTGTCATTGAAGGACGTCACGGCCGCGATCTTGGGGTAGGCCACCTCGCGGACGTTCTCGTACGGCGTGTACGACTTCATGTACTCGTACACCGCGGGATCGGTGATGGGGTTGCCCCACTCCTCCCACTCGAGAGCCGACAGCGGCAGCTCCGGGTCCAGGATGCTGGTGAGGGGGTCCACGAACGGAACCTGGGCCACGATGGCCGCGTACTTCTCCGGCGCGAGGTTGGCCACAGCGCCCATGAGCAGACCGCCGGCGGACCCGCCCAGCGCGGCGATCCGGTCCGGCGCCACCCAGCCGGACTGAGCCAGCCAGTCCGTGGCTGCGATGAAGTCCGTGAACGTGTTTTTCTTGCTGAGCTTTTTGCCGTCCTCGTACCAGTGACGGCCGAGTTCGCCGCCGCCGCGGATGTGGGCGATGACGAACACAACCCCGCGGTCCAGCAGCGAAAGCCGGGCGATGCCGAAGCCAGGGTCCATGCTCAGCTCATACGAGCCGTAGCCGTAGACCAGGCCTGCCGCCGTCGAATCCTTCTTGACGGCTTTGTGCCGCAGCACCGACAGCGGGATCCGGGTACCGTCGGCGGCTTCGGCCCACTCGCGGGTGGCCACGTAGTCTGAGCCGTCGTAGCCGCCCAGCACGGGGCTTTCCTTTCGCAGCAGCAGTTCGCCCGCCGGCTGCTCCGGGGTGGGCAGCACGAAGTCATACACCCGCGACGGCGTGAAGTAGGACGTGTAGCCCAGCCGGATCACGGGCGCCTCGTAGTCGGAACCGCCGACACCCGCGGTGTACAGTTCCTCGTCAAACGCCGGTTCCACCGGAGCCTGCTGGGCGGCAGTCCCCAGCCCGGTCAGCGACATGACCTGCACGCGCTCGATGGTGTCCTTCCGGATCGAGACCACGAGGTGCGTGGCGGTGACCCCCGCCCCGTTGACCCTGACGTCGTCGGAATGCTCGACGACGGTGACCCAGTCCTGCTCGGCCAGCGGCTTGGCCAACTCGGCCGGGTCCGCCAGCGAGACCATCGAGTTCACGGCGTTGCGGTTGTGGGTGATGAGAAGGCGTTCGGTTTTCTGCCCGTCCGGGCCCTCGAGCAGGAACGGCTCGGCCTCGTAGAGCACGCGTTCGTTGCGGGAAATGACGGTGGACAGGCCGGCGTCGGGGTCATCGAAGCGCAGCAGGCGTGTCTCGCTGTACTCGGAGCAGCCGATGCCGAGCACGAGGTGGCGCCGGTCCGACGAGAGTTCGAAGCCCAGCCACATGGCGGCGTCGTCCTCCTGGTAAATCACCTCATCGTCGGTGACAGCTGTGCCCAGGACATGGGACTTGACCTGGTACGGCCGCCAGGAATCATCCACCACGGTGTAGAAGATGCGCGTGCCGTCCGGGGAGAAGGACACGCCGTAGAAGACGTTCTCGATGACGTCCGGCAGCAGTTCGCCGGTCCGCAGGTCCTTGATCCGCAGGGTGAACCGCTCGTCGCCGGCGTTGTCCACGGCGTAGGCGTAGAGGTTTCCGTCGATGGTGACGGCCGTGCCGCCCACCGAGAAGAACGGCTTGCCTTCGGCTTCGACGTTGCCGTCCAGCAGGACTTCCTCGCCGGGAATTTCGACGCCGGCCTCCACCTCCGGGGGAGTCCAGTCCGCCACAGGATTGCCCGTGTTTTGGGCGCGGACGCGGCACTGGATGCCGTACTCCTTGCCCTCGACGGACCGGCTGAAGTACCACCAGCCGTCCTTGCGGTTCGGAACGGACAGGTCTGTCTCTTTGGTCCGGCCCTTGATCTCCTGGAAGATCGCCTCGCGCAGCGGTTCCTGGTGTGCCGTGAGGGCTTCCTGATAGGCGTTCTCCGCCTTCAGGTGCGCCACGACCTCCTCGGACTCCTTGTCCCGCAGCCATTCGTACTGGTCCACGAAGGTGTCCCCGTGGTGCGTGCGCTCGATGGGCACGCGCTTGGCGACGGGCGGCCGGGGCGTGGCAACGGCAGGCGAGCTTTCGGGTTGCTGCAGCGGAGTGTGGGTCATTCCCTCAATATATAGAGCCGCCCTGACATTTGCGCCGCCGTTCGCTACCGGGGGAGAAGCTGGCCTTTTGACGCTCCCCGCAGGCCGGCGGGGGTCCTGTGCGGTCGGCGGCCGGGGACCTGTCCACACCTGGGCGCCGGGCGTATCCTGAACTCGCGTCAGCAAAAAGGAACCCACATGAGCCTTCGAGGGGGAAGCATGACCATCCCGCCAGTGCACGAACCAGAGCCGTTCCCGCCGGAGCCTGGCCCCGATCCGATGCGGCCGGACCCGTCCCGGCCCGCGCCACCGAATCCCGTTCCCACGCCCGAGCCGCCCGGCCCGCTTCCGGTGCCGGATCCCGGGCCCGCGCCGCTGCGCCCCGACCCCACCCGCAGCTGAGCTGCCTGCCTGCCTCGCCGTTCGCCGTCGTCGAGCACGTGACGCCAATGGTCCGGGACGCATCCAAGCGTCCCGGACCATTCGCCTGTCCGGGGACCGTCCGCCTCCCGGGCCCGCGAAAAGTCCCATTTCTGCAACATTCGAAATTTTCCTGTTACCTGAGTCACATGCAGGCTAGGGTTAGACCCGGTCGCAGCGTCGCGGCCGCGCATGAGGGGAGAAGTTTTTGAACCAGAAGCTCAAGGTACTGGTCCGCGTGGACCTCGACTGTGGTGAGGCTCAGGTCGCCGCCCAGGGACATGTAACCGCCCAAAGCATCCAAGCTCTTTACGTCGTTATGAAGCGCGCCAACCACCTCCGTCAGGGCCTGCAGCTCGTCGTCGATGTCAGCCATGCCCGAGTCGAACCCGTCGCACTTGAACAGTTGCGGGAATGCTCCAAAACGCACCACCTGCCGCGTTCCATCGATCCGCAGCAGTCCGAATGCAACCTCCGCGTCCTGGCCCCGGCCGACGGCGGCATGGGCGCCGCTGATGGCCGCTTCCCCGTGGCAGCGGCTGCTTGAGGCGAGATAACTGAACTGAACCTGGACTGAGGCCCCGGACTCCGAGCGGAGTCCGGGGCCTCAGTCTGTTATGAACCGCCGGGTCAGACGTCCGGGTTGGGATTTCGCACGTCGCGCTCGCCGATGTCCGCCGCACCCAGAACCTCGACCGCCGGGCCGTGCACGGCGTCGTGTTCGCGGACGCGCAGCTCGGGATGGTGCAGGTCCAGGGCCGGCCGCTCGGAGCGGATGCGCGGCAGTGAGGTGAAGTTGTGCCGCGGCGGCGGGCAGGATGTGGCCCACTCGAGGGAGGCCCCGAAGCCCCACGGATCGTCGACCTCAACCCTTTCCTTGCTGCGGGCCGTGATGAAGACATTCCAGAAGAACGGAATGAGCGAGGCGCCCAGCAGGAACGAGCCAATGGTGGAGAACTGGTTCATGGCCGTGAAGTTGTCCTGCGGCATGTAGTCCGCGTAGCGGCGGGGCATGCCTTCAACGCCAAGCCAGTGCTGGATCAGGAACGTGGCGTGGAAGCCCACGAGCAGCATCCAGAAGTGGATCTTGCCGAGCCGCTCGTTGAGCATCTTGCCCGTCCACTTCGGCCACCAAAAGTAGAATCCGGCGAACATCGCGAACACCACGGTGCCGAACACCACGTAGTGGAAGTGGGCCACCACGAAGTAGGAGTCGGAGACGTGGAAGTCCAGCGGCGGGGAGGCCAGGATGATGCCGGTCAGGCCGCCGAAGAGGAACGTGATGAGGAAGCCGATGCTCCACAGCATGGGGGTCTCGAACGTCAGCGAACCGCCCCACAGGGTGCCGATCCAGTTGAAGAACTTCACGCCGGTGGGGACGGCGATGAACATGGTCATGAGCGCAAAGAACGGCAGCAGCACGGAGCCGGTGACGTACATGTGATGCGCCCAAACCGTGGCCGACAGGGCGGCGATGGCGATGGTCGCGTACACCAGGCCCTTGTAGCCGAAGATTGGCTTGCGGCTGAAGACCGGGAAGATCTCGGACACGATGCCGAAGAACGGCAGCGCGATGATGTACACCTCGGGGTGCCCGAAGAACCAGAACAGGTGCTGGAACAGGATCGCCCCGCCGTTCTCGGGGTCGTAGATGTGGGCGCCGAAACGACGGTCCGCGCCGATGGCGAAGAGGGCCGCGGCCAGCGGCGGGAAGGCCATGATTACCAGGACGGACGTGATGAAGACGTTCCAGGTGAAAATCGGCATGCGCCACATGGTCATGCCGGGGGCGCGCATGCAGACAACAGTGGTGATGAAGTTGACCGCGCCCAGGATGGTGCCAAAGCCGGACAATGCCAGGCCGAAGACCCACAAGTCACCTCCAATGCCAGGGGTGAATGTGGTGTTGTTAAGGGGCGCGTAGACCGTCCAGCCGAAGGACGCGGATCCCTGCGGGGTGATGAAGCCGGAAACCGCGATCGTTGACCCGAACAGGAAGAACCAGAAGGCCAGTGCATTCAGCCGGGGGAACGCGACGTCCGGCGCACCGATCTGCAGCGGCATGATCACATTGGTGAAGCCGGCAAACAGCGGGGTGGCGAACATGAGCAGCATGACCGTGCCGTGCATGGTGAACAGTTGGTTGTACTGCTCCTTCGTCACCAGAACCTGCATGCCCGGTTCGAAGAGTTCGGCGCGGATGAGCAGGGCCATCACACCGCCGAGGCAGAAGAAGACGAAGGACGCGATCAGGTACATGTACCCGATGGTTTTGTGGTCGGTGGAGGTGATCCACTTGACCACCATGTTCCCTTTTTTACGGGGCACCACCATGGGAGCCTCGGTGGCGGTGGTGGTTGCTGGTTGCTGATATGCGGTCATCGTCTGCCACTCCCCGGCATCGCGCTTCGACGCCCCGTGTGGGGCGAGGGTGCCGGCCGGACCGTGAGCGGTTCACAGAACCGACGGCATCAGGATAGCGCCTGCGGCACCCCCGCAAAAGGTTTACTGGTTAATGGCCCGTGGCGGGACCGTGTACCCGACCCTCCCCCGACGGCCTGGGCGGCCCGTTGCAGCCGGGACCTTGCACCGGCCGCACTGCCCATAGTGGTCATGGCGACTACTCCTTCAAATGAAATGGGTGAAACGGGAACTCACTGTGGTGCGCCTTGTTGAAAAGCTCGTCGTCGGCGGCCCCTAGACCACGGTTTTGTTTCCGCGGCGGCGTCGCCAGATAAAGACGACGAGGAGAGTGATGATCACTACCGCCGCGATTACATACGGGGCATATTCGAGGCGGTTTGTCTCCGACTCTGCCGGTTCTCCCGTGCCTGGGTTGGCGGGAGGCTCGGACGGGGTTGCGGACGGGGACGATGTTCCCGTGGGGGCGGGTGTCCCGGCCGCCGTCGACGTGCCCGCCTGAACCGGCACGCGGCCAGTCGCCGGGACGGCGGACGCTGCGAGCGAACCCGGGACGGATGCCGCATAAGCCGGCCCGGCGAGCCAGAACCCGGCACCGGCAAGGGCAAGTATGGAGGTGAAAGTGGCGAGCAGTCTGCGCATAGGGTCTCCTGCGGTTGTCCGAGTGCGGGCATGAATATAGTAAGCATGATTAGTATCCGGAATTAAGTACCCTTTGTAACTAGTTGGCGTCAGTTCAAGGGCGGCCAGTTCAAGAGTGAGTCCCGCGTCGGGGGCCGCACCGCCGGATTCAGTTGGCGACGCTCAGAAGGAGATGAACTCCACCAGCTCGCCCACCCGGTCCTCCGGGTAGTTCCTGGCGATGTCGGCCTGGCTGAGCATTCCCACCAGGTCGTGGCCATCGATGACCGGCAGCCTCCGCACCTGGTGCTGCTGCATGGTCCTGATGGCGTCCTCGATGGTGTCGTCGGCGCCGATGGTGACAGGTTTGCCCTGGGCGAGATCGCCGGCTTTGGTGCTCTTGGGGTCCCCGCCGTCGGCCAGGCACCGGACCACGATGTCCCGGTCGGTGAGCATGCCCTTGAGCCGGTTGTCCTCGCCGCAGATCGGGAGGGAGCCGACGTCGAGATCCTTCATCCTCCTGGCCGCCTGCTCAAGGGTCTCGTTGACGCCGATGCACTCTGCCCCGCCGGTCATGATGTCGCGTGCCAGGATGGACATTCCCGTTCTCCTCAACTTTGGTGCCCGTACGACGGCGGGCTGCCGCCGCTCCCCGCCAACCTCACCTTCCGGGGTCGTTCAGTCCGGTACTTCCATTTGGAATCCGCAGCCGCAGCGCAGCAGCCTGGTGGGCAGGTGTACATCGTGGATGGTGCGGTGCCTGCCGAGCTCTGCGCCGTGGATGCTGCTGGTTCCCGAGCTGACCGAGGCCATCGGCATGCCGCAGTGGAAGTATTCGCCGCCGAACTGGAGTACGCCCATCACCTGGCCGTGACGGTTCAGTACGCCTGCGACGTCGTGCACCCCGGCCGGGTGGGCGTAGAAGTGGTCACATTCGACGCAGGTGTAGGACACGTCCACCATGCCGTCCTGAGGGGGATGCAGGGCCTCGATCGATTCGACGATCAGGTGCTCATCAGTCTGGCACTGGGAACACCACAAGGGAACGCCGGAGGGGCGCTGCGCTTCGCCGGGCAGATGGGCGTTGGAGATAGTCGTCATTGACGTGCTCCTGGTTAGGGGGCATCGGCGCCCGCTGCTTGAGCTCAATCCCACGCTTAAAATACTCCCGGCCCGCCGGGGCGGGCAATAGTACCCCGAGCCGGCCGGAACGCGGTCGGGACAGCCGGCCCGGCCGCCGTCGTGTGCCCTTAAATCGATGCCTTGACGGCCCCAGAATCCGGCGGAAAAAACGTGCCGGAACCCTTGTGGCAGGGTGCGGCCGGTGCTATAAAACATCTACAGCCAGCCGATGCGGCTGGCGGTGAACGGGAGGACCCGGGGCCTTGATTAGGCTGCCTGAGGGGCGGTTAGCCCGGGAGCACGCCACCGCGCCAAACAGCGCACGGCAGCAGCATCCGGATCCTCTCGCGGACGGTCTCCGGCTCAACGAGCGGAGGCCGTCCCTTCATGTGCGCCCTCATCGGCGGCCGGCGTCGGAGCGAGCGGGCCGGCCCTGCAGTCAACGCGGACTGCTGACAGCCCGGCGCCAATTAGTTACGCTTGTCACACAGGTCTCCTTGTTGTTCGCGGGGTTTGACGCCCTGCGTACTCCGTAGTGCGGACAGGGTATGGCAGGAGCGCCAGGTGAATAGGACCAGAGGCCAGATCAGGGCGGGTGTTCTAGCGGCGGTCTCCTTGGCGGCGGCCTTCCTGGTGTCCTGCACGCCCGGCAATGGCCAGCCACCCGCGCCCACACAGGACATCGACCACCACAACATCACCGTCTGGACCACCGAGACGCTCCCGGACCGGATGGCCAAGCTTCGCCTCGTCATTGAGGATTTCACCGCTGCCACCGGAGTGAAGGCCGACCTCGTGGGCGTTCCTCCGCACCGCTTCAACCAGGTCATGACGTCGTCGGCTGCCTCCGGAGATCTTCCCGATGTGATGGCTTCCTTGTCGCTCGGGCAGGTCCGCACCATGGCGACCTCCGGCCACATCGACTACAAGACAAACGCGGCCATAGTGCAAAGCCTGGGGGAGCAAACGTGGGCCGCCCGGGCACTCGAACTGACGCGTGACAACGGCCAGCAGCTGGCCGTGCCGGGTTCCGCGTGGCACCAGCTGATCTACTACCGCAAGGACCTCTTCGCCCAAGCCGGGTTGACGGCGCCCCGGACGTACGCGGACATCGTTGCCGCGGCCAGGAAGCTGCGTTCCCCGGAGCTGGCAGGAATTGTCGCGGCCAACAGAGCCGGCCAGGCTTTCACGCAGCAGTCCTTTGAGCACATTGCGCTGGGAAACGGCTGCGAGATGGTGGATGCCAAGGGCGCCGTCATGTTCGACAGTCCCCAGTGCGTTGCCGCGCTCGGCTTCTACCGCGACCTGCTTAGGAACTTTTCCGTGCCGGGCATACAGGACATCGATACTGTGCGGTCGGCGTACTTCGCAGGGAAGGCCGCCATGGCCATCTGGCCGACGAACATGCTGGATGAGCTGGCCGGCACCCGGGCCGATGCCCGGCCCAGCTGCCCCGAATGCGCCAAGGACCCGCTGTTCCTGGCGCGGAACACCGCAGTGGTGGCCGGGCTCCAGGGGCCGGACGGGCAGCGGCCGGCGCACTTCGGCGAAATCATCTCGTGGACGGTGACGGCTGATTCCGACGCCGAACCTGCCCGCCGCTTCGTGGAGTACTTCCTGACCGACGGCTATGCCGACTGGCTCGCGATTGCACCGGAGGAGCGCGTGCCGGTGCGCTCGGGCAGTACCGCGAAGCCGGCCGAATATGCGGATGCCTGGATGTCCACCCCCGTGGCGGCCGGCAGGACAGAGCAGTTCGGCAGTGTCTATCCCAAGGACGTTCTCTCCACCCTGCTGCAGGCCTCCCACGACCTGAATCACTGGGGGATTGTCCAGGGCCGCGGCGACCTTGCCGGCGCTGCGCTGGCTGAACTGCCCATCGCCAGAGCCGTCAGCGACGTCGCGGCGGGCCGCGCCCAGCCGGAGGCCGCGGCCACGAAGGCCGCCGCGTCGCTGCGTTCGATCCTGAAATCGCTGAAGTGAGACCCGGGATCGGCAGCTACGTGGCCAGTTCCATCATGAGCGGCGGCAGTTCGTCGGCCAGTTCCCGCGCCAGGTAGCCGAGGCTGCCCACCCGGCTTGCGAGCCTGTCGCCGGCCGCGGCGTGAAGGTGTGTGCCCCAGCAGGCGGCCTGGGCGTCACTGGTTCCCCGCGCCCGGAGCCCGGCGATGGCACCGGCCAGAATGTCGCCGCTGCCGGAAGTTCCCAGCCCGCCGTAACCGGTGGTGATTTCCCAATGGTCTCCAGAGTCCGGGAAATCAGCGTCGGGAGAACCGCCGTCGGGGTTGCCGGCGGCCGGTCCCACACGGGGTGGCCCGGCAATCACGCCCTGGCAGCTCACCACCGCACGGTACTTTCCGGCGAGTTCGACGACGTCGGACGCCAGGTCCCCGGTATCCCGGCCCAGCAGGATCGCGGCCTCGGTGGGGTTCGGGGTGAGGATCAGCCGGCCCGCCCATGGATCCAGTTCATCAACCAGCCGGGGGAGGGCGCCCAGAGCGTAGGCATCAAGCACCACGGTCGGCCCGGCGCCCCGTTCCGGATCGCGCGAGGACTGATGCTGCAGCAATCCACGGAGCAGCGCCTCGGTCTGCCCGATGTCATCCAGGCCGGGGCCGATCAGCACGGTGTCCGCAGCATCGAGGTCCGGCAGCAGGTTCTCGAGCCCGGAGTCACCCACGGAGCCGCCCGCGGACTGCGGCAGCCCGATCACCCCCGCCTCCGGCAACGTCACGGCCAGCTGAACCGCCACCGGCTCCGCCACGGCCAGGGTCACCCGGCCCGCTCCGACGCGAAGTGCGGCCGTACCGGCGAGCAACGCGGCACCCGGGGTGCGCCGGCCTCCGCCGATGACCAGCACGGCGCCGCGGGAGTATTTGTCGGACCCCGCGGAGGGCAGCGGCCAGCTGCGCAGGAGCGTCGGCGTGATCAGGGTTGCCGCGGGGCTGGCGGAACCTTTGGCGGCTGTCTCACTGGGCTCAGCGCGGGTGGACATTGGCGTCCCCGGCATGTTCGGTCACTTCGACGCCCTGCTCCATGAGGTGCTCGGCCACGTTGAAGCTCTCCAGCGTCCACGGGCCCACACCCTCCGGCCGCACATAGCGGGTCAGCGAGGCATTCAGTACGGGGGTGCTGGCCGCCACGTCGAGGAGCTCCCGTTCCGACATGCCTTCCAGGATGTAGCGGAACAGCATGACGACGGCGTCGTGGCACACCAGCATCACGCGGTGGCCGCTGCCCAGCGCGTTCAGTTCGCCGATGACGGAACGGAGCCGCAGAGCCACATCCGCCCACGATTCCCCGCCCGGCGGACGGTAATAGAACTTGCCCAGCCACCGCCGTCGTTCTGCCTCCTGGGGAAGCCGGGTTTCCACGCCAAAGGCAGTGAGCATGTCCAGGATGCCCAGCTCGCGGTCGCGGAGGCGCTCGTCCGAACGGACCGGGACCGGCCAGCCTGCCGTTTCCACGGCGATCTCCGCCGTCTGGTAGGCGCGCATGTACGGGGAGGAAATGACGACGTCGGGCCGCCGGTCCTCCGGTACCGCCGCCAGTGCGCGGCCCAGGGCCGTCACCTGCTCCCGGCCCGTGGAGGAAAGCTCGACGTCGGCATCACGGGCCGGGACAGCGATCACCTCAGCGCCGGAAACCGTGGCGTCTGTGGCGGCCACATTGCCCTGGCTCTCGCCGTGCCGGACGAGGATGAGCTCGACGGCGCCGGCGGTCCAGGCAGCGGGCACCGGGGCGTCCTTGTGCGTTCCGTCAGCGGAGGTTCCGTTCTGTCCCACGATTGCACTCCCGTTCAGCCTAGGCCTGCGAATTTTCCACGTTACTAGTGCCGTACCCGGAATGGCAGCAGAGTAATCACCCGC
Source organism: Arthrobacter sp. NPDC058097 (assembly GCF_042884885.1). Taxonomy (NCBI): domain Bacteria; kingdom Bacillati; phylum Actinomycetota; class Actinomycetes; order Micrococcales; family Micrococcaceae; genus Arthrobacter; species Arthrobacter sp. NPDC058097. The sequence continues at coordinate 84,267 of NZ_JBHVSZ010000017.1, forward strand.
CGTTGACCTCCTGACGCCTCCTCAGATTCCGTCGCCTCTCTTGGGACCCTTCCTCAGGGGATGCGTTTGCCGCCCGAGCGGTTGAGGACGAACACCAGCGCGGCAGCCAGCAGAAGGAAGGGCGCCACCCACAGCAGGAACGCTACCGCCTTGATGACGGCGCCCAAGAGGAAAAACACCACCGCGACCGCAAGGATGACCCATAAAAGCTTCTTCATCAACGTCTCCTCAATTTGCGAACATCACTTCCCCAGCGTCGCGGCGTACTGCCCCATCCGGTCCTTCCCCAGGGCAGCGCCCACAGCGGCAGCGGCGCCGTAATCCGGCACAATGATCGACTGCCCATCGGTGCTGGTCCCGAATCCCGCCGTCGGAAGTGTCAAGAACACCGCGTCCTGCATCCGGACATTCCGCAGGCTGTAGACGAGGCTCGCCAGGGCGGTGGCGTTCAGCCCCTTGTCCACGGTGATGTACTTCGACGCCGTGTTGACCAGCTTGTACAGCGTCACCGGGTTGGTCAGCGTACGGGCGGAGAGCAGCTTGGCCAGCGTGGAGCGCAGGAACAGTTGCTGGTTCGCGACCCGCTGGAAGTCGCCGTCGGCAAACGCGTAGCGCTCGCGGACGAACTCGAGGGCGCGCTGGCCCTGCAGCTTGTTAACGCCGGCGGGGAAATGCTGGTGCGTGTCGAAGGAGGCCGTGAACTCCACCGGATTGTTGACGTCCACGCCGCCGAGCGCCTCGGTGATGCCCCGGAAGCCTTCGAAGTCGATCATTACAGCGTGCTGGATCCTCTGCCCGAACAGGGACTCAACGGTCCTCACGGCAAGGGGCATGCCGCCCTGCTCGAGCGATGAGTTGATCTTCGCTTCGCCGTACCCGGGGATGGAAACCCAAAGGTCGCGCATGAGCGAGATGCCGTAGGCGTGCTTCCCGTCGGCCGCCAGATGCACCAGCATGAGGACATCCGCGCGCTGGTTCGGCAGGCCGTTCGGCGACGGCGGGTCACCTTTGCGGTGGTCGCTGCCAATCAGGAGGATGTTCATGGGCAGCGTTGGCGGCGGTGGCGGTTTCACCGGTTTGGGCGCAGGCTTCTTGGTGGGCGAGGGCTTGGCAGTTGCCGTCTGGCTCGGGGTTTCGGGGGCGGCGCTGATCTCCGTCTTGGCGGTCTGGGTATTCCAGATCTGGGCCAGGCTGAACAGGAAGCCGCCGGCCGCCAGGGCAATCCCGAGCAGCGCGGCCAAAACGATGTTGCGTGCGGTCCACTTGCGTTTGGCGCCGCCGTTGGCGCCTGGAGCGGGGTCGCCGTTGCCCCCGGCTCCCGGACTGTTCCGGGATTTCATGATCGGACGGTACCACCAAAAGTCGCCGGAGAGAACGACGGCGGCCAGCCGGTCTAGGCGGGTGCGTTCAGCCGGGCGAAACGCAGGATGGAGATGATTGCGGGGGCCAGCTCGTCCTCCATTTGCCGGTAGTAATCGGCGCTGCGGCGATAGGGGTCGACGACGTCGTTGTCCGCTGCATCGGGGGCCAGCGCGAGGTGCCGGACAGAGGCTGCCCGGGCGGGAAGCTTGCGCCAGAGCTTGGTATTGGCCGCGAGCCGTTCGCCGTTGAGGCCGCCGCTCTGGGGTGCCTGTCCTTCACGCTCCTCCAGCACGTCGAGCATCCGGGCAAACTCACGGATGGTGAAGGTGCGCTTTAGCAGCGAGGCATCCAACTGCAGCACCTCGCCCCGGTGGCCGGAGGTCATGGTGAGGACCAGGTCCACGTCCCGGAGGATCTTGCCCGACAGCTGCCGTGCCGCGAAGCCGTCGGCCGTGCCGCCGAAGGTGTGGATGATGTCCGCGGAGAGCGGCTGGACGGGGTCGCCCACCAGGGCCCGGGTTCCGGCGCTGCGCACCTCGAAGCCGCCGGGAAGCACCTGGTCCAGGCCGGCCTGGAGCAGGCGCTCCGCGACGGGGGAACGGCAGATGTTACCCGTGCAGACGGTCAGGATTCGGACTGGCGAAGGCGATTCCACGTATTGGCTCTCTCAGGCTGGCGCGCAGGACAGGTCTGTCCCACCGATTCAACTTAACATGTGAGCCGCCCGGCGTTCCGTCAGGACCATGGTGCGCCCTCCCAAACAACTCCCAGCTTTTCTTCATGCTGCTGCCGGGCTGGCGGTGCCAGCATGGAGCCTGAAACCCCCGGAGCTTGAACCCGTCGGAGCCCGGACCCTTGAGCGGGTACCGCGAAACGACGTTGCTGCAGAAGGCAGGACCCAATGAGAGCTGCTCGGCACCTATCCCATCAGCGCAGACCGGCTGGCCGGACGCTCCTCCGGGCAACGCTCCCGGCCGCCGTGCTGGCGGTGGCCCTCACGGGGCTTGCTGCCTGCGGAACTGGCGCGCCGCCGTCGCCCTCGCCCTCACCGGCCGGAACAAAGCCCGGGCACGTGTTCGTGATCAACCTGGAGAACAAGTCCTTCCGCAGCGTCTGGAACGACCAGTCGGACGCAGAGTACCTGTCCCAGACCCTGCGTCCGCAGGGCGTGCTGCTCAGCCGCTATTACGCAATCGGACACGCCTCCCTGCCCAACTACATCGCCCAGATATCGGGCCAGGGACCGAACTCCGCCACCAAAGGCGACTGCCCCGTCTATGAGACGTTTGATTCAAGCGGGACGGCGCCGCTGGGCCAGGAGCAGGGCAGCGGCTGCGTGTATCCGGCGTCGGTGCAGACGGTCGCCGGCCAGCTGAGCGCGGCCGGAAAGACCTGGAAGGCGTACATGGAGGACATGGACACCCCGTGCCTGCATCCGGATCCGGGCGCCCGGGATTCGAACCACGCTGCCCAGGAGGGCGACCAGTACGCCACCCGGCACAACCCGTTCGTGTACTTCGCCGCGATAACATCGTCGCCGGAATGCGAGCGCAACGACGTCGGCATCTCCAGCCTCGCCGGCGACCTCAAGTCCGTGGCCACCACACCGAACCTGTCCTATATCAGCCCCAATCTGTGCAACGACGGGCACGACAGCCCGTGCGTAGACGGCCGGGAGGGCGGCCTCGTCTCCGCCGACGTATGGCTCCGCAAGCATGTTCCGGAGATCATGGCCTCCCCGGCCTACAAACAGGACGGGATGCTGGTCATCACCTTTGACGAGGCGGAGGGGAAGGAAAGCGCGGATGCGGCGCTGCCCGGGGGAGCGGCGGGCGGACTGATCGGGACCCTGGTGCTGTCACCGCTGGCCAGGGCAGGCGCCACCTCGGACCGGCTGTACAACCACTACAGCCTGCTCGCCAGCATCGAGGATGCCTTCGGGCTGCCCTACCTCGGGTACGCCGCCGCGCCCGGGCTGAACCGCTTCGGCTCAGATGTCTTCAGGCGCTGAATTAGCAGAAATACCAGCAGCGCCGCCGCAACGTGCGCGTACAGCAATACGTGCAGCGGCTGGGTTGGCACGCCTGCCAGCAGCAGACCGGGGCCGGTGAACTGGACGGGGTCCGCGTGTCCGTGGCTGCCCGCGGCCAGCGTGGTGGCCACCGGATCGGAGAAGAAGGCGAACGCCCAGTGAATGGCCTGCTGTCCCGCGCCGGCCAGCACCAGCAGCGCCCAGTTCGGCGCGCCGATACGGGTGACCACCGTGCCGGCCAGGCTCAGCAGCGCGGCTGTGGCGACGACGATCGGCGCCGCAGGCACGGGATGACCGGATACGGCGTGGATCAGCAGGCCCAGGACAACACCGGCGGACCCGAAGAGCCAGCCGGCCACGGCAAACTGCGTGCGACCTCCACGTTCCGCCATGCGCCCATCCTGCACCAGGTTGCCCGCCGGTGCCAGAGGGGCCTAGTAGGCTGGCAATGAGAGTTCCCCCGATCTGCCGTAAGGACAGCGTGGAATGGCAGCACTCATGAACGAACCAGCGAAGAAAGCCGGGCTCCCGGGCCGGGAGGACGAGTTCGTCCCCCAGCGGATTGCCGGCCCGGTGGTGGCCGGCGTCGTGCCCGGCCAGCCGCCCGCCGTCGTGCAAAGTGCCGCCCGGCTGGCCTACTCCCTGAACGTCAAGCTCATCTGTGCCTACGTGGACATCACCTCATACCTCAGCAACGAGCGCGACGACCAGGACCTGCTGCAAACTGCGGGGCAGGAGGAAGCCGTTGACGACGCCGAGCAGACCAGCGCCCGCCTCCGGGAGCACCTGCAGGCTGTCCTCGGCAAGGCCGGGATCCGCTGGTCGCTTCTGACCCTTGTCGGTGAACCCGCGCGGGCGCTGGCCCGGCTGGCCGACTCGGCGGACGCCTCGGTCATCGTGGTGGGCACGCGCGAAGGCAGGGTGGGGGCCCGGCTGGAACAGCTGCTGCTCGGCTCGGTGGCCGTCCACCTCACCCACCGGCAGACCCGGCCGGTGGTTGTTGTTCCGCTCGCCCCGCAGCGGCGGCACCGCCCGAAGGAGGACGCCTGACGCCATTCCGACGCCCCTGAGCCGTCCGCCGCGATTGGCCATCCAGACCACCGACATCATCCACCCACCAAAGACGAATGCGAGGGACTTCACATGGCCGACCTGATCGATTTTCTGGAAGCGCGGATCGCCGAGGACGAGGCGGATGCCCGCCGGGGACTGGAGACGGAGGGATCGGCCGGGCCCGTCGTCGGCTGGTTCAACCCCGGGCGCGTGCTGTCAGAATGTGCGGCCAAACGGACGATTCTGGGCAACGTCCCGCTCGTCACCGATGTTCCCACCGCCATCGGCGCCACAAGCGAGTACGTCCTGATGTCCCTTGCCGCCGTTTACAAGGACCATCCGGATTACCAGGAGGGCTGGGCAGTCGACGGGCTGTAGGTTGGCGGTCGACGGCGGGAGGCGGGGCCGGCGGCGCCGGGCACCCGGCGGCGACCGCTAGCCGGCACCCGGGCTGTAGCCGCTAGCCGGCACCCGGGCTGTAGCCGCTAGCCGGTGGTGCCCGTGTCGTCGTGCGCGCAACCCACAGGTTTGGACTCGGGTGAGCCGCGCTGGCGCAGGTAGATCGACAGGACCACCATGGAACCGACGGCGAGGAACTCGGACTGCCAGTTCTGCAGGGTGCGGTTCCAGAACTCCGGCGAGACGATGTATTCCGCCCAGCTGACGGGCTGCTGGAAGTTCCTGATCTGCTCCTGGTTGTAGTTGCTGTTGCCCGCAATGGACTGGACCAGCCAGGACAGCAGGAAGATCAGGCCCATCGTTGCCCCCAGCGAGTTGGAGTACAGGGTCCGCCGCCAGTCGGACACTCGGGCCCACTTCGGCGACTTCGCGTTGCTGAACTCGCCCACGAGCTGTTCCTTGTCCGACTCCGGGCCGGGCTGGTTCAGTTCCTTTGACTCGGGCGACCCCTTCTGGACCAGCCAGATGGTGGCGAAGATGTACAGCAGGAACTGCAGGTACTCTGACTGCCAGTTTTCGGAGACGTCCACGGCGAAATTCGACGACGTCAGGTACTGCGCGAAGCTGATTTGCTCCAGCCCGGAGGCTACCTGCTCCTCGTTGAAGAGCGCATGGCCGGTGAGCGCCTGGCCCACCAGGGCCAGGAGGAAGATGATGCCGAAGAAGAGGCTGAGACCGTTGTTTCTCAATGCTGTTTTCACTGTCCGCCTATCCGTGCATCAGGCCGATGGCGGCCATGTAGCCCAGGCCGCCGAGGATCAGGACCAGGTACAGGGTGAAGCTCCAGCGCATGTCAGTTGCCTCCCACTTCGCAGGTGTAGGGCGCGTCCTCCCCGTTGGGCTTGCAGCCCGCGGCCGTGACCTTCCAGCCCCCTTCGGAGACGGCCAGGAAGACGGCGTCGTTCTCGAATTGAACAAAGGCGTTCTGGCCGTACTGCTCGGTGCGCAGCACGTTCCCGGGGTCCGGCATCTTGGCCTTCTGCAGCTGGCTCTCGCAGCTGCCGTTGTCGCTGGAGCGGGCCGCCTCCTCCCGTGTGTGGGGCTGCAGCAACGCGCAGGCTGCGGTCATGTCCGAACCCGCCACGGCGCGCTGGAATGCCTCGGCCGCGCCGGTGGAGGCCGTTCCTTCGGGAGCGCAGCCGGAGAGCACCACCATGGCAATGAGCCCTGGCAGTAGGCCCCAGGTGCCTCTACGCGTCTTCACGTTCCGGGTTTTCCAGACGGAAGAAGTTGGACTGCGATCCGTCGGTGCGCTGCTCCTGGTAGATGAAGTTCAGGCGGCGGCCGTCAAACGTCTTAAACCATTCCTCCCAGCTGACGCGGCGCAGATTGCTGTCGTCGCCACCGAAATCAATCCGGAGCACGCCCAGATGGTCGCCGTGTTCCGTACCTTCAACAGTGGCCGGCGAACCGCCGCGTTCCTCGGCCCACTGCCTGATGACCTCGTGGTGGGTGGTGGCCAGGCTGCGGCCTTCGCGTTCCGGTTCGTCCTCGGTGGAGGTGACTTCCTGCGAGTACTTCAGCGAGCTGGAGGAGGCGTCTCCGTGCCTGATCCTGCCGCCTTCCGGTCCGGCGCCCAGATCGTCGGCGTCAGTACCGCCGTCGCCATTGCCCCCGCCTTCGGAACGGGCCTTGGCAACCTCCTGCACCAGTTCCTCCTTGCGCATGCCGGAAGTTCCACTGATGTTCTCGTCCTTCGCTTCCTGCCGGAGTTCATCCACCTTCATTTCCCGCAGTTCCGTCTCGCTGACATTGGGAGTGTCCGGCGTCTGGTTACCTGGTTTTTCACTCATGGCAGTTCCTCCTCAAGCTGGACATAAATAATTACTAAGGTTACTTATTGTTTAGTCCGTAGCGGGAGCGGCGTCAAGGTGGCGCGTTGAGTCGTGAATAACCTCCGCGAAGGGGATACGTTGCCTCAATATTAATCCTCCGGCTGGGTCGGCGGTTGCCTGGGTGGGCGGATACCGGTTACGCCGGGTGGATGGGATTGACGATGGCTGAGCGCAAGGCCGTGACGAAGCAGTGGCGAGGTCCTACCGGGCCGGGGACAGGGTCCGATAGGTGCCAGGGATGCCTGGCCTGTTCATTGAACGGTTCAATGCTGTTCCTCGGGGAACGGCCCTCGAGCCGGTGACACGTGAATCGGATGCCGGTGGAACAAACAACCCTCCTGCACGAGCCACAATCACCGGCCCGCTGGAAAAATCAGCCTGCAGATGCCTTCAGATTACCTGTGGGGCCAGGACACCGATAGGGCGCGGCCAGCGCCTTATGCTGGCGCCCGATCACTGCTATTTTGGCAAGACTGACCATTGCCTGCCGTCCCAGTTGGCAGCGCAAGCTCTTGTTTTAGGAGGTTGCTTCAATGAACGATATCCCTGGACACGATGAACTGCCCCTGGCCGACTACGACCACATTCCCAGCGGAACCTTGCCATCTCGAATTTCCGGCCTGGATCAGGGCGGCGTGGGTCAGTTGCTGGAGTACGAGCGCGCACACGGCAACAGGCTTCCGGTCGTTCAGATCCTGGAACACCGGTTGGAGACCCTCAAGGGAGGCGCCCAGCCCAGCGGTACCTCCGCTCCGGACACCCCGGAGGTGAGCCGGACCCAGACCGGATCCAAAGCCTCACCGGAAACGGCGGGTCCGCCGGTTAATCCGCCGCCCCACGGTGTGCCCACCAATCCCTCACAGCAGCCCCGCTGACTTTGCTTTCGCTGCCGCCCGACGGCGGTGTACGCCACCGGGAGTGATCATCGACGGCGGGGCTCACCTTAGCCCCGCTTCAGTCCCCGAATGAATTGCCCAGCTCGTAAATGGCGTGGTCCAGCAGGTCCCGCTGGATGGGGCGCAGCATGTAGGAGCCGTGCAGGTAGGCCTCGATCTCCATGGCTCCGGCGTCACCGCCGATGCTGAAGTAGTGCATCCAGAGCTTGTCCATGTCGAGCTGGGCCTGCCGGAAGGCCCGGGCGGTCCGGTTTCGTTGCGCCTCTCCGTCCTGGTCAGCGCTCATGATGGTCCGGCGTCGGATTCCGCGGTGGGATCGAGTATCCGCTGCGCCACCGCGCTCAGGAGGATCTCATCTGTCCGGGCGCGGCTGATCATGGCCTGCAGCGCCTCCCGCTCACCCACCTGCAGCCGCTCCATGAGCACGCCCTTGGCCATGTCGATCAGGCTCCTGCTGTGCAGGGAGTCCTTGAGGACGTCGCTGAGGCGGGCCGCACGTTCGCGCGCCTGCAGGTTGGAGAGGATGAGCGCGGCGGGACCGGCAAGGAGGGCCAGTACCTGCTCGCTGTGCTCGTCGAAGGCCCCGGGCCGGTCTGCATAGACCTTGAGGGCCCCGATGGCCTCGGGCCTGTCGTGCCTGCGCAGGTCCGGCACGAGGAGGGGGACGCTGATGCAGGACAGCATGCCCACGCCGGCGCTTGCCTTGCTCCAGGCCGGCCAGCGATGGTCGCCCCGGACGTCGTCTACAAGTACGGGCCGCGCGCTGGCCCAGGCCGTGAGGCATGGCCCTTCGCCGAGGTCGTACTGCAGCTTGTCGGCTTCCTGGACGAGGCTGTTCGTGGAAGCCGTGCTGGTGGGCCGGCCCTGGCCGTCGATAAGCGTGCCGCCGGCGCCGACGCTTCCCGACAGGCTTTCATGCGCGGCCCGGGCGAGGCTGGCCACCGCCCGGTCAACCACCGGCTCCGTGAGGAGCAGTCCCGAAACCCAGGCGAAGATCTCAGGCAGTTCCGCTGCCATTGGGTGCTTCCGCGTCACGGGGTGGCCTCACATCTCATCGGGGTCGGGAACATCCCTCTGAACATCCCTTGGGGCGGTACGTCCGGCAGGTGCTTTCCATCATAGTCACGGGATTCCAGGCCGCTGGCCCGCTCACTCCGGCGTCGTTCCGTCACGGTATGCCTGCTTGGGAAGCTCTGCACCGTTGAGGATGTCCGTTGCTATCTGCTTCAGCTGTTGTTTGTTGGATTGCGCCATTCTGTGGAGAACCGCGGCCGCCTCCTCGCGGCTGCCGCGGGTCTGGGCCATGACCAGGCTGAGGGCAGCGTCGATGACTGCCCTGGATTTCAGGGCCTCGTGAAGGCCTTCGGGGAGGACCGCCAGGCGGTGGACGCGCAGCGCGAGGCGCAGGACCCGGGACAGCGACGAAGCGTAGGTTTCGGCCGCGGTGATGGTGCCCGCGTCAAAGGCGCCGATGCTCCGGGCATAGCAGTTGAGTGCAGCGGCCGCGTCCGGCCCGGCCTCGATGGGGACGGCAAGGATCGAGGCCACGACGTCGTCCGTGACCGCCTCCGAGTAGCGGCGCCACCGTTCGGATGTCCGGAGGTCCTCCACCAGCACCGTGCGGCCCTCACGCAGCGCAGTCAGGCATGGCCCGTCGTCGAACCCGTACTGCTTTTCGTCCATCCGCCTGGCACTTTCGCTGCTGCTGGCCACGGTGATGGTCCGCCCGTCCCGTTCGACGGAGATCGCGCACATCATCGGTTCCGGCGCGGCGAACTGGGAGGCAGAGAAGACTGCAAGCTCGAGGAGGAAATCATCAAACCCCGGGCTTTCCAACAACAGGTCCTGCAATTGTTCCAGCGTCGGCGGGGGTGTGGACCCCGGCGCCGGCTGCTGGCCAGACTCATCGACGGCGGCCATCACGTGCCTCGGTCTACGGGGAGCCGGGTCCTCCGATCCACTGTATGCAACCGGACTCCACGTCCGGGAATGACCGCGGACTCGCGTCCGCGGCCTCGTTGTGCTCGCAAGGTCGACAGCGTCCCGGGACCGTCGGCCCGCCGCCAGGGCATGGCCCGCAGGAACCCGTCTGTTTGATGGGCGTTTCGCCTTCATGTCGAGCCTACTCCCTCTGGGTCACGCGAGATACAGCGTCGCGTCACGCGAGATACAGCGCCGCCGAAGCGGGCCCAGGCCGGGGTCCGCCGGCCGGGCCCGGACGTACTGGAACGCTGCATCCGGAGATCGGCGGATGCAGCGTTCCAGGCCTCAAGGCCAGGACCTACGTGTTTTGGACGTGGTCTTTGGCGTCGGTGGCGGTTGCTTTGACGTCCTGGGCGGCGGTTTGGCCTTCGTCCTTGACGTGTTGGGCGGCGTCGGTGGCGGTGGCCTTGACGTTTTCCATGGCTTCCTGGGCGGGTTCCTTCCAGCCCTGGGCCATGTCCTTGGCGGTTTCGGTGAGCTGGGTGGTGACCGGTTCTGCCGCGTTCTTGAGGGCGTCGGCGGCTTCGCGTTCCTTTTCGCTCGGGGGGATGAGGGAGGAGACGAGGAGCCCGGCGCCGAAGGCGATCAGTCCGGCGGCG
>NZ_JBHVSZ010000018.1:0-92956 GCF_042884885.1 Arthrobacter sp. NPDC058097
ATCGAGGAAATCACCACGGGCACTGACGGGAAACAACTTTGGCATCTGAACGCTCCATCTATCAGAGCGTTGCTACGACCATATGACTTTGCCGGCCCCGAAGTCGTGATACGTGGACAAAAACTCCCCGCCTGACGCGGAAAACCCCCGGGCCATCTCCCTTGGAGACTGCCCGGGGGTTTTCCCTTCCGTGGTGGAGTTAACTGCTGATGGCTGACGTCATCTCGTCGACTGCTTTCTTGCCGGCTTCATCTGCCGAGAGCCTGTTGAACAGCACCTCAGAGGTGTAGCGCTTGATGATTTCCTGGATGGCACCTGCGCCCTTCGGCGGCGGGGCGGGAGCCTCGCCGAGTTCGGTCTTGATCTGGTCGATGAACTTCACAACCTTGACGTCTGCAGGGGTCAGCTTGGTGGAAATCGCCTTGCGCACATCGGTATTCGGGTAGACCCCGCGGTCGGCCAGGAGTGCTTCGCCGGCCTTGGCGTCGTTCGCGAGGAAGTTGATGAACTTGGCGACCTCCTCAGGATGCTTGGTTCTGGAGGATGCCGACCAGAACTGCGAGGCCTTGTACCAGAGTTGGGCATCAGCAGCGGAGCCGGTCTTTGTGGGGAACCTCAGAATCTTCAATTCTGAGCCCGCAGCCTTTTCCAGTGCGGGAAGCTGGTTGGACCACCAGAAGGCGAGTCCGTTCTTGCCCGTTGCGAGACCGCTCTGGTCCAGGGGCGCGGCGTCAGCTTCAACAACCTCTGAGGCCGAGGGAACTGCCTTGCCCTCACTCATCTGCTTGAGGAACGCCCACCAGGCGGCGATGTCCGCCGGCTCAAAGCCGAGCTTGCCATCTTCGGTGTAGAGGGACTTTCCGTTCTGCCTCAGCCAGACCCCAAGGGATGCCTCATCTGTCCCGTAGGCCGCCGCCCCGTAGGTGCCCTTCGGGGACTTGGCCGTCACCTCGGCAGAGATCCGTTCGAAGTCTTCCCAGGTCCAGGTCGCGTCGTCGGGCAATGCCACACCGGCAGCCTTGAACACAGCCGGGTTTGCAAGGATGGTGGCTGCATTGATGCCGGCCGGGATACCCGTCAGGCCGTCGTCGCTCTGCCCCGCCTTCAGCGTGGCCTCGTCGAGCTTGGAGGTGTCGATGCCGTACTTCGACAGGTCAAGCAGGGCTCCGCGGCTGGAGTACTCGGTGATGTACTTCTCGTCCATCTGGATGATGTCGGGAGCGTCGTTGGCAGCCACCTGCGTGGCCAGCTTGTCCCAGTAACCGCTCCAGTCGCCGTATTCCGGCTTGATCTTGATGTTCGGGTTCTCGGCTTCGAAGGCCTTGATGGCTTCCTGGGTCACCTGCGCCCTCTTGTCGCTGCCCCACCAGGAGAAACGGAGTTCAACCTTTCCGTCGGGGCTCTGGGCGCCGGATCCCCCGCCGCAGGCACTGAGTGCAAGGACGACGGCGGCAGCGGCAGCAACCGCTCCTCCCATTCGCAGCCTTCGCGGGGTCTTCGATACCTTGGGCCGGGCGGTCCCGGCGTCAGGTGCAGGCTTGGAGAACAGTTGCACAGTTCACTCCGATCTTCTTTGATCTTGAAGGGTCAGGAAAACGCTTTCCAACTAATATTATAAGTAGCTATCTTGTATTACAAGTACTTGGGCTTGATTGCACGGGAGCGGTCGGCGCTGGCACTCAGCCCAGCGTTAGGTCCCGCGCCTACTTGATGCCGGTCGTGGCGATTCCCTTGATGAGGAACCTTTGCCCGAAGAGGAAAACCAGGAACACGGGCAGAAGGGAAACGATGGACATGGCGAAGAGCGAGCCCCAGCTGGTGGCGGACTGCGAATCCACGAACGCCCGCAGCGCAACGGGAACAGTAAACATGTCCGGGTCCGTCAGGTAGATGAGGGCCCCGAAGAAGTCGTTCCAGGTCCAGATGAAGGTAAAGATGGCGGTGGTGGCCAGCGCGGGGACCATCAGCGGCAGAATCACCCGCAGGAAAATCCGCGGATGGCCGGCGCCGTCAATCCTCGCCGCTTCATCAAGCTCCCTTGGGATGCCCCGGATGAACTGGACCATGAGGAACACGAAGAATGCATCTGTTGCCAGGAGCTTCGGAACGATGAGCGGCCAGAAGGTGTTCACCCAGCCAATCTGCGAGAACAGGATGTACTGCGGGACAATCACCACGTGGAACGGCAGCATGATGGTGAGCAGCATGATGCCGAAGAAGATCTTCTGCCCCGTGAACTGGAGCCTGGCGAAAGCGTAGGCGGCCATGGAGCACGAGATCAGGTTGCCCAGGATTGATCCCAGCACCACCACCGCGGAATTGATCATGTAGTGGCCGAACGGGTGGGTCAGAGCCGACCATCCGTCCGTGTAGTTGCCCATTTCCAGGGTGTTGAGCCACAGGCCCGGGTCGCGGAAGATGAGTTCGTTGGCGCGCAGCGAGGAAACAACCATCCACAGCAGCGGGTAGATCATGACTCCGCCGGTGGCGATCAGGATCGCGTGCTTGATCAGTGCCTTGGTCCGAGCGCGCCGGCTAAAGGCAAGGCCACCGGGTGATTCGCGGATTTTGCGTGGCCCTCGGGAGTTCGTTGGCTTGCCGGCCGGAGCTTTCTTACTCGGGGCGGGCAGCGCTTCCAGCTTAGTCGTCATAGAAAACCCAATACTTTGCAGCGATGAAGTTGATGGCGGTGAATGCGCCGATAATGACCAGCAGGAACCAGGCCATGGCGGAGGCGTATCCCATGTCGAACTGGCCGAAGCCCTTCTGGTACAGGTAGAGCGTGAAGAACATCGTCGAATCCGAAGGGCCGCCGTTGCCGCCGGAGACGATGAACGCCTGGGTGAATGACTGGAATGATCCGATGATCTGCAGCACCAGGTTGAAGAAGATGATGGGGCTCAGGAGCGGCAGGGTGATGCGCCAGAACTGCTGCAACTTGGTGGCACCGTCCACCTCGGCGGCTTCGTAGTACATGTTGGGTATCTGGCGCAGACCGGCGAGGAAGATGATCATCGGAGCGCCGAAGGTCCAGACGTGGAGCAGGATGATCGATCCCAGTGCCGTATTCGGGTCAGAGATCCACCCCGGCCCCTCGATGCCGGCAAGGGCAAGCACCTGGTTCACGAGGCCGGTGGTGCCGAAGATCTGCTTCCACAGGATCGCGATGGCCACCGAGCCGCCGAGCAGCGACGGCAAGTAGAAGACAGAGCGGTAGAACGGCAGGCCCCGCAGGCCCTTGTCCAGCACCAGCGCGATCAGCAGGGCAACCGCAAGCTGCAGCGGAACGCCGACGAGTACGTACGTGAACGTCACCCCGAGCGAATTGTGCAGCCTCGCGTCGGTGAACATCCGCTGAAAGTTCTCCAGCCCCACCCACTCCGGGGCCTGAATCAGGTTGTAGTCGGTGAACGAGAGGTACAGCGACATAACCATGGGACCGACGGTGATGGCCACCAGCCCCACCAGCCACGGCAGCAGGAAGATATAGGCGGCCTTGTTGTCCCGCCCGCTGGCCTTCTTCTCTTCGGCAGTCTTCGGCCCCTTGCGGCGCGAGAGGGACGTGAGTTCGGTGATGGCACTCACTGCGAGCACCTCGCTCGCTGCGGCTTAGGTATGTGTTGAGCGGCCATGCGGTCTCCTTTGGTCATCGTGGCCATTCCCGCGCGGGCGGTCCGCCCCAGGCAGTCCCGGGGCCGCCCCGTGCCGCGGATTATTGCTCCGTTCGGCGGAAGGGCTTTGTGCCCTCCGTCACTTTTCGTGAAGCGGTCGGTACAACGGTAAACGCTTTCCAAGGTGATGTACAGATTATTTCGGAAATTCAGGAAACCGCTTTCCATGTCAGGCCAAATCGGCGGGGGCCCACACTCACACTGATGCGAGAAAGCGTTTTCTCGGGTACGGTGTTAGTGCCTGCGTTTTCTCCCTGTCCAGCAATTACTTCCCCGCAAGGATCAACCCGCATGTCGCAATCTTCGGCTTACGCTCCTTCCCCTGCCGCCGCTCCCGCTCCCCAAAGGGGACAGAACCCGGTGCCCCGGGTAGCACTCGTCGGCGTACACGGTTTCGGTGCGCGGCACCTTGCCAACCTGGCCCGGCTGCAGACCTCCGGAGTGCTCGATTTCGTGGCTGTAGCGGACCCCCGCCCGCCCGCAGACGGAGTCCTCAAGGACTCCGTAGCCGTCTTCGAAACGCTCGATCATCTCCTTCAGGCGGGGACCGCTCCGGATGTAGTCATCCTGGCTACCCCCATCCAGACGCATGTTCCCCTCGCCATGGCTGCCCTATCCGCAGGCGCGGACGTTTATGTAGAGAAGCCGCCGGCAGCGTCCCTGCAGCAGTTCCAGGAACTGCTGCAGGGCGCCGAATCTGCAGGCCGGCTCGTCCAGGTTGGCTTCCAGAGCCTGGGGTCTGACGCGCTGCCCGCCATCCGGCGCCTTATCGCGGATGGGGAAATTGGAGACGTGCTCGGATTGGGCGCCACGGGGACCTGGCTCAGGACGCGCAGCTACTTCAAGCGCTCCCGCTGGGCCGGCAAGAGGGCAATCAACGGAACCGATGTTGTTGACGGCGTGGCCACCAACGCGCTGGCACACGCCGTGGTGACGGGCCTCAGCGTGGCCGCTGCCCGCACCCTTGATGATGTAGCCAGCGTGGAAACCGATCTCTACCGCGCCCACCCTACGGAAAGCGACGACACGTCGGTGGTCCGGGTCCGTACCTCCGGGGGACAGGTTCTCACCTGTGCACTGACCCTTTGTGCCGCCCGGCAGACACGTCCGTCCGTTACTGTTTTCGGCACGGCAGGCAAGGCAGAGCTCTTTTACACGGAGGACGAACTGGTGGTGAGCACTGACCACGGCGAGCGCCGGGAAGTGTTCGCCCGCACGGATCTGCTGGAGAATCTGCTGGAGGTACGTGCCTCGGGCGGAGAGCTGCTCAGCCCGCTGTCCGGCTCGGGAGCCTTTATGGCTGTGCTCGAAGCAGTCCGCACGGCACCCGCCCCGCAGCAGATCGACGAGAAGTACATCAAGTGGGAAGGCAACGACGATGACGCCCACCCCGTTGTGGACGGAATCGCCGAACTGATCGAACGGGCCACCCTCGCCCAGGCAACGTTCTCCGAGCTGGGCGCACCGTGGGCCAGAGCGCTGGAGCCAGCCGCCACTTTCACTGTCGCCGGACGCGAAGTAGCAAGCTATCAGGACGGCGGCCGCATCCGTCCCGTCTCATCCCCACGGCCTTACCTGCATCCGGTTCGCACTCTGGCCGGCACGGTTGTGACTGACCACCAGCCCACCGATCATGTGTGGCACCTTGGCGTTGGCGTTGCAGTGCAGGACGTCAGCGGCATCAACTTCTGGGGCGGGCGGACGTACACGCGCGACGACGGCCGCTACGTATGGCGCCCGGATCACGGCATGATCGTGCGCACCTCAACGAGCAGTGACTCATCCGTCGGTGCGCTATCTGAGGTCCTGTCCTGGGTCGGCCCCGACGGCACGGCGGTCCTGTCCGAGCAGCGGCACTGGCGGTATGACGCCGTCAGCCCGTCGGTGTGGAAGCTGACGCTGGACTTCGAACTTTCGCCCACCGGACCTGAGTCGGTGGCGCTCGGCAGCCCGGGCTCCAACGGCCGCGAAAACGGCGGCTACGGCGGCTTCTTCTGGCGGTTGCCACCCACCGACGGCGCGCGGGTCCGGACGGCCGGCACCGAGGGCGAGGACGCCGTGCACGGAACGGTCGCCCCGTGGCTGGCCTGGAGCGGAATGTTCGGCGCAGCTGGAACACCCGGGAGTGGCGACGCGGCCACCTTGGTGTTCCTCGCATCCCCGCAGGCACCTGATCCGTGGTTCGTCCGGCTGGCCGGCTACCCGGGGGTGGGGCTCTCGCTCGCCTGGGACAGGCCGCTCACCGTCACCCGGGACACCCCGGTCCGGCGCACCGTCACGGTACTGGTCGCGGACGGAATCCTGGACATCACAGACATTGCACAACTCACCGAATCCTTGGGGGAATCCGCATGAACGTTCCTGCATCCGCCACCGCACTGGCCGGCTCCGCACTGACCGGATCCGCACCGGTTCCAACCCCACAGACGGGCACCGCACTGCCCGGCAACCTGCACGACAGGGCCGCCAAACGGCGGCGGGTGCTGGACATCCTCGACGCCGCGGGGCGCGACTCACTGCTCCTGACCAGCCACACCGCCCTCACGTGGTATCTCGACGGCAGCCGCGTGCACATCAGCCTGGCGGGCGATCCGATCGCGGCGCTCCTCGTGGATCGCACCGGTGACCATCTCATCACCTTCAATAACGAGGCCGAACGCCTCGCCGCCGAAGAGCTGCCGCCCGGCGTCGAACTTCACACGGTGCCCTGGCACGGACAGTTCGCCGATGCCGTCGGTGCGCTCACCGGCCCCGGCGGGCCGCTGGCAGAGAAGGCCGTGGCAGCGGAACTGCGGTCCGCCCGCCAGCCGATGCTGCCCGGCGAGAGCGCCCGCTATGCGCGGCTGTGTGCCGATGCCGCCCGCGCCATGACCGACGTCCTGTCCCGGACGGCGCCGGAGACCACCGAGTTCGAGGTTGCGTCCGCCCTGGCCGCACGGATCGTCGCGGCCGGCGCCGAACCCCTGGTCCTGCTCTGCAACGGCAGCTCACGCGGCGCGTTCCGGCACCCGCTCCCCACCCCTGCGCCCCTGGGCCGGCGCGCCATGGCCGTGGTGTGCGCCCGGCGGCACGGCCTGGTGGCCAACCTGACCAGGTGGGTGCGGTTCGACGGCGGGACGCCAGAGGAGCGGGACGCCGAGGAACGCATCGCCGCGGTCGAGGCGGACATTTTTGACGCCACGGTTCCCGGCGCCAGACTCGGCGGCATCTTCGCCGAAATCCAAGCCGCGTACGCCCGGCACGGTTTCGGCGCCGACCAGTGGACGCTGCACCACCAGGGCGGACCCGCGGGCTACGCTGGCCGCGACCCGCGCGCCACCGCCGACACCGACGACGTCGTGGTGCCCGACCAGGCCTTCACCTGGAATCCGTCCGGTCCGGGCGTCAAAATCGAGGACACCGTGCAGCTGACGCCGGCGGGAACCCGCGTTCTGACGCTCGACCCGAGGTGGCCGGCGTCGGACGTCAACGGACTCCCCCGACCGCTGACCCTCCAGCTGTAGCTGACCCAACTAGGTAGCAGCACAGGGCGTTCCCAGGCCTGGGAACGCCCTGTGCTGCTACTTACTTGGGGGTGAGAGGCACCTACGAGAGCCGGAACGCCGGGTCCGCCGGCAGGTCGAAGCTGCGGTCCCGCTGCTCGGGCAGGAGTGCGGCGGCGAAGCTGAACCCGAGGCCCGGCAGGCCGGTGCCATATAGGCGGCTGTCGCGGATCCGGACCGGCGGCGGGCCCGCCAGGATGCCCAGCTGTTCGAAGGAAGCGTCCTCCACGTCCTCCACGCTGACGGCCTCGGCGAGGGTCAGGGCGAGCTGGCCGGACAGCTCGGGCAGCAGGTGCGGCGCCACCCGGACGCTGTTGGCCCGGGCCAGCTCAACGATGCGGCGGAACGGCGTAATGCCGCCCACCCGGATGATGTTGGGCTGGATGATGTCCACGGCCTCGGCCTCGATGAAGTCCCGGAAACGGTAGATGGTGTGGACGTTCTCGCCCAGGGCGATGGGTACCGGCGACTGTTTCCGCAGCCGGCGGTAGGCCGAGAGGTCGTCGGCGCGCAGCGGTTCCTCCAGCCAGTCCAGGCCGAACTGGCAAAGCACGTCCAGGGCACGGAGGGCAGCGGGGAGGTCCCAGCGCTGGTTCGCGTCGACCATGAGCCGGCGGTCCGGGCCGAGCACGGAGCGGACCGCGGCCACGCGCTCGGCGTCCTCCGCCAGGTCCGGCTTGCCCACCTTGATCTTCACGGCCTGGTGCCCCGCGGCCACCCACCGTTCGGTCTGGGCCACGAGTTCGTCGAGGGAGTAGTGCAGGTTCACGCCCGAGCCGTAGACCTCCACCGATTCCTGCCGCTGGCCCAGCAGCCCGGCCACGGACACGCCCGCGGTGCGGGCGGCCAGGTCCCAGAGGGCGAGGTCGACGCCGGCCATCGCGATGGTGGTGAGCCCGCCGCCGCCGGCCTCGTGCAGCCGTTTCCAGAGCTGGTCCCAGACCACCTCCGGGTTCGCGTCCAGCCCGGTAATGAAGGGGGCGATGTCGTGGTCCAAGAGGGCCTTGACCGCCTGCGGCCCGATGGTGGGCGTCCAGGAAAAACCGTGCCCCGCACCGCCGTCGTCCGTAAAAAGGCTGGTGGCGATAATGTGGTTCTCCGGCGCATCGGCTCCCCAGCTGCGCCGCAGGGGCACCGTGATCAGGCGCGTGTGGAGTCCGGCGATCCTGGCCATCAGCGGCCGGCCAGCTCGTGGCCCTTGGCCAGGATCGCCTTGAGCTCCACGAGCTGGTCCTCGGTGGGGTCAACCAGCGGGGGCCTGACCGGCCCGACGGCCAGTCCGTTGAGGCGCAGCCCGGCCTTGATCAGGGAGACGCCGAAGCCGGGCGTCTGGTCGCGCAGGCGCACGAGGGGCGCGTAGAAGCCCTCGAGCAGGGCCTGCCGGCGGTCCTCATCGCCGCTCGCGTAGGCGTCATAGTAGGCCGTGGCGATTTCCGGGGCCATGGCGAAGGCCGCCGAGGAGTACAGCGGGATGCCGAGCCCACGGTACGCGCCCTGCGTCAGTTCGGCGGTCAGCAGGCCGTTGAAGAGCAGGAAGTCGTCGCGGCCGCTGGCTTTGACGGCGGAGACGATCTCCTGGGCCACGCCGACGTCCCCGATGCCGTCCTTGAAGCCGATCACCTTGGGGTTATTGGTGAGCTGCGTAATGGCCTCGGCCGTGAACCTGGCCGTGCCGCGGTGGTAGACGATGACCGGGAGGCTGCTCGCGCCGGCCACCGCCTCCATGTAGGCCACCACACCGTCGGTGGGCCCGGACACCAGGTACGGCGGCAGGACCAGCAGGGCGTCGGCGCCCGCCTCCTCGGCCGCACGGGCGGCGGCCAGCGCGTGCCCCAGGGGTCCGCCGGCGCCGGCGATGACCGGCACCTGGCCTTTGACGGTTTCGACGGCGGCCGTCACCACGGTGCGCACCTCGTCGATGCTCAGGGCATGGAATTCGCCGGTGCCGCACGCCGGGAACACCCCGCCGGGACGGTGCGCGAGGCGCGAGGCGATGTGTTCCTTCAGGATCTCAACGTCCACTGCGCCGTCGGCGCCGAAGGGGGTGACGGGGAAGAAGAGCACGCCGTCGAGTTTCATTTGGTCTCCTGTGATCCGGGTGTGGCTGGTCCTGTACTGGCTGATGCTGCAGTGGTGAGTCCGGTGGTAGCGCCGACGAGTTCTGCCTGGCCGAGTTCCGTGCGCCACGTTCGCCGGGGTTCCCAGCCGAGCAGCCGCCTGGCTTTGTCGATGGAAAAGGCGGGGCTGCTGCCGGTGAGCCCCGCGGCGTGCCCTTCGCTGCCGGGAACGAACCTCGGCAGAAGAGCGGCCAGCGGTTCGGCGGCCAGCGCATCGGCGGCGCCCACGAAGAAGGTCTCGCCGTTGGGGATGGAGTCCATGTTCCGCAGGAGCACGTCCAGGAAGTCGGCCACGTCCCGGGCATCCACGTAGTTGAAGAGCGCCGGCGCGGACAGCGCGGGATCGGCGAGCCGTTCGCGGACGGTGTGCCCCTGCTGGGTGGGGGCGCCCGCCCACTCCTCCGGCGAAATGACATAGCAGGGCCGGAACGCCGCATACCGGATGCGGTCCCCCTGCGCCGCGGCGAACATCTGCACCGTTTGCTCGGCAATCAGTTTGGACAGCGCGTAGGCGTTCCACGGGCGGGGCGTGGTTTCCTCGTCCACCGGGAAGGACTCCGGCAGCCAGCCGGCGGGCGAACCGTAGCCCAGGACGGTGGGGCTGCTGGCCGTGATGATCTTCCCGATCCCCAGTTCGGTGGCCGCACTGACCACCGCGAAGGCGAGCCGCGTGTTGGTGCTGAAAATGACGTCCTCAGGCGCGCTGAAAGGCACGGCGATAGCAGCGAGGTGGATGACGGCGTCGGGCGCTGTGCGTCTAAGGAGGCGGAACGCCTCGCCGGGGACCAGCAGGTCCGCCGTTTCCTGTTCGACGCCGGCCGGGAACGTGCCGTCCGGAACGGCGTCCCGGTCCGCCGAGATCACCTCGTGGCCCGCTTCGGCCAGGCCGGCAACCACGCTGCGACCGAGCCGTCCGGCGCCGCCGGTAACAAGAATTCTGCTCATGGTGTTGTTTCCTGTTCCTGCTGCGCTCAGGCCCGGCCGCGGCGCAGTTCGACGCCCAGGCCAAGCTCGCTGATGCGGACGGGGAGTTTGGTTTCCAGCGACAGGTTGCCCGCGATGCCGACGGACACCGAGCGCAGCCCGTCCAGGTAGCCGGAGGGCCTGCCCAGCGGGTCCTCGCCCGGGCCGTTGAAGAGGTCGGAGAGCAGGAGGTTGTCGCCTCCGCCGTGGCCGCCCTCGCCGTTGACGATGGGCACCTCGTAGGCGGGCTCCCAGTGGCGCTGGACGACGAGGCGCTCACCGTTGCGGCGCACGGCGCCGTCCTCCTCCACGGGCGTGGCGGACGGGTCCACCACGGTTTTCTTGTCGCTGCTGTGGACGACGGCCGCACGCTCCACCACCTCCAGCTCGGCCCGGCCTTCGGTCCCGTTGACGGCAACCCGGTAGCCCTCCCACGGGCTGTGGGCGTTCAGGGAGTAGCTGAGTGTGGGCCCGCCGTCGTAATCCACTGTGAGCGCCAGGTTGTCCTCGATGGTGATGCCCTCGGTGAAGACGTCCTGGTCCCGGCGGTAGCCGTCGAACTTTTCGTTGTCGTAGTACAGCCCGCGCAGCCGTTCGTCCTCCCGGAGGTCCAGCGCGAAGGGGTCTTTGGTTCCTTCCGCTTCCGGGAGCGTGCCGCGCTCTGTTGTGCCGCGCACTGGCCGGGCGCCGAGGCCGCGCTCCGCTGCATTTTTGGCGCCGTAGAACCGCAGGCCGCCGGACGCGTAGACCCGCTCGGGAACGTCGTCGATCCACCAGTTCACCAGGTCGAAGTGGTGGGAGGCCTTGTGGATGAGCAGGCCGCCGGAGTTCCCCTTGTCCCGGTGCCAGCGGCGGAAGTAGTCGGCGCCGTGGACCGTGTCCAGGACCCAGCTGAAGTCGATGGAGGTGACCTTGCCGATCACGCCGTCCTGGATGACCTGCTTGAGCGCGCTGTTCCGGGGGGAGTAGCGGTAGTTGAACGTGACCACCACGTTGCGGCCGGTGGCCGCAACGGCCGAGGTGATGCGGCGGCAGCCCTCGGCGTCGATGGTCAGCGGCTTTTCAACCACGACGTCGGCCCCCGCCTCCAGCGCTTCGACGATGTAGTCCGCGTGGGTGTAGTCCGGGGTGGTGACGATGACCCGGTCGATCGCGTTGGTCCTGATGTATTCGGTCAGGTTGCCGGGTTCGAACGAGTCAGCGGGTCCCTCCGCCCCGAGTTCCCGGATGAGCCGCTGGTAGTACTCCACGCGGCCGGGATTGGCGTCGGAGAGGGCCACCAGTTCGGTCACATCCGCGTGCCGGCCGAGGATGGCGCGGATGTACATTTCCGAGCGGCCGCCGGTGCCGATCAGGGCGATGCGGGACCGCGTGATCCGTGTTTTCGTTTCAGGCTGTGGCTGCTGGGCGGTGTCGGCATTGACCATGGGTGGGCCCCTTTCCAAAGGCGGTAGGCGGGCCGCTTGACGCCCTGCCCACATGAAGGAAGAATCCTGAGAAAGCGTTTTCTCGAAACGTTATAAGCTTTGTATCAAGACACCGGCGAGCACGTCAACCATCTGACGCAGGAGCCGGAGGGCCGCGGCAGCGGCGGGGAACAGGAAGGAAGCAGATGGGCAGGAGAACCGGCACCCGGCGGATCGGCATTGCGGACGTCGCCATCAGGGCCGGCGTCTCGCATGCCACCGTTTCCCGCGTGATGAACGGCAACTTCACCGTGGATCCGGCCATTGCCCAGCGCGTGCGGGACGCGGCCGCCGAACTGAACTACCAGCCAAATCCCGTGGGCCGCAGCCTGGCCCTGGGCAAGACCGACACCATCGGCATCGTGGTGCCGGACCTCGCCAACCCCACATTCCAGGCCATCCTGCGCGGGCTGAGCATGGCCGCAGC
The DNA here is from genome assembly GCF_042884885.1 of Arthrobacter sp. NPDC058097. Lineage (NCBI taxonomy): Bacteria > Bacillati > Actinomycetota > Actinomycetes > Micrococcales > Micrococcaceae > Arthrobacter > Arthrobacter sp. NPDC058097. The sequence goes on from NZ_JBHVSZ010000018.1 coordinate 12,187, forward strand.
CCAGGACGGCTACCGGGTGCTCATCGCCGACTCCTCGGAGGTCTCCAGCGAGGAGGCTATTCTGGCCGGGGAAGCACGGCGGCGCTGCGACGGGCTGGTGCTGTGCGCGCCGCGCATGGGCGACGCCGAACTCGAGGAGCTTGCGCCGTCACTGCACCCCATGGTCCTGATCAACCGCAGTACCACTGAAACCCGAGTGCCAAGCCTTGAAGTCGACTACAGCCAGGGCGTGCAGGAGCTCGCGGAACACCTGGTGGGCCTGGGGCATACCAGCATCGCTTTCCTGGCCGGTCCCGCCCGAAGTGCCTCCAACCGGGCCCGCATGGCGGGCCTGGACAAGTTCCGGGCGGCTCATCCCGGCGTCGAACTCCGGATGCTCGAGGGCGGCTCGAGCTTCGAGACCGGCCACGAAGCAGTGGATGAGGTGCTGGCCAGCGGGGTGACGGGGGTGCTTGCGTTCAACGACCTCGTGGCCATGGGGCTGCTCAGCGGACTGCATGAACGCGGGGTCCGCGTTCCCGAGGACATCTCCATCACCGGCTTCGACGACATCCCCTTCGCCCGGTACACCACCCCGCCGCTCACCACCGCCGCCGTTCCCATCACGGAACTCGGCGAACGCGCTTGGCACAGCCTCCGGGCCCTGATCCGCAGCGCCGAGGCGCCCGACGAGGAGACCACCTTCCAGCCGCGCCTGGAGATCCGGGGAAGCACGGGCCCTGCGGCAAACTAGCCACCCACCATTGGAGTTTTTGTCCAGATAATGGCCGCTAAAGGGCCTCTAAGTCGCGACAAGTGGACAAAAACTCCAAGCCCTGCACGAATTCGGGGACCCCCGCGGACTTAGGGGCCGCCGTCGTTATGACTTGGCCGGGAGCAGGAGCACGTCGACGAGCTCCGTCAGGCCGCCGGCCATGTCCACTTTCTTGTCGTACAGCCACTGCAGCTGGAGCCCGTCGAAGGCGGCGATCACCAGCCGGGCGAGTGACTCCGCAGTGACGTCGGAGCGGACCTCCCCCGCATCCTGGCGCCGGCCGATGTCGAGCGCCAGCTCCTCGACCAGCTGGGAGTACCTGTCCTGGAAGTAGCCGTGCGAAGCGTGCCCGGGATCATTGGCCGTAGCCGATGCCACCGCGTAAAGCGTGGTCAGCCCGGGCTCTTTCTCGTTCCGTTCCGCGACCGAGGCCAGCATGGACAGGCCAAACTCGGCCAATCCCCCGATGTCCCTGCTGCGCCGGTCGCGCTCGGCAAGCACCGCCGTCAGCAGCTCCTGCTTGCCGCTGAAGTAGTGGAAAAGCGTTGCTTCCTTGACCCCCACAAGCTCGGCCACGCGCTTTAGCGCCGCGCCCTCGAAGCCTTCGCTGGCAAATACATCTGTGGCGGTCTGGATGATCTGCTCGCGGCGTTCGGCGCCTTTGGCGTACTGCCCGCGGGGCTTGGAGGGAGACATTTCGCCAGTTTATTTCACGGCTCCGGCTGCCGGCGGACAAGTCAACATCCAGCAAAACCTAGTCACACTCGGTTTTCGGCGCTAGGCTTACTCTGCGGCCCAACGGTGGGTCACTTTTTCGTCAGGAGGCAATGTGGCCATCGAATCCCTCTCCGAGGAGACCGCGGCACCGCCCGCACTCTCTTCAACCGCAGGACCGTCCGTCGAGGTTCCCCTCAAAGCACCCCGGGCCTACGTCATCGGCATGCCCATCGCCAGCGCCGGCCTGTGGATGGCCCTGCTCGCGCCGGCCCTCGTGGTCCTCGCCATCAGGTCTCGGAGATCACCACTCCGGAAACCAGGGCCGGAGCACTGAGCCTGGTGGCCGGCGTCGGGGCCGTCATCGCCCTGCTGGCAAACCCGTTCTTCGGACGCCTGAGCGACCGCACCACCTCCCGGTTCGGCATGCGCAAGCCGTGGATCGTCGGCGGTTCGCTGATCGGACTCACCGCGCTCTTCTTCCTGGGCCTCGCCGGCGATGTAGCCGGCGTCCTGGGTGCCTGGGTGGTGGCGCAGCTGGGCTTCAACGCCGCGCTGGCCGCCCTCGTTGCGACCCTCCCGGACCAGGCCGCCCCCGCCGAGCGCGGCCGCCTCTCCGGCCTCATCGGCATGACCCTGCCGATCGGCCTCGTGGCTGCGGCCTACTTCGCGCAGCTCTTCGACAATGCCTTCCAGATGGCGGTGGTTCCGGGCATCGTAGGCACCGCACTGGCCATCGGCTTCGCCTTCACCTTCAAGGACCGGGTCCTCACCGAACGGCCGGCGCCTTTGGACCTCAAGGAAATCCTGGGCTCGTTCTACTTCGATCCGCGCCTCCACCCCGGCCTCGGCTGGGCCTGGCTGACCAAGTTCATGGTCTACATCGGCTACTGTGCAGGGCTGCTCTACCTGCCGTACTTCTTCGCGGACCAGCTCCATGTGGCCGAGGAAAGCATCCCCTCGCTGGTCTTCCAGGCCACCCTGGTCAGCTCCGCGGGCACCGTGGTCACCAGCATCGCGGGCGGCTGGATCAGCGACCGGATCGGCAAACGCAAGACCCTGGTCATCGCCTCCAGCCTCATCATCATGGCGGGCCTCATCGTCATCGCGATGAGTCCGGGTACGGACCAGGTCCTCGTCGGCCAGGCGATCGTGGGCCTCGGCCTGGGCTGCTTCGGCGCCGTCGATGTGGCCCTCATCGCCGACCTGCTGCCCAGCGGCCAGACCGAGAATGCCAAGACCTTCGGGGTGTTCAACATCGCCCAGGCGCTCCCCCAGTCCATCGTGCCCGCCGTCGCCTTCCCCGTCATCGCCCTCGGCGGCTACCCCGCCCTCTTCCTCGGCGGGGCCGCCGTCGGGATCATCGGCGCCGTCCTCGTCACCCGCATCAAAGGAGTCAAGTAAGTGAACCCCACCCTGTCCGCACAAAAGACCCTCCGCGCCGCAAACGCTGACCTGCCGGAGGACGCCGAGGCGCGCCTGCGCGAACTCGCCGGGAGCCTGAGCCTGGAGCAGCAGGTCACGCTGCTCACCGGCGCCGATGTCTGGTCCACCCACGCCCTGCCGGATATCGGCCTGAGCCGGATCGTGCTGTCCGACGGCCCCGCCGGCGTCAGGGGCGAAGACTTCGACGAGCGGCACGACTCAGTCTCCCTGCCGTCGTCGTCCGCCCTGTCCGCCACGTGGAGCGTGGACATCGCCCGCCGCTACGGCCAGGTGCTGGGCCAGGAGGCGCGCCGGAAGGGTGTGCACGCCGTCCTCGGCCCCACGATCAACCTGCACCGCTCCCCGCTGGGCGGCCGCCACTTCGAATGCATGAGCGAGGATCCGCGCCTCACCGCCACCCTGGCCGCGGGGTACGTCTCCGGCGTGCAGTCGATGGGCGTGGGCGCCACGCCGAAGCACTACCTCGCCAACGAGGCCGAGACCGACCGGTTCACCTCCGACTCCGTCGTCGATGAACGGCCCCTGCGAGAGCTGTACCTGGCCGCGTTCGAGGACGCCATCACCGAGGCCCGGGCCTGGCTGGTCATGAGCTCCTACAACTCCATCAACGGCACCACGGCCAGCGAGAACAAGCTGCTCGAAACTCCGCTGTCCACCGAGTGGGGTTTCGACGGCGTCGTGGTCTCAGACTGGACCGGCGTGCGCTCGGTGGAGGCCGCCAACGCCCGCCAGGACCTGGAGATGCCGGGTCCGGTGGGCCACTGGGGCGCCAAGCTGCTCGCCGCCGTCGAGGACGGCCGTGTCAGCCGGGACGCGGTCCTGGAAAAGGTCACCCGCATCCTGCGCCTCGCCGCCCGGGTCGGTGCGCTCGACGGCTTCGAGCCGGCCACCGCCTTCCCCACGGAACTCGACGGCGCCCAGGTGGCCCGCGAGGTGGCAGTCCGCGGCGCCGTGCTGGTCCGCAACGAGGGCGGCCTGCTCCCCCTCGACGCCAAGCTGCTCGGCAGCGTCGCCGTCATCGGTCACAACGCCGAGGAAGCACGCACGCAGGGCGGCGGCAGCGCCACCGTCATGCCCAGGTACACCGTTTCGCCGCTGGAGGGCCTGCGCAAAGCACTTCCCGACGACGTCACAGTCACTTACGCCCGCGGCGCCAAGGTGGCCGAGGGGCTGCAGCCGTTCGCCCGCAAGGCCCTGCACAACCCGGTCAGCGGCGTGCCCGGCATGCGCGTCACCTTCCTGGCCGCCGACGGCACGGAGATCTCCGGCGAGGACCGGCTGGCTTCGCACCTGATCTGGTTCGGGGTCGGCATTCCGGAGGGCACGGCGGCCATCCGCATGCAGACCGAGTGGACGGCGGAAACTGCAGGTGTCCGCCACCTTGGCGTGGGAACGGTGGGCCACATCGCCGTCTCCATCGACGGTTCCGAGGTCTTCAACGGCGAACTGGAAGACGACACCGATGTCCTGGGCGCCGCCCTGTTCGACCCGCCCCAGACTATCCACGCCTTCGAGGCCGCGGCCGGCCAGCGGTTCGCCATCGACGCCCTGTACCAGCTGCCGCAGCAGCAGGAGATCCCGCTGACGGCCATCCTGCTCGGCGAGGAAGCCATCGTCGCCGACCCCCAGGCCGAGATCCGGGCGGCCATCGAGGCTGCACGGGCCGCCGATGTCGCCGTCGTGGTGGTGGGCACCAACGCCGCGATCGAATCAGAGGGCTTCGACCGGAAGGACCTGGACCTCCCCGGCTACCAGAACGAGCTTGTTGAGGCCGTGGCCGCGGTTAATCCGCGCACCGTGGTGGTGGTCAACTCCGGTTCACCGGTGCTGATGCCATGGCTGGACAGGGTCGGCTCGGTGCTGCTGGGCTGGTTCGGCGGCCAGGAATTCGGCACCGCCGTGGCGGACATCCTGCTCGGCAAGGAAGAGCCAGCCGGCCGGCTGCCCACCACCTGGCCGGCGGCACTCGAGGACGTGCCCGTACTGAACACCACGCCCGTTGACGGCAAGGTGGTCTACAGCGAGGGCATCCATGTGGGCTACCGCGCCTGGCTCAGGCAGCAGGCCGGGGGCGGCGCCGCCCCGCTGCTGCCGTTCGGCTTCGGGCTGGGCTACACGACGTTCGAACTCGGCACCGCGCACGCACCGCAGTCCGTTCCGGCCGGCCAGGACATCGTGGTGCACGTCCCTGTCCGGAACACCGGCACCCGCACCGGCCGCGAAGTGGTCCAAGTCTACCTGTCCCGCGAGGATTCCGCGGTGGAGCGGCCTGTGCGCTGGCTGGCCGGATACGCCGGGACGCACCTGGCGGCGGGCGGCACGGACACCGTCGAGGTCAGGATCCCGTCCCGGGCCTTTGGCCATTACGACGGCGGCTGGCAGGTTGAGCGCGGCTCCTTCCGCCTGCTGGTGGGCCGGCACGCTGCCGACGATTTCCAGGCGCTGGAGGTCGAGGTCCGCTAACCCCTTTGGAGTTTTTGTCCAGATATCGCGAGTTAAGGCCCCTTTTGCGGCCATTATCTGGACAAAAACTCCACCCAGGGGTCAGCTACGGCCGGGCTGGGTCCGAATCCTTCGGGCCCAGCCCGGCTTCCTTGTAGTACCCCCGGATGTGGGCGGCAACGAGCTCGGCCGCCCGGCCGCCGTCGTCCTTCCGGATGGCCGCCAAAATCTCCCGGTGTTCCGCCCGGAGCCGGGACGCTGTGGCGTCCCAGTCGGGCAGATTCGCGGTCAGCTGCCCCGCGTAGCCCTGGATCGCCTCCCGCAGCGACCCCATCATGGCGCTGACCACGGCGTTGCCGGCGGCGTCCGCCAGGGCCAGGTGGAAGCGGACGTCCAGGGCCAGGAAGTCATCGACGGCGTGGCCGTCGTCCATGTCGTCAAGCAGGGCCCCGGCGAGGTCGAGTTCGGGGGCATCCGGCCTGGCCCGGGCGGCCGCCCAGGACTCGAGCAGCACGCGCGTTTCCACCACGTCCTCCACCGGCAGGTGCTGCGTGGCCACATGCAGCCGCAGCGCGGAGCCGAGTGCCGCCGTCGGATCAGAGATCACCACCGTCCCGGCCTCGGGGCCTGAACCCACGCCGGCCCGGACCACGCCCATGGCCTCGAGGACCCTGATGGCCTCGCGGACGGAGGTGCGGGAGACGCCGAGCTGCTCGGCCAGGGTCCGCTCGGCGGGCAGGCGGCCGCCCACGGCCAGCTGGCCGCCGGAGAGCTGGTCCTCGATCCACCGCAGGACAAGTTGGTGCGTGCGCATGAGCCCATGGTACTTGATGTGGTTGGACCACATGCCATAGAGTGTGGTTAGACCACAGCGGGGACGCTCCTGTTCAGCATCTCCCGGCATGCCCACGGAGGAAAGCCATGACCCACACCATCCAGCCAAGCAACCCCGAGACGACTCCGGCCCCGGAGAGCACGGACATTCCTGCCACCCGGCCCGCCGGCGCAGCCGCTGCGGCTGCCGCAGTCCCGGCCGCGCTGAAGCGCCGCGTCCCGAAGTACTCGGACCTCGCCCCGCTCATGCAGTTCAAGAAGCCCGAGTTCAGCAAGGAAGCGCGGCTCAAGCGTGCCAGCACCGTCTGGGAGCTGCGTGACATCGCCAAGCGCCGCACGCCCCAGGCCCCCTTTGACTACACCGACGGCGCGGCGGAGTCCGAGATCACCCTGCGCCGCGCCCGCGAGGCGTTCCTGGACATCGAGTTCCGCCCCGGCATCCTGCGGAACGTGTCCAGCATCGACCTGAGCACCGACATTCTGGGCAAGTCCTCCCGGCTTCCCGTCGGCATCGCGCCCACCGGCTTCACCCGCATGATGCAGTCCGAGGGCGAATACGCCGGCTCGCAGGCCGCCGAGGCAGCGGGCATCCCCTACACGCTCTCCACCATGGGCACCGCCTCGATCGAGGACGTGGCCGCGGCGGCGCCCAACGGCCGCAACTGGTTCCAGCTGTACCTCTGGACGGACCGGGACCGCTCGCTCGAACTGATCGAGCGCGCGGCGAATGCCGGTAACGACACCCTCATGGTCACGGTGGACACCGCCGTCGCCGGCGCACGGCTGCGCGATGTCCGCAACGGCATGACCATCCCGCCGGCGCTGACGCTGAAGACCGTCCTGGATGCGTCCTACCGCCCGGCCTGGTGGTTCAACTTCCTCACCCACGAGCCGCTCACCTTCGCATCGCTCTCGCGGTACACGGGCACGGTGGCCGACCTCATCAACTCGATGTTCGACCCCACCCTCACCTTCGAGGACTTGGACTGGCTGCGCGAAACCTGGAAGGGCAAGCTGGTGGTCAAGGGGATCCAGACCGTGGACGACGCCCGCAAGGTGGTGGACCACGGCGCCGACGGCATCGTGCTCTCCAACCACGGCGGCCGCCAGCTGGACCGCGCCCCCATCCCGTTCCACCTGCTCCCGGAGGTCTCCAAGGCGCTCAAGGCGGACAACAGCAACGCCGCGATCATGCTGGACACGGGCATCATGAGCGGCGCGGACATCATTGCCGCCCTGGCCCTCGGCGCCGGGTTCACGCTGATCGGCCGCGCCTACCTGTACGGTCTCATGGCCGGCGGCCGGGCAGGCGTGGACCGTGTCCTGCAGATCCTGGAAAAGGACATGGCCCGCACCATGGCGCTCCTGGGCGTCAGCAAGATCTCCGAGCTGACCCCGGACCACGTGCGGATCCTCGGCAGGTAGCGGCTACTTCTTGCGGCCGAACTTCGGCAGATTCGCCAGCAGGTCGGCGGCCTTCGTCGCGGCGCGGCCCACGGTGCGGCCGATCTGCTGCGGGACGGTATCGTCCTGGCCGGCGACGCCGGGCACCTGGCCGCCGGGGACCACGACGGCGGGACTGAGCTGGCCGCTCGACGGTCGCCCGGGTGCGTGGGTGGCGTCCTCCGCGGCGCTGCCGGGTTGCGCCGCAGCGGCTTGGGTCCCCGCGGCGGCGAATGCGTCCGGCACCTCGGCCGACTGGCCGGCGGCGGGCGCGGGGGCAGGACTCGCGGAGGCTGCCGCCCGCGCAGTGCCGGCTTGGGCTTCCTCAGCCTGCTGGTTTGCGGCGTCCGGTGAGGCTGCAGCGGAAGCCGCGCGTCCGACGTCGAACGTCTCCAGCCAGCTTGCGACGCCGGCCAGAGGCTTGGGATTGAGCGCGTAGTAGCGCTTCTGGCCCTGCGCGCGCATGCTGACCAGGTCTGCTTCGCGCAACACCTTGAGGTGCTTGGAGATGGTGGGTTGGCTGGCGGCGAGCTCCTCGACCAGCTCCCCCACAGCTTTGTCCCCCGACTGGAGAGACACGAGAATGTCGCGCCGCGTTGCCTCAGCAATGACGGCAAATACGTCGTCTGTCACCATGAGACCCACCCTAGCGACATATACGCCGAATGGCATCTACTATTTCGCCGGTGGTTGTCCCCATGAAGTACTAGCGGAACTAGTCAAACCAGGGGTCCAGCCCGTACAGCGGGAAGACTTCCTTGCGCGTGGCCATCACGGTGCGGTCGATGTCGTCGTTGGGATCGAAGCCCACTTCCCAGGAGCGCCACCAGACGTCGGCGTCGTCGCCCATGCTCTCGGGCGTGTCCACGCCGTAGCGCTCCTGCACGTATGTCCGCCACGCCTCCGGCACGGGGGTGCGCAGCGGCACCGGGCGGTTGGCAGCGATGCCGATCAGGTGGCTCCACGTCCGCGGCACCACGCCCGTGATGTGGTACCCGCCGCCGCCGGTGGCGATCCAGCGGTTCCCGCAGTAGCGGGCGGCCAGGTTCGCGACGGCGGTGGCGGCCTCGCGCTGGCCGTCCACGCTGACGTTGAGGTGCGTCAGGGGATCGAGCCGGTGCGAGTCGCAGCCGTGCTGGCTGACGATGACCTCGGGAGCGAAGGCACCCACCAGCTGCGGAACCACGGCGTGGAACGCACGCAGCCAGCCCGCATCCCCGGTTCCCGCTGGCAGTGCCACATTCACCGCGCTGCCCTTGGCCTCGGGGCCGCCGATCTCGTTGGCGAAGCCGGTGCCGGGGAACAGCGACATGCCGGTTTCGTGCAGCGAGATGGTGAGCACGCGGGGGTCGTCCCAGAAGATGCTCTGCGTCCCGTCCCCGTGGTGGGCGTCGACGTCGATATATGCCACCCGCTGCACGCCGCCGTCGAGGAGTTTCCGGACCGCCAAGGCGGCATCGTTGTACACGCAAAAGCCGCTGGCGCGGTCCCGGGACGCGTGGTGCAGCCCGCCGCCGAAGTTCACGGCCCGGACCGCCGAGCCGTCCAGTATCGAGCTCGCGGCGAGTAGGGAGCCGCCGGCCAGGCGGGCCGCGGCCTCGTGCATGCCGGCAAAGGCGGGGTCGTCCTCGGTGCCCAGCCCGTAGGACCCGTCCGCGGCGGCCGGGTCCTCGCTGGCCTGGCGCACCGCGGCCACGAAGTCGGGGCTGTGGACGGTGGTGAGCTCGGCGTCGTCGGCCACGTCCGGGGCGGCCAGTGTGACGTGGGGAAGGTCAAGCAACCCCAGGCTCCCGGCCAGCCGGGCGGTCAGGTCCAGGCGCTCGGGCGCCATGGGGTGGCCCGGGCCGAAGTTGTATGCCGTCATGGCGGCGTCCCACACCACCGTCGTTGGCAGTGCGGGGAGGCTGAGGCCGGGCTGGAATGTCATTACTGACAGGCTACCGGAGCCCGGTCTGCTGCTCCGCCCGGCCACGGCGCGGGGTTTAGTGGTTTACTACTGGAGGAAGCAGAGTCAATCGAGGAACAGCCGCACATGACCCAAAGCCAGTCGAGGTCCAAGAGCCCGGCCAGCTGGCAACCCGCAACGCCGGAGCGTGAGGGCCTGTGGATATTCACGGGCATCCGTGACTTCATCGATGACATTGCCAACACGTCGCCGGCCCGTCTTGCCCTGAGCGCCTTCGTGGTGGTCATCGTCCTCTTCACCGCCCTGCTGTCGCTGCCGGCGTCCTCGGCCACCGGCGACTTCACCCCGCTGCACCAGGCCCTCTTCACCGCCGTCTCGGCCGTCTGCGTCACAGGCCTGACCGTGGTGTCCACCGCCGTGCACTGGTCCTTCTTCGGTCAGCTGATTATTCTGGTCGGCATTTTCGTCGGCGGCCTCGGCACGCTGACCCTGGCCTCGCTGCTGGCCCTCATGGTGAGCAAGAAACTGGGGGTCAGGGGCAAGCTCATCGCCCAGGAAGCCATGAACAATGCGGGCCGACTTGGTGAGGTCGGTACGCTGCTGCGGATCGTCATCACCACGTCCGTGGTGATCGAGGCCGCCCTCGCGATCGCCCTGATCCCGCGCTTCATGGTCCTCGGCGAGCCCTTCTGGCAGTCAGTCTGGCACGGCGTCTTCTACTCGATCTCGTCCTTCAACAACGCCGGCTTCACCCCGCATTCGGACGGCATCGTCCCCTACGAGACCGACCTCTGGATCCTGATTCCGCTCATGCTCGGTGTGTTCCTGGGCAGCCTGGGCTTCCCCGTGGTCATGGTGCTGCAGCAAAACGGGCTGAACTGGAAAAAGTGGAACCTGCACACCAAGCTCACCATCCAGGTCTCGTTCATCCTGCTCGCGGCCGGCACCGTGCTGTGGGCACTCATGGAGTGGGACAACACCCGCACCATCGGCTCCATGAGCCTCGGCGACAAGATCACGCACTCGCTCTTCGCCTCGGTCATGACGCGCTCGGGCGGTTTCAACCTGGTGGACCAGAACCAGATGGAGTCCACCACCAAACTGCTCACGGACGCCCTGATGTTCGCCGGCGGCGGCTCCGCATCAACGGCAGGCGGCATCAAGGTCACCACCATCGCCGTCATGTTCCTGGCCATCATCGCCGAGGCCCGCGGCGACGCCGACGTCAAGGTCTACGGCCGCACCATCCCCGAGGGCACCATGCGCGTGGCCATCTCGGTGATCGTCGCCGGCGCCACCTGGGTGTCCGCGTCCGCATTCCTGCTCCTGCACATCAGCGGAGCCTCGCTGGACCGGGTGCTGTTCGAAACCATCTCGGCGTTCGCCACCGTCGGCCTCAGCACCAACCTCAGCGCCGAGCTGCCGCCGGAGGGCGTGTATGTGCTGGCCGTCCTTATGTTCGCCGGCCGCGTCGGCACCGTCACGCTTGCGGCTGGCCTGGCCCTGCGCCAGCGCAGCCAGCTGTACCACTACCCGGAAGAGAGGCCCATCATTGGCTAATTCGTCAGGCGCCCCCAACCGCCCCGCCCACAACGCGCCGGTCCTGGTGATCGGGCTGGGCCGCTTCGGCTCCTCCACGGCCGAGCAGCTGGTGAAGCAGGGCCGCGAGGTGCTGGCCATCGAGCGCGACAGGTCCCTGGTCCAGAAGTGGTCAACCGTCCTGACCCACGTGGTGGAGGCCGACGCCACCAACATCGACGCGCTGCGGCAGCTGGGCGCGCAGGAGTTCAGTTCAGCAGTGGTCGGCGTGGGCACGTCCATCGAGTCCTCGGTGCTCATCACCGTGAACCTGGTGGATCTCGGCATCGAGCACCTGTGGGTCAAGGCCATCACGCCGTCCCACGGCAAGATCCTGACCCGCATCGGCGCCAACCACGTCATCTACCCCGAGGCCGACGCCGGCGTCCGCGCCGCGCACCTGGTCTCCGGGCGCATGCTGGACTTCATCGAGTTCGACGACGACTTCGCCATCGTCAAGATGTACCCGCCGCGTGAAACAGTCGGTTTCACGCTGGACGAGTCCAAGGTGCGGTCCAAGTACGGCGTGACCATCGTGGGCGTGAAATCCCCGGGAGAGGACTTCACCTACGCCCGGCCCGAGACCAAGGTGTCCGCCCGCGACATGCTGATCGTCTCCGGCCACGTGGACCTCCTGGAGCGGTTCGCCGCCAGGCCGTAACGGCTAAGTAAGACGGACGACGGCGTGACCCGCCGTCGTCCGCAACACCATCCGCCGTCGTGCCTAACCGTCCGCCCGCCGTCGTGCTAACCTTCCACCCGTCGTGGGGAGTTTTTGTCCAGATATCGGGCTCTAGAAGGGCTTTAACCCGCGGTATCTGGACAAAAACTCCGATGCGTCGGTGGGGGTGGTGTGGTCAGCCGAGCTGCCTGGTGATCTCCGCGGAGCGGTCGGCGGCGGCGCGGGCGCCCGCGGCGATGATGGCCGGCAGGCCGCGGTCATCGAACGTTGCGATGGCGCGCTCGGTGGTGCCGTTGGGGCTGGTCACGGCTTTGCGCAGGGCGGCCGGCTCGGCGCCGGGTTCCGCGAGCATGAGGCCTGCTCCGGCCACGGTTTCGCGAGCCAGCAGGAGCGCCAGTTCCTGGTCCAGGCCCAGTTCAACGCCAGCGGCGGCCATGGCCTCGGCCAGGTAGAACGCGTAGGCCGGACCCGAACCGCTGATGGCACCGAGAGCGTCCACCTGCTCCTCCGGGATTTCGACGACGGTCCCCACCGCGCCGAGAATATCTTTCGCCCGCTGGAGCTGCTCGGGCGAGCAGTGGGTGCCCGCAGACACCGAGACCACGCCGCGGCCCAGCTTCGCCGGGGTGTTGGGCATCGTCCGGATCACCGGCTGGCCGGCGGGCAGGGCGGCTTCGAGCTGGGCGATGGAAACGGCCGCAGCAACGCTGATGACGATCGTATCCGGGGAAAGTGAGCCGCTGACTTCCCGGGCCAGCTCGGCGATACCCACGGGCTTGACGCCGAGAATCACGATGCCGGCGCCCTTCGCAGCCTGCTTGTTGTTGTCGGGTTCTTCGCTGCCCGCGATGGCCGTGATGCCGGCGTGCCGTTCGGCCAGCTCCGCAGCCCGCTCCGCGCGTCGGACGGTGGCCACGATCTCCATGGGATCCGTGCCGCCTTCCAGCAGGCCGCCCAGAATGGCCTCGTTCATTGATCCACAGCCAAGGAATGCGATTCGGTTGCTCATTGGTCCATCATTGCAGTTCATCGCTCCGGTTGCAGACCCCGGCCATTCACAGGAAGCTCACATGCTGGTCGAAGCATTCCCACACCTTGGGCCCCTAACTTAGGTATTACCTCATTGAGGGTGCGAGTGATGAAGCAAGCATGGGGATGCTTGTCGGGCACCGACGGTCTGCAGTGGTTTTGCCCATTTTTCTGCAGCAGGCCGTCGGTGTCCTTGCTTTTTAAGCTCATGTCCACCGGCAGACCGATTCCCAGCCCGCTCTCAGGTAAATCCCCCAGAACACCCATACTCCGTCGCTAGAGTCGTAGACGCCTCACAGGTGCGAGTGATGGAGCCGGTCCTTCGGGACCGGCGTGGCGCCGGTCGGTTGCAGAAGTGTTCCCCCCAGCTTCTTCTGCGTAACCGGCCGGCGCTTCTCGTTTAAGACGACGGCCCAACGGCCGCTGGTCACGGCAAGGCGGGCGCTGCCCCTACAGGACGGGCAGCACCGAGACCTGCGGGACGCCCACATGCGGTGCAGGTTCCAGCGGCCCGTCAAAGATCAGCTGGTCGAGCCGCCGGAGGATGAGGCCCTCGCGCAGCGCCCACGGGCAGATCTTGATCTTCTTGTACTCAAAGAGCTCCAGGGCCGCTTCAGCCACCAGCGCGCCGGCGAGAAGCTGGTTGGCGCGTGCCTCGGAGACGCCCGGCAGGTGCAGCCGGTCTTCGGACTTCATGGCGGAAATCCTCTGGGCCCAGATGCCCAGGTCGGTGCGGTTGAGGTCGCGCTTCACGTACGGGCCGGCGGCGCTGGGGGCTGCCCCGGCGATGCGTGCCAGGGACCGGAAGGTCTTGGAGGTGCCGGCCACGACGTTCGCCCTGCCCACCTCGTTGAAGCTGCGGACCACCGGCTTGAGGGTGGCCCGGATGTACCGGCGGAGTTCCTTGACGCTCTTCGCGGACGGCGGATCCTCGTGCAGCCAGTCGCGGGTCAGCCTGCTCGCGCCCAGGGGCACGGAGGTTGCAAGTTCCGGCAGTTCGTCCTGCCCCAGCGCCATCTCAAAGGAACCGCCGCCGATGTCGAAGTTCAGCACGGTGCCTGCGCCCCAGCCGTACCAGCGGCGGACGGCGAAGAAGGTCATGGACGCTTCCTCGCTGCCGGTGAGCTCCTGCAGGGTCACGGTGGTTTCGTGCTTCACCCGGGCCAGCACCGCGGGCCCGTTGGTGGCCTCGCGGATGGCCGATGTACAGAAGGCCAGCAGGTCGTCGGCCTTGTGCCGGGCCGCGAACTCCCAGGCCTCGAGCACGAACTCCGTGAGCTCGTGCTGGCCGGCGTCGGTGATGTTGCCGTCCGCGTCGAGGTACTGCACCAGCGAGAGGGGACGCTTGTGCGAGGCGAAAGGCACAGGACGCGCGCCGGGGTGGGCATCCACCAGCAGGAGGTGGACAGTGTTTGAACCGATGTCGAGAACGCCTAGCCGCATCCTGTCATTATTCCCCCCGCCGGCGCAGCGGACGCAACCCGTGGCTTACATTGCGGGTTTTAGGTTGCGGAGGGCCGCGCCGGGTTCACTCGCCTTCGAGGCCGGCAGGGTTGGGGTCCACTTCATCGGCGCGCTTGAAGTCACGCTTGATGTTGGCAATGCCCTCGGGGTTGATCTCGAAGCCGTAGGCCGCGCCGGGGTTGATGACCATTCCCAGCTCCTCGCCGATGTTGGCGATGATCGCCGCGCCCTGGGTGCCCAGTACGTTCGGGGCGGCCTCCAGGTACTGCGCGTCCACCCGGCTGGGGTGTGAGAACACGGCAAGGACCGGCTGGCCGTCCGCGTTGCCCAGCACCAGCGGCTCAACATTTGAGTCCTCGCCCTCGAGCGCGTCGGAACTGATGATGTAGACCTCGTTGTTGAGGAACGACAGGATGACGTCCACCGGATCGGCGTCCGGCTGGCCGCCCCGGGCCAGCTTCTCCTCAAGGTCGTTCAGCGGCGTGATGTCTGCGGGTTCCGGCTGTTCAGTCATGTATCTACTCGACCACGTTGCAGGGCACGACGCAATTCGCTTTCCCTTTCCATCTCCTCTAACGCCGCGACCCCTACTTCTTTGCTGCCGCCTTCTTCGCCGGGGGCTTGCGCGTGGTGGTGCGCTTCACCGGTCCCTTGGCCCGCTTTTCGGCAAGAAGCTCGACGGCGCGTTCCCGGGTCAGTTCCTCCAGCGAGGTGCTGCGTGGCACGGTGATGTTGGTGATGCCGTCGGTGATGTACGGACCGAAGCGGCCCTCCTTCACCACGATGTTCTTCTCCGATACGGGGTCGGGACCGAACTCGGCCAGCGGCGGCACCGCGGCGCGGGCACCGCGCTGCTTGGGCTGGGAGTAGATCTCCAGCGCCTGCTCCAGCGTGATGGTGAAGATTTCCTCTTCCGAGCCGATGGATCTCGAGTCCGTGCCCTTCTTAAGGTACGGGCCAAAGCGGCCGTTCTGCACCGTGATCGGGTTGCCCTCGGCGTCCTCACCCAAAACCCGGGGCAGGCTCATGAGCTGCAGCGCCTCGTCCAAGGTGACAGATTCCACGGTCATGGACTTGAAGAGCGAACCGGTGCGCGGCTTGGCCTTGACCGGCTTCTTCGGCGGCTTGGGCTTGCCGTTCTTGTAGTACTCGACG
Source organism: Arthrobacter sp. NPDC058097 (assembly GCF_042884885.1). Taxonomy (NCBI): domain Bacteria; kingdom Bacillati; phylum Actinomycetota; class Actinomycetes; order Micrococcales; family Micrococcaceae; genus Arthrobacter; species Arthrobacter sp. NPDC058097. The sequence continues at coordinate 27,634 of NZ_JBHVSZ010000018.1, forward strand.
GGCAGATTGGCCAGCTGCTCCTCGGTCATCTCAGGGATGACCTCGGTGACGTAGGCGCCGTACCGGCCGTTCTTGGCGACAACGGTGTGTCCGGTGTGCGGATCGGCACCGAGGACACGTTCCTCCGGGGCCGCGGTTTCCATAAGCTCCACGGCCTTCGCGGCGGTGAGCTCATCCGGGGCGAGGTCCTCCGGGACGTTGGCGCGGGCGGACTCCACCACTTCGCCGGTCTTCGGATCCACCGTGGGGAGCGAGCTCTCCAGGTACGGGCCGAACTTGCCGACGCGCAGCGTGATGCCGTCCGCGATGGGCACGGAGTTGATCTCGCGAGCGTCGATCTCGCCCAGGTTGTTCACGATGCTCAGCAGGCCCGGATCTGCGTCTTCACCGTAGTAGAAGTGCTTGAGCCAGGCGGCCCCCACAGCCTGGCCGTTGGCGATCTTGTCCAGGTCGCCTTCCATGTCGGCCGTGAACTCGTAGTCCACGTAGTCCGTGAAGTGCTGTTCGAGGAGCCGCACCACGGAGAAGGCGATCCAGCTCGGAACCAGGGCAGAGCCCTGTTTCCGCACGTAACCGCGGTCCTGGATGGTGGAGATCGTGGACGCGTAGGTGGACGGCCGTCCGATGCCCTTCTTTTCCAGCTCGGCGGTCAGGGAGGCTTCCGTGTAGCGCGGCGGCGGCGAAGTCTCGTGGCCAACTGCGATGATCTCGGAAGCGGTCAGCCCGTCACCCTTCGCGACGTTCGGCAGGCGGCGGCCCTCGTCGGAGTCGTCGTCGCCGCGACTTTCGTCCTTGCCTTCCTCGTAGGCGGCCAGGAAGCCGGGGAAGGTGATGACGGTGCCGGAGGCCGAGAATTCGGCATCGCGGCCATCGGAGGCCACCGCGCCGAGGCGGATGGTGGCGGTGGAGCCCTTGGCGTCGCCCATCTGCGAGGCGACAGTGCGCTTCCAGATCAGTTCGTACAGCCGGAATTCGTCGCCGCTGAGCTGCTGGGCAACCTGCGCCGGGGTGCGGAAGGAGTCACCGGCAGGACGGATGGCCTCGTGGGCCTCCTGCGCGTTGGCGGCCTTGCTGGTGTAGACGCGGGGCGACTGCGGAACGTACTCGGGACCGTACAGCTCGGCAGCCTGGCGGCGGGCGGCCGTGACGGCCTCGTCGCTCAGTGCCGAGGAGTCCGTACGCATATAGGTGATGTAGCCGTTTTCATACAGCCGCTGGGCGATCTGCATGGTGCTCTTGGACGAAAACCGCAGCTTGCGCCCCGCCTCCTGCTGCAGCGTGGAGGTGGTGAAGGGCGCGGCGGGGCGGCGCGTGTACGGCTTGGTGTCCACCGAGCGGACGCGGAAGTCAGCGTCCTGCAGCGCAGCAGCCAGCGAGGTGGCGAGTTCCTCGTTAAGGTGGGCCACGTTGCGCGAGGTGAGTTCGCCGTCGTCGTTGAAGTCCCGGCCGGAGGCGACCTTGGCGCCGTCAACGGCGGCGAGCTTGGCCTTGAAGGAGCCGGCGTCAGCACCGAACTGGCCGGTCAGGTCCCAGTAGGACGCGGCCTTGAACGCCATGCGCTCCCGTTCGCGGTCCACCACCATGCGCGTGACCACTGACTGCACGCGGCCGGCGGACAGGCCACGTGCCACTTTGCGCCACAGCACCGGGGAGATCTCGTAGCCGTAGAGGCGGTCCAGGATGCGGCGGGTCTCCTGGGCGTCCACCAGGGCGGCATCGACGTCGCGCAGGTTGTCCATGGCGCGGTGGATGGCTTCCTTGGTGATTTCACCGAAGGTCATCCGGTACACGGGGACCTTGGGCTTCAGGACCTCCAGGAGGTGCCACGCGATGGCTTCGCCCTCGCGGTCCCCATCGGTTGCGAGATAGAGCGCGTCGGCGTCTTTGAGCTGGGCCTTGAGCTCGGCCACCTTTTTCTTCTTGTCCGGGGAGACGACGTAGTAGGGCTTGAAGTCGTTTTCGACGTCGACGGCGAACTTGCCCAGGGAGGTTTTCTTCAGGTCCGCAGGGAGCTCGGACGGCTGCGGCAGGTCGCGGATGTGACCGATGGAGGCCTCGACAATGAAGCCCTCGCCCAGGTACTTGGCGATGGTCTTGCTCTTGGCCGGAGACTCCACGATCACGAGTTTCTTGCCGGTTTTGGCCTTGCTTGGCACAGTGCTCCTACAGAAAAAGGTTGCTCGGGCAGATCAGCCCATATTGGCCTAGTTCACCATATTTTGCAGAATTCTGCGCTGTCATGTGGAAAACGGTGGCCCCCGTCACGGCCGGGACTGCCGGCTGTCCGGCGGGGTCCTGGCGGCCGGCATGGACCCGTCCCCCGCACCGGTCAGGTGCCTGCGTGGCCGCCCGGGGCACCGGGCAGGGTGCGGTCGTCCGGAATCATGGACCACATGGTGGCGATCCGCTCGGAGCCCGGCGGAATGCGGCTGGGATCCTCAAGTTCGTAGTCCCGGAGCAGGTCAAAAACCCTTTCCGTCAGTTCGCTGCGCTGCTCGGCCGTCAGGTAGAGGAGGTTGCTGGCGAGAAGGACCGCCGATGCCGGCTCCCCGGACTCTCCGCGCTGGCGCTGTTCGTCCCGGGCACGGGAGTAGGCGCTGGCGCGGCGGCGGAACGCATCCAGTTCGAGGTCGATCACGGCAAAGTCCGGGCCCGCCACCGCCCCGCCCGAATTGATCGCAAAGTCCGTGCCCGCGGCCTTCCACCGGCGTTCGCGGGCGTCGGCCGATGCCTCGGCCGGGACCACGATGCCCCACTTCTGCAGCGCCCGCAGGTGGTAGCTCATCGCGCTCGGGGTGAGCCCGGTCTGCTGGGCCAGTTCTGTTGCCGTGCGGCTGGACTGCGTGGAGTACAGCTCTGAGATGACCTCGAGGCGGGCGGCATGGGCCAGGGCCCGGATCGCCTTGGGGTCGGTGATTTCCACCTTCTTTTCCGGCCGGTTTTTCCGGCGCGGCGCGGCGTCCGCCGGCGGGGTTCCGGCCGGTCCCGAAGACGGCCTGTCAGTACTCACTCCTTCAGTTTACGCAGCATCACGAGGCTCTGAAAGAAATGCTTGATATCCAAACTTCCGACCCCCCGGCTTGCCGCGGAAATACTAAGCATGCTTTGCTTACATCCGTAAACAGACCTCCCGCAAGCAGTTCGCGGCGGGGCCGCCAGTGTTGGCAGCCCCGTGAGAAGCCCAAAGGAAGACCATGATTACCCTCGACGAAGACGCATTGACACGGGCAGCCCAGCCCGCCCGTGAACTGGCCGGCTCAGGCCTGGCAACCGGCGCAGCCGCCGACGGCTCCCTGCTGGCGCCAACGGGCACCCCGCGGCACTGCCGGCGGCCGATGAAGCGTCTGGATGAGGAATTCTCCCTGGAAATGGCCATCAGGGTGGACGGCCAGCGGCTGATTCGCTCCTTAAAGGCCGTGGGTGCAGCCGACGCCGTGACCTACCGCTGCATGTGCGGCTTCACCATGGACGTCCCTGCCCCCGGGATGGACCGCGCCCTGATTAACTGACGGTCCAGCGCGAACGTCAACCAGCGCGAACGTACAGTTGTGGCCCTGAATCCCTTGGGATTTGGGGCCACAACTGTACGTTCGCGCTGTGGGAGCGCTGTCAGTCCTTGTCTGCCGGGAGCAGGAATCCGTCCCGGACCAGATTGGCCACCTCGGTGAGCAGACCGGCTTGGAAGGCGTCGCCGTCGAACCCCTCTGACCCGCCCAGCAGCGCCTCAAGGGCGCCGATAATCTGTCCGGCGGTCAGGTCGCCGTCGCACGCGGAAACAAAACCCGCCAGTTCGGTGCTGAGCAGGTTGGTGCGGCGGAGGCCCGCTCCCTGGCGCAGCAGGATGACGCCGGGGTGTTCGGCGCCGGGGCGCTGGTGGCGCTCCTCGGTGACGTCCTCGGCCACGAGCAGGTGGGCGGCCGACACGTCGCGGTCCGCCAGCCAGTCGGCCCTTTCGACCGCCGCCCCGAGGTGCGGCCCGACCGGTTGTTCGATCGGGTAGGTGATCTCCTCAAAGCGGCGGATCCGCCGCGCACCGGCAGGCCGGCGCAGGAAGATCATGCCGAAGCCGATCCCCGCGACATTCCGAGAGGCGAAGTCCGCCAGATACGCGGCGTAGGCCTCCTGGTAGTGCCGGCGGTCCCGGGTTTCGGAGGCATCCTGCAGCCAGGTCTCGGCGTACTGCTCGGGACCCACCTGTTCGCGCTGGATGAACCACGCGTCCGTGTCCGGACCGGCCCAGCTTTGCGGCCGCTCATCCCAGTCCGAGCCCTCCGGGATTTCCCAGTTACCCAAAAGCTGGGCAGTTCCGCCCGGGGCGAGCACACCGGGCAGGGACTGGATGAGCCACGCGACGATGTCGTCCCCCGGCAGGCCGCCGTCGCGGTAGGTGAACTGGTCAGCCGGCGCTTCGCCCGCGGTGCGGGGCGTGATGACGAAAGGCGGATTGGACACGACGAGGTCAAAAGCCTCGCCGGCAACTGGCGCGAGGAGTGATCCAAGCCGGAGGCTCACGCGCTTGTCCAGCCGGGCCGGATCGATGTCCAGGGCCTGGGCATTGAGCAGGAGGTTGAAGCGCGTGAAGGCGAGGGCGCGCTCGGAGATGTCCGTGGCGGTGACGTGGCCGCTGTGCTGCAGGAGGTGGAACGTCTGGATGCCGCAGCCGGTGCCGAGGTCCAGCGCTCTTCCGGCAGGCCGGCGGATGGTGGACTGGACAAGGGTGGTGGACGCCTGCCCGATGCCCAGGACGTGGTCGTGCCTGAGGACGCCGGGACGCTGGTGGGCGGCAAGGTCGCTGGCCACCCAGATTTCGGCGCCGCCGTCGCCCGAGTCCCAGCCGTAGGGGCGCAGGTCCGCTTCGGCGGCCACCTCGGTCCCCGCGGCTTTCGCCAGCCCCAGCGCCACGAGGCCTTCGGCGCGGGTCCGCGGCAACGCGCCGTCGAGCACCGCCGCTTCCTGCGGAACGGCCAGGAGCCAGAAACGCACGACGGCGGCCAGGGCCGCGGTGCGCGGCTCGCCGGCGGCCGCTGCTTCCGTCGCGATCATTGCCGGGATGAGCTGGTCCCGGCCGAGGGCAGCGTACGCCGAGTCCCCCAGCAGCTGCGCCACACCCTCCAGGGTGTAGCCCACCTCCCGGAGGTCTGCGGCCAGCGCCTGCAGGAGATCGGGCAGGTCGCTGCGCGGTGCGTCGGGAGTGTTGCCGGCGGTGAAGTGCGTTGGTTCGGTCACCGGCCAAGTCTATTTCCCGGGCATGACTGCGTGCCTGTCCCTCTCACCCCTTTCGGCTGCGGTAGCGCGGTGTGTGGTGCCCGATTATTGTCGGCGGCTGAAGCTACAGTTGGGCCATGTTCGGAACCCAGGCGGTGGCCGCCGATCCCGATTGGCTGCGGTACGCGGCGGCATTCGCACCGTTGCTGGCCGCCGTCATTGCCGCCTGGATCGCGTGGCGTACGCTCACCCAGCGGCGCGAGGCGGACCGGCGGGACCAGTGGTGGAAGCGGACGCAGTGGGCCATCGACCTCGCCATGGACCGCGACTTCAGCAGGGCCGTCGTTGGCCTGGTGGCACTGAAGCACCTTGCGGCCAGCGACCTGTGCACCGACGAGGACTACGAGATGCTGGACAAGATCGGCGGCGCCAAGATCGATGCCCTGACCCAGTCCGAGGAAAGTGCCCGGCGGGAGGCCGCGGAACCGCAACCCCCGCCGCACGAAACCGCCGTGCCGCCCCCCGCCGCGGCACGGGCCACGGTCATTCCCGTAACCCTGGAGTCCAGGGGCGAAAGGGTCCTGGCGAACTCCGCGGGCATGGCCAAAGTGCTGGCCGAGGCAGACAGACTTGTCTCTTTTGTGGCCACGCGGCGGAGCGGGAGGAAGGGAACAGAATCCGGCGGCAGCTCAAACGGGTAAGTTTGAAGTCATGCCTGACCGTTTACCCCTGATTTCCCGTGCCCTCGGCGGGGCGGCCGCATCCGCCGTCGTACTGCTGGCAACGGCCGCCTGCTCCCCCGTGGTGTCGGTCGAAAATGCCGATGTTCCGCGGTGGCGGGCCACCGCTCTGCCGTCTGACAGCCAGGCGGTGCTGGAGGATTCCGGCAAGATCCTCAACCGGAACAGGATCATTCAGGAGGCAGCCAGCGTCCCGGCTGGCGACTACACACTGACGATCACCTGCGACGGCGGCGGGAAGGCGTTCTTCGCCGTGACGCTCGCCGGCAAGGAACTGACGGAAGCCGGGGCCGCCTGCAACGGCAGCCGCGAAACCGCGAAGATAACTGTCCCGACGACCGGGCGGATGGAGATCAGCGCCTCCAGCGTGGACGCGCCGCTCCTGTACGCCTACCACCTGGTTCCTGCGAGTTAATCCGGGGCACTTTAGCCGCGGAGCCGTATGGTCCCGGCGGCTCCGGGAGTGCGCGGTGGGCAATTTTTCCCGGGGCGGATTCCCATCTACGCCGCCTCTGTACCGCCGCCTCCGGGAGGCTTAAAGTCGGGGTATGCCCGCGGTGCGGATGGCCTCCGCGCATCGTTTCCTGGGGCGGGCGCAACGCATGCGTTGGCTGCGGGCGCCGGCAGCCGCCGTCGTGCTTTTCTTTGTGCTGCTGGCAGCCGTGCTGAGCGGCTGCGAATACAACTATGACGACGGCCGGGGCGAACTTCCGGACGCCGCCCCGGTGGTGACGGATCCGGTATTGCCGCGTGATCCGCTGGAAAACGTGCCCGTGTCGGGTCAGGAGCTCACCGAATGGGCGAAGGAAGTTCTGCCCGACGCAGAGGGACAGGTCTTCCACACCAGCTACGGCAGCGTTGGCCGGGGCCGCAGCAAGACCGAATCCACCAAGCAGCTGCCGGGCGGCACGTACTCCCTCACCCTCGCGTGCCGGAGCGAGCGGCGGGTTTCTTTCACCATCCGCGACGCGGAGTTCGCCTTGGTGGACCTGAGCCTCCGGTGCGGCACGTCACGTGTCAATGTGGTGCACTTGGACGAGGACTCCGTGCTTCGGGTGACGGTGGAGGCGCGCTCGGACGCCAACTTCGCCTACCGGATCAGCCGGATCTGAGGCTGCAGCTCAGCCGCGCGCGGCCCGCTCGCCCGAGCGGCGGCGCCGCTGCCGTCCAGCTCAGGCGGCGCAGCCGTCGGGGCAGCGCAGGGTGTCCGGATTGGATGCGCACCCGGTGCAGTACAGGGTGAGCGTGCGGCAGCTGGGGTTGGAGCAGTTCTCGAACTTGCTCGTGGGCGCCTGGCAGCGGACGCACTCGCCGATGGTCTTGGCGTCCTCGCTGAATTCGAGGTGCATGCGCTTGTCGAAGACGTACAGGGACCCTTCCCAGAGACCCTGGTCCTTGAACTTTTCGCCGTACCGCACGATGCCGCCGTCCAGCTGGTACACCTCTTTGAAGCCGCGGTTCACCATGAGGCTGGACAGCACCTCGCAGCGGATGCCGCCGGTGCAGTAGGTGACGACGGGCTGGTCCTTAAGGTGGTCGTACTTGCCGGAGTCGAGTTCGGTGATGAAGTCGTGGGTGGTGGCGACGTCGGGGACGACGGCGTCCTTGAACCTGCCGATCTGTGCTTCGAACGCGTTGCGGCCGTCGAAAAACACGACGTCCTGGCCGCTGGCCTTCTTCACGTCGACGAGTTCGTGGAGTTCCTCGGGCTTAAGATGCGTCCCGCCTCCCACAACGCCGTTATTGTCCACCTTCAGCTCGCCGGGCGCGCCGAAGGACACGATCTCATCGCGGACCTTGACGCTCAGGCGGGGGAAGTCCTCCGCCCCGCCGTCGGACCACTTGACGTCGATGCCGTGGAAGCCCTTGTATTCACGGGTGGTTTTCACGTACTGCTTGACGGCCGCAATCTCCCCGCCGACGGTGGCGTTGATGCCGTCCTTGGAGATGAGGATCCGTCCGGTCAGGCCGAGCCTTTCGCACAGGGCACGCTGCCAGAGCCGAACAGCGTCCGGGTCTGCGATGGGAGTAAAGCCGTAAAAGAGTACGATTCGGTTCAAAGCCACGTATTTAAGGGTACTTGGTGGCCGCCGGGGGACGGATTCGGACGGGGCAAGAGCCCCTATCACAATTGCATAAGCAAGCACCAAAGCTCTGTTGCTTATGACAGCGCTGGAATACTCTCATCACATGACGCCAGAAGCCATGGTTGGAGACATCACTCATCTGCTTGAAGTCTGGGTAGCCGGTTGGGCTGGTTGCCGGGGCTATGAGACGCGCACCGAGGGACGGTTCCCCGCCGCCCTGCGTGCGGACACCACCGGGGACTGGGAATACTTCGCCTCCGATCCCACGGACGCCGAGTTCGCGGACCTGGCTGCAAAGACTGCCGAAGCACCCAAGCGGGTCCTGACCATCCTGACCGATGATGTGGGGCGCTACAAGCTCCTGGCTGAGCAGCACAACCTCAACGCCACGTCGGCGTCCCAGACCATGATGGTCGTGGACATGGAAACGCAGGACTCTGAGGACCCGTGGCTCTCGGACGACGACCTGTCCCTGAAAACGTGGGAATCCGACGGTGTCCACTTTGCCGAAGTACGCTCCGGGGAGACTCTGGCGGCGAGCGGCCGCGTGGTGGTCATCAACGGCACGGCGGTCTTCGACAAGATTGTCACCGAACCGTCCTTCCAGCGCCGGGGCCTGGGCAGCTTTATCATGAAGGCCCTGGCGGCGCAGGCGTTCTCGCACGACGTGGAGGACGGGCTCCTGCTGGCGTCCTTGGACGGGCAAAAGCTGTATTCGCATCTGGGCTGGTCGTCGGTGTGCCACGTGCTGATGCTCTCCGCCTCCGATGAGGGGTCCGACCTCTCCGTGGTCTGACTCGCCGCCGCAGACCCTCCCCCCGGTTCCGTCCCGGCGATTTTTGCCCGGATGAAAGAATGTTGGGGTGAACCCCCATGACTCGCTGATTCCGTTGCTGGGCCGTGGCCCGGACCCGGAGCAGCTCCGGCATGTGCGGACCATTCCGGCGCGCGCCGCCGTGCACGAACCGTGGCCGGCCTGGGCGCACCCCGACCTGGTCGCCGCCTACGGAAAACTCGGCATCCACCAGCCTTACCGGCATCAGATCCGGGCAGCGGACATCGCCCACGGTGGCGATCACGTGGTGATCGCCACCGGAACGGCGTCCGGGAAATCCCTGGCCTACCAACTGCCGGCGCTGGATGCGATTCATCGGTCCGAGCTCCGTGTCCTGTCGGACCCGGGAAAAATCCACGACGACGGTGCCGTGACGCTCTACCTCTCCCCCACCAAGGCTCTTGCGGCAGACCAGCTCGCGGCGATCCGGTCCCTGAACCTACCGACTGTCCGGGCCGAAACTTACGACGGCGACACTGACCAGGCTTCCCGCCGCTGGATCCGCGACCACGCGAACTTTATCCTGGCCAACCCGGACATGCTCCACTTCGGCATCCTGCCGAACCATGCCTGGTGGGCGGGGTTCTTCCGGCGCCTGCGCTATGTGATCGTGGACGAGGCGCACAGCTACCGTGGCGTTTTCGGCTCCCATGTGGCCAATCTGATGCGCCGGCTGCGGCGTATCTGTGCCTACTACGCGACCGATGGCAGCTCCGCCGGACCTGTGTTCATTGCGGCGTCCGCCACCGCTTCCGAGCCCGAGAAGTCCTTCGGCCGGCTCATTGGCGCTACGGTCCGCGGAGTCGCGGAGGACTCCTCGCCGCATGGGTCCACGACCGTGGCGTTCTGGGAACCTGCGCTCACGGAGGTCCGCGGCGAGAACGGCGCCAAGGAGCGCAGGACTGCCGTCGCCGAGACCGCCGACCTCCTCGCGAACCTGGTCTCGTCACGGGTCCGGACCATCGCCTTCATCAAATCCAGGCGCGGCGCAGAAACCATCTCCTCCATCACCAAGCGGCTCCTGGATGAGGTGGACCCGAGCCTGCCGCAACGGGTGGCAGCCTACCGCTCCGGATACCTCCCGGAGGAACGCCGTGCCCTGGAAAGGGCGCTTCGGACCGGCCAGCTGCTGGGCATTTCCAGCACTTCGGCCCTGGAACTGGGCATCGACATCTCGGGGCTGGACGCGGTACTGGTGGCTGGCTGGCCCGGAACCAGGGCGTCCCTCTTCCAGCAGATCGGCCGCGCGGGCCGGGCCGGCCAGGACGCCATCGCCGCCTTCGTGGCCAGCGACGACCCCCTGGACACCTACCTGGTCAACCATCCCGAAGCCATCTTCGACGTGTCCGTCGAGGCCACGGTCTTTGATCCGTCCAACCCCTACGTCCTCGGTCCGCACCTCTGTGCCGCGGCCGCCGAGCTCCCGCTCGGAGTAGCCGAGCTGCCGCTGTTCGGCGCCACTGCGGAGAAACTCCTCGGGCAGCTGGTGGCACAGGGGTACCTGCGGCGGCGTCCGGCCGGCTGGTTCTGGACCCACCCGCAGAGCGCCGCGGCCATGGTGAACCTGCGGGCCGACGGCGGCGGGCCGGTGAGCATTGTGGACGCGGACACCGGCTCGCTGCTGGGGACCATGGACTCGCCGCAGACGCACTACCAGGCCCATACAGGGGCCGTGTACGTCCATCAGGGTGACAGCTACGTGGTGGAGGACCTGAACGAGGACGATCACTGCGTGGTGGTACGCCGGGCGAATCCCGACTATTACACGACAGCCCGTGACGTCACGCAGATCGAGGTCCTCGAGACCCAGCGGACGGTGCAGTGGGGCGACGTGGCTGTGCACTTCGGCGACGTCAAGGTCACAACGCAAGTAATCTCCTTTCAGCGGAAGGCCCTCATTTCCAATGAAGTCCTGGGCGAGGAACCTCTCGATCTGGGTGCCCGGGACCTGTTTACGAAGGCCGTGTGGTTTGTGGTGGAGAACCGATCACTCACGGGCGCCGGACTCATCGAGGCGCAGTTCCCGGGTGCCCTCCACGCGGCCGAACACGCCGCCATCGGCCTGCTCCCACTGGTTGCCTCGAGCGACCGCTGGGACATCGGCGGGGTTTCCACCGCAATCCATGCCGACACCGGCGTGCCGACGATTTTCGTGTACGACGGGCATCCTGGCGGCGCCGGTTTTGCCGAGCGTGGCTTCGAGAAAGCCAAGGTGTGGCTGAAGGCCACCAGGGACGCGATTGAGGCCTGCGAGTGCGAATCCGGTTGCCCCTCCTGCGTCCAGTCGCCCAAATGCGGCAACAAGAACAACCCGCTGGACAAGCACGCGGCAGTCACCCTGATCGATGTCCTGCTGAAGGACGCGCGGGACGCCGCAGCCCCGGAGGATTCCAAGGCGGGTGCGCCGGCGTCGAACGCGGTCTAGGGCCCAGCGAAGTTTAAGGCGGCGGTCCGGCCCTGGCACGGCCGGTGGCAACGCCCAGGAGCGGACCGGCAGGCAGTTCGGTGCTGACTTCGACGGACTGGTCGCCTCCGGCAGTGCAGCTGACAAGAGTTGCTTTATGGCGGCCAGCCACCGCGGCTGCCACGACGCAGGGCTCGCCCGGTGAGACACCGCGGAGCGCGTCCGCCGCGGCCAACGCGGCGAGGTCTGCCGCGGCTGCGGCCTTGGATGCCGCCGCCGACGCCTGCGCCAGCATGAGGAGCAGGGACATGACCAGGACAACCACCATGCCCAGCCCCGCGGCCAGCACCGTGCCCGACCCGCGCTCGGATTCGACTCCGGACACGGGATGCCGGCGCTGGCCGAGGGGCTGTTGGCGTCGCCGGGTCACAGGGACCGCCGAACAGCAATGCCGTATACGTGCCGCACCAGTCCCGGCGGCGTCTGGAAGTCCGTTCCCGGACTCGGTGCCGTTTCCGGGGTCGGCGCCGATGATGCCGTTTCGCTGCGTGCCTCGGCCCTGGCGGTCAGTGTCCACGGCACCATGCGCCCCAGAGGCCCTGCCGCCCGGTCCGACACTGTGACGCTCATCCATTCGCCGCCGGGAACCACTGCCGACGAGGCCGACGGGCCGGCCAGCTTCCGGACAATACCGTCGACGGCGGCGGGGTCTTCACCCCTGGCGAGTGCCCTGGCGCCGGCCCGGGCCGCGTCCTGCAGCCGCAACTGGGTGATCCCCGCCGCAGACCCCGCCAGCAGCATCGCCAGAAGCAGCAGGACCGCCGGAAGAGCGACCGCAAATTCAGCGGTCACTGCGCCACGGCTCTTCCCGTGCCTCTCGGTGCCGCGGGCCTTCCCCGGACCGCGGCTGCCTGAATTTTCTCCGGACGGGCTCCCGTGCTGCCGGCAGGACTCAGGTCCGGCCGCCGTCAGGGTCTGCGGAGAGGGTTTCACGGCAGGGCCAGCGCCGTCCGGATCAGGTTGAGCAGGAAGCCACGGACTTCGTCGCTTCGCAGGATGAACACCAGGAGCCCGGCGAAGCCCACCGCCGCCAGGGTGGCGATGGCATACTCGGCGGTCGCCATGCCCGCTTCCGAGCCCATGAGACGCCTGCGTGGCCGCGGCTTCACCCGCGGCGCGCTACTGGCGCCCGGGTAGATCTCCAGCACATCGGCTTCTTGGGAGTCCTGGCGCAAGGGCCGTGCGGCTTCACCCGGCGTTTGGTAGTTGAGGGACATGAATTTTCCTTTCAGGCGTTTCCGGCGGGTTGCCGGTGCAATCGACTCTCCCGTCCTCCGCCGGGACCGGTAAGGCCTGAACTTCGCTAAGTGGAAAAGCGGCCAGTCCGGCCGCATGTGGAGGGACAGTGCCGGTGTGTCCGCGGTGGCTACGGATGGCGGCGCAGCCGCCGCAGCAAGCGGGGCGTGTGGGTCGAGGTCGCCGCTGGCGGGGGCGAAATCACGTGGGTCGCTCAGCTACCCGAAGGGACTCAGCAGCCCGGGGACTCAGCTAACCTGACGGCCTCAGGTGCCCGAAGGAACCAGGGCGAGCAGCACAGGAACGACTCCCAGGCAGATGAAGGCTGGCAGCGAGCAGAGCCCCAGCGGAACCACCAGCTTGACCCCGAGCGAGGCCGCGCGCTTCTCCGCGGCCCGGAAACGTTCCCGCCTCATTCTGGCGGCCTGGGCATAAAGGATGGACGACGACGGCGCACCAGTCAGCGCGGCGAAGCCCAGGGCGTCCCGGAGGGCGAGTATCTCGGGCGAATGCACGTCTGAACTCCGCCAGGCTGTCTCCCAGTCGGCACCAATGGCCATGGCTCCCACGACGGGCCGCAGAGCGCGGCCGTACTCGGGCGAGGCCGCAGCAGCCACCAGTTCCAGGGCCCGTCCGATGCCAGCACCTGCGTGGAGCATGGCGGCTATCAGCTCAAGCATCATGGCGGTATCCCGCAGTCCAGGTGACTGCTCCGCGCCGCTCTGAGAGCCTTCATCTCCATCCGCAATGCCATTGCCCGCCAGGCCACTCCGGCGGAGGAGCCCGGATCTCGCGTGAGCTGTTCCGCTAAAGGCGAGGCCTGCGGCGGCCGCGAGTGCCAGGAAGATGAGGGCAGCAGCCACAGCCGATCCGCTCATTGGCCTGGCCCCGCCGTGCCTCGGCAGCCCGGCCGGCCGGTCTTCATGGTGCGGCCGCTCCGGCCGCTGCCCGCACAAGCCTTGCGGACCAGATGCGGCCGGCGACGGTCAGTCCGATGCCCGCGACCAGCGCAGCCACCCCGAACGGTGTGCCCAGCAACATCGCGAGCGGGTCCACGCCGAGGCAGACACCCAGACCGAGTCCCAGCAGGGGGAGCCAGGTGAGCAGGGCGACCGTTGCCTTCGGTCCGGCGAGCGCCGTCTGCCGGGCCGCTTCGGCGTCATCTTCGACCTCCAGTTGGGCCGCAAAGCGCGTCAGAACGTCAGCCAGCGGACACCCGCTGGCCGCCGCTATCTCGAAGCAGGCCGCCAGCTCAGCCCAGATCCGCGGCTCACGGCCGCCGGCTCCCTGTCTCAACGACGAACATGCCGACCGTATCGCCTCGGCTACCGGCGCTCCCCGCAGGGCGGCTCCCCGGGCGGCTGACAGGACAGCCGCCGACCCGGGACTGAGCCGGAGCCGGCTGGGATCGTCATCTGCGGAGCCCTGCTCCACGTAGAGCTGCCACAGTTCGTCCCACAGCCGCGAAGGAGACCGACCGCCCTTCAACAGGGCGGCCAGTTGCTGCACCACCACCGTCAGGGAGACGAAGGCTGCCCTGCGGCGACCCGGGGCGAAGCCAAATCTGCCGCCGCCCGGAAGGGCAGGCCTTCCGCTCCGGCGAACCCGGCCACCCGCCAAACCGCTCATTCCGAAGGCGCCGCGTGCCCGCCGAAGGGGCCCATGCGCAGGGCTCAGGACCAGCCACGCGGCAAGCGCCAGTACGCCAACCAAGACGGCAGTCATGCTGCCGCCCTGCGGGCTCCGCGTTCTTCGGGGAGCGTGCCTGTGTCCAGTGCCAGGCCAGGATCGAGGGCCAGCCGCTGGGCAAGGACCTCCCACGCCGGCCCGGGAACCGGCCTGCCGCCTGAAACGTCCAACGCTACAGCGACATCGAGGCCACTGTTCCGCTCGGTGAGGATGCCAATGCAGGCGATATAGCGTCCGTGCCTCGACCGGGCCACGTGCACCACCACATCCAGGGCGCTGGCCACCTGCAGGCGGACGGCATCCTGCCCAAGCCCGGCCAGGGCTCCGAGGGCGGTGAGCCTGGCCGGGACTGCGCCGGCGGCGTTGGCGTGGATGGTGCCGCCGCCTCCGGTGTGGCCGGTGTTCATGGCCGTCAGGAGTTCACGCACTTCGGAGCCGCGGCACTCCCCCACAATCAGCCGGTCCGGCCGCATCCGGAGAGCCTGGCGGACGAGTTCCCCAAGATCCACGGCGCCGCCTCCCTCAAGGTTCCCGTGCCGCGATTCCAGCGAGACCACGTGCGGGTGTACCGGGTTCAGCTCCGAGGCGTCCTCGATCAGGACCAGCCGCTCCCCCGGATGGCAAAGTCCCAGCAGGGTAGACAGGAGGGTGGTCTTTCCGGAGCCGGTGGCTCCGCTGACCAGGAAACTCAGCCGGCGTTCCACCATGCGCTCCAGAACGCATTGAACCAGTGGCCCGAACATGCCCCCGTCCCGGAGCTCGTCCATAGTGAAGACCTGTTCCCGCCGAATCCTGATACTGAGCAGCGTGCCCGCCGCCGAGATGGGCGGCAGGACGGCATGGACCCGGTAACCGCCCTCGAGCCGCACATCGACGCACGGCGATCCGTCGTCCAGGCGCCTGCCGCCCGATGCGACCAGCCTGGCGGCCAGGGCCCGGAGCTGGGCCTCCCCCGCGAAGGCCACGGATGTCCGTTCGATGCCGCGGCCCCTGTCCAGCCAGACGGAGTCCGGGGCGTTCACGAAGATGTCCGTCACCGATGGATCCCTAACCAGGTGCTGCAGCGGCCCAAGTCCGTTGAGCTCGGCACTGATGCGTTCAGCGGCGGCGAGGGAACCGGCTGTGCCCAGCAGCTTTCCGGTGGCCTGTACCGCGGCTGCCACCCGCGACGGGGTCACTGGCCCGGCATCCGCCATGACCGACTCGCGCACCGTCTCAAGAAGCCCCGCGTCCAGGACCCTGGCCGCGCGCCGCCGGCCGGCAGTCTCCGCGAGCGCGGCACGGGAAGCGGGTGCGCCAGGGAACCCTGCTGCGGCTCGGTCGCCGGTATCGGCACCGGTCCCTGGCACTCCCAGATGTGCACTCACCGGAGGTCCCCCACCTGCAGGTCGCCGGCGAGGAACCCGAGCACGGAGGAGGCGAAGCGCCGCACAGACTTCCGCCTGCCCTGGTCCAGCAGGCGGCCCAGCTCGGTGGCCGAGGCCGTGCCCCGCACCTCCGGTATCACGCCGTGCAGGGGGAGACCCACGGATTCGGCTACGAGGGCGGCATCCAGCGCTGCCCCGGCCCTGCCCCTGATGACAAGGGCGGATTCGACGGGCGGAAGCTCCTGCAGCAGCCGGGCTGCGGCAACTGCAGCCTTCAGTTGGGCCGGGACGACGACCAGGAGGCGGTCGCAGTCCCATGCGAAAGTGCGCAGCGGCTCGGCGCTGCGGCCGATATCGACGATCACCACTTCATATCCACGTCTTGCGGCGTCGAGGACGCCTCCCACAGTGACCGGGTCCACGAGGGTCAGCCGTTCCCTGCTCCCAGGCCAGGACAGAAACGAGAACCCGCCGGCGACGGGCAAGGCGTCCGCAAGCTGCTGCGGGTCAATACTGCCGCTGGCGTCCGCGAGGTCCGGCCAGCGGAGACCCGGGGATTCCTCCGCGGCCAAGGCCAGCTCCAGGCCGCCGCCCCAGGGATCGGCGTCCACGAGCAAGACCCGTGCTCCGAGTTCAGCTGCTGCCTGCGCAAGCCACGCCGCGGCGGTGGTGGCACCTGCCCCTCCGCAGCCGCCGGTAACGCCGAGCACCAGGCCACCGGCCTCCGGTGAACGTGACCGGCTGAGATACTCCGCCAGCCAAGCGGCGGCGTCCGGCAGGACTGCGACGCGTTGGGCACCCAAGGCGGCGCCCAGATGCCAAAGCGTGTCCCCTTCCCCGCTCAGTCCCACCAGCACGGCTGGCGCGCGGCGCCGCGGCGGCAGTTCCCGGACATCGCTGCCCACCAGGACGTCGGCCGCGGAATCCCAGTAAGGCGCAGCCTCCGCCACGTCGTCCACCACCCGGAGCCGTCCGCCTGCCGCCGCGACAATCCGTTCGACCTCGCCCCGTAGGTATTCGAAACCAGTGACGAGCAGGACGTCACCGCCGTCAGCGGGAAGCCAGGTTCCCGGTTCGGAACCGGTCAACGGCCCGGCCGGAGCCGGTCTGCGCTGCGCCCGAGGCAGCTCAGCATCCGGCGCCGCACTGTCGGGGTCTGCTGGGAGTCGCCTGCTCCGGGCGTGGTGCCTGCTCATGCAGCAACTGTGCCCAAGAGACCGGCCGCGCGTCAGAGGCGAATGAGCGTATGTGGAAAAACCATTGGCGGAAGGCACGGCGGGCGCGGCGCCGGACAGCACGGCGGCAGGGCAGAATTGGATACATGTATCTGTTGCTCGCCGCCCATCCCGACGGCGCAGCCATACAGCAACTCACGGCGGCAGGCCTTCCCCATCCCGACAATCCGGAACCCCGGATCGTCAGCCTTTCCCCGCACGGAGCGGAACGATCCGCCGCACCCCAAACCGCACCCGGCAACAAAGCCGGGCTGGCCGCCGTCGTCCGCGAACTCGAGAAGCGTCGCCCGCGCTGGATCTGGCACCGCACCCAGGACTGGTATCCGTCCCTGCTGGCGGCGGGCGTCGACGTGGAACGCTGCTACGACCTCTCCTTATGCGGCGCCATCCTGGCGCATTCCGAGTTCACGGCGCACACCCCGTACGCCGGGAACGCCGAGAAGCTCACGCAGGACGACGACCTGCAGCCGCCGCGGCTGCTTCAGCCACCCCCTCCGCCGGCGGACCAGGGTGCGCTCTTCGATGACCCGGGCGCGGCCACCGAACCGCGGCAGACCCTGGCCGAGCTGCGTGCCGAATACGCCGCCCAGCAGGCGGCCCTGTCAGCGGCTGGACCGGCCGAAGCGGCCGCAGCACCCGTCGCAGGAACCGCTGCAGCAGCCGCCGCAGGAACACCGGCAGGTGACAGCAACCGGCGGCAGAGGCTTCAGCTCCTCCTCGCCGCCGAATCGGCCAGCGCCCTGGTCGCGGCCGAGATGCAGCATGCCGGCGTTCCGTGGCGCGAGGAACTGCACGAGCACATCCTGGCCGAGCATCTGGGCCCGCGGCCGCCGCTCGGGCACCGGCCCGCCAAGCTCGAGGCCCTAAGCACCGAGCTCCGGGGCCTGCTGAACGCACCGGCTTTGAATCCGGACTCGCCGCAGGAGCTGATGCGCGCCCTGCACCGCAACGGCATCGAAGTGAAGTCCACCCGGCAATGGGAGCTGAAGGAGTCCAGCCATCCGGCCATCGCACCCCTGCTGGCCTACAAGAAACTGTCGCGGCTGCACACCGCCAACGGCTGGGCGTGGCTGGACGCGTGGGTGCGGAACGGGAGGTTCCGGCCCGAATACGTGGTGGGCGGAGTGGTCTCGGGCCGCTGGGCGTCACGCGGCGGCGGGGCGCTGCAGATCCCCCGGCAGGTCCGCGGCGCCGTGCATGCAGACCCGGGGCATAAGCTCATCGTCGCCGACGCGTCCCAGCTGGAACCCCGTGTCCTCGCCGCCCTGGCGCAGGATTCGACCATGGCCGAGGCCGCCCGGGACCAGGATCTCTACGCGGGGATCGCGGCCAAAGGGTTCGGCGGTGACCGGAGCAAGGCAAAAATGGCCCTGCTCGGCGCAATGTACGGTGCCACCTCCGGAGAAGCGGGCCGCCTGATGCCGCAGCTCGCCCGGACCTACCCCCGCGCCGTGGGTTTCGTGGAGCGCGCCGCCCGCGACGGCGAAGCCGGCAGGACCGTCACCTCGCGCCTGGGACGCAGCAGCCCGCCGCCGTCGGAGCGCTGGTTCCTCAGCCAGCGGTCCACGTCTGCGGAGGAGCAGCGCCGCGCGGACGCCATCGCCCGTTCCCGCGGACGTTTCACGCGGAACTTCGTCGTGCAGGGTTCCGCTGCGGACTGGGCCGCCTGCTGGCTGGCGGAGTTACGACGGCGGCTGCGCACCATGCGTGCCGACGGTTCAGCCACCGGGGAACTCGTGTTCTTCCTGCATGACGAGGTCATGGTTCACGCGCCTGACAGTGCCGTTGACGCCTGCGTCCGGGCCATCGAGGAAGCCGCCAATGCCGCCAAGGAGCTGCTCTTCGGGCGAATTCCGGTCGAGTTTCCGGTGAGCGTCGCCGTCGTCGATTCCTACGACAACGCCAAGTAGCCGCTTTCTCTCATAGCCGGCCGGACCGAAACGGGGCAGGACAATAGCCCCTGCACGGTGGAAACAAAAGTCACACGGAATACAGGGTTGTACCGAGTAATGTACCGGCGAGTAGTTGGCCTCGTGTGGCGTGGGCCACTAAGGTCATTGGTGGCCGGGCAGTGGCAATAAGTTGGCCCGGCACATGCGACGAAGCATCAGCAGGGGGTTTCCACGCCAGTGGCGGGCAAGTTCGAAGTTCACCAGGATAGCGATCAGTCTTACAAATTCCGCCTCATGGACGGGGACGGAAACATCGTGGCAGAGTCGCCGCGGTTCAAGAGCGTTTCGGGAGTAGTCGCCGGCATCAACGCATTGCGCGAAAACGCCGCCACCGGCTTGGTGGTGGATCTGCGGAAGTCGCAGCACTAAGGCCGGCAGTACAGCCTAGAGGTCCAGCGGGTGAAGCCTGGTCCGGTCCCACGGAACGGCCCAGGCCAGCTGGTCGAACAGCTCGTTCAGGATCATGCCGGTAAAGCCCCAGACCACCAGGCTGTTGACGGTGAATGCAGGGCTTTGGAACGTCTGGTCCAGGCGGGTCACGGCCGCCATGGTGCGGTTCTCGGGATCCAGCAGGTCCCGGACCGGCACCCGGAAAACCTGGGCGGACTCGCCGTAGTCCACCACCCGTACCGGCGACGGCGAAGCCCACCAGGCCAGCACAGGGGTCACCAGGAAGTTTCCGCGCGGCAGCGCCAGTTCAGGCAGGGCGCCCAGCACTTCGACGCCGGACGGGTCCAGGCCGGTCTCCTCCTCCGCTTCCCGGAGCGCAGCCTCCACCGGGCTCTCCCCCGCGTCGATGCCGCCGCCGGGAAAGGCCACCTGGCCGGGATGGTCATCGAGAGTGTGGGCGCGCTCCAGGAGCAGGACGTCCAGGTCGGCAGCCACGAGCGGTTTGTCGGATTCTGCGGGCACATCGTCCAGGGCTCCGAAGAGGATCAGGACGGCGGCTTTCCGCGCGACCGACTCGTCGACGGTGAGCTTGCGCCAGTAGGGATTCCGGGCAGGACCGGTTCCCGCGCGGATTGAATCGACGAGGTCCACCAGGTCCTGGCGTGCTGTCATTGCGGCCTCCGCTGCGATTCCATCCGGATCTCGGCGGCGCGGTGCGTTTCGGCCAGCAGCTTGGACAGGAGCTCCTCGTTTCCGGGCGCCAGTTCGTACTTCAGCAGCTTCGCGGCCTTGGCGGGGTTCGTCTCGCCCGAACCGAAGCTGGGGCACCAGTTGGCCACGGCGCACGCCCCGCAGGCGGGCTTGCGGGAATGGCACACCCGCCGGCCGTGGAACACCACCCGGTGGGACAGCATGGTCCAGTCCCGGGGCTCAAACAGTTCCGCCACGTCGGACTCGATCCGGACGGGGTCGTCCGACTCCGTCCAGCCGAAGCGCCGCGCCAGGCGGCCGAAGTGGGTGTCCACCGTGATGCCGGGAATGCCGAACGCATTTCCCAGCACCACGTTCGCGGTTTTCCGTCCGACGCCGGGAAGCGTCACCAGGTCTTCCAGCCGCCCGGGGACCACGCCGTCGAACTCGTCCACTACCCGGTTCGCCAGCGCGAGGAGATTCCGCGTCTTGGCGCGGAAAAACCCCGTCGGCTTGATGATGGCTTCAAGCTCCTCGGTGTCCGCTTCCGCCATGGCGCGGGCGTCCGGAAAACGCGAAAAGAGCAGCGGCGTGATCAGGTTGACCGTCACATCCGTGGTCTGCGCGGAGAGCACCGTGGCCACGAGGAGCTCGAAGGGGTTCCGGAAGTCGAGCTCGGCGTGGGCGTATGGGTACTGCTCGGCCAGGGCACGGTTGATCCTGCGCGCCCGGCGCTTCAGCGCCAGGCGCGACTCGCCGGAACGGGCCGGCGGACTGGCCGCCGCCCCGCTTTCCGCGGGGATATCGGCGGGGACGGCATCCCCGGAAACGCCCGCCGGAGCGGGGCTCACCGGAATTCCCGGCGTGCCGCGCCGGCGCGAAGCTGAATCGGCCACGGCGGCCGGCTAGCCGCGCTCGATGTTGCTGAGGTCGCGCAGGACGCCCACCCGGCCGTCCGTATGCTGGACCAGGAACTCATCGCCGCGGTCCTCGAGGGCCAGGACCCAGCCGCCGGGCTCGATGCCGAACAGCGGTGCGCCGGTGCGCTCGTCGACGGCGGTGCGGTGCTGCGCCACGGCGAACCAGAAGGCCTCGTGGACCTGCTCCTGCTCGGACTCCTCCGGCCGGCTCGCGGGGTCGACGGTGGCGCCGATCGGTTCCTGCGACCGCGCCTGCTCCACCCGCGGGTGAACGGCAGTGGCAGGCGTGGCTGAGGCCGCGCGCGCCGCCTCAGCTTCACGGGCAGCCGCGTCGGACTGGCTCTGGGCGACGGGGGCTTCCGCTGCGGGCGCCTCCGTGCCTGCCGATGCCGCTGCGAGACCTTCAGCTGCGGGGGCTTCGGCTGTCGGGGCTTGGGCACCGGCCGTTCCTGTACCCGGCCGCGGTGCGGCGGTGTCGGCGCTGGCTACTCCCGCGCTGGCCGCGGGGGCGACGGTGGCTGCGTCCGGCTGGGTCTGCTCGGCCTCGGTTACCGCCGGCTGCGTGGCAGCGGCGTCCGCCTTGGGGGACGGCGCTGTCTGCGCCTGGGCGGTGGAGCCTGCGGCCTGCGCGGAAGGCTCGGCGGCCACAGGCACGACGGCGGCCTGTCCCGTTTCCGGGGAGGCCGCGGCGCTGCTGGCCGCGTTGGCGGCGGGCCAAATACCGGTTGCCGGTGCTGCGCCGGCAGCACCGGCAATGGGAGCTGTAGCACCGGGAACGACGGCGCCGGAGGCCCCGGATTGGGCTGCTTCGCGCCCCGCCTGGCCGACCGCCGTCGCACCGTGGGAAACATGCCCAGGGGACACAGCGCCGCGCGCTTCAGAACCAGCAGCGGCCGCGCCGGAGGAAAAAATGCCCGGCTTGGCGGCGGCAGGCTTCGGCTCCTTGGGTGCTTTGGGCTTGCGGGCCGGGACAGCCGAGTCACGCGCCATGATGTGGGCCGGCACCTCGGCGCGGTCCAGGAAGTCCCCGGCAAAGAACGGGATGTAACGGGCCAGCACTGTGGCGGCCAGCAGCACGAGGGATCCGATCAGCGCCACGAGCAGGCTGGGCGTGTAGGCGCCGGCAACGGACAGGAAGAAGAAACCGACCGCAAACGAGGCCACCACCGAACCGAACTGGTCCACAGAGAGGGAGCCGATGCGGACCCTCGTGTCGGGGGCGAGCCGGCGGGCGGCGAACAGTGCGGCAACGATGAGCGGCAGCACCACGCCAAGCCCCAGGAAGAACAGGCTTCCAAGGTTCCACAGGTTGTAGCGCACGGCAAACATCGGGATCAGCGATGCAATGAAGAGAAACAGGGTGGCCGCGAAGACGGTCAGGTCACGGACGGTGAAGGGTCCAGCAACGGCCTCGTTCCGCACACCCTGCTGCTTCATGAAGGTCGGCGTAGCGTTGTGCGCTTCCGGCCGCCCCGACGGTCCTGCCCCGTGCGGCGCCTGGCCGGCGCCCTGCTGGGCCGTGCCCTGCCGGCCCGGCTGGCCGTGGCTTTGCTGATTCATTCTGTTCTCCTTAGCGTGGCGGCGCCCGGACTGGCGTCCGTTGCGTAATTCCGCCCTACGGCCGGAGCCCGACCACAAGCGGTCTGGCTGCCTCCGGCCACTGTCACGAGTCCATCTCAGCCTAGCCAAGTGGAGGGTGCTTCACTAGCTGACTGGCCGCGGTGCGGCGCGCTCACAGAAGCCGCACAGCTCTCCCAAAGTACCGTTCACCGCTAAATGGGCACCGTTCACGGCCCGTCATGTGACGCGGCCCACGCGCCGATGCCGGAGGCGCTAGTCTGGTTTCGGAACAGCTCTTTGCGGTTTGTCCGCGACGGGCCGTTGCCCGCCGCCATGTGACGGCCGGGCAGTGGCCGGGACCGGCGCACCGCGCAGCAAAGATCGATGAATGATGAGGTTCACCATGTCCCAGGACACCCCAGGCTCGACGGCCACCGCTGCCACCCCCAGCCAGCAGGGCGATGCTCTTGAAAACCTGCTGCATGAGAACCGCAAGTTTGCCCCTTCCGGGGATTTCGCCGACAACGCCGTGGTCAAAGCGGGCGAGTACCAGGAGGCGGCGGCTGACCGTCCCGCGTTCTGGGCGAAGCAGGCCCGTGAACTGCTGACCTGGAGCAAGGACTTCACGGAGGCGCTGGACTGGTCCAACCCGCCGTTCGCGAAGTGGTTTGTCGGCGGGGAGGTTAACGCCGCGTACAACGCCCTGGACCGGCACGTGGAAAACGGCCTGGGCGATCGGGTGGCCATCTATTTCGAGGGCGAGCCGGGCGATTCCCGTTCCTACACCTACGCCGAGCTCACCGAGGAAGTGAAGAAGGCCGCGAACGCGTTCGAGTCCCTCGGCGTGGCCAAGGGAGACCGCGTCGCCGTCTACCTGCCGATGATCCCCGAAGCCGTCATCACGCTACTGGCCTGCGCCCGGATCGGCGCGGTGCACTCGGTGGTGTTCGGCGGCTTCTCCGCCGACGCGCTCCGCTCCCGGATCGAGGACGCCGAGGCCAAGCTCGTGGTCACCGCGGACGGCACCTACCGGCGCGGCAAGCCCAGCCCGCTGAAGACCGCCGTCGACGCCGCCCTCGAGCAGTCCGGCCACACCGTGCAGAACGTCGTGGTGGTCAAGCGCAACGGCCAGGACGTGGACTGGCACGAGGGCCGGGACCACTGGTGGGCGGACACCGTCGGGGCAGCCTCGGCCGAGCACACCGCCGTCGGGCATGACGCAGAACACCCGCTCTTCATCCTCTACACCTCCGGGACCACAGGAAAGCCCAAGGGCATCCTGCACACCACCGGCGGCTACCTCACCCAGACCGCCTACACCCACAAGGCCGTCTTCGACCTGCACCCCGAAACGGACGTGTACTGGTGCACGGCCGACGTCGGATGGGTCACCGGACACTCGTACGTCGCCTACGCCCCGCTCATCAACGGCGCCACCCAGGTCATGTACGAGGGCACCCCGGACTCCCCGCACCAGGGCCGCTGGTGGGAGATCGTGGAAAAATACAAGGTCTCCATCCTCTACACCGCCCCCACCGCGATCCGCACGTTCATGAAATGGGGCCGGGACATCCCGGACAAGTACGACCTCTCCTCCATCCGGGTCCTGGGCTCCGTGGGCGAACCCATCAACCCGGAAGCCTGGATGTGGTACCGGGACGTCATCGGCGGCAACAAAGCCCCCATCGTGGACACCTGGTGGCAGACCGAAACCGGCGCCCAGATGATCGCCCCGCTCCCCGGCGTCACCGAAACCAAGCCCGGCTCCGCACAGGTCCCGCTGCCCGGCATCGCCGTGGACGTCGTGGACGAAAACGGCGCCTCCGTCCCGGACGGGCACGGCGGTTTCCTGGTGATCCGCGAACCCTGGCCCGCCATGCTCCGCGGCATCTGGGGCGACCCGGAACGGTTCAAGGACACCTACTGGTCCCGCTTCGAAACCATGTACTTCGCCGGCGACGGCGCCAAGAAGGACGAGGACGGCGACATCTGGCTCCTGGGCCGGGTTGATGACGTCATGAACGTCTCCGGGCACCGGCTCTCCACCACCGAAATCGAATCCGCCCTCGTCTCCCACCCCGCGGTGGCGGAAGCCGCCGTCGTCGGCGCCACCGACGAAACCACCGGACAGGCCGTCGTCGCGTTCGTCATCCTCCGCGGCGACGCCGTGGACTCCGGCGACGAGATCGTCCAGGACCTCCGAAACCACGTCGGCAAGGAAATCGGACCCATCGCCAAACCCAAGACCATCCTGGTGGTGCCCGAACTGCCCAAGACCCGCTCCGGCAAGATCATGCGCCGCCTCCTCAAGGACGTCGCCGAGGGCCGCGACCCCGGCGACGCCACCACCCTCGCCGACAACACCGTCATGCAACAGATCGCCGCATCACTGAAGAAGTAGGCGCATCACCCCAGGCAGGGCCCGTCCGGAACCCCGGACGGGCCCTGCCTTTTCCCTCTTACGGAGGTCCCGCCGCCGGAAGCCCCGCGTGTTGTTTGCGATCTTTCCTGTTCCCTTTTGCGCGGTTATAGTCAGTGATATGTGACACATGTCACATGACTCCAGTCCCCGGGAGAGATCATGGCACCACATCCGGAAGCGTCCACCAGCGCCGGGCCAGCCCGGCGGACATTCCTCAAAACAATGGGCATCAGTGCCGCTGGCCTAGCCGGCGTGCCGCTGTTGGCGGCGTGCACCGGAGGCAACGGACCGTCCGCCGGAGGCTCGGAATCCTCCGGCCTGACCTTCGGCTCCGGTTCCTCCGACGAAGTTCCCAAGAAGGCGTACCAGGCAGTCACCGACGCGTTCACCCAGAAGACGGGCAAGACGGTCCGCACCAATGTGGTGCCGCACAACGACTTCCAGAACAAGATCAACTCCTACCTGCAGGGCTCACCGGACGACGCCTTCACCTGGTTCGCCGGCTACCGGATGCAGTTCTATGCGGGCAAAGGGCTCCTGGCGCCGGTCGATGACGTCTGGGCCAAGATCGGCGGCAACTTCTCCGACGCCCTGAAGAAGGCGTCCACCGGCCCGGACGGGAAGATGTACTTCGTCCCCAACTACAACTATCCGTGGGGCTTCTTCTACCGGAAGAGTGTGTGGGCCGACAAGGGCTACGAGGTGCCGGAAACCTTCGATGCCCTCAAGACCCTGGCGGCCAGGATGAAGGCCGACGGCATCATCCCGATCGGGTTCGCGGACAAGGACGGCTGGCCCGCCATGGGCACGTTCGACTACATCAACATGCGCCTCAACGGCTACCAGTTCCACGTGGACCTGTGCGCCCACAAGGAGTCCTGGGACCAGAAAAAGGTGACAGACGTCTTCGACACCTGGTCCGCCCTGCTCCCCTTCCAGGATCCTGCAGCGCTCGGCCAGACCTGGCAGGACGCGGCGCGGGCGCTGGCCGCGAAGAAGACCGGCATGTACCTGCTCGGCTCGTTCGTCACGCAGCAGTTCACCGATCCTGCCGTCCTGAAGGACATCGACTTCTTCGCCTTCCCGGAGATCGCCGTCGAGGGGCGCGACGCGGTGGAGGCACCCATCGACGGGCTGCTGCTGTCCACCAAGGGCGGCGGGAACGCGGCCGCGCACCAGTTCATGGAATTCATCGGCACGCCCGAAGGCCAGGACATCTACGCCTCGGTGGACGCCTCCAACATCGCCACGGCCAAAGGCGCGGACACCTCCAAGTTCACGCCGCTGAACAAGAAATGCGCCGACACCATCGCGCAGGCGAAGTCCATCAGCCAGTTCTTTGACCGCGATGCCCTGCCCGCCATGGCCAACAACGTCATGATCCCGGCCCTGCAGACCTTCCTCAAGGACGGCAAGATGGACGTCAAGAACCTTGAGGCGCAGGCCAAGTCGCTGTACGCGGCCCAGTAGCGGCCGGCATCCGTCCCATGAGCGCAACAGCACGAGACCTCGTCCCGCCGGAGTCCCGGGAACCCTCCAGGGCTCCGGCGAAGCGGGTCCGCAGCGGCAAGGTGCGCCGGCTCTCCACCCGGGACAAGGCCGTCCTGTCCCTCATGGTGGGCATTCCCACCCTCATCCAGCTGGTCTTCGTATGGCTGCCCACGGTCATGTCGATCGGGCTCAGCTTCACCCGCTGGAACGGCCTGGCCCTGACCGACATCAGGCCGGCGGGCGCGGACAACTACCAGTACATCTCGCAGGATTATCCGCCGTTCTGGCCTGCCATCCAGCACAACCTGCTGTGGCTGGCCTTCCTGGCCCTGGTGGCCACCCCGCTGGGCCTGCTCCTGGCGGTGCTCCTCGACCAGCAGATCCGCGGCAGCAGGATCTACCAGAGCATCTTCTTCACACCCGTGATGCTGTCGCTGGCACTGATCGGCATCATCTGGCAGCTGTTCTACCAGCGTGATAACGGCCTGCTGAACTTCCTGCTCGGCACGTCCGGGACGCCGCAGGCCGTCGACTGGTTCGGGGACTCCTCGGTGAACATCTGGGCAGCCATGATCGCCGCCACGTGGCGGCACGCCGGCTACGTCATGCTGCTGTACCTGGCGGGCCTCAAGGGCGTGGACCCCAGCCTGAAGGAGGCCGCCGCGATCGACGGGGCCAATGCGGCGCAGACCTTCTTCCGCGTGGTGTTCCCCGCGATGAGGCCCATCAACATCGTCATCGTCGTCATCACCATCATCGAGTCGCTGCGGGCATTCGACGTGGTGTACGTCATCAACCGCGGCACCAACGGCCTGGAGCTGCTCAGCGCCCTGGTGATCCAGAACCTCGTGGGCGAAGGCCAGGTGATCGGCGTCGGGTCCGCCCTTGCGGTGGTCCTGCTGGTCATCTCCCTCGTTCCCATCGTCTTCTACCTCAGCCGCACCTTCGGAAGGGAGAACAGGGCATGAGCGCCGCCGTCTCCCGCGGCACGGCTGTGACCGGGCAAACGGGGCAAACCGGGCGTTCCGGCAGCAAGCCGAAGCGGCACTACGGCACGCATATCTTCCTGACGGCCATGGCGGTCATGTGGCTGATCCCCCTGCTCTGGGCCGTGTTTACCGCTCTGCGGCCGATCGCCTCGACCAACGAGCACGGTTACTTCAGCGCGGCCGGCGACTTCAACTTCGACAACTTCATCCAGGCCTGGTCGCAGGGCGGCTTCTCCAAGTACCTCTGGAACTCGGTGATCATCTGCGTTCCGGCTGTGCTGCTGGTGCTCTTCTTCGCCTCCATGATGGCGTTCGCCGTCAGCCGGGTGAGCTGGAAATTCAACATCACCCTGCTCATCATGTTCACGGCGGGAAACCTGCTGCCGCCCCAGGTGCTGGCCGCGCCGCTGTTCGAGATGGCCAAGCACTTCCAGGTGCCGTATTCCTTCAGCGATTCGGGCAACATGCTGAACACGTACATCATCGTCATTGCGGTGAACATGGCGTTCCAGATGGGGTTCTGCACCTTCGTGCTGTCCAACTACATGAAGGCGCTCTCCGCGGACCTCACCGAGGCCGCGCTCGTGGACGGGGCCGGCATCTGGCGCCAGTACCGGGAAATCATCATGCCGCTGTGCCGGCCCGCCTTCGCGGCTCTGGCAACGCTGGAAGTCATCTTCATCTACAACGACTTCTTCTGGCCCCTGCTGTTCATCCAGAGCGGCGACCGGCTGCCCGTCACCACGGCCATCAACAACCTCCAGGGCGAGTTCCTGAACAACTACAACCTGCTGGCGGCCGGCGCGGTCATCACGGTCATCCCCACCCTCATTGTCTATCTGCTCCTGCAGCGGCAGTTTGTTGCAGGCCTGACTCTTGGTTCCAGCAAGGGCTAGGCGATGATGGGCAGTACGAGGTTTCATCCAGCGAAAGGATCCCGATGCTTCCCGCGGCCCGCCACCAGTCCATAGTGGACGCCGTCCGGCGCGAGCGGGTGGTCCGCGTGTCGGACCTCGCGCAGCAGCTGGGCGTGTCCCTGATGACGGTCCGCCGCGACATCGAGATGCTTGAGGAAAGCGGCCAGGTGGAACGGATCCACGGCGGCGCCAAGCTGCCCGGGGATGCCAGCACGCATGAGCCCGGGTTCGAGCTGAAGTCCACCCAGCTGACGGCGCAGAAACGCGCCATCGCGCTGGAGGCCGCCGCACTGGTCCATGAGGGCATGGCGGTTGCCCTCAGCGCGGGCACCACCACGTGGGCGCTGGCCAAAGAGCTCGCCAACGGCCCCCGGATCACGGCGGTGACCAACTCGGTAAAGATCGCCGACCTCTTCCACCATGCCCCGGCCCCGGGCTCCGGGCGCCACGCCTCAACGGTGATTCTCATCGGCGGCGAGCGCACGCCGTCGGACGCCCTGGTGGGTCCGATCGCGACGGCGGCACTCAGCCAGCTGCACCTGGACCTGCTGTTCCTCGGCGTGCACGGCATGGATGCGGATGCCGGCTACACGACGCCGAACCTCCTGGAGGCCGAAACCAACCGCGCGTTCATCGCCGC
Source organism: Arthrobacter sp. NPDC058097 (assembly GCF_042884885.1). Lineage (NCBI taxonomy): Bacteria > Bacillati > Actinomycetota > Actinomycetes > Micrococcales > Micrococcaceae > Arthrobacter > Arthrobacter sp. NPDC058097. Next base: position 56,463 of record NZ_JBHVSZ010000018.1, read on the forward strand.
CTCGCGGAAGGTGGTGGTCCTGGCAGACCACACCAAGTGGGGCACCCAGGGCATCAGCACCATCGCCAAACTGGAGGAAGCCGACGAGGTGATCTGCGATTCCGGGCTGTCCCCCGACGCCCAGCGGATCCTCCGCGACCGGGTGGGCCGGCTTCGGCTCGTTTAGTCTCCGGCGAAGTTACAAGCAGCCGCAGGACTGCCTGACCAGGAGCTTCGTCGGGAAGACGCGGTGCCGGGCAGGCTCGCCGCGGTCCGCTCCGACGAGCGCCCGGACGGCGGCCTCCGCCATGTCCCGCACGGGCTGCTCCACGGTGGTCAGCATTGGCCAGGAGTACTCGGCGTCCTCCGACCCGTCGAAGGAGACCAGCGCGATGTCCTCCGGTACGGACAGGCCGGCCTCATGGAACGCGCGGAGGATGCCGATGGCCTGCATGTCGGAGCTGGCGAAGACGGCGGTGGGCCGGTGTCCCGATGCCAGGAACCGCTTCCCTGCGGCGTAGCCGCCCACCCGGGTGAAGGCACTGCGGGCAATGGGGCCTTCCGGCAGGCCGGCGCCCCTGAGCGCCTGCACCCAGCCCTCTTCGCGGGCGTCCGCTTCGTTGCCGGTGGTGGTGCCCATGGCGAGGCCGATGTTCGTGTGGCCATGGCCAATCAAATGCTCGACGGCGGTGCGCGCCCCCTTGGCCAGGTCCACGCCCACCGTGGTGACCCCGGCCGGGCTCCCGCTGTGGCTCAGAAGCACTGACGGGATCTCTGCGGTCTCAAGGTCCACCAGGTCCGGTTCGAACAGGACGCTGGCAAGCACCACCCCGTCCACCTGCCGGGCAGCCAGGTTCCGGATATTCCGGCGCTCCTTGGCCAGGTCGCCGTCCGAATTGGTCAGCACCAGGGCGTACCCGAGCGCCCCCGCCGCGTCCTCCACGGCGTGGGCCAGCATCGAGAAGAACGGGTTGCTGTTGTCCGGAATGACCAAACCAATCGTTTCGCTGGACCCCAGCTTCAGGGCCCGCGCAGCCGCGTTGGGGCGGTAGCCCAGCTGCCGGATGGCCTCCTGGACCTTCGCCTGGGTGGCGGGCGCCACCTTCTTCGGCCCGCCATTCACCACGTAGCTGACGACGGCGGTGCTCACCCCGGCGTATCGGGCAACATCCTTGCGGGTCACCTGGGTCCGCGGGGCGGGCACTGTCGGAATGGTCATAGTGTCCATGCTAGCTACAGCACGTCCTAGAGCGTGGCCGGAGCATCGCCGAAGTCGCGGATGGGGAGGCGTTCACCGTTGCGCCGGGCGGATTCATGGGCCACGATGCCGGGCAGGGTGTAGCGTGCGGCCGTCCACGCATTGATCGGGGGCAGCGAGCCCGTGTTCACGGCCGTCACAAAGTCGTCCACGAGGAACTGGTGGCTACCCTCGTGGCCGTTGGGGGCGCCGCGGAACTCATCCGGCAGCCTGCCACTGTCATGCACCGGCGCCAGTCCGGACACGAAGGCGTCCCGGAGTTCCGGCGCCACATTGGCGAGCGACGGATCGTCCAGCGGCACGCTGGGCCGGGACTCCATCTGCTCCGAGATGTCGTGAACGTTCACCTTGTCCTGCCACACCGTCACCTTGGCCAGCTGCTCGAAGCTGGCCTCGGTGCCGAAGAAGCGGAAGCGGGACTCCCGGATGTGCGAAGGGTAGCCCACCCGGCGCATCTCGTTGGTCCGCATGGCACCGCCGTCGTTCAGCTCAAAGAGGGCCGTGGCGTTGGAGAAGTCGTTCCCGAACATGCTGATGTCCTTGTCGAACACCCCGTCCCCGCGGTCATCCTTCACACCGACGCAGCTGACGCTGACGGCGTGCGCGGGCAGGGCGCCGAGGACGCCGCCGATCGCGTGCGTCGGGTACAGCATGGGCGGGTAGCTGGCGGTTTCCTTCCAACGCTCCCCGCCGCTGTACTGGTAGGCGTCGTAGAAGCCCAGGTCCATGTCGTGGACGTAGTCGCCTTCCGCGTAGAACACCCGCCCGAACCGGCCGGCCGCGTGCTGCTCGCGCGCATAGACCGTGGCCGGGTTGTAATAGCTGGTTTCGCCCATCATGTAGACGTTGCGCGTCTCGCGGACGGCGTCGATGATCTTGGCGATCTCGTCCTCGGTGACGGCCATGGGCACGGCCGAGTAGACGTGCTTACCGGCCCGGAGCGCCCGTTCCACCAGCGGTCCGTGCGTCCACCGCTGCGTGAAGATGGCAACGGCATCGACGCCGGACGCCAGCAGCTCGTCGAAGCTGCGGATGGAGCCGGCAAGGTCATACTGCGCAACCGCCTCGGCCGCCCGGTCCGCCCGCTCGTCCACGACGAAGACCTCGCTGACCCCCGGGTGGAGGTTGAAGAGATGGGCGAACTGGCCACCGAACTGCCCTACGCCGACTACTCCGATTGAAAACGCCATTGTTCCTGCCTTTCAGGATCCGGGCGACACCGTGTTCCTGGTGCTCGCACATGCTTGCGCCACAGTCTTGCAGCAGAATCTACTCGAGTCAATGATTGCAACGTTGGAGAAAATCGGGCCAGTAACGGCAAGGAAATAATCCTTGCGGACCCGTATCTACTCGTGTAGATTCGTTGGCGATTGTTAGTTCCATCACACACCCAGGAAGGGTCGATGATGACCACCCTTACCAAGCAGCAACAGGAGACGGCGGCGCGGGCCGGCCGTCCCAAGACAGCGAAACCCGCCCGGAAGAGCCTCATCCGCCGCCTCGGCGACCTGAGGGTGGCCCTGCTCTTCATCTTCCCGGCGATGATCGGCTTTGTTCTCTTTTATCTGGTCCCCACCATCCGGGGCTTCTACCTGAGCTTCACCGAGTACAGCATCCTGGGTGACCCCACCTGGATCGGCATCAAGAACTACACCGCCATGCTGGGCGACGAACTGTTCTGGAACGCCATGTGGGTCACCGTCCAGTACGTGGCACTGAACATCGGCTTCCAGACCGTCATCGCCCTGGGCCTGGCCCTGCTGATGCACCGCGTCGCGAAGTCCACATTCATCCGCGGCGCACTGCTGCTGCCCTTCCTGGTGGCCAACGTCATCGTCGCACTGCTGTGGTTCTGGATGCTCGACTACCAGATCGGCATCGTCAACGAAATCATCAGCTGGATGGGCCTGCCGCGCATCGCCTTCTTCGGCAGCGAGCAGTGGGCCATTCCCACCGTCGCCGCCGTCAACGTGTGGCGCCACATGGGCTACACGGCCCTGCTGATCTTCGCCGGGCTCCAGGCCATCCCGAACCACGTCTACGAGGTTGCATCGCTGGACGGTTCCTCCCCCACGCGGACGTTCTGGAGCATCACCATGCCGCTCCTTCGCCCTGTCCTGGTGCTGGTGCTGGTGGTAACCGTAATCGGGTCATTCCAGGTGTTCGACACCGTGGCAGTGACCACCGCAGGCGGCCCCATCAACGCTTCCCGCGTCATCCAGATGTACATCTACCAGAAGGCCTTCGGCGAATCGGACTTCGGCTACGCATCCGCGCTGTCCGTCATTCTCTTCCTCATTCTCGCCCTGGTGGCCTTCGTGCAAATGAAGTTCCTCAAGGGCAACGAATCGGATCTGGACTAAGGAACCCCAGCCATGAGCACCTCCATACTTTCCCGCAAGAAGCCCGCCAGCAACATCGCCATCAGGAAGAAGCCGGTCAACTGGCGGCGCGTCGGTGCCTGGGCACTCGTGACCCTTGCAGTGGCCGTCACGGTGGCACCCTTCCTGTGGATGCTCCGGACTGCGCTGTCCAGCAACGCCTCGCTGGCATCCAACGCCAGCAACCTGCTGCCCGCAGACTTCAGCCTCGGTGCCTTCAAGCGGGTCCTCGGGATGCAGAGCCCGGAAGAGGCCATCGCGGAAGGCGGCTCGGGAGCCGCGATCAATTTCTGGCTCTACCTGCGGAACTCCGTCATCTTCGCCACCGTCACCACTGCAGGTCAGGTCTTCTTCAGTGCGATGGCAGCGTACGCTTTCTCCCGCCTCCGCTGGCCCGGCCGGAACGTGGTGTTCGGCCTGTTCCTGGCAACCATGATGGTCCCGCCGATCTTCACCGCGCTGCCCAACTTCCTAATGATCAAGAACCTGGGCCTGCTCAACACCTTCGCCGGCATGACGCTGCCCTTCCTGTTCATGACGCCGTTCGCCATCTTCTTCCTGCGCCAGTTCTTCCTGGGCATGTCCAGGGAAGTGGAGGAAGCCGCCATGCTCGACGGCGCCAAGCACCTGCGGATCTTTTTCCAGATCGTCCTGCCCAACGCCGCCGCACCCTTGGCAACGCTGGCCCTGCTGACCTTCATCGGCCAGTGGAACGAATACTTCTGGCCGCTGCTCGTGGGCCAGGACGAAAGCGTCCGTGTGCTCACTGTGGGTCTGGGCGTCTTCAAGTCCCAGTCCCCGCAGGGCGCCCCCGACTGGACCGGCTTGATGGCCGCCACCCTCGTGGCCGCGCTCCCCGTGCTCCTGCTGTTCATCGCCTTCGGCAAGAAGGTAGTCAACTCCATCGGCTTCTCCGGAATCAAGTAACTCTCACCCGTTCGGTCCCCTGCACTGCCACCGGCGTGCATCCCCAAGAAAGGTCCATCATGAAGAAAACCATCGGCGTCGCAGCTGCCGCCGCGGCAATCGCTCTCTCGCTCTCCGCCTGTGGCGGAGGCAGCTCCGCCTCCAGCGAAGCCAAGGGCGAGATCAACTACTGGCTCTGGGACGCCAACCAGCTCCCCGCCTACCAGCAGTGCGCCAACGATTTCACCAAAGCCAACCCGGACATCAAGGTCAAGATCACCCAGCGCGGCTGGGACGACTACTGGACCACGCTGACCAACGGCTTCGTCGCCGGCACAGCCCCTGACGTCTTCACGAATCACCTGTCGAAGTACCCCGAGTACGCCGCCAAAAAGCAGCTGCTCCCCCTCGACGACGCCGTGGCCAAGGATGGCGTCAAGCTGGACAGCTTTACCAAGGGCCTGCCCGAACTCTGGGTCGGCCAGGACGGCAAGCGGTACGGCCTGCCGAAGGACTGGGACACCGTGGGCCTGTTCTACAACAAGGCCATGACGGACTCTGCCGGCATCAGCGCCGAGCAGATGGCCAACCTTGACTGGAACCCGACGGACGGCGGCAGCTACGAGAAGGCCATTGCCCACCTGACCGTGGACAAGAACGGCAAGCGCGGCGACGAAGCCGGCTTCGACAAGAACAACGTCGCAGTCTACGGGCTCGGCCTGGCGGGCAGCGGCTCCGGCCAGGGCCAGACGGAATGGAGCTTCCTGAGCGCCACCACGGGCTGGACCCACACGGACAAGAACCCCTGGGGCACCAAGTTCAACTACGACGATCCGAAATTCCAGGACACCATCGCCTGGTGGGCCGGCCTGATCGCCAAGGGCTACATGCCGAAGCTGGAAACCACCGTGGGCGCCAGCCTCGCGGACAACTTTGGCGCCGGCAAGGCGGCCATCAACACCACTGGTGACTGGCTGATCGGCCAGTACAAGGGCTACAAGGGCGTGGAAACGGCGTTCGCCCCCACCCCCAAGGGTCCGAACGGCAAGCGTGCCAGCATGTTCAACGGCCTGGCTGACTCCGTCTGGGCGGGCACCAAGAACCCTGCAGCGTCCGTCAAGTGGGTTGAATACCTCGGTTCCGCCGCCTGCCAGGACGTCGTGGCATCCAAGGCCGTGGTCTTCCCGGCCATCACCAGCTCCTCCGAAAAAGCGGCCAAGGCCTTCAAGGCCAAGGGCATTGATGTTTCGGCCTTCACCACCCATGTCAAGGACGGCACCACGTTCCTGTTCCCCATCGCGGACAAAGCCGCGAAGGTGGACGGCATCATGAAGCCTGCAATGGACGCCGTGCTCTCCGGCAAGAAGCCCGCCAGCTCCTTGACCGAAGCCAACAACCAGGTGAACGACCTCTTCAAGTAGGGGCCCGACTGGACGAGAATCAAAGTCCAGGCATCCACACAGCACCATCCCTGCGGGGCCGGAACAGCGCACACGGCGCCCGGCCCCGCAGCACCCAACATACCTATCTGCTTTTCACGAAAGAGACGTACCTATGGATCCCCTGCACCTCCGTTCCGCCGGCACCAGCCTGGTGATCAGCTTCAACAGCGGGGAGGCCGAGGTCATCCACTGGGGTGCCGACCTTGGCGGTGAGCTCCCGGCCCCGTCCATCCTCACGCCGGCCATCCCCAACTCCGCGGTCGACGTCACCGTCCCGGCCGGGTTGCTCCCGCAGGCGTCCTCGAGCTGGCGCGGCCGGCCGGCCCTGCGCGGTCACCGGATTTCCGACGGCGTCTCCGGACTGGACTTCTCCGTTCGCCTGCGCGCCGTGCGTGCCTCCGTCAACGGCAACTCCGCCGCCGTCGTCCAGCAGGATGCCGACGCCGGCATCACCGTCGAATCCACGCTCACCCTGCACGACGGCGGCCTGCTGGAACTGCGCCACACCGTCACGAACACCGGAACCACGCCGTTCCAGCTCGACGAACTGGCCACCGTCCTCCCGGTGTCTCCCGACGCCGTCGAACTTCTGGACCTGACCGGGCGCTGGTGCCGGGAACGGCACCCGCAGCGCCGCCCCATCCAGCAGGGCACCTGGGTCCGCAGCGGCCGGCACGGCCGCACCGGGCACGACTCCTCGCTGCTGTTCGCGGCCGGCACCGCAGGTTTCGGCAACCGCCACGGCCGGATCTGGGCCACGCACCTTGCCTGGAGCGGCAACCACGAACAGTTCGCGGACACCCTCGCCGACGGGCGCACCATGATCGGCGGCTCCGAGCTGCTGGGCCCGGCCGAGGTCATTCTTGAGCCCGGCGCCGGCTACGCCACGCCCAAACTCTTCGCTGCATATTCGGACCGCGGCCTGGACGGCATCAGCGAGGCGTTCTACAGCTGGTTCCGTGCGCGTCCGCACCACGTTCTCCCGGCCGCCGGCGGCGGCAAGCCGCGCCCCGTGGTGCTCAACACCTGGGAGGCCGTCTACTTCGACCACAACCTGGACACCCTGATCGAGCTCGCGGACTCGGCCGCCGACCTCGGCGTGGAGCGATTCGTCCTCGACGACGGCTGGTTCCGCGGCCGCCGCGACGACACCGCCGGCCTGGGCGACTGGTTCGTCGACGAGACGCTGTGGCCGGACGGGCTGACGCCGCTCATCGAGGCCGTCACGACCCGGGGCATGGAGTTCGGCCTGTGGGTGGAACCCGAGATGATCAACCTCAACTCGGACGTCGCCCGGGCGCACCCGGACTGGATCGTGGGGCCGGCCGCCGCCTCGCACAAGGACGGCGGACGGCTGCCCCTGGCCTGGCGCAACCAGCACGTCATCGACCTCGTGAACCCGGAGGCGTGGCAGTACGTCTTCGGCCGGATCGATGCCCTCCTGCGCGAAAACAACATCAGCTACCTCAAGTGGGACCAGAACCGGGACCTCACCGAGCACGGACACGCCGGACGCGCCTCCGTCCACGAGCAGACCCTCGCCGCCTACCGCCTGTTCGAGGAGCTCCGGAAGGCCCATCCCGGCGTCGAGATCGAGAGCTGCTCCTCCGGCGGGGCGCGCGTGGACCTCGGCATCCTCGACCGCACCGACCGTCTCTGGGCATCGGACTGCAACGACGCCCTGGAGCGGCAGACCATCCAGCGGTGGACCGGCGTCGTGGTTCCGCCTGAACTGGTGGGCGGGCACATCGGCCCCACCACCTCGCACACCACCGCCCGCACCCACGACCTGTCCTTCCGCGCCATTACGGCACTGTTCGGCCATTTCGGGATGGAGTGGGACGTGCGGGAGGTGCAGGGCGAGCAGCGCGAGGAGCTCAAGCGCTTCATCGCGCTGTACAAGGAGCACCGCGGGCTGATCCACAGCGGCCGCATGGTCCGGGCCGACGTCCCCGACGAGTCGCTGATGCTCCACGGCGTGGTGGCTGGTTCTGCCGGTTCCGGTTCCGTTGATGCGGGCTCGACGGCGGCCCTGTTCGCCCTGGTGAGCACGCGCACCTCGTTCGCCGAACTGCTGGGGCGGGTGGCATTGCCCGGGCTGGACGCGGCGCGCCGCTACCGGGTGGAGGCCATCTTCCCGGCCCCGGTGGACGCCGACTACGGCCACACCTTCACCCAGATCCAGCCGCCGGCCTGGCTGGCTTCGGGGGCCGAGGCCAGCGGCCGGTTCCTGGCCGAGGTCGGGCTGCCGATGCCCAACATCAACCCGGAGCACGCCCTGGTGCTGAAAGTCACGGCGCTCTAGAAGCGCGAACATAAGCCCCGCACCGCCGGCCTTCCCGCCGGTGGTGCGGGGCGCCGCGTTTCCGTAACGAAGGCCCCGCCCTCGAAACACCGGCAGGCCGACGCGATAGATTTGCAGTCATGACTGAAGCCCCCTCTGCCACCGAAGCCGGCCGCGGCACCATCCTCGTCCTCAACGGCCCCAACCTGAACCTCCTCGGCACCCGCGAGCCGGAAAAGTACGGCACGGCCACGCTGGCCGACGTCGAACAGCTCGCCAAGGACACCGCCGCCGCCCGCGGGCTCGACGTCGAGTGCTTCCAGTCCAACCACGAAGGCGCCTTGGTGGACGCAATCCACGCCGCCCGCGGCAAGGCCATCGGCATCGTACTGAACGCCGGGGCGTACACCCATACCTCGGTGGCCATCCGCGACGCCATCTCAGCGGTGCAGCTCCCCGCGGTGGAAGTCCACATCACCAACGTGCACGCCCGCGAGGAATTCCGGCACCACTCCTACCTCTCGGACATCAGCAAGGCCGTGATCGCCGGCGCCGGGATCCTGGGCTACCGGTTCGCCGTGGAATACCTCGCCGACCTGAATGCCGGCAAGGCCTGAGCATGCCGGCGGCGGGGTCTACCGGCTCCGGCACCGCAGAGTGGTACCGGCACTTCGGCACCGGATGCCCTTATTGCTGGATGCACTGCCCCGACGACACGGGACTGGACAGGCTTGGCGCCTCTGCAGCCACCGGCCGGAGGTCGATCATCGGTATCGCGAAGCCCAGTGCCGCATTGGACGTTGTCTTCGCGAAGATGACACCCGCCACCTCACCGTTGGTGGTGAGCAGCGGCCCCCCGGAGTTGCCGGGCTGGACGTCGCCGGCAAGCTTGTACACCTCGTCGGGAACGGGGTTGTTGCCGTAGATGTCCGGCACCAGCACGGTTGAAATGCCCTGCACGGTGGCCGGTTTGGACTGGTAGGGGCCGCCGTGCGGGTAGCCGGCAAAGGCGGCGGCGCTTCCTGCGGGCAGGTCGGAGCTCAGCGGCAATGCTGCGGTGGGCAGGCCATCTACCGCCAGGACCGCGAGGTCGCGCTTGCTGTCGAAGTACACCACCCTGCCGGGCATGGCTCCGCCGCCGGGGACTTCCACCACCGGTTGCGAAACGCCTGCCACAACGTGCGCGTTGGTCACCACGCGTCCGGCCGACACAACAAAGCCTGTTCCGGTCTGGTTCTGCCCGCACTGGAAGGCGGTGCCGGCAATCTTCAGGACCGAACCGGCTGCCCTGTTCAGCGCCGGAGTGTCCGTGCTGGCGTTCGGAACCGGAACCTGCTGGTCCTGCCCGATGCCCTCAATGAGCGTGGGGATGCCGTCGCCAATCACGGCAGAGCGCAGCTGTGCCATGGCGGATTTGACCGGGTTGGGCGTCAGTCCGTCTATGAAACGGATCACCTTGGACTCGGCCAGCTGCTGTGACACGAAGGGCACGCCAAGTGAGCTGATGCTGAAGGCCAGCATGGACATGACCAGCGCGGACACGACCAGGTTCACGGCACCGCCGATGAGCCTGTCCACAGCCCGAAGCGGCTGCATGCGCACAGCGCTGCGGATGCTGCGCCCGATCATGGTGCCGAGCGCATTGCCCAGGACCACCAGCAGGACGGCGGTGCCGATGATGGCGGTCAGGCGCCACCCGCTGTCCTCCACGAAGTCGCTGACCAGCGGGACGGAGAGGAAAGCGGCCACGGCGCCGGCCGCGAAGCCGGCAAGGCCGCCGACAGTCACCAGGAAGCCGTTGCGCAGGCCGTAGATCAGATAGGACAAAAGCGTGAGAATCAACGCAAGGTCCAGAACGGTCAGGCCAAACACCGGGTCTCCTCAAAAGCAGCTAAGCCCCGATTCTACTGGCGGAGTCTGACAGTTTGCCGTGGATCGGCGGAGCCTACGCTGGTCTCGCAGCGTCTTTTAGGGCGTTTCAGCTGCCAAGTACGTCACAGAACGTTGAAAATTCTGAAACAATGGCACAAGCGCCCCAGACGACACTTTTACTCAGGAGAATTCATGGACATCGAGGTATTGCGCCGCGCACCCCTTTTCGCCACGCTGGACGACGACGCGTTCCGCCTGCTGACGGACGAACTGACCGAGGTCGACCTGTCCCGCGGCGCATCCGTCTTCCGCGAAGGCGACCAGGGTGACCAGCTCTACTTCATCGTCTCCGGCAAGGTAAAGCTTGGCCGCACCTCCCCCGACGGCCGCGAATCCCTGCTGGCCATTCTCGGCCCGGGTGAGCTCTTCGGCGAGATGGCCCTGTTCGACCCCAGCCCCCGCACCGCCACGGCCACCGCCGTCTCGGAGACCCGCCTGGCCGGCCTCAAGAACGAAAGCCTGAACTCCCTGCTGCGGACCCGCCCCGAGGTCTCCGCCCAGCTGCTGCAGGCCCTGGCCCGCCGCCTCCGCCGCACCAACGACTCCCTCTCCGACCTGGTCTTCTCCGACGTGCCAGGCCGCGTGGCCAAGGCCCTCCTGGACCTCGCCGACCGCTTCGGCCGTCCCGCCACCGACGGTGTTCTCGTCGCCCACGAACTCACCCAGGAGGAACTGGCCCAGTTGGTCGGCGCCTCCCGCGAAACCGTCAACAAGGCTCTCGCCGAGTTCGTCCAGCGCGGCTGGCTGCGCCTCGAGGCACGCGCCGTCGTGATCCTGGACATGCAGCGCCTCCGCCAGCGCTCCCGCTAACTCACACGCCAAAGGCCGCCCCTGCTCGTCCGGGGCGGCCTTTCGCTATTTAACCTCACCACCGGCGGAAGGCCTTTCGCTTCCAGCTCACCACCGGCGGAAGGCGAGCCTTCGGCGTCGCTTAGACACAACGCATAGGGACCCTTCCGGTCGCTGAGCGACCTCCAAGGTCCGATGCGTCGCGATGCGCTCCTTTCCGAAGGCCCGCAATCCGCCTCAGCCGGTGGTTGGGAAATTCCCTTTGGTTGAGCAAGATGGTCCGCTCGTTGAGCCTGTCGAAACTAGCTGGCCGGACCCTTGATCTCGACAAGCTCGATCAGCAGGGCGAGAGGGTTCGGAAAAAAGCAACAGGATCTGCGAGAGCGTTTGGTGAGATACGCACGAGCCGGGCTGCGGGCCTTCGGGTAGGAGCGCATCGCGGCGCATCGCGGTCCGGAGGTCGCTCAGCGACCGGAGGGGCCCCTATGCGTCGTGTCTAAGCGACGGCGAAGGGCCGCTGCCCGGCGGAGGTGACTAAAGCGGAAGGATCCAGAGACGGGGTTTACCGCTCGCGCTGGGGCTCTCCGGCTACTGTTTTGGCTGCCTCGACTTCGAGCATGAGCGTCCCGTTTTCGTCGACGAGCCGGGGCTGGTAGACGTGCGGGGTGCGCTTGTAGCTGAGGTAGGCGATGCAGCCGTTTGCTTTGGCCATCTTTTCGAGCATGATTTCCGAGCCGGGAACCATGAGCTGGCCGAGGGTGAGGCCGACGGTGTTTTCCTGGCCCACCTCATCGCCCAGGAGGGTCGTGTCGCGTTCGGCGATGACCTTGGTGGCGCACACCCACCGGCCCCAGACGCCCTTGCTCTCCAGGATGGAGGGCTGCTGGTTCATGGGGACGGTGGCGGCGAAGTACCGGGTGTTGAAGCGCCGGTGCGCGAAGTCCGGGCTGAGCCAGTTCACAAGCGGCTTAAGCAGGTCGGTGCGCAGCGACAGGCCGCGTTTGGCCAGCTCCTCGGTGAACGACTTTTCCTGCGACGCCACCGCCTCCCGGGCCTTCATCCACTCGGCGGTGGACGTCGCCTCCACGGTGGAGGACAGGTCCGGGCCGGCCAGCAGCACGCCGGTCTCCTCGAACAGTTCGCGGACTGCGCCCACCACGTGGCGGCGGGCGAGCCCGACGTCGTCCGTTCCCATCTGCTCAGCCCAGTGCTGGGGTGAGGGGCCCAACCAGCCGACGGCGTCGTCGTCGGACGCATCCAGGGAACCGCCCGGGAAGGCGACGACGCCCAGCGGCGACTCTCCCGGACGGTAACCGAGCCAGGTTTCCAGGCCCGTGGGCGAATCCCGGAGGAGCACCACGGAGGACGCGAAACGGGGCTTGCGGGGAGTCCGCTCGCCATGTTCGAGCCAGCTTCTTGCCGCCCCTTCAAGGTCGGGAGGAAGGGCAAAGAGCCGGCGTGCTAGTTGGGGCAAAGGAACCTACTGCTCCCTAACTGAATTCGGCGATCAGTTCGACTTCCACGGGAGAGTCGAGCGGCAGGACTGAAACGCCGACGGCGGAACGGGCGTGCTGGCCTGCGTCACCGAAGACGCGGCCCAGGAGCTCGGACGCGCCGTTGATGACGCCGGGCTGGCCGGTAAAGGAGGGATCGGAGGAGACAAATCCCACGACCTTGACGATGCGCGTGATGCGGTCGAGGTCGCCGATGACGCTCTTCACGGCGGCCAGGGCGTTCACGGCACAGACGGCGGCGTATGCCTTCGCGTCTTCCGGCGACACAGTTGGTTCGTCCGAGGTTCCCTCGGTGCCGGCGGACACCTTGCCGGTAGCTTCGAGTTTGCCGTTAATAAACGGCAGCTGCCCGGACGTGTAAACGTGGTTGCCGGAGACGACGGCGGGCACGTATGCGGCCACGGGGGCGGCAACTTCCGGGAGGGTCAGTCCCAGCTCGGCGAGACGCTGCTCGACGGCGGACGATGGCGCCAGATCAGCGCTGGAAGCGGTTTCCTGGGGGGTGGTCATGCTACTGCTTCTCCCTCTTAAGGTAGGCGACAAGGCCGTTGCCGTCGGGTCCGGGAACTACCTGAACAAGCTCCCAGCCGTCGTCTCCCCACTGGTCCAGAATCTGCTTCGTGGCGTGGATGATGAGCGGAATCGTGGCGTACTCCCATTTGGTCATGAAATAAAGCCTAATCGTTGCCGGTAAACTGGAGAACATGGCGACTCGTAAGAACCCCATATTCGACACGGCCACCACCCTAGGAAAAATTCTTGGCTTCCTTGGCGTGAGCGCTATTTGTGGCGTCCTCGTGGCCGGCCTGCTGGTTCCTGCAGCGGCCGTTTCGGGCAGCACAGCCAGCGGCTCGATCGAATTCTTTGACACCCTGCCCGCTGAACTCCAGGTGGACCCGCCCAGCCAGTCCACCAAGGTCCTGGCCGCGGACGGGAGCGTGATCGCCAACCTGTACGCGGAGAACCGCACCCGCGTTCCGCTGGACCAGATCTCCCCGTTCATGAAGGACGCGGTGATCTCCATTGAGGACAGCCGGTTCTACGAGCACGGCGGCGTGGACACCACCGGCATCCTCCGCGCCCTGGTCGCCACGGCGCGCGGCAACAAGCAGGGTGCGTCCACCATCACGCAGCAATACGTCAACAACGTCCTCAACGCCAACCTTGAAGCGGAGGGCAACTCCGACGAGATCAAGCTCAACGGCGTCAACAAGGGCGTCGGCGACAAGCTCCGCGAAATGAAGCTCGCCATCGCACTGGAGAAGAAATTCACCAAGGAACAGATCCTTGAGGGCTACCTGAACATCGTCTTCTTCAACCGTGACGCGTACGGTATTGAGGCCGCCTCCAAGTTCTTCTTCAGCACAACCGCGAAGGATCTGACGCTCCCCCAGGCCGCGCTGCTCGCCGGCCTCGTGAACAGCCCGTCGGCCTTCGATCCGATCACCAACCCGGACAACGCGAAGAAGCGCCGGGACCTGGTGCTGAGTGCGATGCTCACCCACGGCAAGATCACCAAGGCCCAGTACACCGCGGCTGTGGCAACCCCGGTCAAGCCGAAGGTGACGCCGGCGCGGCAGGGCTGCGCCTACTCGCCCACCGCCCCGTACTTCTGTGACTACGTCCTGCACCTTCTGCTGAACAACCCGGCGTACGGAGCGGATGCCACCGAACGTGAGAAGAAGGTGTTCCGCGGCGGCCTGACCATCAAGACCACCCTGGACCCGAAGGCACAGAAGGCCGCCCAGGACCAGGTGAACGCCGCCGCCGGCACGAACCCGGACAAGTGGGGCGCCGCCCTGGTGTCCGTTGAACCGGGCACGGGCAAGATCACCAACATGGCCCAGAACACCTCGTGGTTTGCGGGCAAGGGCAAGTTCGACTCGCAGATCAACTTCAGCGTTGACCAGTACGACGACCAGGGCAACGACCTGAACGGCCTGGGTGGCGCTCAGCCGGGCTCCACCATGAAGCCGTTCACATTTGCGGAGTGGCTGAACGAGGGCAAGTCGATGAACACCATCGTTAATGCCGCCCAGCGCCGGTACCCGCAGGACTTCCCGTGGCAGAACACCTGCCCCACCCCCACGGTGGGCTGGTATGACAGCACCAACGGCACGGAGGACCTGCAGAACGCCGAAGAGAACTACTACCGGCCGATGAGCGTGCTGGATGGCCTGAAGAACTCCATCAACACGGCAACGTTCGCCTCGGCCTCCCAGCTGGACCTGTGCGGCATCCAGAAGGTTGTGGACGCGGTTGGACTGCATGAAGGACTGCCGGCCCGCGACAAGGAAACCAACGCGGTGGTGGATCCGAACCCGAAGATCACCATGACCACCATCGGTAACCTGCTGGGTTCGAGGCAGACGGCGCCGCTGACCATGGCCGCCGCCTTTGCGACGTTCTCCAATGACGGCAAGTACTGTGCCCCGATCGCCATCACCTCGGTGACCGACCAGACCGGTGCGCAGCTGCCGGCGCAGTCTCCGGCCTGCCGGGACGCGCTCAAGCCCGAGGTGGCACGCGGCGTGAACTATGCGCTGCAGAAGGTCCTGAATGAGGGGTCAGGTTCCCTGATTCAGCCGCGGATCTCCACGCTGACCAACTTCCCGATCGCGGCGAAGACCGGTACGTCCAACAACAACGGTTCCACCTGGGTCGTCGGACACACCACGGGACTCGCGACGGCAGCGTGGTTCGGTGACCCACTCGGTAACCAGCAGCGCGCCGGCCAGAACGTGACCATCAACGGCAAGTTCTACACCGGCATCGACGGCTACATGATCGCCGGGCCGATGTTCTCGAACTTCATGTCGCAGATCGCACCGGCCTACGGCACGGAACCCTTCCCGGAACCGCCGTCGAACCTGCTGTACGGCACGCCGCAGTTCGAGCCCACCGTCCCGAACAACCCCTCGACCGGCGGAGACACCGGTGCGAACAACGGCGGCAACACCGGCGGAAGCACCGGAGGCACCGGCAACAACAGCAGTAACGGAAATGGCAACGGCAACAGCACCAAGGGGAACGGCTGACCGTGGCTGACTTTTCACGTCTGGCAGGCCGCGTCCGTAGCATCGGGCGCGGCTTTGCCGTCACCGCAGGCGCCGGAACCGCGGCCGCCCTCGCCGCCACAGCCTACGGGCTGTGGGAGAAGAACCAGTTCGTGCTCCGCGAGGAGACCGTTCCGATCCTTCCGGCTGGCCGGGCTCCGTTCCGGATCCTGCACCTGAGCGACATCCACTTCGTTCCGGGCCAGAAGGTCAAGGCGGAGTGGCTGCAGTCGCTGGCTGCGCTTCGGCCGGATCTGGTGGTAAACACGGGTGACAACCTCAGCCACCCCAAGGCCGTGGACCCGCTCCTCCATGCGCTGGCGCCGCTCATGGAGTTTCCGGGTGTGTTCGTTCCGGGCTCCAACGACTACTACGCGCCCAAGCTGAAGAACCCCGCCGCCTACCTGGTGGGCCCCTCCAAGGCAGCACCGGACCGGCAGGAACTCGACTGGCCGCGCCTGCGCTCGGGCTTCGGCATGAACGGCTGGATCGACCTGACCAACCGGCACCAGTCCGTGGTCCTGAACGGCCTGCGGTTCGATTTCTCAGGCGTGGATGATCCGCACCTCAACCGCGAACGGTATGCCGGCTGGCCGCGGGGCACGAGGGGCCAGAACGCCCAGGACCACCTTCGCGTTGCGGTCATCCACGCACCGTACCAACGGGTCCTGGACCACTTCACCGAGGACGGCGCGGATCTGCTCCTGGCCGGCCATACGCACGGCGGCCAGCTCTGCATCCCGGGGTATGGCGCCGTCGTCGCCAATTGCGACATTCCCACCTGGCGGGCCAAGGGCCTCCACGACTGGAGCAGCAACGGAAGCACGACGCCGGTCAACGTCTCGGGCGGGATCGGCACCTCGCGTTTTGCACCGGTCCGCATCGCCTGCAAGCCCGAGGCCGTTCTGCTGACGCTCACCCCGCGCGCCTGACCGCCGGCCCGCTGTCTCCCGGCGGGCTGTTGGTCCTCCGGTGACAGGTCACCTGCGAAGCGTCCCGGCCATGGCATAGGGTAGTTGCTACGGGAAACTACATCAGTTCGAGAAGCGGGCATGGCCAAGCAGAGTTCATTTTTTCGATCCGTCAGCCGTCTCTATCCGCATGTGAAGCCGGTCCTGCCGCGGCTGATCATGGGCCTGCTGTCCGCGCTCCTGGCCAGTGTAGTTGCCCTGGCCATTCCGCAGGTGCTGCGCGGACTCATCAACGATTCCCTCCGCCCCGGGGCAACGGCCGGAGCCGTGTGGAGCTCGGCCGGCCTCATCCTGGCCCTGGGCGTCGCCGAAGCCGTGCTGGTTGCCCTCCGCCGCACCTTCGTGATCAACCCGGCCACCACCGTGGAGACCCGGATGAGGGTCTCGCTCTACGGCCATCTGCAGGACCTGCCGGTCGCCTTCCACGACCGCTGGGGCTCGGGCCAGCTGCTCTCCCGTGCCATGACGGACCTCAACTTCATCCGGCGCTGGATGGCGTTCGGGGCCATCATGCTGGTGGTGACCACCCTGACCGTGGTGATCGGCGTCGTCGTCATGTTCACCATGAGCTGGCAGCTGGCCCTGATCTTCCTCGCCGCCGCGGGACCCGTAATGGTCTACGGCTTCCGGTTCCGGACCCGCTTCAGCAAGGTTGCCCGGCGCAGCCAGGACCAGGCGGGCGACCTCGCCACCACCGTTGAGGAGTCCGTCCACGGCATCCGCGTCCTGAAGGCCTTCGGCCGCAGCCGCGAAGCGCTGGAAACCTTCAACGGCCAGGCCGAGGAACTGCGCCAGACGGAGATCGCCAAGGCCAGGCACCAGGCAGTCTTCAGCATGGTGGTGACGCTCCTGCCCGAGCTGGCTCTGGGCGCAGGCCTCGTCACGGGCATCCTGCTCGCCGCCAGCGGCCAGCTCAGCATCGGCTCCCTCGTGGCGTTCTTCGCCACCGCCGCGGTCATCGCCGCGCCCGTGGAGTTCTCGGGCATGCTGATGGCCATGGCACTGACGGCAAAGACGGCGCTGGACCGGCACTTCGAAGTCATGGATTCGCAAAACACCATCACCAGCGCGGCGGAACCCCGCCGCCCGGCCAACGTCAAGGGTGCCCTGAGCTTCAACAACGTCACGTTCGCCTTCGACGACGCCCCGGACAAGCCGGTCCTGAAGGACATCCGGCTGGACATCTGTCCGGGCGAAACCATGGCGCTGGTGGGCATCACCGGCAGCGGCAAGAGTGCCATGCTGCAGCTCGTGCCACGCCTCTATGACGTCACGTCCGGTTCCATCGAACTCGACGGCGTGGACCTTCGGGCGTTCAGCGTTGAGGAGCTCCGCACCCTCGTGGCTGTGGCCTTCGAGGACACCACCCTTTTCTCGAGCTCGGTGCGCGACAACGTGCTGCTCGGCGTCCAGTCCTCGGACGCCGACACCCGTGAGAAGGTCCTGGCGGAGGCCCTGGACACGGCGCAGGCGCACTTCGCCTACTCGCTGCCGGGGGGGCTGGACACCCTGATCGGTGAGGAGGGCCTGAGCCTGTCAGGCGGGCAGCGCCAACGCCTCGCCCTGGCCCGGGCCATCGCGGCCCGGCCCTCCGTGCTGGTCCTTGACGATCCCCTGTCCGCGCTGGACGTGAACACGGAGGAGCTCGTGGAAAACCGGCTGCGGGAGGTGCTGGCCGGAACCACCACGCTCATCGTCGCCCACCGGCCGTCCACCGTGGCGCTGGCCGACAGGGTGGCGCTGCTGGAGGACGGCCGCATCGCCGCCGTCGGCACCCACACCGAACTGCTGGCAGGGAACAGCCACTACCGTCACGTGATCGCGAGCCTGGACACGGAGCCGCGCGACCTGGACTCCGAGCTGTCCGCCCTCGACGACGCAGAGGAGGTCAGCCGATGAGCGCCACAGCCTTCGGAACTGCCAACGAGGACAACGCCAACCTGAGCAAGAGCGACAGCAAGGCAGTACGACGCCGGTCGCTCGCCTTGCTGGGATCGCTGATCCGTCCCGTGCGGCTCAGGTTCTGGCTCACCATCGCCACGGTGGTCCTGTCGCAGGCTGCCAGGGTGGCCGGCCCGGCTCTGATCGCCTTCGGCATCGACCACGCGCTGCCCGCCCTCCGCGCCGGCAACAACCTGCCGCTGGTGTTGACCGGGGCCGCCTACCTTGTCACGGCACTCGCGGCGGCCGGGCTGACCGCCCTGTACGTGACCTCGACGGCGAAGCTCAGCCAGGCCATGCTGCTGGACCTGCGCCTGTGGGTGTTCCGCCACACCCAGCGGCTCAGCCTCGAATTCCACGAGAAGTACACCTCGGGCCGGATCATCGCCCGGCAGACCTCGGACCTCGAGGCGCTGCGCGAGCTGCTGGACTCGGGTGTCAGCTCGCTCGCCTCCGGTGCACTGTTCATGGTGTTCACCGCCGTCACCGTCTTCGCCCTCGACTGGCGCAGCGGGCTGGTGGTGCTGGCCGCGGCCGTGCCCATGTTCTTCCTGGCCCGCTGGTACCAGAAGCACTCGCAGATCGCGTTCCGCCAGTCCCGGGTGGTTTCTGCCCGGCTGATCGTGCACTTTATCGAGACCATGACGGGCATCCGCGCGGTCAAGGCCTTCCGCAAGGAGCGGGCAAACGCCGCACGCTACAGCGAACTTGCCGAGGACTACCGGCAGGCGACGGTCCGTTCCATCAACCTGAACGGCATCTTCCAGCCCGGCCTGGTGTTGATCGGCAACGTCTGCGTGGCCGCCGTGCTGCTGTTCGGCGGCTTCCGCGTACTGACCGGCGACCTCGCCGTGGGCGTGCTGCTGGCCCTCATGCTCTCCACCAAGCGCTTCTTCCAGCCCGTGGACCAGATGGCCATGTTCTACAACTCCTTCCAAAGCGCGCAGGCCGCGCTGGAGAAGGTTTCGGGCCTGCTCGAGGAGGTGCCCACGGTTCGCCCGCCGCGGAACGCGGTGGAACTGCGCGACGCCCGCGGCGCCGTCGAGTTCCGGGACGTCGAATTCCGCTACGGCAGCGGCCCCCTCGTCATCCCCGCGCTGAGCCTCACCATTCCCGCGGGCCAGACCGTGGCGCTGGTGGGCCAGACCGGGGCGGGCAAGTCAACGCTGGCCAAGCTGATTGCCCGCTTCTATGACGTCTCCGCCGGGTCGGTGATGCTCGACGGCGTGGACGTCCGGCAGCTGTCGACGGCGGACTTGCGGCGGAACATCGTGATGGTCACCCAGGAGGCCTTCCTGTTCAGCGGATCGGTGGCGGACAACATCGCTCTCGGCAGGCCGGACGCGCCGCGCGAGGAGATCGAGGCGGCCGCGAAGGCCGTGGGCGCGCACGAGTTCATCATGGAGCTCCCCGAGGGCTACGACACCGACGTCAACAAGCGCGGCGGCCGCGTTTCCGCGGGCCAGCGCCAGCTCATCAGCTTCGCGCGGGCGTTCCTCGCGCGGCCGGCAGTGCTGATCCTGGACGAGGCCACCTCCTCGCTGGACATCCCCTCAGAGCGGCTCGTGCAGAGCGGGCTCGCCGGGCTGCTGCGCGGCATGGACGGCAAGGGTCCGGCAGGTGACCGCACGGCGCTGATCATCGCGCACCGGCTATCGACAGTGGAAACGGCAGACCGGGTCCTCGTGGTCCATGACGGCCAGGTGGTGGAGGACGGCACACCGGACGAGCTGATCAGCGGCGACGGCCGCTTCGCCCGGCTGCACAGCGCCTGGAAGGACTCGCTGGTCTGAGCCGGCTGGTCCTTGCCGGACCTCGATTTCACTTGTTGCCCAGTATCGGATATTCTTGTTCAGTTGCTTTCGCAGCAACGGATCGGGATGTAGCGCAGCTTGGTAGCGCGCTTCGTTCGGGACGAAGAGGTCGCAGGTTCAAATCCTGTCATCCCGACCACAAGGAAAAGAGGGCCTCCCCCACGGGGAGGCCCTCTTTCTGTTTCTTCGGTTGCGGCTCGCGCCCACCCAACTAAGTAGCAGTTGTGGGCGTTCTCAGGGCTGGGAACGCCCTGACGTGCTACCTACTTGGGTGCCTGCTGATTCAATTGCCGTCCAGGCTCTGGTGGCTCATGTTCTGGGTGGCCTGCCCATCACCCAGCAATGGGATCCTTGGCCGACGGGATCCGTCATCCGCCAGGTAATCGCCGCGGGTGTCGTAGCTTTGGACCTGGTTCAGGTAGCGGTGGCGCAAACGGAGGCCGACGGCGAAAAGCACCAACGACTCAAACAGCGCCGCAAGGCCGATCATCCCCCAGACGAAAGTTCCGCCGTCCGCCGCTCCCTGGAACACCTCAACTATGGCGGCACCGGCAGCCGCCGCCACGATCAGCGACGTTCCAGCGATGGTCCAGAGAAAAAAGGCCCGCTGCTGGCCGTCCGCCGCTCTCCGCACCATCCGTGTCATGGTCCCCACTCCTTAGTTACGGCTGCTGCTTTTGGGAAGAAAAACGGCCCCGGAACATGATGTGCGCATGTTCCGGGACCGTTCTTCTCATGGAAGCTGTTTACATGGGATCAGGCCAGTTGCCAATGGAAGTCTCTGACACCATGGGATCAAGCCAATTGCCGATAGTGGTCTTGTTCACGTCCTTGACGCGCATCGGATCCGGCCAGTTGCCAATGGCAACCGAGCTGCCCGCGTTGTCCGCGATCGGGCCTGCAGACAGAACGGCGGGAGCCGCAGCAGAAAATGCGAGGGCCCCCGCCAAAACGGCAGCGGCTGCTATCTTCTTCAACATGTGAGAGTTCCTCAATACGAGTCGGTTTCGTTACCAAGTCAGCACAGTCCTTGTTGACATACATTGTAAAATGTTTTCCACAGAGGGTGTCAAGCATTCTGTACAAAGGCTGTCCGGAATAGGAGGAACCCCAGTGGGTAACGGATTCGGGGAGAAGCTCCGCGCTGAGCGGCTGGAACGCGGACTGACCCAGGCCGAACTGGGCAAGGATCTTTACTCCCCCAGCTACATTTCCTTGCTGGAAACCGGCCGGCGGGAACCCACAGCCGACGTCATCGAAGAGCTCGCCCGCAGGCTGGAGCTCGCGCCCAAGGCGCTCGAGGCGTGGAGCCAGCCCATCTCGGTCAGCGACGCCGAATACGTGCTGGCCGGACTCTACGCCCGGCAGGCCTGGGACCTGCGCGACTACGCCCTCGCCGCCGAGCACGCCGCCAACGCAGCCCGGATCGCCCTCGACGGCAAGAACACCAGCGCCTGGTGGAACATGACCTACATGCAGGCCGAATGCCTCATGAAGCAGGGCCAGCTCAAGGAATGCCAGAAGATCATGGAGCACCTGTCCGAGCACCCGATGGCCACCGAATCCGCCGGCCTCGGGGTCCGGGCGCGCCAGATGCTCGCCGCTTTGTGCCACGGGCAGGGCCAGCTGAGCACCGCCGTCGAACATGCCGAGAAGGCGGTGGAGCTGTGCGCGCAGCTGCCCAAGGGCTCTACACTGATCATCGGCGCGCTCCGGGCGCTGATCGGCGCCCTGGCCGAGAGCGGCCGCCTGGATGAGGCCTGGAAGTACTGCCAGGACATGAACGAGCAGATGGACGAGCACTCGATGTCCCAGCTCGCCGGCGAGGTGGCCTGGGTGATCGGGAACGTCGCGTTCATGCGGCACGACTACCCGGAGGGCATCAAGCACCACGAGCGCGCCGCCAAGCTGCTCTCCCCCGCCAACGACATCGAGCTCTGGGCCCGCTTCAACAAGGCGTCGGCCGCCGTCCGCCTCTCCTCCGGAATCGTTGAGCCGGAGACCCTGTCCGCCATCGAACGCGCCGAGCTGGCTCTGTCCATCGTCGGCGGGAACAAGACGGACCAGCTGGAGGTGGCGTTCATCCGCGCCCGCTGGCTCTACCTCACCGGCGACATCGTGGCCGCGGTGCAGAAGCTCCGCGACATCCACGCCGAACGCGCCGACCTGGCCCGGCACACGGCCGGCGAGGTCTCGCTGCTCCTCGGCAAGTCACTGAAGGCCGCGGGCGAAGCGGATGAGGCACTGGTCCACCTGGAGGAGGCGCAGAAGGAGTTCAGCGCGGCCGGTGCACAGGACCGCGTCCAGCAGGCCCTCGACGCCGTGCTGGAGATCCGGCTCGCCCAGCGCCGCGCCGCCGCCGCAGAAGCCAGCTGACAGCAGAAGCCGTCTCATAGCAAAGGCAAAGACAAAGGGCGCCCTCCGAAGAGGGCGCCTTTTGATGCGAACTCCACCGGAATCTAGCTGAACGTGCGGCCGGTCAACTTCTCGTACGCCTCGACGTAACGGGCGCGAGTGCGCTCCACGATGTCCGCCGGGAGTGCCGGCGGCGGCGTGTCGGAGGCCTTGTCCCAGCCGGACTCGGCGGACGTCAGCCAGTCCCGGACGAACTGCTTGTCGTAGGAGGGCTGCGCCTGGCCGGGCTTGTAAGTGGCGGCGTCCCAGAAGCGGGACGAGTCCGGCGTGAGGACCTCGTCGCCGAGGGTGATGGTGCCGTTGACGACGTCGTAGCCGAACTCCACCTTGGTGTCCGCCAGGATGATGCCGCGCTCGCGGGCGATCTCCTCAGCCCTGGTGTAGATGCCCAAGGTCAGCTCGCTCAGGCGCGCGGCGATGTCATCACCCACGATGGACACGACGGCGTCGTAGGTGATGTTTTCGTCGTGCTCGCCCACCTCAGCCTTGGCGGACGGGGTGAAGATGGCGTGCTCCAGGCGGGAGCCGTCCACGAGGCCTTCCGGCAGCGGGATCCCGCAGACGGTGCCGGACTGCCGGTACTCCACGAGGCCGGAGCCGGTGAGGTAGCCGCGGGCGATGCATTCCACCGGGAACATGTCCAGCTTCTTGCAGATCATGGCCCGGCCCTCGACCTCGGCCGGCACGCCGTCCTGCACGGTGGACGCCAGCACGTGGTGCTCGACGTCCAGCTGGTCGAACCACCAGAGGCTCAGCTGGGTCAGGATGCGTCCCTTGTCCGGGATCTCGCTGCTGAGGACGTGGTCGTAGGCGCTGATGCGGTCGCTCGCCACCACCAGCACACATTCCTGACCGAACTGCTCGTTGATGGAGTCGCTGGCCGGGACGTACAGGTCGCGGACCTTGCCGGAGTAGACGTGCTTCCAGCCGGGCAGTTCGGTGTGCGGGGTGTCCAGGCCGCGGGGGCCTTCCTGTTCAGCCACTGTCACGCCTTCTTTTCCGATGCGGAGCCTGACGGGGCCCCGACGGCGGCCGATACCTTGATTTCACCGCGTGCGGCCTTGCCTGCGATATCCGTGCGGAACTGGGCGCCTTCCAGCTGAACCAGCTCCACGCCGTCGTACGCCCTTTCCCTTGCCTCCACGAGGTCGGATCCCAGCGCCACCACGGCCAGCACGCGGCCGCCGGCGGAGACCACCTTGCCCTCGTCGTCGAGCTTGGTTCCGGCGTGTATGACGTGGACACCGTCCAGTTCGTCCACCTTCTTGAGCCCGCGGATGCGGTCTCCCGTGCGCGGGGTGTCGGGGTAGTTCTCTGAAGCAACGACGACGGCGACTGCCGTGTCCTTGGACCAGCGCAGCTCCTCTGCCTTGTCCAGTTCGCCCTTGGCGGCTGACAGGAGGAGGGAACCGAGCGGCGTCTTGAGCCGGGCGAGGACCGCCTGGGTTTCGGGGTCGCCGAAGCGGACGTTGAATTCGATGACGCGGGTGCCCCGCTTGGTCAGGGCGAGGCCGACGAACAGCACGCCGACGAACGGGGTGCCGCGGCGGGCCATCTCGTCCACGGTGGGCTGGGCGATGCGGTCGATGACCTCCTGGACCAGGCCTTCCGGTGCCCAGTTGAGCGGGGTGTACGCACCCATGCCGCCGGTATTGGGGCCCTCGTCGTTGTCGTAGATGCGCTTGAAGTCCTGCGCCGGGGACAGGGCCACGGTGTTGCGGCCGTCGCACAGGACGAACACGGAGACCTCGGGGCCGTCCAGGAACTCCTCGATGACGACGGTTCCGCCGGCGTCGAAGCAGCTCTGGGCGTGGGCCAGGGCATCGTTGCGGTCGTTGGTGACCACCACGCCCTTGCCTGCGGCCAGACCGTCGTCCTTGACGACGTAGGGGGCGCCGAAGGTGTCCAGCGCCGCGGCCGCCTCGTCCGCGTTGGCGGCCACGAGCGCCATGGCGGTGGGAACGCCGGCCTCGGCCATGATCTGCTTGGCGAAAGCCTTGGAGGCCTCGAGCTGGGCGGCGGCCTTGCTGGGGCCGAAGACCGGGATGCCGGCGTCGCGCACGGCGTCGGAAACACCGGCGGCGAGGGGGGCTTCGGGGCCAACGACCACCAGGTCGACGTCGAGCCGGGTGGCGAGCGCCGCCACTGCGTCCGGATCGTTCCCGTTGATGGCGTGCGTGGGGACGAGCTTGCTGATGCCGGCGTTGCCCGGAGCCGCGTGGACTTCCGAGACGTTGGGGTCGGCAAGGAGGGAGCGGACAATGGCGTGTTCGCGGCCGCCGGGGCCAATGACGAGTACCTTCACAGTCTCCAAGGGTACTTTGTGCACCGCGCTGGCTCCTAAGCTGAGGCCCGGCCCTCAGTTGTACTGCGCCCTCAGTTGTACTGCGCCCTCAGTTGTACTGCGCCCTCGGTTGTGGCCGGCGGACCATCCGGGCGGCCTGCCGCTACGAACCCATGTCATGAAGAAGCTCTTGAGGTGGCTTAGGGGACCAGCCGCACTGGCGGCCCTCGCCGGGGTGGCCGCCGCCGCCGTCGTTCTTTCCGTCGCGGAACTGTTGGGGGCGTTCTTTACGGCCCGCGCCACTCCCCTGATTGCCCTGGGCTCGACCTTCATCGACTTCACGCCGCCGTGGCTGAAGGACTTCGCGATTGCGACGTTCGGCACCAATGACAAGGCCGCGCTCTTCGCGGGGATGGGCCTGACGATTTTGGTGCTGGCGTGCGTGCTGGGCGTCGTGGCGTACCGTCGCTGGGGGCTTGGGGCAGCGGGGGTGCTGTTCATGGGCGCGGTGATCGTGGCCAGCGTGGTGACCCGGGCGGGCGTCAGGCCCCTGGATGCCGTGCCAACGCTGGTGGGAACCGCGGCCGGGCTGGTCGTTCTCCGGCTGCTGGTCTCGCGGCTGTGGCGGCTGCGGGCCTTTCCTGCCTCGCCGGCGGATGTGGCAGCCAAGGAGCCCGAGCGCCCGGCCACCTCCCGGCGCGCCTTCTTCGCGGCGACCGGGCTCACGGCCGCGGCGGCGGGCCTCGCCGCCACCGGGGGCCGGCTGCTCAGCACAGCGCGCAGCAATGTGGCCCAGGCGCGGGAGTCGCTGCGGCTGCCGGCGCCGGCCCGGCCCGCGGACGCCGTGCCCGCCGGGGTGCAGTCGGCAACGCCCGGCGTGACGCCGTGGCTGACACCCGGCAAGGACTTCTACCGGATCGATACCGCCCTCAGCATTCCGGAGATCAAGGCCGAGGAATGGGAACTGCGGGTGCACGGGCTCGTGGAGCAGGAGGTCCGGCTCACCTTCCAGGACCTGCTCGACGCCGACCTGATCGAGTCCCACGTGACCCTCACCTGCGTCTCGAATCCGGTGGGCGGCAACCTCGCCGGCAACGCCAGGTGGCTGGGACTTCCCATCCGCGAGGTGCTCAAGCGGGCCAGGCCCACTGCCGGCGCAGACATGGTCCTCTCCACCTCCGTCGACGGCTTCAGCGCCTCCACGCCTCTGGAAGTCCTGCAGGATGACCGCGACGCCATGCTCGCCATCGGCATGAACGGCGAACCGCTCCCGCTGGAACACGGCTACCCGGTGCGCATGGTGGTCCCGGGACTATACGGCTTCGTATCCGCCACCAAGTGGGTGGTGGACCTTGAGGTGACCCGCTTCGCCGACAGCAAGGCCTACTGGACGCAGCGGGGCTGGTCGGAGCGCGGCCCCATCAAGACCATGGCCCGGGTGGAGGTGCCCAAATCCTTCGCCACGGTGCCCGCCGGGAAGGTGGCCGTCGGCGGCACGGCGTGGGCGCAGACCCGGGGCATCACCAAGGTGGAGGTGCAGGTCGACGGCGGTGACTGGGCTGCCGCCGAGCTCTCGGCCGTGGCTTCCGTGGACACCTGGCGTCAGTGGTCCTTTGCCTGGGACGCCAAGCCCGGCCCGCACTACATCAAGGTGCGCGCCACGGACGGGACAGGCGAGCTGCAGACGGAGAAGCGCGCGGATCCCGTGCCCGACGGCGCGTCCGGCTGGCAGTCGGTCATGGTCACGGTTGTGTAGGGGCCCGCACCATAGACTTGGGCCATGGCCCTAAATTCGCACGCCACGTTCACTGTGGATTCCGCCGTCGAACTCGCCGTGGTTGAACGAAGCGGATTCGTGGAGTCCCGCCACATCGGGGCTGCCGTGGTCCTCGCCGCGGACGGCCACGTGGTCACCCAGCTTGGCGACATCTCCACCCCCATCCTGGCCCGGTCCACGCTCAAGCCGCTGCAGGCGCTGGCGGCGATGCAGTCCGGCGTTCCCCTGCGCGGCGCGCAGGTGGCCCTCGCCTGCGCCAGCCATACCGGATCGCTCGACCACATGGACGTCGTCGAGGGCATGCTGAAGGCCGCCGGCGTCAAGGAGGACCAGCTGCAATGCCCCGCCGCGTGGCCGCAGGACGAGACGGCACGGACCTGGCTGACCCGGTCCGAGCGGGGCAAGTCCCGGCTGGCCTTCAACTGCTCGGGGAAGCATGCGGCCTTCCTGTGGGCGTGCACCGAAAACGGCTGGGACACGCACAGCTACCTTGAGCCCAACCACCCGCTGCAGCAGCGCATCCGCACCGTGATCGAGGAGTACTCCGGCGAGAAGATCGCGCACCTGGGCATCGACGGCTGCGGCGCGCCGGTGGCGGCCATCTCGCTGACCGGTCTGGCCCGCGCCTACTCGCTGCTTGCAAAGGCCCCCTCCGACAAATCCGCCAACGCCCGCGCGGCCACCATCGCCACCTCCATGCTGGACTATCCGTGGGCGGTCCAGGGCAGGGGCGAGGCCAACACGATCGTGATGGAGGAGCTGGACGTCATTGCCAAAATCGGGGCCGAGGGCATCCTGGTCATGGCAACGTCCCAGGGGGTCTCGGTGGCCCTCAAGATGCTCGACGGCAACCTGCGGGCCACCTCGCTGGTCGGCCTGACCCTGCTGGCGGCCTGCGGGGCCGTCGACATCCCGGGCGTGTCCAGCGTGCTCGAGAAGGTGGTGGAGCCTGTCCTCGGCGGCGGCCGTCCCGTCGGCAAGATCCGCCTTGGCCATGCCGTCTCGGCCCTGCTGGACTAACGTCCTTTAGCTTTTCAAGGAGGAACCGGTGGCTGTTGCGCGCCGCAGAATTGACCCGGCCGAGGGCAAGGCCGCCCTGAACGAATGGGCGGCAGGTGCCGTTCCGCCGTCGGACGCTGCCCCCTCAGTTCCGGCTGTGCCCCGTTCGGTCATTGCGACGGCGGTCCGCTACTCCCTGGAGGAGGTCACCGCCCGCGCCCCCGGCAATTCGGTGGAGGTGCGGGTGCCGCCGTTCGGCGTCACGCAGTGCGTGGAGGGCCCGCGGCACACCCGCGGCACTCCCCCGAACGTGATTGAGTGCGACGCCGCCACCTGGCTGGCGATGGTGACCGGCCGGCTGAGCTGGGCGGACGCCGTGGGCGCCGGACGCGTGGCCGCGTCAGGCCTGCGGGCAGACCTGTCAGCCCTCCTCCCCCTCTGAACGCTGCCTTGCTCGGCTCAAACTCGACGCAAAGAGGCAGGACCAGACAAAGAGGCAGGACCCCGCCCCGGGCCGAACTGCTCAGCCAAGGACGGGATCCTGCCCTCTATCCTTTGGAGTTTTTGTCCAGATATCGCGACTTCAACGGCCTTTTGCGGCCATTATCTGGACAAAAACTCCGGGTGCGTTATTCGTGGTTGATGGCTGCCGACGGCCTGCTCATCTCGAAGTCGGGCATCTCACCGGGGGTCGGGCCGCCGCGGAACTTGGGCGAAGCCTGGCCGCCCCCGCTGATCCGCTCCAGCTCCTGCTCCTGAAAGTCCTCCTCAACACCGAGCATGACGGCGGAATCGTGGTTGGTGATCTCGCCGCGGAACGCCCGGACCATGACGCTGCGGTCGAATTGGCCCTCCCACTTGGAGACCACGAAGGTTGCCACGCAGTTGCCCAGCAGGTTGACCACAACGCGCATGGAGTCCATGAGCCGGTCGGCGCCGAGGAGCAGTGCGACGCCGGCCACCGGGAAGATTCCGAGCGCGGCCGCCGTGGCGGACAGTGCCAGGAAGGACGAGCCGGGGACGCCGGCCATGCCCTTGGATGTCAGCAGCAGGACACCGAGGGCGGCGAGCTGCTGGCCGAGGTCCAGGTGGTGGCCGAAGGCCTGGGCGAGGAACAGCAGGGAGATGGACAGGTAGATGGCCGCGCCGTCCAGGTTGAAGGAGTAGCCCGTGGGAACCACCAGGCCGGTGGTGGCCCGGGAGCAGCCCGCGTTGGTCAGCTTGGTCATGATGCGCGGCATCACGGCCTCCGTGGACGCCGTGCCGAGGGCCAGCAGGAATTCCTCGCGGGTGTACTTGAGGAACTGCCACAGCGGAACCCGTGCAAAGCTCCAGGCCACGACGAACAGGAGTCCGATGAACACCACGGCGGCGCCGTAGCAGGCGGCAATTAGCATCGCATAGGTGCCGAGGGTGTCCAGCCCGTACTGGCCGATGATGAAGGCCATGGCACCGAAGGCACCGATCGGGGCCACCTTCATGATCCAGGACATGATCTTGAAAATCAGTTCCAGGACCGTCTCCATGAGGCTGACCACCGGCTGGCACCGCTCGCGGCCGATGACGACGATCGCGGCGCCGAAGAACACGGAGAAGAAGAGGACCTGCAGCAGGCTGTTGTTGGCAAAGGCGCCAATGACGCTGGTGGGGATGACATCCAGGATGAAGGCTGCTGCGTCCTTCGGCACGGCGTGGCCGGTCTTGGCGTCGACGGCCTCCTGGGACAGGGTGCTCGGATCGATGTTCAGGCCGGCTCCGGGCTGAACGATGTTGCCGACAACCAGGCCGAAGACCAGGGCGAAGAGAGTGGCCGCTGTGAAGTAGAGAAGAGCCTTGACTCCCACCCTTCCGACCGCCTTGACGTCGCCAACGGCTGAGATTCCCGTGACGATCACGAGGAAGATCAGCGGCGCGATGATCATCTTGATGAGCTGGATGAAGCCGTCACCGAGCGGCCTCAGTTGAGCGCCTAGGTTCGGCCAGAAATGCCCTATGAGAACACCTGCCACGACGGCGATCAGAATTTGGAAGAAGAGCGACCTGTACAGGGGCTTCTTCTTCGACGGCGCCGAACTCGCCTTCAGCGCCGAGGAATCTGGGATCTTCATTGATCTGTACCTATCAATTGGGAACAGCCCCGGATCGGGGTCTGTTTCCAACGTAACCCCGGTCACACTATTCCGCAAGAGGAAATCTAGTTTTCACGATGCGGAACTGCTTTCGCCGGTCACAATTGAGTTTTTGTCCACTTGTTGGGACTTCGAAGCCCTCCAACAGGCGATATCTGGACAAAAACTCCTAGCGCTGCCAGCCCTGCTTGCGCAGCGCCTGCTTCACCCGCGAGACGACCCACTCCCGTCCATGGCCCATGTCGATGCTGTTGACTTTGACCTGGCGCCAGCCCGCATCCGACACCCGCTGGTCCCGGTACGCGTCCAGCGCCTGCTGCTCGGGGGTCAGGTGATGCAGCCCCTCGTACTCGATGCACGTCCGGAACCGCGGGCAACCCAGGTCCGTCCAGACCGGCCTGTTGAGCACGTCGTCCACCCGGCAGTTGGGCGTGAACTCCGGCAGCCCGGCGTCGTCCAGCAGGAGGCGGAGCTTGCTTTCCGGCGGCGAATCGACGCCGATGCGCAGCAGGTCGAGGGCAAGGCGCGCCTTCCGCACGCCGTGGATCCCGTTGGCGCCGTCCACGAACGTCCGAAGCTCGGCCAGCGGCACCATGGCGACCTTTGGCGGCCCGAAGTGCCTGGCGTGCTCGCTGATGATCGCATCGCCGGCCACCACAAGGTCGTCGATGGGCAGGACGGAGCCGAGGTCCACCCAAGTCCGGGCCAGGGAAGTCAGCCTGAGCCCGTCAATCTCCACAAGATCGCCCTCGCGGATCTTGAGCCGGTGCCCGGCGATGCCGCGGCGGCGCGGCAGCGTGCCGCCGTTCTCCCTGGCGAGATGGAGGAACCGTCCGGGCTCCCGGAAGTGCGGACCGCTCTTCTTGCCCCATGGCACAGGCTCGACGACGGCGGTCACCGGCCCTCCGCCGTCGGGCTTGAACTCCGCCCACGGCGGCAACGGCACGCCGTGGACTTCCGCCGCGGTGACCAGGCTCGCGAAGACGTCCGGACCAAGGGCAGTGTGGGAGCGGACGAGGGCGGGAAGGTCAGGACTGCACGACCTTGGCACGCGGATGCTCCTGCTTGGGCGGTGCATGTCACGGGCAAAGAGCCTGCCTGCGGGGACCCCGGCGTCCGCCGCTTCGGGCACGACGAAGGGCCGGCTACTGATTTCCTCGGGCAGCGGTGACAATCTGGTCATGCTCCATTGAGGCACCTCAAGGACGCCTGCGGGACGTTATCCACAGGCCGGACTTCGAGGCCGCGAGTTTTTGTCCAGATATTCGCCGCTGAGGGGCGGTTAAGTCGCGATATGTGGACAAAAACTCCCAACCGAGAAGGGTTAGCCGCGGCCGATGAAGGGCATTCCGGCGGCCGTGATCACCACCGAGCCCACGCTGGCCGACGGCGGCATGCCCGCCATCATCAGCACCGCACGGGCCGCGTCCTCCACCGGGAACATCGGTTCCACCCTGCGGCTTCCGTCGGCCTGGAGCGCCCCCGAGCCGACCCCGATAGTGTCCATGATTTCCGTGGCGGTGTTGCCGATGTCAATCTGCCCACAGGTGATCCCGAATTCGCGGCCGTCCAGCTCTATACTCTTGGTCAGGCCCGTCATGGCGTGCTTTGTGACGGCGTAGGCGACGGTCCGCGGCCGGGGTGAATGTGCGGAGATCGAGCCGTTGTTGATGATCCGGCCGCCCTGCGGTGACTGCGACTTCATCGCCCGGACGGCCGCCCCGGCGCACAGCACCGAACCGGTCAGGTTCACCGCGACGGTGGCCTCCCAGTCCGCCAGGCTGATCTCGTCCACCGACGCCGCCGGTCCAAAGACGCCGGCGTTGTTGAACAGGACGTCCACCCGGCCCCAGCGCCGGAGGACCGAGGCGAAAAGGCGTTCGACGTCGTCGGGCACTGTGACATCGCACGGCATCGCAAGCGCCTCCGGGTGGCCGTCCGCCGTTTCCAGGAGCAGCTGTTCGCGGCGGCCCGCCAGGGCCACCCGGTAGCCGTCCGCCAGCATTTGCCGGGCAACCGCCCGCCCGATGCCGGAGCCTGCGCCGGTGACGACGGCGACGCGGCCGGGAGTGGCTGGAACGGTCATGCTGCTTCTCCTGAAATTGTCGAAAACCTACGCGGTGGTCGGAACGCTATTCGCCACCAGCGGCCAGCCTATGACGGTCTTGGGCCGCGGCGTGGCGTACGTCCGCACCTTGGACGTGGAGAGCTGCATCCGGACCAGGGACTCCGCGATGGTCACGGCGGAGGCAACGCCGTCGACGACGGGGACGCCCGCCCGATGCCGGATCTGTTCGTCCAGTCCCGCCATGCCGCCGCAGCCCAGGACGATCACCTCGGCCTTGTCCTCCCGGACAGCAAGCAGCGCCTGGCTGATAATGGCCTCGACCGCCCGCTCCGGCTCCTCCTCCAGTTCCAGCACGGCCATCCCGCTGGCCCGCACGGAAGCGCAGCGGGCGTCGAGGCCGGCCAGCTTCAGCCGGTCCTCGATCAGCGGCACGGCCCGGTCCAGGGTGGTGACCACGGAATACTTGTGGCCAAGGAACATGGCCGTGCTGGCCGCCGCCTCGGTGATGTCGACGACGGGCACGTCCAGCAGCTCCTGCAGCCCCTCCCGGCCGTGCTCGCCGTAGCCGGCCTGAATGACGGCGTCGAACGGTTCGGGGTGGTTGACCACCCGGTCCATCACGGCGATCGCGGCCAGGTAGCTCTCGAAGTTGCCTTCGCAGGAGTCGGCGCCAAAGCGCGGCGTGATGCCGACGATTTCGGTGCCGGGCGCCGCGATGCTGCGTGCCTGGGCGGCGATGGAGTCGGTCATGGACTGGGTGGTGTTGACGTTCGCAACGAGTATGCGCATGGTGTCCTCCTGGATGTGGTCGCCCAACTGACTCGCAGTTGTTGTCGTTTTGGAGCCTCATAACGACATTAACTGCGAGTCAGTTGGGTGTGGGTGGGTCTTAGTGGGTGCTGGCGACGGCGATCGCTTCGCCGTCGGCGTCCTCAAAGCGCTGCCGGCGGTCGGCGATCACGTAGTAGCTCAGCGCACCGACGCCGGCGCCGAAGAACCAGGCGAACGGTGCGGCGGCCTCGAAGACCGGGAGGAAGGCGACGAGGATGGCCAGGACGGCCGCCGGGGCCAGGGCGATGATGGCCCGCGGGTTGACGCCCCTCTTGTAGAAGTAGGCACCGGCCGGGTCCTCGCTGTACAGCTCGGGGACGTTGACCTTGCCGCGGCGGAGCAGCCAGTAGTCGGCCATGACCACGCCGAACAGGGGTCCGAGCAGTGCGCCGAGGCCGCCCAGGAAGTACACGATGACGAGGGGGTTGTTGTAGAGGTTCCACGGCAGGATGACCAGGCCGATGGTGCCGCTCACCCAGGCCGCCCGGCGGAAGTTGAGCCGCTTGGGGAAGAGGTTGGTGAGGGCATACACGGGGGCCACGAAGTTGGCCATGAGGTTGACGGCGATGGTCAGGATGAGGATCGCGAGGCAGGCCAGCACCAGGAACAGCGTGTTGGGGATGCTCTGGACGATGTCCGACGGCGTTTCGATGATGGTGCCGTTGATCTTGTACTGTCCGCCGGCCAGGACCACCACGATGGCGCCGAACAGGAGCATGTTGATCGGAATGCCCCAGAAGTTGCCGCGCACGATGGACTTCTTGGAGACGGCGGAGCGGGTGAAGTCGCAGAAGTTCAGGACGAAGGTTCCGTAGATGGACACCCAGAGGGCACCGCCGGCGAAAATGGTCCGCCACATCTCGCCGCCTTCGAGGCCACGGATGCCGGTCCACTGGATGGAACCGTGCGCCTCGGTGAATACCCAAATGGCAAGCAGGACCATGGTCAGCAGGATGATCGGACCGGCGAAGGCCTCGTACTTGCGGATCATCTCCATGCCGAAGCTGACGATGACGAGCTGCACGATCCACAGCCCCACGAAGGAGATCCAGCCCAGCGTCGACAGGCCGAGGATGGAGTTGGTGTCCAGTCCGTGAAGGGATGGAACCATGGCCACCAGCATGACCCGGAGCACCACGGAGGCGAGGAACGTCTGGATCCCGAACCACGCCACGGCCACCGCGCCGCGGATCAGGCTGGCGAGCTGTGCGCCGCGGATGCCGAAGCTGATGCGGCTCATGACGGGGAACGGGACGCCCGTTTTCTGCCCCATGAAACCAGAGAAGCTGAGCAGCACAAAGAGGAGTACCGCTCCGATCGCCAGGGCCGTCAGGATCTGCCAGCCTCCGAGGCCAAGGGAAAAGAGTCCGACGGCGAACGCATAGTTCCCGAGGCTGTGCACGTCGTTCGCCCAGAGGGTGAAGATGCTGTACGCCGTCCAGCGGCGCCCTTGCCGCCTGGTGGGTGCGAGGTCGGTGTTGTAGAGGCTGGGGCTGATGTCGCGGCCGGCTGCGGCACTGGCCGCTTCGCACAGCTCGTCGGTGGTGGCAGCGGGATGGACCGGCTGGCCCGACAACGGCGTCGGCCCGTCCGTTTCGACGCTGACAGAAGGGGTCGTCTGCATCTGGTTCTCCGGTTTCTGGGATTTTCGCGGTGGTGAGCCTTCGATCGGACGATGCTTCATCGCCGGATTATCGCTGTTATTCCACATCGCGAAATAAACTTGTTGAATAGTGAAATAATGGTATGACCTGCATCACCCTGGGGTCAAGGTGCGCGCCGGCTGCCGGCGGTCACAATTGGCACGCCGTGGTCGGGTCGCTCCCTGTGCCGCCGAGGTGGCCGCCTGCGTTTGACCGGGGTCCCGTGCTGCGGATAATCTCGAATAGCAAGAATGTTTTCTCACAATACGAAAACATGGGCCCAACATTCAAAGATGAAACGAGGCTGCCGTGGCTGCAGGAGAAGATACCTCCCATATCCTCAGCGGGTTGACTAACCAGCTGCCTGATCGTGATCCGGAAGAGACTGCCGAGTGGGTTGAGTCCCTGGATGCGCTGATCAGGGAACAGGGCACGGAGCGTGCCCAATACATCATGCGCAGTCTCCTGCAGCGTGCCGGCGCGCAGAGCGTCGGGGTTCCGATGGTGACCACCACGGATTATGTGAACACGATCCCGGTGGATCAGGAAGCGCAGTTCCCGGGGAACGAGGAGTTCGAGCGCCGGTACCGGGCGTACATGCGCTGGAACGCCGCGGTGATGGTGCACCGGGCGCAGCGGCCCGAGATCGGGGTGGGCGGGCACATCTCGACCTACGCCGGCGCCGCGACGCTGTACGAGGTCGGCTTCAACCACTTCTTCCGCGGCAAGGACGCCCCGGGCGGCGGGGACCAGGTGTTCTTCCAGGGCCACGCGTCCCCGGGCATGTACGCCCGGGCGTTCATGGAAGGCCGGCTCTCGGAGGAGGACCTGGACGGGTTCCGGCAGGAAAAGTCCAAGGAAGGCCACGCCCTGTCCTCCTACCCGCACCCGCGGCTGATGCCGCACTTCTGGGAATTCCCGACCGTGTCGATGGGCATCGGCCCGATGAACGCGATCTACCAGGCCCAGTCCAACCGGTACCTGCACAACCGGGGCCTGAAAGACACCTCGGACCAGCAGGTCTGGGCGTTCCTGGGCGACGGCGAAATGGACGAGCCCGAATCCCGCGGCCTGCTCCAGCTCGCCGCGAACGAGAACCTGGACAACCTGAACTTCGTGATCAACTGCAACCTCCAGCGCCTGGACGGGCCGGTGCGCGGCAACGGCAAGATCATGCAGGAACTCGAGGCGTTCTTCCGCGGCGCGGGCTGGAACGTGATCAAGGTCGTCTGGGGCCGGGAATGGGATGACCTGCTCACCCGCGACACCGACGGGTCGCTGGTGAAGATCATGAACGAAACCCCCGACGGGGACTACCAGACCTACAAGGCCGAGTCCGGCGGGTTCGTCCGCGAGCACTTCTTCGGCAAAACCCCGCAGACCAAGGACCTCGTCGCGGACCTCTCCGATGACGAGATCTGGAACCTCAAGCGCGGCGGGCACGACTACCGCAAGGTCTACGCCGCGTACAAGGCCGCCACCGAATTCAAGGGCAAACCCACCGTGATCCTGGCCAAAACGGTCAAGGGCTACGGCCTGGGCCCGCACTTCGAAGGCCGCAACGCCACCCACCAGATGAAAAAACTCACCCTGGATGACCTGAAGGAATTCCGGGATTACCTCCGCATTCCCATTTCAGACGCCCGGCTCGAAGAGGATCCCTACCGGCCGCCGTATTTCCACCCCGGCCCCGACGCGCCCGAGATCGCCTACCTTCTGGAGCGGCGGCAGGCTTTGGGCGGGTCCGTCCCCGAGCGCCGTTCCGGCCAGGGGGCCGTGGAAATGCCGGACGCCAAAACGTTCGATGTCGCCAAGCGCGGTTCGGGCAAGCAGCAGGCTGCGACCACCATGGCGTTCGTCCGCCTGCTCAAGGACCTGCTCCGCGACAAGAAGTTCGGGCACCGGATTGTCCCCATCGTGCCGGACGAATCGCGGACCTTCGGCATGGACGCATTCTTCCCAACCGCCAAGATCTACAACCCGAGCGGCCAGAACTACCTGTCCGTGGACCGCGACCTGGTCCTGGCCTACAAGGAATCCGCCCAGGGACAGCTGATCCACCCCGGCATCAACGAAGCCGG
>NZ_JBHVSZ010000019.1:0-84707 GCF_042884885.1 Arthrobacter sp. NPDC058097
TCCACACTCCTCGCCCAGATCGGACTCCTCGCCGGCGCCGCACTCTGGTTCATCATCCAGGCCGTCGCCCGGCCCGAATACAAACTCCTCTGCGCAGGCACCCAAGGCAGACTCAAATGCGCCTACCACGCCCTCACCATGGCCGGCGCAGCCCTCATGATCGCCATGATGACCCACCCCAGCCACAGCACCGGCCCCGGCCAAGCAGCCATGCCCATGCCCATGCCGGCCAGCCACCATGGAATGACAACCACGCCCCACACCCCAACAACAACAGGAACAGGAACAGGAACAACCACAACGGCACCAGCACTCGGCCTAACACCCGAAATCCTGCTCACCCTCCTCTTCGCAACCGCCGCACTGGTTTTCCTCGTCCTGCTCCTCCGCCACCGAACCACCACCGCCCCGCACCACCCCGGGTCACGGCAACACTCCACCCGCACAGAACACGCCCTCGAAGCCCTCGGCGCGACCACCATGGCCCTCATGTTCGCCACCACCGCATAACCCAGCACGCCCTACCCAAAAGGGTCGTAAAAACCATCCTGAATTAGCGTTTCCCCTACCCCAAGATGGCAGGACGATTGGTATCAAGCCCCTCTCAGACCATCTCAGGAGCTGAAGCTAAGAACAGACCCACCCTTTTGGAAAGGCAGCCCGATGCTAAAAACCTCAGATTCTTGTCTTGATGCCTGGATGGGCCGGGAGGCCCTCGCCGAGGCCATGATCCCGGTGATCGGCCGGCTTTACCGCGAAAACAACGTGGTGACGAGCGTCCATGGCCGCAGCCTGATCAACAAGTCCACCATGAGCATCCTGAAGGCCCACCGCTTCGCGCGCCGGATCAGCAAGGACGAACTGCTCTTGGAGGAGACGGCACCTTTGTTGAACATGCTGGCACAGCTGGAGCTGGGTGCCGCTGCCATCGACATCGCCCGCCTGAATCAGAAGTTCAAGTCCGACGGCGGGGGCGTGTCTTTGGAGGAATTCCTCCGTGCCGAACTGGCTGAGGTAGTGGGCAAGGGCGGGGCAGGCAGCCGCGCCAGCACCGACGTCGTGCTCTACGGCTTCGGCCGCATCGGCCGCTTGGTGGCGCGCCTCCTGATCGAGCAGGCGGGCGGGGGTCACGGCCTGCGACTGCGCGCCATCGTGGTCCGGCGCGGCTCCGACAACGACCTCACGAAGCGTGCCAGCCTGTTGCGCCGCGACTCCGTGCACGGTCCCTTCGAAGGGACCATCCGGGTGGACACCGAGGCCAACACCATCACCGCCAACGGCGTTCGGATCCAGGTCATCTACTCGGACAACCCGGCCACCATCGACTACACGGCCTACGGCATCAAGGACGCCATCCTGGTGGACAATACCGGCCGCTGGCGGGACGCGGACGGCCTCGGCCAGCACCTGCTGAGCACGGGCATTGCCCGGGTCCTGCTGACCGCACCGGGCAAGGGCGAGCTGAAGAACATCGTCCACGGCATCAACCACCGCGACATCACCGATTCAGACCGGATTGTGACGGCGGCCTCCTGCACCACCAACGCCATTACACCCGTCCTGCAGGCCCTTAACGACAGGTACGGCGTGGTGCACGGCCACGTCGAAACCGTGCACTCGTTCACCAACGACCAGAACCTGATCGACAACTTCCACAAGGGCGACCGCCGTGGCCGTTCCGCCGCGCTGAACATGGTGATCACCGAAACCGGCGCCGCCAAGGCCGTGGCCAAGGCACTGCCCGAACTGCAGGGCAAGCTCACCGGCAGCTCTATCCGGGTCCCCACCCCGGATGTGTCCATGGCCATCCTTAACCTCAACCTGGAACGCGGCACCACCAAGGACGAGGTGAACAACTACCTGCGCGGGATGGCGCTGCACTCGGACCTGCGCAAGCAGATCGACTACATCGACTCACCCGAGGTGGTCTCCACCGACTTCGTGGGTTCCCGCCACGCGGGCATCGTCGACGGCCTCGCCACCATCTCCAACGACAAGAACCTGGTGCTCTATGTCTGGTACGACAACGAGTTCGGCTACAGCTGCCAGGTGGTCCGCGTTCTGGAGGAAATGGCCGGCGTGAACCGGCCGTCATTCCCTGCAACGGATGTCGTTGAGGAGGCCATGTCGGTGCTTGCCGCCGTGGAATCGGCCACCCCTGCGATTTGAGCCGAAACATGAAGATCGGAATCCTCACCAGCGGCGGCGACTGCCCCGGCCTGAACGCCGTCATCCGCGGCGCCGTCCTCAAAGGAATAGCGGTTCACGGCCACGAGTTCGTCGGATTCCGCGACGGCTGGCGCGGTGTGGTGGAGGGTGACGTCATCGACCTCCCCCGCACGATGGTCCGTGGCATCGCCAAACAGGGCGGCACCGTCCTTGGCACCTCCCGGACCAACCCGTTCGAGAACGGCGGCGGACCTGACGTCATCAAGGCCCACATGGACAGGCTGGGAATCGACGCCATCATCGCCATCGGCGGCGAAGGAACCCTCGCAGCCGCCCAGCGCCTCGCCGACGCCGGGCTGAAGATCGTCGGCGTTCCCAAGACCGTGGACAATGACCTCGACGCCACCGACTACACCTTCGGCTTCGATACCGCTGTACAGATCGCCACCGAGGCCATCGACCGGTTACGGACCACCGGAGAATCCCACCACCGCTGCATGATCGCCGAAGTGATGGGCAGGCACGTCGGCTGGATCGCACTGCACTCCGGCATGGCTGCGGGTGCCCACGCCATCCTCATACCGGAGCAGAAGGTCAGCGTCGAGCAGATCGCCCAGTGGGTGAAGGAAGCCCATGCCCGCGGGCGCGCACCGCTGGTGGTGGTCGCCGAAGGCTTCGTTCCCGAGCACATGGAGGAGGCCCATTCGGAACGCGGGCTGGACACCTTTGGCCGTCCCCGGCTCGGCGGCATCGCCGACCAGCTGGCCCCGGAAATCGAAGCCCGGACCGGCATCGAAACCCGCGCCACCATCCTGGGCCACATCCAGCGTGGCGGCGTGCCGTCCGCCTTTGACCGCGTGCTGGCCACCCGCCTGGGTATGGCTGCCGTCCACTTGGTGGTGGAGGGCCTCTGGGGCACCATGGTGGCCCAGAAGGGAACGGACATCGAACACGTGGGCTTCAAGGAGGCCCTGGGCCAGCTGAAGGTTGTTCCACAGAAGCGCTACGACGAAGCCGCGGTCCTTTTCGGCTAAGGGACCCGACGCCCTCGGGCACAATGGAAGGCATGACCCTTACGACTTTCGCCCTCATCCGCCACGGCCAGACAGACTGGAACGCGCAGCGCCGGCTGCAGGGATCCAGCGACATTCCGCTGAACGACTTCGGCCGCGGCCAGGCGCGTGACGCCGTCGCCGTGCTGTCCGGGCAGAAGTGGGACACGGTCGTATCCTCGCCGCTGGGCCGCGCGGCGGAGACCGCCGAACTGATCGCCGCCGGCCTGGGGCTCACAGTGAGCCGGCACGTGCCCGAGCTGACCGAGCGCAGCTTCGGCGACGCCGAGGGATTGCAGGCCGGCCCTGAGCTGGAGGCCCTGCGCACCCCGGATGGCTTCCGTGGGGCAGAGAGCGACGACGAGGCGGCCTCCCGCGGTCTGGCCGCCCTGGAAGCACTGGCCGAGGAGTTCCGCGGCCGCCGCGTTTTGGTCGTGGCGCACGGCACGCTTCTCCGCCTGACCCTCAGCCGCGCCATCGGCAGCACCCTGCAAAGCATCGACAACGCCGTGCTCAACCTGGCCCACCACCACGCCGTCGACGGCTGGCAGCTCGAATACTTCAACGGCGAAAAGGTAGCGGTTGCCTCGGTCAGCTGACTGGGTTCAGCTGACTGGATTTGCGCTGCCTCTGTCCCCGGCGGCCTGACAGGACTACCTTTCTCCTATGGACCGGGCAAGCAACAGGTGCACCGGGCCGCATGAAGGTTTCTACTCAACGAGGAGTGGGACGGGCCATGAAGCCAAGAACCATCGTATTGGGGATGATCGTCCTGTTGCTGGTCGCTGGCGGGGCGGCATTTTTTTACTTCAGTACCTTGAGAAGCAGTGCTGCTGACTACAATCCGCAGATCACCCCGGCGGACTTCACGACGAAGATCACCAACAAGTACTTCGCGCTCCCAGTCGGCAAGAAGATGACCTACGGGGCAGGCGACAACAGGATCGAGATCGAGATCCTCAAGGAGACGCGGGTCATTGAGGGCGTCGAAACTGTCATCTACCTGGACAAGGAGTTCAAGAACGGGCAGCTCGTCGAGGAGACCAGGGACTACCTCGCCCAGCACAAGAACGGCGACGTGTGGTACTTCGGCGAGGACGTGAACAACTTCAAGGACGGCCAGTTGAAGGATCACTCCGGCAGCTTTATCCACGGCCAGGACGGGGCAAAGGCCGGCATCTGGATGAAGGCCGAGCAGCGCGTGGGCGACACCTACCGGCAGGAGTATTACCGTGGCCATGCCGAGGACATGCGGGACACCGTCGCCACGGGCCAGACCGTCACCACGAAAATGGGCACCTTTACGGACTGCGTCAAGGTGGACGACTGGACTCCGCTGGAGTCCAATTCACGGGAACACAAGTACTACTGCCCTAAGGTAAGCTCGCTGGTCCTGACCGAGGAACCGAACGGCAGCCGCTCAGAGCTGACGAATATCGAGCTGCCCTGAGCCCTGGCGTGGCGGCCCCGCTCTGGCCCGGCCGTCACGTAAAGCGTATTCTGTAAGCACGCTTTTTTGGGGTGTGAACCGTGGTGATGGTACGCAAAAGCAAGGCATCGCAATCCCATTCGGCCCTGGCAAGGTTGCTGGGGTTCGTAGTCCTCAGTTGCGTCTGCGGCGCCCTCGTTGCCGCGTACTTCGTTCCCCAGCTTGCCGCCGCCGGCGCAGCCGTGAACGGGTCCCTCAACTTCTACAATGGCCTGCCTTCCGACCTTGCCGTGCGTCCGCCGGCGCAAACCACCAGGATCCTGACATCGGACGGCAAACTGATCGCCTCGTTCTATGAGGAAAACCGGGTGCGGGTGCCACTGAAACAGATGTCGCCGTACATCAAGGACGCCGTGGTGGCGATCGAGGACAGCCGCTTTTACGAACACAGCGGCGTCGACCCCGTGGGTGTCCTGCGCGCACTGGTGAGCAACGTCTCCGGCGCGGGCCGGCAAGGCGCGTCCACCCTGACCCAGCAGTACGTCACCAACGTGGCCAACGAAGCCAAAGTAACCTCCGGCCGCGAGGATGAGGTGGTCCTCAGCGGGGAGAAGACCATTGGCGACAAGGTCCGGGAAATGAAGCTCGCCATCGAGCTGGAGAAGAAGTTCACCAAGGACCAGATCCTCGAGGGCTACCTGAACATCGTGTTCTTCAACCGCAGCGCCTACGGCATCGAGGCCGCCGCGCAACATTTCTACAGCGTTCCCGCCAGCAAGCTCAGCCTCCCGCAGGCCGCGCTGCTGGCAGGGCTCGTCAACAGCCCCAGCCTCTACGATCCCGTGACGAACCCGGAGAACGCACTCAAGCGGCGGAACCTGGTCCTGGACGCCATGCTGGCGCAGGGCAAGATCACCAAGAAGAACCACGACGCCGCGGCCGCCTCCGGCGCCGGCCTGAAAATCCGCAGCTCCAAGCAGGGCTGCGCCGCGGCCACCATCGCCCCTTACTTCTGCGACTATGTGTCCCACCTGATCCTGAACAACCGGGCGTACGGCGCCGACACGGAAGCCCGGGAGCAGAAGCTGTTCCGCGGCGGGCTGACCATCACCACAACCCTGGACAGCCGGCTGCAGGCGGCGGCCCAGGCGCAGGTGGACTCCACCGCCGGGGCCAATCCGGGCAAGTGGGGGGCTTCGCTGCTGACGCTCCAGCCCGGCACGGGCAAAATCCTGTCGATGGCGCAGAACACGGTGTTCCTCCCGCTGCCGGGTAAATTCGACACCCAGCTGAACTTCAACGTGGACGCCAAGGACGCCAAGGGCAACGACCTCAACGGCGCTGGTGGATTCCAGCCCGGCTCCACCATGAAGCCGTTCACGTTCGCTGAGTGGCTGCACCAGGGACGGAAGATCACCGAGGAGGTGGACGCCACACGCCGGGAGTACCCTCTGGGATTCGGCTGGCGGGACTCGTGCGCCAAGGTGGTTGGCGGCTACAGCAGCAGGCAGCGCGCCGCCGGCCTCGAAGCCGCCGACGATCTGCAGAACGCGTCGGAGGGTTACTACCGCCGGATGCCCGCAAACTACGGGCTGTATAACTCCATCAACACGGCCACCTTCGCCGAAGTCGCGCAGCTGGACATCTGCGGCATCCAGAAGATGGTTGACACCCTGGGCCTGCACAGCGGGCTGGACGGCTCCGGGATCAATATGCACCAGCTGGGCAACGTGCTCGGTGGAACCGCCGTTTCACCGCTCAACCTTGCGACCGCATTCGCCACCTTCGCCGCCGACGGCCGCCACTGCGAGCCGATGGCCATCCTGCGCGTGACCGACTTCTCCGGACGGGCGCTGGCCAGCCAGCGGCCGGCTTGCCGGACCGCAGTCGAACCCAATATCGCGCGGGGTGTGAACTCGGTCCTGCAGGACGTGCTCAAGAAGGGGTCAGGCGTCTACATCAAGCCCAAAGTCCAGAGCAAGGTCCCGGTGGCGGCCAAGACCGGCACCAACAACAGCAACGGTGCCACCTGGGTGCTGGGTTACACCACCGGCATCGTGACCGCGTCCTTCTTCGGGGACGCC
Source organism: Arthrobacter sp. NPDC058097 (assembly GCF_042884885.1). NCBI lineage: Bacteria > Bacillati > Actinomycetota > Actinomycetes > Micrococcales > Micrococcaceae > Arthrobacter > Arthrobacter sp. NPDC058097. Next base: position 6,735 of record NZ_JBHVSZ010000019.1, read on the forward strand.
CTGAACGGCCAGAAACGGCCCGGCAGGAACATCACCATCAACGGCACGCACTATGACCGCATTGACGGCTACATGATCGCCGGGCCGCAGTGGGCCAACTACATGCTGAAGGTCGCCAAGATGTATCCGGCCAAACCGTTTCCCAAACCCCCGGCCTCCATGATCGGGAAGGGCGGCAAGTAGCGCCGTCACGGCGAGCTGAAGACCTACTCGAAGTGCGTCTCGACACCTGATCCGGAGAGCCGGCCCAGGAGTTCCACGGCCACGTCGCGCAGCTTCTGGTTCCGGTTGCTGGAGACCTTGGCCAGGATGTCCATGGCTTCCCTTTGCGTGCACCTGTTCTGCGCCATGATGACGCCGCAGGCAACGTCGATCGCGGTGCGGCTCTGCATGGCAGCCTCAAGGTTCTGCGCCCGCGCCTGCGCGGACCCGATCCGGATCGACAGGTGCAGGGTGCGGCTGGCCAGCTCGCCGAATTCGACCGCCCGCCCGAAGAGCTCGGCCGTGAACAGGCCCGGTGCGGGGCCGAAAAAGTTGATCGCGGCACTGGCACCCTCCCCGATGTCAAGGGGAACGCCCAAGGTCGTATACACGCCGTGCTCAGCCAGCTGCTTCTGGTATTCCGGCCACCGTTCGTCCGTGCGGACGTCGTCGAGAAGTTCGGGGGCCATGGTGAACAGGGCCCGGATGCAGGGACCGTCGCCGACGGCCTGCTCGATCTGGTCCAGCTCGACTGCGCGGGGGCTGCTGCCGGCAACGGTGGCGGTGTGCCGGTGCCGCTTCAGTGTCACGGCGCATTCGATGCCGGTGCCTGCCAGACCGGTGAGTGTGGATGCGGCAAACGTGGCCAGCCCGTAGAGGAAGCCGTCAACGCTTTCGGCGCCTATCAGGATGTCCTGCAGCTGCAGGACGGCCGAATCTTCGCTCGCTTCAGTCATGCCACAATGCTAAACGCCAAAAGGTCCGGCCGTTCGGGCGAAGCACAAAATCAAGCGAGCGTCTCAGGCTGGTGTCCTTTCCCTTGGCATCGCGGCCGACGATGACCGCCGGTCCGCGGGCAGCCCCTGCGAGGTCAGTGCGGTATGTGTAGTGTTCACCTTTGCTCGCTCTTAATAACAACTGCCGGCGCCCCGCTGGTCCCGTTAGGCCTGTGTTCCCTACGCCGAGGCCTGTTGCCCGGCCTGGACCGGCACCAGCTGCACCTGCACGCCGGTCTCCCGGAACAGCGCCACCTGGGCCGGGTCTGCGCCGGAGTCCGTCACCAGGGTCCACGGCAGGGCGAGCCTTGCCCAGGCGTGGAACGGGCGCTTCCCCAGTTTGCCGGAGTCGGCCAGCACGTAGACCGCGTCGCCCCGCCGGGCCATGAGCTCCTTCAGCCGGGTCTGCGCATGGTCCGCCTCGCAGAGACCGTCGTCCGCGGTGACGGCGTCCGCGCCCAGGAACACCCGGTCAAAGCTCATGCGCTCCAGGGAAGCCTCGGCGAGGGGGCCCACGAACGTCTGGCTGACGCCGCGCAGCCGGCCGCCGAGGCAGTCCACCTGGATGCCCGGCGAGTCGGCGAGCTCCTGCAGGGTGTTGATTCCCGGCGTGGTGACGGACAGGTTTTCCCGGCCGCGCAGGGCGTGCGCCAAGGCACCGACGGTGGAACCGCCGTCGAGCAGGATGTTCTCGCCGTCCTTGACCTCGGCGGCGGCCCAGGCGGCGATGGCGTGCTTCTGTTCGTACGCCTCGCCGGTCCGCTGCCGCAGCGACGGTTCGGGGTGGGCGCCGAGCGCCACGGCCCCGCCGTAGGTCCGCGCCAGCTTCCCCTCCTCGTTCAGGACGGCGAGGTCCCGCCGGATGGTGGAGGCGGTGACCCGGAAATGCCGCGACAGTTCCTCCACAGACGCCAGCCCCGTGGTGACGGCGAGGTGGTAGATCTCTTCGCGCCTGGCTTTGGCGGTGGTCATCTGTGGTTCTCCTTTGCTGTCACCATCGTAGGGGTCCGGTCCGTCCGGGCCTCACAGCGAGGCGCCGCCGCAGATCACGTAGTTCTGTCCCGTGATGGACTTTCCGTGCGGCCCGAGCAGGAAACCGGCGAGCGCCGCGACGTCCCAGGGGTCCACCAGCCGGCCCAGTGCCGGCAGCTTCGGCGGCGTGGCCGCCCGGCCGGGGTCGGCCAGCATGGGGGTGTCCGTAGGCCCCGGTGACAGCACGTTCACCGTGATGCCGCGCGGGGCAAGCTCCTGTGCCCATGTCCTGCCCATGCCCATCAGCGCAGCCTTGGTGGCTGCGTACTGGCTCTTGCCCGCTGCGCCCGTGGAGGTCCGGCTGCCGATCAGCAGCACCCGGCCGCCGTCGGGCATCCGCGGCACCACCTCGTTGGCCAGCGCGCTGGCGGCCCCCACGTGGACGGCGAACATGCCGGCGAGCGCCTCCGGGTCCAGCTCGCCCAGCGGGGCGGTGCGCTGGTAGCCGGCGGCGTGCACCAGCGCATTGGCAGGGTCAATGCCCGCTGCCGTTTCGGCCAGCGACGACGGGTCGGACAGGTCCGCATGCAGCCACCGGAAGCCCGGCCCCAGCGAGGCTTCGCTGCGGCTCAGCCCGGTGACAGCCCAGCCGTCCGCCAGCAGCCACTCGGCGATCGCCTTGCCGATGCCCGAGCTGCAGCCCGTGACAACCGCGTGGCGGATACCGGTCACTGCGCCTCGTCCCCTTCACCCGCGCCGGCTTCGTTGTCCCCTCCGGGAGTAGTGCTGCCCCCGTACGCCCACTGCGGGTCCACACGGACATACTTGATGGCCTGCCGGAAGTAGGTATAGGCGATGTTCAGCGCACCGTCCGGGCCTTGGTGGATGGACGGGTAGGAGTACTCCCTGTTCAGGCCGTCGCGGGAGTTATTGGAAAGGCAGTAGCCGTCCCCCACGTCGAGGTTCCGCCGGACGGGCCAGCTGCGCCCCGAGTCCTCGGAGATGGCCAGCGTCATGGGCGAGCGCGGCGTCCCCCAGAAGGCGCGCCGCCCGCCGTCGCCCGTTCCGGCGCCGGCAGCCGGGCCCGGCTCAACCAGCTGGCCCTGTTCGGCGGCCAGGCCGTCGTCGTCAATTTCGTCGTAGAGCGAGAGCCGGCGTTGGGTGTTCTCCTCGGCGCGGCTGTGGTTGTAGACCAGCGCCAGTCGGCCGTCGGCGAGGGCCGCGAACTGGATGGAGGAGTTGTTGTTGGGCAGCTCGGTGGGGACGGGCTCACTCCAGGTGGTGCCGTCGTCGGTGGAGCGGGATTCGTAGATCGAGTCGGCCCAGCGGCTGCGGAACAGCGCCAGCAGTGAACCGTCGGCCACGGGCTGGATGTTCATGTGGACACAGCCCAGGCTGCCCGGCAGGATGTGCTCGCTCCAGGTGGTGCCGCCGTCGTCGGAAATCATCACCGCGCTGTCGTCGCTGTTGCCCACCCACTTCTCCCCGGGCGTGGTGATGCAGCGGAAGATGGGGATGATCAGGCGGCCGGACGGGAGCAGCACCGGCAGCTGCCGGACAAACACGCCGCCCGTTTCGTTGGCGGGGAACAGCCTTTCCACCGGTCCCCAAGTGCGGCCGCTGTCCGTGGAAGTACGACGGCGGACCTCCGCCGTGTCCTGGTTGCCCGCCTTTTGCGCTGTGTACAGGAGCCAGAGCGTCCCGTCCTGGCCGGCAGAGCCGGGAGCGGTGAACAGGATCGGATTCTGCTCGGAGCGGGTGGAGTCGTCCGACAGCTGCTGCGCCGGTGACCACTGGCTGCTGCCCGGCTCCAGGGTGGAGAACCAGATGGAGATGTCCGGTACGCCCTCCTGGGTGCCGCCGAACCATACGCAGCCGAGGCGTCCATCCGGCAGGGTCAGGAGGTTGGCGGCGTGGCTCTGCACGGTGGGCGCCGGCAGGTACGCGAAGTCTGCGCCGTCCGCGCGCTTCACGGCGCCGTCGGGCGTGATGGTGCTGTAGCCGGCGTCGGTTGTCTGCATGCCTCAGCCCTCCGACCTGGCGGCGGCCAGGTGCGCCTTGGCGGCCAGCTCCAGGTGGGTCAGGTCCGACGCGACGGTGGTGAAGGTGTAGCCCTGGCGCAGCCGCTGGGCGGCGATCTCTCCGGCGGCGGTGTGGATGCCGGCGGCGATGCCTGCGGAGGCGGCCGCGTCGGCGATGGTTTCCAGCGCCGCGTTGAACTCGGCCTCGATGGCGGGATCGCCCGGGAAGGCGCCGCCGACGGCGATGGCCAGGTCCGACGGGCCCACGTAGATGCCGTCCAGGCCGGGCGTCGCGCAGATCTCCTTCACGTTGGCCAGCCCCTCGGGCGTCTCGATCATGGCGAAGACCAGGGTGGCGGCGTTGGCTTCGGCGGGCACCGGGCCGATCCGGAGGGCCGAGCGCATGGGTCCATAGGACCGCCCGCCCAGCGGCGGGTACTTGGCTGCCGCAACGGCCGCGGCGGCGTCGGCCGCGTTGTTGACGAGCGGGACGATCACGCCCACGGCGCCGGCGTCGAGCGCCTTGCCGATGGCGGTGAAGTCGTTGGCCTCCACCCGCACCATGCCGACGGCGGTGTGCCCGGCGTCGATGGCCATCAGGCCGTTCAGCACGCCGGAGTAGCCGAGCAGCCCGTGCTGCGCGTCCAGGGCCACGTAGTCATAGCCGAGCCGGCTGATGCGTTCGGTTGCCACGGGCGCGTCCAGCACTGCCCAGTAGCCGACGGCCTGCTCACGGGCGCGGACCTTGCGGGCGAATTCGGTTGCGAGTTCAGATGTCATGTGGTGTCTTCTGCCTTAGGTTCGGGAAATCAGCGGGTTATCAGCGGTTGTAGGCCGGCATGGGCCCGCGGAGCCCGGAGCCGACGGCGTCGCACGCGGCGGTGACGTCCTCGGGCAGCGGGCCCTTGGCCACGGCGGCGATGTTGGAACGCAGCTGCTCCACCTTGGAACCGCCGAGCAGCATCGAGCCGACGCCGTCCCGGTAGGCCAGCCAGCGCAGGGACAGCTCGGCGAGGCTGATTCCGGCCCCCTCGGCAATGCGGGCCAGGGCGTTGACGGCGTCGAAGAGCTGCTTGTCCCAGTAGCGCTGGGTGTACATGGCGGCCAGCTTGGAATCACCGAAGCGGCCCTCCGAGGGCTTGGCCTCGAAGCTGTGCTTTCCGGTGAGGAGGCCGCCGCCCAGCGGGTTGTAGACCATGGTGTGGACGTGGTGGGTGGCGGCGAACTCGAGGTATTCCTCCTCCACCCGCCGGGCCACCAGGTTGTAGAGCTGCTGCGCCACCACGGGGGTGGGCGCACCCACCTCGCGGGCCACGTGGATCACGTCGGCGATCTGCCAGGCGGCGAAGTTGGAAACGCCCAGCGCCCCGATCTTCCCTTCTGCCGCGAGGTCGGCCACGGTGCGCAGGGTGTCCTGCAGCGGGGTGGCCCGGTCCGGCTGGTGCAGGTAGAACAGGTCGATGCTGTCCACGCCGAGCCGGCGCAGGCTGCCCTCCACGCTGTTGCGCAGCCCCTGCGGGGACAGCGGCGTGTGCTCGCCGTGGTCCGCGTGCGGCATGCCGGCCTTGGAGGCAAGGACGACGTCGTCGCGGCGGCCCTTGAGGAGGCGGGCGAGCATCTCTTCCGTCACGCCGCCCACGTAGGCGTTGGCCGTGTCGATGGTGGTGATGCCGGCGTCGAGGGCCTCCTCCACCATGCGTCCGGCGGTGGCCTCATCGGCTGTGTCGCCGAACGTCATGGTGCCCAGGACCAGCCTCGAGATGGGAAGCTTCAGTCCTTCCACCGGGGTGCCTTCTGGCTGCTTGCTCATGCGTTGATTCTCCGTGGTTGCAGTATCGGTTGGGTTCGGGGCCGGTTGAGGGGCGGGATCAGGAAAAGCGGTTCAGGCGCCTTTCAGGGCCAGCGACCGCACCACGTGGCGCGGCTTGATGCCGCGCATGGTGGACGGGTCGAGGGCGGCACGGCGGAGCTTGCGGGTGTAGTCCTCCTTGGGCGCGGTGAGCACGGATGCAGTGCTGCCGGACTCCACGAGCTTGCCGCGCTGCATGACCATGACGCTATCGCTGATCTCCTGCACCACGCCAAGGTTGTGCGAGATGAACACGTAGGTGATGCCGGTTTCGTCCTGGATGGACTTCAGCAGCCGCAGCACCTGGGCCTGGACGGACACGTCCAGCGCGCTCGTGGCCTCATCGCAGACCAGCAGTTCCGGCTTGGACGCGAGCGCCCGGGCGATGCCGATGCGCTGCCGCTGGCCGCCGGAGAAGTCGGCGGGGTGGCGGTCCAGGGACCTGGCCGGCAGGCCCACCTGGTCGATCAGCTTCGCGGCTTCCTTGTGCCGTTCGGCCTTGGACCGGATGCCCTGCAGCTTCAGCGGTTCGGCCACGATCTCCTGGGCGGTGAGGTGCGGGTCAAGGGAGCCGTAGGGGTCCTGGAAGACCATCTGGAACTTGGAACGGAGCGGCCGCAGCTTTGCTTCGCTGAGCGCGGCCAGGTCCGTGCCGTCCAGTTCGATCCGGCCGCTGGCCGGTGTCACCAGCCGCATCAGTGCCTTGGCGATGGTGGACTTTCCGCAGCCGGATTCACCGACGACGGCGATCGTCTTGCCTTTGTCCACGGAGAAGGAGACGTCATCCACAGCGCGGAACGTTCCGCCCGGCACGTGGTAGTCCACCACGAGGTTCTCGACGGACAGGAACGGCTTAGTCATGCTGGCCTCCGGTGCTGGTCAGGGCGGCGTCGCCGGCCGTGGCGGTAGTGGACTTCGGGTCGGTGTTTCCGGGGGTTTCGTCCCACGGGCCGAGGACCGGCACGGCGGCCAGCAGGCTGCGGGTGTACTCCGTGACCGGGTGCTCCACGATCTGCTGGACATCGCCGGACTCCACGAAGGAGCCGTCCTTCATGACGTGGATGCGGTCCGAGATGAGCCGGGCCACGCCGAGGTCGTGCGTGATCATCAGGATGCCGATGCCGCGCTGCTCCTGGAGTTCCAGCAGGAGGTCCAGGATGCCGGCCTGCACGGTGACGTCCAGCGCCGAGGTGGGTTCGTCGGCCACCAGCAGCTGCGGTTCGCTGGCCAGGGCGATCGCGATCAGCACGCGCTGGAGCATGCCGCCGGAGAGCTGGTGGGGGTACTTCTTCAGCTGCACCTCCGGTGTGGGGATGTGCACCTGTTCCAGCAGCCGGATGGCGCGGGCCCGGACGGCGTCCTTGTCCTTGGCGGCGGCGCCGGCGATCCGGATGGCCTCGGAGAGCTGGCTGCCGATGGAGTGCACGGGGCTCAGCGCGGTCATCGGGTCCTGCGGGATGAGCGCGAGGGTCCGGCCGCGGACCTTGTCGATGGCCTTGGGTACGGCCACCACGTCCACGCCGTCGATGAGCACGGTACCGGAAAGCACTGCCAGATCGTCCGGGAGCAAACGGAGGATGCCCATCGCCGTCGTCGATTTGCCCGAACCGGACTCACCGATGATGGTGACCGTTTCTCCGCGGTGGATGCTGAAGTTCACCGAATCCACGGCCCGGATGATGCCACCGTCGGTGATTAGCTCTACCTGGAAGTCGCGGACCTCCAGCAGGGCCTGCTCAGTGTGTGTGTTCATGTCAGGCACCCTTCTTCTTGCGGCGGGGACGGTCGCGGAGGCCGTCGCCCAGCAGGTTCACGCCCACCACCATCAGCACGATCACCAGGCCGGGCAGGGTGACCATCCACCAGGAGGTGGTGATGTAGTCCTGGCCGTCGGAGATGATGCGTCCCCAGGTGGCGAACGGCCGCTGGGGGCCGGCGCCGAGGAAGCTGAGGGCGCTCTCGAGGAGGACGGCCTGTGCCAGGAGCAGCAGCACCACGAGGGTTGCCTGCTTGATGACGTTGGGGATGATGTGCTGAATGAGGATCTGGATGCGGTGCAGGCCGAGGATGCGCGCCGCGGAGACGTACGGTTTTTCGCGTTCCACCAGCACCATTGATCTTGTCAGCCTGGCCACTTCCGGCCACTGGGCAATCGCAATGACGAAGGTGATCACCGGAATGGACGGGCCGAAGAGGGCCACCACCAGGAGCAGCATCATGAGCAGTGGCAGGGACATCTGGGCTTCGAGGAGTCGGGAGACCACCGTGTCCACCCACCCGCCGAAGTAGCCGGCGGCGGCACCGAGGATGATGCCGATGGCGCCGGAGACCACCACCGCCAGGATGCCGATGGTCAGGGACACCTGGCCGCCGTGCAGTACCCGGGAGAGCAGGTCGCGGCCCAGCTGGTCGGTGCCGAACAGGTGGCCGTCCACCAGGGGGGCAAGCCTGCGTGCTGAGAGGTCCTGGTGGTTGGCGTCCGGCAGCGGAAGCACCTGGGCCAGCAGGATGGGGATGATGACGAGCAGTGTGCAGACGGCGCCGATGCGCAGTTTCCACTTGGCGGCGTTCCGACGGCGGGTGGCGCCGGCCTTGGCGACGAGTTCCTTGGTGACGGCGCTGGGTGACGGCGTCCGGGAGGGTTGTGCGGCGGAGGCCGCCGGTGTTGCGGTGTCGCTGATGCTCATGCTGCTGCCGCCTTTCCAAGACGAACGCGGGGATCAAGAAGCGGGTAGGCGAGGTCGATGACGAGCTGGACGGCCACCGCCAGCAGGGACGTCAGCAGGACGGTCGCCTGGATGAGGGGGTAGTCGCGGGTTTCGAGGGCCCGGACAATGAGGGAGCCAACGCCGGGCCAGGCGAACACGACTTCCACCACCACCACGCCGTTCAGCATGGCTGCGAAGCGGGTGCCCAGGGCGGTGAAGACCGGGATGGCGGAGTTGCCCATGGCATAGCGCCAGGTCAGCGCCGTGCTGCCCACTCCCCTGGACCGCGCCACGGTCAGGTACGGGGCCGCGAAGTTGGCGGTCATCTCCCGCCGCACCATGCGGGAGATCAGCGCGATCTGCAGGATGGCGATGGTGACGGTGGGCAGGACCAGCCCGCCCCAGGTGGCGAAGCCGGAGGCCGGGAACAGCGGGATCAGGACGGCGAAGCCGGTCAGGAGCATGATGCCGGTCCAGAAGTCCGGCATGGACTGCCCGGCGATGGTGAGGACGTTGACGCCGAGTTCCCGGTTGGTGTCCGGGCGGCGGGCCATCCACACGCCCAGCGGAATCGCGATCACCGCAGTGAGGAGGATGGCGGCGGTGGCGAGGGTGAGCGTGTACGGCATCCGCTCCGCCACCACCTGCATGGCCGGCGCCTGGAAGGAGTAGGACGTGCCGAGGTTGCCGGTGAACAGCTGCTGCAGGAAGATCCAGTACTGCTCCAGCACGGGCCGGTCCAGGCCGAACTGTTCGCGGACCTTGGCCAGCTGCTCGGTGGTGGCCAGCGGTCCGGCGTAGGACACGGCCGGGTCACCGGGGGCGAGGCGGATCAGGATGAAGACCGTGGAGACCGTCAGGAACACGGTCAGCAGGCCTTGGCCCAGCCGCTTGAGGATGTACGTGGTCATGGCTCAGGCCTCCAGCCGGACGTCAACAAGGGGGTAGGAGTTGGTGGGCGCCAATGCCAGGCCTGCGACGCGCTGCTGGTGGGCCAGCACCGACTTGGGAACGAAGGCCCAGGCGCACGGCCAGGTGTCCCAGATGGCCTTCTGGGCGGTGGCGAGCAGCTGTCCGCGGCGTACCGGATCCACCTCGGAGGAGGCTGCCTGGATCTTGGCCTGCACGTCCGGGACCACGTAGCCCTGGTAGGTGTCGCGGGTCTTTTCCTTTTCCGCGGTGCCGGCGTACATGCCCTGCATCATGGTGATGGCCAGGCCGGTGGGGCTGCTGAAGCCGTTGCCCAGCAGGTCCCAGTCGCCCTGCTTGCCCTGGCGCCAGGCCAGGATGTTGCCGCCGGGCTCGAACTGCTGCAGCTGGGTCTTCACGCCGATGTTGCCGAACATCTCCACGAGCGCCTCCATTACGGAGGTGTCGGAGGCGAACTCGCCGGTTTCCCAGATGATCTTCAGGTTCAGGTCGGTGACCCCGAGGCTCTTCAGCGTGGCCTTGGCCTTCTCCGGATCGTAGGTGTAGTTGCCGGTCTTGGCGAAGCCGGTGAGGCTGGACGGGACCACGCCTTCGGCCTCGCTGACCGAGTCGACGAGCACGTCCTTGACCAGCGCCTCGCCGTCCACCGCCCAGCTGAGGGCCTGGCGGACGCGGACGTCGGACAGCGGGTGGCTGGATGGCTTGCGGAAGTTGTAGAAGATCTGGTTCAGGCGGAGGCTTGATGCCTCGGCCAGGACGACGCCGGGAAGTCCGGCGAGCTGTTCGCGTGAGTCGGGCGTGATGGAGTCAATGACGTCCACCTCGCCGCTGCGCAGCGCGATGACGCGGCTGGATTCCTCCGGCAGGAAGCGGACTTCGACGTTGTCCACCTTGGGGGCCGGACCCCAGTAGTTCTCGTTGCGCTTGAGGCTGTAGGTGCCGGCGCCGCGGTTGAACTTGGTCACCACATAGGGGCCGGTGCCCACGCCCTCCTGCAGTTCCTCCGGCTTGTTCCTGGCGGCCGGGCTGATCAGGATCATGCTCATGAGGGAGTCGAGGATGGGGATGGGGTTCTTGGACTCCATCCGGAACGTCCGGTCATCCACCGGGACCACCGCGGGGAATTCGGGGAAGAACCCGGCGACGAAGGAGCCCTGCACCTGCTGGTACATCTTCAGTGCCGTGGCGACGTCCTCGATTTTCAGCGGCGTGCCGTCGGAGTACTTGACGCCTTCGCGGAGCCGGACGGTCCACACGGTGGGTGAGGTCATCTCGAAGCGGTCCGCGAGGACCAGGATCGGCTTGGTTTCGGGGCCGATGGCGGTCAGTCCCTGCCGCACGGCGCGCTGGACGGTGACGGCGGCGTCGAACTGGTTGAGCTTGTTGTCCAGGCTGACGAGGGACCTGTTGAGGGCCAGCGTCAGGGTGCTGGGTCCCGGCAGGCCCGTGGGGCCGGCACACCCGGCCATGGAGCCTGTGCCCAGGAGAAATCCGGCGGCTGCGCCAAACTGCAGGAGGCGGCGCCGTGAGATCTCACTTCCTTGAGGAAGAACGGTCATCGTTGACCTCTCGGTCGAATGGGACGGCTGGCGGCCGGATGGCCTGCGCCGTGTTACATGCATCACTCTGCCATCTCTGCGCGAAATGCGCAACTGATCTAGCGCAATTCGCGCAGCCGTGCCATCATGGTGCTACCGACAACCCAAAGAAGGGAGGACGACGTGGCTGCAGTCCTCGTCCAGGCCGACGACTTTTCCGGCGCAGCAGAAGCGGGGCAATGCTTCGCAGCCCATGGGCTGGACACGCGGCTCCTCCTGTCCCCCGATGCGACCACCGAAAACGTCCCGGACGTGGTGGTGGTGGACACCCACTCGAGGGCTGTGGCCCCGGCATCCGCAGCGGCGGCTTCGGCGGCGGTCTTCGGCAGCGCCGCCGCCGGCGGCGCAAGCGTCCTGTTCAAGAAAATCGATTCCCTGTGGCGCGGCAATGTTGGCCCGGAACTTGCGGCACTTTCGGCTCTGGGCCACCACGTTGTGGTCGCCGGCGCGCTTCCCCAGCTGAACCGGACAGTCGTAGGCGGCAGGCCCTTTGCCGACGGCGTCCGGCTCGAAAGGACGGACCTGTGGTGGGCAGAGGCAGCCGCCCCGCCCGCGGAGATCGCGCAGTTGCTGGGCCCGGGCGCTGCGGTGCAGCTTGCGGAGCTGCCCGTGCTGCGGTCGGGCGGCCTGGCGGCCTATCTCGCGGAGGCACTTTCGGGCGCCCCCGCCACTGTGATTGTCGACGGCGAGACTTCTGCCGACCTCGAAGCCGTCGCGGACGCCGTGCTGGAATTGGACTTCAGGGCGGGCGGACGGCGCATCGTGCTGGCCGGGACCGGGGGCATGGCCCTGCTGCTGGCCTCGAAACTGGGCACCAGCTCTGCGCGGAACGCGCAAAAACCGGTGCCGCAAGCCCTGACGACGACGGGCGGACCCCGGCCACTGCTGGCCGCCGTCGGCTCCGCCTCGGCCAAGGCCGCGGCGCAGCTGCGGAACCTCGAAGCCGGCGGCTTCACCACCCTGCGCATCGCGCCGGACCAGCTGAAGCGTCCGGAGGATTTCCGCCCAAGGCTCGCGGCAGCGAAGGAACTTTTGGCGGCAGGCAAGCCGGCAGCCGTGACTGTCAGCGCCGACGTCGTCAATCCGCAGGAGTCCGGCAGGATCGTGCGGAACCTGGCGCGGCTGGCTGCCGGCGCAGCAGCCAGTGCCGCTGACCTGATCCTCACCGGCGGCGAAACGGCCCGCGAAGTCCTCGACGCCCTCGGCATCCGCGCACTGACCCCGCTGGTGTCCGTACAGCACGGCGCAGTGGTCAGCCTTTCCGACGACGGGCGGCTGGTGGGCACCAAACCCGGCAGCTTCGGCGACAACGACGCCCTCGTCCAGCTTTACTCCGCCATCAAAGACCTCCGGTCTTCCAACAGCACTTCCCATCCCTCCCTCGAACCTGGAGCTCCAATGACATCTGCAGTGAACCCAACCGAACAGGACACCCGGCCCTTCATCGCCGTGACCATGGGCGACGGCGCCGGCGTGGGCCCCGAGGTGACCGTGGGCGCCCTTCTCGACGAAAACGCCTACCGCGACTGCCGCCCGGTGGTGATCGGTGACGTCCACCGGCTGCAGCTGGGCGCCAAGGCGCTGGGCGTGGAAGCGAACATCGTCGAGGTGGAGACCGTGAGTGTGGCCGTCTTCGAGGCCGGCCGGATCAACGTGATCGACCCCAAGCTGCTTCCGGCCGACCTGCCGTGGGGCCAGGAGTCCGCCGAGGCCGGCAACGCGGCCTACCACTACATCCGGATCGCCTGCGAGCTGGGCATGGCTGGCCAGGTCCAGGGCATCTGCACGGCGCCCCTGAACAAGGCCGCGCTGCACAAGGCCGGGCACATCTACCCGGGCCACACCGAACTGCTGGCGCACTTCATGGGCATCGAGGAAGTGTCCATGATGCTGTCCACGCCCAAGGTCAAGGTCATCCACGTCACCACGCACATCGGCCTCATCGACGCGATCAACAAGATTGAGCCCGGCCTGGTGGAGCGGACCGTGCGCCGCGGCCACAGCGCCATGCAGCGCGCCGGGATCGCCAACCCGAAGATCGGCGTGTGCGCCATCAACCCGCATGCCGGCGAAAACGGCCTGTTCGGCTACGGCGAGGAGGCTGAGAAGATCACCCCGGCCATCGAGAAGCTGCAGGCCAACGGCATCGACGCCCGCGGCCCCCTCCCGGCCGACACCGCGTTCTTCCTGGCCGGGCGCGGCGACTACGACCTCATCGTGGCGATGTACCACGACCAGGGCCACGGACCCATCAAGGTCCTCGGCATCGAGGCCGGCGTCAACATCACCGTGGGCCTGCCCGTCATCCGCACGTCCGTGGACCACGGCACGGCCTTCGACATCGCAGGCAAAGGCATCGTGGACGTGCGCAGCATGATCGAGGCGCTGCGCCAGGCCGCCGAGATGTCGCCCAGCCCCGCGTCAGCCTAAGCCGCCGCGCGGGAGCTCTCAGGAGATCTGCAGGCCGCCGTTGATGTCGTACGTGGCGGCGGTGATGTAGCCGGCGTCCTCCCCCATCAGGAACACCATGAGGGCGGCGATGTCGCGGACCGTGCCCACCCGGCCCACGAGGATGTCCCGGGACATGTCCGCCTTGCGTTCGTCGGTCAGGGTGCCGCCCATGATGTCGGTGTCCACAGGGCCGGGGGCGATGCAGTTGACGGTGATGTTGTGCTGGCCCATCTCCCGCGCGAGCGCCCGGGTGAACCCGATGATGGCAGCCTTCGAGGCGCTGTACGCCACCTTGGAGTAGGTGCCGCCGCCGCGCTGCGCGGAAATGGAGGACACGCTGACCACCCGGCCGAGCCTGCGCTCGATCATTCCGCGCAGCACGCGCTGGGTGACCAGGAACGTGCCGGTCATGTTGATCCGGAAGACCCGTTCCCAGGCTTCGAGCGTCTCGTCCATGAACTCGGTGGGCGAGCTGATGCCGGCGAGGTTCGCGAGCGCCACGATGGGCGGCATGTTGGCCTCCACCTCGTCGATGGCGGCGTTCACGGCGGCCTGGTCCGAGACGTCGGCGCCCACGCCCCTGGCCAGGACGCCATAAACGGAGGAAATGTCCTCCGCCGCGCGCCGCGCCGCGTCGCCGTCGACGTCGAGGATGGCCACGGACCAGCCCTCGCTGGCGAGCATTTCCGCCGTCGCCCGGCCAATGCCCCGCGCGGAGGCGGCCCCGGTCAGCACCGCGGTGCGTTCGGCCGGGAACGTTTCGTGGTGCGTCATGTCTGTGATCCCCTCTGGTATCGGTCGATTAGTACTTCGTGTCGCCGAACTCGTCCGCTGCAACTGCTTCTTCACCTACGGCAGCGTGCGTTCCCGGCTGTACGTGTCCCTCAGGACGCCTGCGTGCGTACAGGTAGGTGGCGACGGCCGTTACCGCCAGGCAGGCGGCCAGGAAGAGCAGGCCCGAACGGTTGTCGCCGGTGGCATCATTCAGCACGCCCACGATGTACGGCGCCACGAAGCCGCCCAGGTTGCCCAGTGAATTGACCATGGCGAGGCCGGCAGCGGCGGCGGCCCCCACCAGTGCGGTGGACGGCATGGCCAGGAACGGGGCGATGGCGGAGTAGATGCCCATGGCCGCGAGGGTAAGGGCGATCATGGCCAGGATGGCGTTGACCTGCACCAGGCTGCCGGCAGCCACCAGGCCGACAGCGGCCATCACCATGCTGATGCTGGCGTGCAGCACGCGGTTGCCGGTACGGTCGGAACGCCTGCCCCAGTAGTAAACGAACACCGCGGCGATGGTGTACGGGATGGCGACGATGAAGCCCACCTCGGTGGTGTTGAACTTGCCGAGGGCGGCGACGATTGTGGGCATCCATAGGCCCAGGCCGTAGATGCCGCAGACCAGGCCGAAGTACAGAGCCGAGTAGGCAATGGTGCGGGGATCCTTCAGGCCGGCGAGGAAGTGGTGCGGCTGGCCCTTTTGCTTGTGGGCGAGTTCCTCGTCCATGGTCCGGGTGAGCCATTCCCGTTCGTCCGCGGCGAGCCAGTGCGCGTGGCTTGGCTTGTCCGTCATGAGCACGGGAGTGAGGAGACCGAGGAGGATGGCCGGGATGCCTTCGATGATGTACAGCCACTGCCACCCGTGCAGGCCGGCGATGCCTTCCATCTGGAGCAGCAGGCCGGACACAGGTGCGCCGAGGGCGTTGGAGACGGGCTGGGCGAGGATGAAGATGCCCAGCACCAGCACACGCTGCGGGGCGGGGAACCACAGGGTCAGGTAGAAGAGGATGGCCGGGAAGAAGCCGGCCTCGGCCGCGCCGAGCAGGAAGCGGATGATGTAGAAGGAGGTTTCCCCGTTCACCAGTGCCATGGCCGTGGCGAAAATGCCCCAGGAAATCAGGATGCGGGCGATCCACTTCCGGGCGCCGAACCGGTACATGCCGGCATTGCTGGGGATTTCCAGCAATGCGTAGCCGATGAAGAACATGCCCGCACCGAGTCCGTAGGCTGCCGCACTCAGGCCGATGTCCTCGCTCATGGTCAGCTTGGCGAAGCCGACGTTGTTCCGGTCCAGGTATGCGACGAAGTACAGCAGCACAATGAGCGGCATGAGGCGGCCGCGAACTTTTCGAAGGGTCCGGTGGCCTAGTTCGTCCAGGTGGTTCGCCGGATTCATAGCGGTCATGGTGCACCTCGCATGGAGAGACGGGTCCGCCGGGTTCCGCGACGGAACAATTAAGGTGTACCACTCCGTCCCTGCATAGTCATTATGCTTACTAAATTCTTGAGCAACATTCCGTGCCGCTAGTTCCTGCTGTTCAGCCACTCCAGGAGCCGGCCCAGCGGCCATGTGGTGATGATCCGCTCGGCCGGAACACCGTTGCGTTCGGCCCGCTCGGCGCCGTATTGCAGGAAGTCGAGCTGGCCCGGGGCATGGGCGTCGCTGTCGATGCTGAACAGGCAGCCGGCCTCCAGCGCCAGCTGCATCAGGTTGTCCGGCGGGTCCTGCCGTTCCGGCCGGGAATTGATTTCGACGGCGACATTGGCTTCCGCGCACGCCGCGAAGACCCGCTCGGCGTCGAATTCGGACTCGGGACGGGTTCCGCGGGATCCCTGCAGCAGGCGGCCGGTGCAGTGGCCCAGCACATTGGTGTGGGGGTCGGAGATGCCGCCGAGCATCCGCTCCGTCATGGTGCGCCGGTCCGAGCGGAGCTTCGAGTGCACGCTGGCCACCACCACGTCCAGCCGGTCCAGCATCTCCGGCGCCTGGTCCAGCTCGCCGTTTTCCAGGATGTCCACCTCGATGCCGGACAGCAGCCGGAAGCCGCCATCGGCGTCGCCGTTCAGTCCTGCCACGACGTCCAGCTGCTCGCCGAGCCGTTCGGCAGTCAGCCCGTTGGCAATTTTGAGGTTCGGCGAGTGGTCCGTCAGGGCAAGGTATTCCCGGCCCAGGTGCCGGGCGGCGTCGGCCATCAGCTCCGGCGGGGAACCGCCGTCGGACCAGTCGCTGTGGCTGTGCAGGTCGCCGCGGAGCAGCGGGCGCAGCCCGTCTCCCCCGGCGGCGAGCGGCTTGGCGCCGCCCTGCCGCAGCTTTTCCAGGTAGTCCGGGACGTCGCCGTCCACAGCCTGCCGGATCACGGTGAAGGTGGTGTCCCCGATCCCCTTCGTCCGCTTGAGCCGGCCGTCCCGGGCGCGCTCTGCCACCTCGTCCGGCGTCAGTCCGCCGATCACACCGGCCGCCTTCCGGAAGGCCTGGACCTTGAACGTCGGCGCGGCGGAGCGCTCGAGCCAGAAGGCGATCTCGTTGAGGGCGTCAGCGGCGTCCATTCTGCCCCTTTCCGGCGGCGGTTTTCAGTCCTGGTGCAGCTGGATGTAGTTGCCGCAGCCGTCGTCGAACACTGCGGAGATCCCGGACGGGTCCTCGGCGGGCTCGCCGCGGAACTGGACGCCGGCGGCGGCCAACCGCTCATACTCGGCCCGGACGTCCGGTGCGCCAAAGACGATGGCGGGGATCCCGGCGTCGTACAGTCCCTTGCTGTAGGCGGAGGCGATCGGGTTGTCGCTGGGCTCCAGCAGCAGGCCCACGGTGCCGGCCGCTCCAGGGTCCTTGACGATGAAGAGATTGTGCTCGGGCATGGCCATGAGCGTGTCGAAGCCGAGGGTCTCCGTGTAGAAGGAGTGCGCCGCGGCAGGGTCCAGCACGTGGATGCTGCACATTTTGAGTCGCATGGCGCCTACGCTACGCCGCACCGCCGCCGCTGCAAACCCGGCCATTGACCGTGGCTGCACCCATTGACCCGGGCCTCCGCAGGGGCTGCAATTTAAGTGCGGCCCGAATTGCCGGGCAGCGCCCGTCTTGGGAGGTGCAGTGGTGCCCGCAGTTTCCGAAGCCGCCCCCTTGGGGCTGCTGCAGCTGGTCCTCTGGAGCGCAGTGCTGGCGGCCGCTGTCGCCTGCACGGTTTTCGTGGTGCGCCACCATCTAAGGACGTCCGACGGCGACAGTTCAGACCGGCTCTTCTGGGACCTTTTCGGCGGGGCAGTGGTGATAGCCCCGGCACTGCTCATTCCTGCAGTGGCTTCGCCGCCGGCTGGCCTGGCGCTTGCCGCCGTGGCGGGGTTGAGCGGCATCGCCGCCTACCGCAGCAGCCCTGCGGTGCTTTCCTGGCACGACGCCCGGCGGCAGCGCCGGGTGGACGGGCCGCGGTGCCTGGCGGCCGCCGTCGTGCATGAGGAGATCGTGGGACGCTGGGCGCGCTACGAACTCGACCCCGCACTGGCCATCAGCTACCCGGACCTGGCGGACGTGCGGCGGCCTGAAACCGCTGCGTTTGTGAAGGCCCTGCGGGAGGCCGAGACGCTGAAGTCCCTCGCTGACCCCCGGTATCCGCACGCCGTGGAGCGCCTTGGCCAGGCGCTGGACTGCGCGGAAGCCGCCGCAGGCGTCCCGCCAAGCCTTCGGCCTGCCCTTAGTGCAAGTGGCGACACGGCCGCCAACAGCTGACGACAGCCGCGAGAACGGCGCGCTGCGTCCTTAGTATGGGGCCATGTCAACATACTCAGTGTCGCGCAGCACAGTGATCCCTGCCCCCGCAAAGGATGTGTTTCCGCTGGTCAACAGCTTCCGTGAGTGGCCCAAGTGGTCGCCGTGGGAGTCCGTAGACCCTGATATGAAACGGACCTACTCCGGCGCGGAATCCGGCGCCGGCGCCAAGTACGCCTGGAGCGGCAACCGCAAGGCAGGCGCCGGCAACATGGAAATCGTCGAGTCGCAGGAGCCTGACGTGATCAGGATCCGGCTGGAGTTCACCAAGCCGTTCCCGGGCGTGAACCCCACCATCTTTACGTTCGTTCCGGAGGGCGGCGGCACCCGCGTCACCTGGGCGATGACCGGCGAGCACAAGGGCATCGGCAAGGTTTTTGCAGTGTTCATGAACATGGACAAGATGGTGGGCGGTGACTTCGAGAAGGGCCTGTCGTCGCTGGCCGCTGCCGCCGCGAGCAGGCAGGCCTAGTCCCGCCGCCCGGCCCGGGTTCCTTGCCCGGCACTTGTTAGGTGGGCCTTTTTCCGGAAAAGTAGTAAGCACCCTTAGCAGTTCCGGAATGGCAAAGGAGAAACACCATGCAGATCGACAAGTCCCAGATCCTCGAATTCCTCAGGTCCCAGGGCGACAACGACAAGGCCGCCCAGGCCGATTCGCAGCTGCCGGACCAGGTGGACACCGACCAGCACGCCGGGCTCCTCTCCCAGCTCGGCATCAACCCTGCCGACCTGCTGGGCAGGCTTCCCGGCGGGTTGGGGGACAAGCTTGGAGGCCTCGGACTGTAGCGGGGCCGAAGCTACCGAAAGGACGGGTTCAGCTTGGGGCCCGTCTTTTCCGTGTGCGCTGTCTTTTCTGTCTGCTCCGGCGCTGGATTATCGTCTAAACAGAGCCGTGATCGACGCACGGACACCAACCGACGGAGGGGCAGGACGCATGAAGCCAGCAGCTGCGCCGCGGCAGCGTCGCCTCCGGCAGGATTCGATCCGCAACCAGCAGGAACTCGTTGTGGCTGTCGGCGAGCTTCTCCGCGAGGACCCGGATTCGGCAACCATGCCCGCCGTGGCCGAACGTGCGGGCCTCTCCCTGGCGACCGCTTACAGGTACTTCCCCACGCTCGACGAACTGCACCGCAAGTTCATGCTGAGCGTCATCGACGAGCTGCACGAGTCCACAAAGACCTTGCAAAGCACCGGCATGGACCTGTTCAGGGGCACCATGGCGCAATGGCTCCAAGTGGTGGCAGAGTACGGCCCCGCCATGGTTCTTGTCCGCTCCCGCGAAGGGTTCCTGACGAGGCTTAAGGCCGGCGAACCTCACGCCCGCGCACTCGAACGCGTATGGGGACCACCCATCCGGCAGCTGCTCGAGGAAGCCAACATTGACGGAAACCAGCTTCCTTACGCACTTTCCCTGTTCAACGCCATGTTCAATTCCAGGGAGATTATGGATTTCCGCGCCGTGGAAAACATCCCGGACGAGCAGCTCGTAGAGCGGTGCAGCCGCCTGTACTGGAGCGCAATTCAGGGGTTGCGTGTCTCTTTAGACTGACCCGCTGCCCCAAACCCGGGAGCTTTTGGAACGCCATCCCGGCTCTAAATAACACTGTACTCTTAGATAAGAGTCGGGCACACGGCGTCGCAATAGCTACAAAAGACGATTGAGGACAGCGGCTTGGATGGGGTCTTAAAGGGATTCTTTGTGGTGGGCATGGTCCTGCTCGTCGGCTACATATTGGCCAGGACAAACGCCCTTGGGCCGCACGGAACGAAGGTGCTGTCAACCTTGACGTTCATGGTCGGGCTGCCGAGCCTGATGTTCTCCACGATCGCTTCCCGGCACATCTCCGAAGTACTCAGCCAGACAGGCCTGATCTCCGTCGTCACGGCGATTTGCTGCATGGCGCTGTTCGCGCTCAGCGGGGCAATCGGCAGGTGGGGCGTCAGGCGCACCACGGTCGGCGCGCTGGCCACGGGAATCGTCAATTCCACGAACCTCGGCGTTCCGCTGTCTCTGTACATCCTTGGAAGTGCCACGTTCGTCACCCCCATCATGCTCTTCCAGCTGGCGCTCGTGACCCCGGTGGCACTGACCATCCTCGACCTGACCGATCCCGAGGGGAAAAGGGCCTCAGTGTGGAGCATCCTGTCCACTCCCCTGCGCAACCCCGTCACGGTAGCGGCCATTCTCGGCGTCATCGTCAGCGCGGCCGGGATTGAACTTCCCGCCCTGGTGCTGGATCCGTTGAAACTCGTTGCCCAGCTGACGGTGCCGCTGATGCTGATCATCTTCGGCATGTCGCTGCACGGCCTGTCACCGCGCCAGGACACGGTGGACCGCGTCCCTACCGTGTTCGCGGTGATTCTGAAATCGGCCGTCCAGCCGTTACTCGCCTGGCTGCTGGCCGTGTTCGTGTTCCGCCTCGATACCTTCAGCACCTTCGTTGTCACAGCCTGCGCGATCCTTCCCACCGGCCAGAACGTGGTCCTCTACGCCGTCCGGTACGGCGTGGGCCAGAACCTTGCGCAAACCACGGCAGTGGTGACATCGGCCCTGGCAATCCCGATGCTTCTGGGCGCGGCCTGGATGTTTGGCTGATTCCGGCCAGACTGCTGACGGCGGGCTCCTCCCCGGCATAAACTGCGCCATGGACTTCGTGAACAGTGACGGGCCTTCGCTGGATCCCTTCCCGCAGTACGAACGGATGCGGGAATCAGCCCCCGTCTACCACGACGAACAATCCGGAAGCTGGCATGTCTACAGGTACGACGACGTCCAGCGGGTTCTGTCCGAACACGGCACGTTCTCTTCGAAAATGGGAGGCGACGATCCGTCGGAGACGGGCCAGCTGTTCGCGGCGAGCCTGATCACCGCAGATCCGCCCCGGCACCGGCAGCTGCGCTCCCTGGTGACCCAGGCGTTCACCCCGAAGGCAGTGGACGGCCTCGCGCCCCGTATCTCGGCGCTGGCGGAGGAGCTGCTGGACGGGATTGCTTCCAGGGGATCCGCCGACCTCATCGCCGAGCTGGCCTACCCGCTGCCCGTGATCGTCATCGCCGAGCTCATGGGCATCCCCGCCGAGGACCGCGACCGGTTCAAACACTGGTCCGACGTCATCGTCAGCCAGACGCAGTCCGGAGCCCGGACCGCCGACCACAGCACCACGAACCGGGAAATGGTGGAGTATTTCCTGGCCCTCATCGAGCACCGCAGGAGACAGCCCGGGAATGACCTGATCAGCAGTCTGCTGGGGGCCGAGATCGACGGGCAGAAACTGAGCGTGGCCGAACTGCTGGGCTTCTGCAGCCTGCTCCTGGTGGCCGGCAATGAGACCACCACCAACCTGATCGGGAACGCGGTCCTAAGTTTCACCGAAACCCCCGGGACACTGGAACGGCTTCGCGCCGAACCCTCATTGCTTCCCCAGGCCATTGAAGAAGTGCTCCGCTACCGTTCTCCTGTCCAGTCGATGTACCGGGTGACAGCCGGCGCCACAACGTTGGGAGACGTCCAGGTTCCGGCCGGCGCCCCGCTGGTGGCCTGGATCGGTTCGGCCAACCGCGATGAGCGCCAGTTCCACAATCCCGGGCAGTTCAACCCGGACCGGACGCCAAACCGGCACCTGGCCTTCGGCCACGGCATCCACTTCTGCCTCGGCGCCCCGCTGGCCAGGCTCGAAGCCAGGATCGCACTGCAGTCCGTTCTGGAGCGGCTCCCCGGACTTACCCTCGCCCCGGGAGCCCGCCTCGAACGGATGGACAGCACCATCGTCTACGGAGTCAAGGAGCTGCCGGTCAGCTGGCAGGCGCCAAAGGAGCAGCGGTGACCACGCTTAGCGGCGACGACGCCACCGAACGCAGGTCAGCCTGGTGTGCCTCTTGACCCCGGCCGCCCGTGGAACCGATGCTTGTTTCTTCGTTCTGTCACCGTGCGAGGAAGGCCGATGATGTCCGCTACTCGATCCGTTCTGTCCAATTTCCGCTGGTTCCCGGCACTGGCCGTCACCGTCCTGCTGATGCTTCAGGCCGTTCCGGCCGAGGCCGCCCCCAATCCCTCTGTCGGCAATGACGTCTCGTGGCCCCAGTGCGGCAAGGCCCTGCCGAAGGGGCAGGCCTTCGGCATTGTGGGGGTCAACAACGGCCTGGCGAACACCACGAACCCGTGCCTGGCCACCCAGCTGACATGGGCAGGATCCTCGTCCGGCACCACGGGGCAACCCAGGGTGCAGCTGTACGTCAACACCGCCAACCCCGGGCTGGCCGGCAGCTGGTGGCCCACCAGCAACACCTACGCCGGAACGAAGGTCTTCAACCCCTACGGGGACTGCAAGGCGAACGACGTCGGTCCGGCCTGCTCCTACATGTACGGCTGGGCCAAGGCCTACGACGACGCGTACATCCGCGGCATCAGCAACCCCTCCGGCTACACCTGGTGGCTGGATGTGGAAACCGGGAACTCCTGGTCCGGTGACAAGGTGGCCAACCGGGCGGATCTGGAGGGAATGGTCGCATTTTTCGGCAGCATCAACGCCAAGACCGGCATCTACTCCACCGCAACCCAGTGGTCACAGATCACCGGCGCCGTCCCGTCCACCAGCCCGCTGTACACGCTGCCCAGCTGGCTGGCCGGGGCACGGACCCTGACCGCGGCCAGCCGCAACTGCTCGAGCGCGCCGCTGACCGGCGGCGGCACAGTCTCGCTCACGCAGTACGTCTCCGGCGGCTTCGACTACGACTACTCCTGCACCTGACGCTGCTCCATCTGGTGCTGCTCCTCGAGGTAGGCAAAGAGCTGCCGCAGGCCGAAGGTCCACTCCGGAAGCTCCTCCGCGGCACCCACGCGGTTGACGAGGGCGCCGAGGTGGCGGCTGCGGATGGTCACAACATCCCCGTGCTTGTGCGTGAACCCCTGCCCCGGCTCGTCGCGGTCCTGCGTCGGCGCGAACAGCGTGCCGGTGAACAGGGCAAAGCCGTCCGGATACTGGTGGTGCCTGCCGCGGGTGGCCGCCGCGAGCTCCTCGAAGGGCCTGCTGATCCTCGCCAGCGTGTTCCGTCCCTCGAGCAGATAGCCGTCCCGGCCCTCGACGCGCAGCAGGATCTCCTCCCCGCGCAGCGTATCCAGGGTGAAGTCGCCGTCGAAGAGCCTGATCAGCGGCCCCAGCGCGCTGGACGCGTTGTTGTCCTTGGCCTTGCCCAGCAGCAGCGCACTGCGGCCCTCGACGTCGCGCAGGTTGACGTCGTTGCCGAGCGTGGCGCCCACCACCTCGCCGCAGGACGTGGCGACCAGGACCAGTTCCGGTTCCGGGTTGTTCCACGACGAGAACGCCGGGATCCCGATGCCCGCGCCCAGGCCCACCGAGGACAGCACCGGCGCCTTCGTGAACACCTCCGGGTCCGGCCCGATGCCCACCTCGAGGTACTGCGACCACAGACCTTCGGCAATCAGCACCCGCTTGGCTTCCGCCGCCTCCGCGGAGCCCGGCCGGACCGCTGCGATGCTTCCGCCGAGCGCCTTCCCGACACGCTCGCGCATCTCTGCCGCCCGTCCGGCGTCACCGGCGCACCGTTCCTCGATCACGCGCTCGATCATGCTGTCCACGAATGTCACGCCACAGGCCTTGATGACCTGCAGGTCAACCGGGGCGAGCAGGTGCGGGCGTGCAGTGTCGCCCGCCAGCGAGGCGGCGACGACGTCGGCCGCCGCCCACCGCTGCAACACCGCCGCCGGGTCAAGGAGGGCCGCCCGGACTGCGGTGGCTGGATCAGGCAGTTCGAGCAGTTCCGACACGGTGCCGGCAAGGCCGGTCAGGTCGACGGCGGAGTCCCCGCTGAGTGCCACCACGCGGGGACCGCCGGTGACAGGGTCCCAGAGCCGGCCAACCAGCAGCGCCTGGCCAGCGTCATCGGGCAGGACAGAACTCACCGGCGGCTCGGTCACAGTTGGCCTCCGAGCTCGTCACCGGCACCGGCGAGGGCACCGGCACTGGCGTCGGACGGCCGGCGCCAGACGCCGTCCACCCGCTGCGGAACGTTCCACGGGTTGCTGTCCCGCAGCGGCTCCGGCAGTCGGTCGGCGGGGAACGACTGGTAGGCCACCGGCCGCAGGAAGCGCCGGATGGCGGCGGTCCCCACGGACGTGGTGGCCGACGTCGTGGCCGGATACGGGCCGCCGTGGTTCTGGGCGTAGCTGACGGTGACCCCGGTGGGCCAGCCGTTCCACAGCACCCGGCCACTGATGTCGGTGAGCCGGGCGGCGAGGCCGGCGACGTCGTCGTGCTCTTCGGCCTGCAGCGTAGTGGTGAGCTGCCCCTCGAGCAGCCCGGCGAGGCCCGGAAGCTCAGCCTCGTCCACGTACTCGACCACCAGGCTGGCCGGGCCGAACATCTCCTGCCGCAGGATGCCGGGATCCCTGCGCACCGCGCCGGCCGTGGTGCGCAGGACGGTGGGCGCCGGTGCCGCCGCGAAGTCGCCCTCAAGCAGCACCTCTACTCCGTTGCTGGCACAGAGGCGGCGGACCGCGTCGCCGTAGCCGGCGTGCAGCCGTTCGCTCAGCAGCTGCGCCGGAGCGAAATCCGCAAGGGCCCCGGCCAGGGTGCTTTGGACCTCCCCGCTCCCGGCGGCCGGAACGAACAGCAGCCCCGGTTTGGTGCAGAACTGGCCCATGCCGAGGGTGAAGGAGGCCGCGTAGCCGGTGAGGATCTCCTCGCGGCGGGCCGCCCACGCGTTCGGCGTGACAAAGACAGCGTTGATGCCGCCCAGTTCGCCGAAGAACGGGATGGGTTCGGGCCGCGCGGCAGCGCGGTCCAGCAGCGCCCGGCCGCCCGCCGTCGAACCCGTGAAGCCGATGGCCTTCACCAGCGGATGGTCCACGAGCGCCTCGGCTGCCCGCCGTCCGGAAACCAGGGAGAACAGGCCCGACGGCGCCCCGGCGGCTTCCAGCGCGGACGTCACCGTTTGGGCGGTGCGGGCCGCGAGCTCCCGGTGGCCGTCATGCGCCTTGTGCACGACGGCGCAGCCGGCGGCGAGCGCCGAGGCGCTGTCGCCGCCCATCACGCTGAATGCGAAGGGGAAGTTGGAGGCGCCGAAGACGCCCACGACGCCGAGCGGGACGTTCCAGCGCCGCAGGTCCGGGCGGGGACCCATGCCCCAGCCGGGGTCGGCATGGTCAATCGTGGCGTCGAAGTGCTCGCCCTGCAGGATCTCGGCCGCGAAGAGCCGGAGCTGGAAGACAGTGCGCTTGAGCTCCCCCTCAAGCCGGGGGACGCCAAGGTGGGTTTCCCGGGCGGCGATCCCCACCAGGGTTGCGGCATCCTGTTCCAGCCCGGCGGCCACGGCCTCCAGCCAGCCGGCACGGGTGGCCGGTTCCGCGGTCCGGCCACCCTCGAAGGCGGACTGTGCCGCCCCGACGGCAGCGTTCAGTTCCTCGACAGTGGTGCCGTCAGCGATGACCGCAGCGCTTGCGCCGGTCATCGGGTGGCACCGGCGGGAGCGAGGGCCGCGCCTGTGACCGCAGCGCGGCTGCCCACTTCCTGCCATCCGGAGCCCGTCGGGAATTCCCAGCGGGTGCGGGAGGCGCTGAGCATCTCGGCCCCGGTGCCGGGAAGGGCCGGTGCGGCGTAGCGTCCGTCGACGATCCGGACCGGCTCCGCGAAGTGCTCGTGCAGGTGGTCGACGTATTCGATCATGCGGCCTTCCTGGCTGCCGCTGACGGCTGCGTAGTCAAAGAAGGAGAAGTGCTGGACCAGTTCGCACAGGCCCACGCCGCCGGCGTGCGGGCAGACCGGGACGCCGAACTTGGCCGCGAGCAGGAGGTTGGCGATGTTCTCATTGACGCCGCCCACGCGGGTGGAGTCGAGCTGCAGGACGTCGATGGCGCCTGCCTGCAGCAACTGCTTGAACACGATGCGGCTGGCCACGGCCTCACCGGTGGCCACCCGGACCGGAGCGACGCCCTTCCTGATGTCGGCGTGGCCAAGGATGTCATCGGTGCTGGTGGGCTCTTCGATCCAGTATGGGTTGAACTCGGCAAGCTCATTCACCCAGTTGATGGCCTCGGAGACTTCCCAGCGCTGGTTGGCATCAATCGCGATGGGCAGGTCGCCCACAGCCTCGCGGGCAAGGGCCATGCGGCGGCGGTCGTCGCTGATGTCGCCGCCCACTTTGAGTTTGATCATGGAGAAGCCGTCGGCGGCGGCCTCCTTGCTCAGCCGCACCAGCTTCTCGTCGCTGTAGCCGAGCCAGCCGGGCGAGGTGGTGTAGGCCGGGAACCCGTCCGCCTTCAGCGCGGCAATCCGGGCCGCCTTTCCCTCCTGCCCGGCGCGCAGGATCTCCAGCGCCTCCTCGGGGCTCAGGGCGTCACGGATGTGGGTGAAATCGACGACGCTCACCAGCTCTTCCGGGCTCATCTCACTGAGCAGGAGCCAGAGCGGCTTGTTCTCGCGGCGTGCCCGGATGTCCCACAGGGCGCTGACCAGGGCGCCGCAGGCCATCTGCGTCACGCCCTTCTCGGGTCCCAGCCAGCGCAACTGTGAGTCGTGGACCAGGCGCCGGGATGCGCCACCCAGATCGTAGATCAGTTCGTCGATATCCCGGCCGACAAGCAGCCGGGCGTAGGCGTCGATGGCGGCGGTGAGAATCTCGTTGCCGCGGCCGCAGCTGAAGACGAAGCCGTGGCCTTCGTCGCCCGCGTCGGTGCGGATCACAACGTAAGCGGCGGAGTAGTCAGGGTCGACGTTGACCGCGTCGGAGCCGTCAAGCTCCAGGGACGTGGGGAACCGTACGTCCTGTGTGTTGATGGAGGTGATGGAAGGCATGGTGCTTCTTTCGATCTGGGACTGGTTTCAGGTCAGGGCGATTCCTATATGAATTTCGACAATCATATAGGAACTGTGATCCAGATCAAGCCCCTTTTCGCGGCTGTACCCGAACATCTCCCATGTCCGGGCACGAAAAAGCCCCGGCCGCCAGGGCCGGGGCCTTTCCCAGGGACCGGGCAGGTCCGCCTACCTGATGATCCGCTTCCCGGGCGGGCCGACCCCCTCCAGCGGGGCCAGCTCGCCCTCGAAGGCCTGGGAGAACCTGTCGAAGGAGTTGCGGATGTGCCGGGTCATGGCAGCTTCCGCCCCCTCCGGATCACATGCCTCGATAGCATCCGTGACGGCCGAATGCTCCGTCACGGTGATGGCGCCGTCCACGTCCGCGGGATACAGCCGGAAGGTATGGAGGTGGCAATGGGTCTGCGCAAAGGCATGCCGGACTACGGGATTCCCCGAAGCAGCCAGGATGGTGTCGTGAAAGCGCGTGTCGTGCGCCACGAGGTCCTGACGCAGGTCCTTGGTGACCTGCATGGTCTTCCTGAAGCCGGCGAGCTCCTTCTCGAGGGCAGCCGCAGGATTGGCCAGCCGGTCGACGGCGGCCGCCCGGGCAGCCCAGGGTTCCACGAGAAGCCGGAACTCGAACAGCGAGCGCAGTTCGGCCAGATCCAGCAGCGGCGTGGTGCTGTAGCCGCGCCCAGGGCTGTAGACCACCAGATTGTCGCCCTCCAGGCGCTGGAGCACCTCGCGAACCGGCGTCTGGGAGACGCCGAGGCTGCGTGAGACCGCGTCGATGTTGATGCGCGCGCCGGGGGCCATCTCACCCTCGAGAATGGCCGCCCGCATGGACGCGTAGACGTCACTGACGGCAGCCTTTCCGCGGGAAGTATCGGACGATTGACGTGGTGGCACGCGGTTACCTCTTGATTCTGGTCTGGCTGGAGTCGCTGGGGGAATCATAAGCCACGGGCCCCGGCACCTCCGGGCAAAACTTTTTTCGACTGCCCCTTGATCCCCGGCACATGATCTATATGATTAACCAGATTCCTATATGATTTTGGCGCCGACCTCTTCGGCGTCTTCCCCTCCCGCCGGTGCCCACAGCACCCGAAGCCATGTTCACGTCGAAGGAGACCGCATGACTGCGCTCGGAAGCAAGACCGCCGCCACATCCGCCACGCCACCCCGCCTGATGACCCGAAAGCGCTGGGTGATCATCTGGCTCGCCTTTGTCGGCCTCAGCATCAACTACCTGGACCGCTCGAGCCTCAGCGTCGCCCTGCCATTCATGGGCAAGGACTTCGAGCTCACCGCCACCCAGCAGGGACTCATTTTCGCCGCCTTCTTCTGGGCCTACGACTTTTGCCAGCTCGCCGCCGGCTGGTACGTGGACAAGGTGGGTCCCCGCCGGTCCTTCTCCCTGGCGGCGGTCTGGTGGTCCGCCTTCACCATGGTCACGGCGGCCGCGTCCAGCTTTTGGACACTGTTCGCCGCTCGGTTCCTCCTCGGTGTCGGCGAGAGCCCGGCGCCCAGCACCGCGGCCAAGGTGGTGGCCACCTGGTTCCCTGTCCGGGAACGCGCCTTCGCCACCAGCATCTGGGACTCCGGTTCGCGGGTGGGCGCGGTGATCGCACTGCCCATCGTCACCCTGATCGTTGCCCTGACCTCCTGGCATGCGGTGTTCATCATCATCGGCGTCGCCGGCATCATCTGGGCTGCCGTCTGGTGGAAGTACTACCGCAACCCCGAGGAGCACGGGGGCGCCAACGCCGCCGAGGTGGCCTACATCCGCGAAGGCGGCGCCCGCGGCGAATCCAGCGATGATGCCGGCGCCGCCAAGCTCCCGTGGCGTTCGCTCTTCAAGTACCGCACCGTGCTCAGCATGATGTTCGGCTTCTTCTGCCTGAACAGCGCCATCTACTTCTTCATCACGTTCTTCCCCAGCTACCTCGTGAAGGAACGCGGCTTCGACCTCCTGAAGCTGGGCTTCTTCGGCGCCATCCCGGGCATCTGCGCCGTACTCTTCGGCTGGCTCGGCGGCTACCTGGCCGACCGCGCGGTCCGGGCGGGGGCATCCGTGACCAAGGTCCGCAAGACCGCCATCGCCGGCGGCCTGGCCGGCGGATCCGTCATCATGTTCGCCGCGCTGGTGCCCGAAGCGTGGATGGCTCTCGCCCTGCTGTCCGTGGCCTACTCCTGCCTGACCGTGGCCGCCACCGGCATCTGGTCGCTGCCGGCCGACGTCGCCCCCAGCTCCCGCCACGTGGGTTCCATCGGCGGCCTGCAGAACTTCGCCTCCAACCTTGCCGGCATCTTCACCCCGATCCTGATCGGCGTGCTGGTGGACCAGACGGGATCGTTCGTCGCGCCGCTCGCGGTCATCGGTGCGGTGTCCCTGGTCGGTGCTGCGAACTACCTGTTCATTATGGGCAGGATCGAACCGCTGAAGGTCACGGAGACGGCACCGGCCGGCTAGAAACACCAACGCCAACCCAGAAACACCAACGCGGGGTCAGATATCGTCCTTTCCGCCGTCCGGATTGGGCGCTATCTGACCCCGCGTTGGTGTTGGGACCGGGAGTTGGGAGTTACAGCTCGACGGTTCCGCTCTCGCCGACGCTCACGCGGCTGTGGGTGACCTTCGACTTGACCCACTGCAGGACGGTCGCCGCGGTGCCGCCGGGGCTGGTCCAGTACTCGGCGGAATCGGAGTCCACGTGCAGGAGCACCACCTCGGGCGTGTCCGGCCCGTCCGGGAACCAGGCTTCAACCGACTGGTTCCACAGTTCGCGGATCTTGGCCGGATCGCGTACCACTTCGGCGGTCCCGGCCACCGAGACCCACTCGGTGCCCCTGCCGAAGGACACGTTGACCCTGGCATCGGCGGAAACGTGGGCCACCTGGGAGGTTCCCTCCCCGGTGAAGAACCACATGTCGCCGTCGTCCTTCACGTCCTGGACGGCCAGCGGCCGGCTGACCAGGGCGCCTTCCCCGTTGAGGGTGGTGAACATTCCGATATGGGAATGGTTGATGATGTCCGTGACCTTGCTGATGCTTTCCGTGCCCGTCATGCTGTCACCTCGTTCTGTTCGAGTGCGTTCTCAGTACGTTCCGTTGAACCGGGTAGTGCCCTGGCAACTACCCTATTGGTAAGTGTGCTTAGTTTCCAGTCAGAGGCCCCGCGCCAGCACCCCACCGCGGAAGAATTCAGGCCGCATTCGGGCCATCACCAGCATGCTGACCACGCCAAGCAGGATGACGCCCATGCCCAGGACGAACACCATCCCCACGCCGCCCACCGACGAACCGGAACCGTACTCCGGATCCATCGAGTCGTAGGCCGTCTTCACGAACATCACCAGGAGGATCACCCCGCCCAGCAGCGGAGCCAGGAACTTGAAGAGGAACGCCCGGGCACCGCTGAAGGCCACCGCCCGGAAGAACCAGACGCACGCGAGCGCCGTGATCCCGTAGTAGAAGCAGATCATCATGCCCAGGGCCGTGATGGTGTCCCACAGCGCGTTCTCGGACGTGGTCCGGGTGATCACATAGAACGCCGCCGCCGCGACGGCCGCCGCAACCGTGGCATAGCTCGGCGACTTGAACGTGGGGCTGACCTTGCCGAACTTCCCCGGCAGGGCCTTGTAGTGGCCCATAGCCAGCAGCGTCCGCGCCGGGGAGACGAAGGTGGACTGCAGGGAGGCAGCAGAACTGCTCAGGATGGCCAGTGACATCAGGATGGCGAACGGCCCCATGACCGGCCCGGACAGGACGGCGAAGATGCTGGACTGGTTCTCCGGATTGCCGGTGCCCAGGCCGGCCTCCCCCACGCCGGCGAAAGAGAGCGTGGCCAGCGCGGCCATCATGTAGATGGCCACAATAACGACGACGGTCACGGTCGCCGCCCGCCCGGGAGTCTTCTCCGGGTTCCGCGTCTCCTCGTTCATGGTCAGGGTCACGTCCCAGCCCCAGTAGATGAAGATCGACAGTGACACCCCGGCCGCGAAGGCGGAGAAGGAGTCCACGGCGAAGGGGTTGAACCAGTCCGGCGAGATGGCCGTGGCGTCGAAGGCGGTCCCGTTGGCCACGTGGACGAACGCGGAGACGGCGAACCCGCCCAGCACCAGCAGCTGGAACCCCACCAGGACATACTGGACGCCCTTGGTGGTTTCCATGCCCCGGTAGGAGATCCAGCACGCCGCCGCAATGAACACCAGGGTGGTGGCGATGTTCAGCGGCAGGTTCTTTGACAGCTCAGCGATCCCGGGATTGCCGAGCAGCTGGGCGAGCATCAGGTACAAGAAGTCGACGGCGACCGCCGCCAGGTTGGACAGCACGATGATGGTGGCGGCGATCAGCCCCCACCCTCCCATCCAGCCGATCCACGGACCAAAGGCGCGCGTTGCCCATGTGAAGGAGGTTCCGGCGTCGGGCATTGCGCTGTGAGTTCACGGTAGCCGAGCGCCACCAGCAGCATGGGAATGAATCCCACGAGGAAGACCGCCGGCAGGTGTACGCCCACCTCGGACACGGTGGGACCGAGGGCCGCGGTAAGCGTGTACGCCGGCGCGATGCAGGACACCCCGATCACCACCGCGCCGATCAGCCCGACGGACCCGGCCTTGAGGCCCTTTTCACTCAGGCTTTTATGCGCGTCCTGGGTGACGGGGGCTTTTGTACTCATGGGATTGCCTCTCCGGAGTGTCATTCATCGTTGAATGGGGGCGGCCACAGATGCGGCGCCGCGTTGCTAGCCGACGGCGGCCGTTGCGTCCGCCAGTTCAGGCGCCGCTGCTGCGGCCCCGGCGATGCGGGCAGCCGTGGCCTGGCCCATGCGGACCGCCCCGTCCACGTGCTGGTAGCCTTCGGCTGCGAGGTCGGAGGAGCACCAGTAGATGGGGCCGACGGCCGCGTGCTGGTCCTTGCCGTACCGGTGCAGCCCGCCCAGGTCGTAGCTCGCGGCGTAGGCACCGCGCGTCCACTCCTCGGAGCCCCAGTCGGATTCGTAGTACACCTCGGGCTCCAGCGCCTTGTCCCCCAGGAATCGGGCGATCGATTCCAGGATGGCCTTCTTGCGCTCCCCGGCGCTCAGTTCGAAGACGGCGTCGGCCTTTTCGTCGGAGATGAAGCCGACGAGTGTTCCGCGGGTGTCGCCGTGGTTGGTGTTGTCGTAGACCTCCTGGACCAGCGAGCCGGCGCCGAATCCGGTGCCGGAGAGCCCGTCCTCGCGCCAGAACGGCGTGCTGTAGACGGCGTGGACCTTGATGACCAGGCCCAGGGACTGGTGCTGGTGCATCTGGTGCTGGCGGCGCGGCAGCGGCGGGTTGAAGGAGACCCGGGAGTACAGGTTGGGCGGCACGGCCATGATCACGAAGCGCGCGTTTACCGTGGCCCGGTCGGAGACGGCGGTGACGCGGTGGCCGTTTTGGCCGTCGGCTTCCCAGTTGATGGTCCGCACCGGGCTGTTAAGGACGACGTCGGCACCCAGTTCCGCTGCCTGCAGCAGGGAAACCTGCTGCATCCCGCCGATGACCCGCTTATCCAGGATGAAGTCCTCATCTGTCAGGTGGGTGAAGGAACCGGCGGAGGCGGCCATCAGGACTGCCTGCAGGGCGGAGAAGGCGTGCGCCGGCTTGGTGAGCATGCCGCCGGCGATGAACAGCCCGATGTTGTTGCAGGCTTCCTCGTCCGGGGAGTTCTGCCGCAGCCAGTGGTGGAAGGAGATGGTGTCCAGCTCCCGCGCCTTGGGGTGCGCCCACGGTTCGGTGGCGCCGATCTCGGCCGCCAGTTCGTCCAGCAGCGCGGTGAGCTTGTCCATCTCGGCAGCCGTGGTGGCGCCGACCGGGAACATGTCCCCCGTGTAGCGGACCGGCGTGCCGTCCGCCCCGATGTAGACGGACTCTCCGTCCCGGTAGCGCGAATAGGTGTCCAGGCCGAGCTCGTCCAGCAGGGCCAGCAGTGCGGTCTGGTCCGGCGAGACCCACTGGCCGCCGATCTCGAGCATGGCACCGTCCACGGTGTCGGTCCACGTCCGGCCGCCCACGCGGTCACGGGCTTCGAGCACGGCGACGGTCAGGCCCGCCTTTTTCAGTTCGCGGGCAGCGGTGAGGCCGGAGGGGCCGGCTCCGACGATCACTACGTCGCGGTCAAGATTCAGCATGATGTCCTTTCTCCGTGGTCGCGTAAGTGATGCGAACCACTAAATGAATGCCATTCATTTATAAGAACTATAGAGCCTTTGGCGGTGGAGCGGAAGAGGCTGGTGGAATAATGCGAAAGGACGTTCACCCGCAGAAAGGTCACCATGCCGGCATCACCAGCCGTAGCAACAGCCGGTTCAGCATCAGCTGGCTCAGCGACAGATGGCCAGGCCAGCCGGCGCCGCGCCGGGCGCCCCGTGGGAGGCGTGCTGGACAAGGGCGGCATCACGGAAGCCGCCCTGCGGCTCATTGAGAAGAAGGGCTACGACGGCCTCACCATGGCCGCACTGGCCCGCTCACTGAACGTGGCGCCGTCGGCCCTCTATAACCACGTGAAATCCAAGCGGGACGTGCTCCTGCTCGTCGAGGATCACCTGGCAGCGCTCGTGGACGTCTCGGCCTTCGGTGGCGGACCTTGGGAGGACGCCGTGCGGAAGTGGGCGTGGAGCTACCGGGACGTCTTTTCCGAGCACACCCCGCTGATACCGGTCATTGCCGTGCTGCCCGTCACCGACGCACCGCAGACCCTGGCCATGTATGAGACGGTCAGCGCAGGGTTCCGCGATGCAGGGTTTCCGGAGGAACGCATCGTCTCCTCCATCGTCGCACTGGAGTCCTTCATCTTCGGCTCGGCCTACGACGTCACGGCGCCGGCGGACATCTTCGATCCCGGAACCATGGCCGAGGAGACACCCAGCTTCACCGGGGCCGTCCGGAGCCTGGCCGAGCAGGGCCACGAACGGCCGGCCGACGTCGCCTTCAGCCTTGGCCTGGAGGCACTCATCAGCGGGCTGGGCGCGCTGCGGGGCTGATCCCATTCCCCACGCCGGCCATTCCTCATGCCGCCCATTCCTCATGCCGTCCGGGGCGACTAAAATTCCTTAATACGCAACGTTGCGATCCCAAGGACGGCGCCATGACCGTAATCGACCCGGAATCGCTGTTCTTTGAGTACAAGCTCCGGTACCGCGGCACGCCGGGGCTGGAGCATGACCCCGTGGACTATGCGCTGCGCTGGGACGTAGCCGTGAGCTGCCCGGTTCCCACCCCCGGCGGCGACGAAGAACGGCAGCTCGGCAGCGCCGTCGTCCAGGTTGTCCCCAAAGCCGGCATGATCAACCTCTTCCTCACCACCGGCAAAGCCGACCAGGAAATGGCCAAGGCAGTGGAAATGCTCACCATGGACCGCCCGGACCTGATCCGGGAGTACCTGCAGGACGGCGGCGACCTAATGATCGTCTCCTCGCTCGAGATCTTCCCCGAGTACCGGGGCGGCAGGACGGGCTATTCGGTGCTGAACGCCATCGTGGAAACGGTTGGCCGGGCCGTGAACCTGGTGGTGGTCCACGCCGCGCCGGCGGACGGCGAAGAGTCCGCGCCGGAGGACTCGGACGAGTACGAGCAGGCCAAATCGGCGTTGCGGGAGTACTGGAAGGACTTCGGGTTCGAGGACGCCACGGGCGACTACCTCGTGTTCTTCCACAAGAAAATCCTGGCCTGACCGCACGACGCCTTCGGGGCGCGGCACGGGCGCTATATGCTCGTGTCCGGATGGCGTCCGCGGGGGGATGCGGCCGCCGCCGTAGGCAAAGGTCTCCGCCGTGTCTGTTCTGAAAGTCTCTGTTCTTAAAATCTCTGTTCTGAAAGTCCTTGTCGCCGCCGTTCTGGCCTTGGCCGTTCCGGCCGGGGCCGTGGTCTTGGCCCCGCCCGCCAGCGCGGCCGTGCAGGTTTACAACCCCTGCGCCAGGCTCAGCGCCGGCCAGACCAAGTTCTCCGGTTTCGGAGCCAACAGGGTCACGTTCGCCACGGCCACCAGCCGCAACACCAGCCTGCTCACCATCACCGGCTGCGTCCGTTCCGGAAACCGCTACGTCCAGGAGTGGCAGGACTGGGGCTACGGCGGGCAGTACGGGTTCGCGGCGCAGAACCGGGAATGGGAAGACACCTACCGGTCCCCCACCGGCTCGTTCAGTTTCACGGAGGCCCTGGGGCGCAGCAATCCCGGCACCGCCCTGAGTTACTACACGATCAACTCCCGGTCCCGCTGGGGCGGTGAATGGAACCGGAACTACAACCAGTACTTTGAAGGCACCGGCGGTGAAGCCGACGAGAACCTCTGGACCTTCATGAACCAGGGGTATTACGAGCAGGCTGCCGTCATCAACTACAACCGGCCGCCGGACTCAAAGACCGTCCTCGGCGCCTCCTACGCCATCTTCTTCCATGCCGGCCGCGCCCCCAGCGCCGGCTGCGTCTCCACGAGCCTGGCCACGGTCAGGCGGCTGCTCCGGACCAGCCGGCCGGGCGACCGGATCATCATGGGTGCGGTGGATGACGTGTTCACACCGTATTCGAGCAACCCGTTCGGTGCCATCAGCGCCAAGTACGCCCGGGCGGGCGGACCCGCCAGCTGGCTGGGCAGCCCCGCATCCCGTGAAGTGACAGGGCTGCGCGGCGGCGGGGCGTACCAGGTGTTCCGCGGCGGGTCCATCTACTGGTCAGCGGCGGGAGGCGCGCACACGATCGGCGGCGCGATCCGCAGCAAATGGGCTGCCGCCGGCGCGCAGAACGGCAGGCTTGGCTACCCGGCGTCGGATGAGGGCCGCGGCCTCGAGAACGGCGGCGCCTACCAAAGTTTCCAGGGCGGCCGGATCCACTGGTCCCGGGCGACCGGGGCACACGTCACCTGGGGTGGAATCCTCTCGGCCTGGGCCGCATCGGGCTACGAGCGCGGGGTGCTTGGCTACCCCACGTCGGATGAGACCGGCGGCCTGAAGGACGGCGGCAGCTACCAGACCTTCCAGGGCGGGATCGTCCACTGGTCGCCCGCTACCGGCGCCCGCATCACCCGCGGCGCCATCCGGACAGCCTGGGCGGCCGTCGGTTCGGAACACGGGGTGCTTGGATACCCGACGAGCAATGAATACGCCTTCAGCGGCGGTGCGGCGCAGAACTTCCAGGGCGGCACTGTCACGTGGACCGGCCAGTCCGGGGCACGGATCGTCGCCGGGGCCATCGGCGCCAAGTTCAACGCCGCCCGTACGCTGGGGAATGCCACCACAACTGAGCTGGGCACGGGACTCGGCGGGCGTTACCAGGCTTTCCGGAACGGCTTCATCACCTGGCACCGGACGACCGGGGCGCACATCTCCACGGCATCGTCGCGCGCCGCGTGGATCGCCGCCGGCGGCGAAACCGGGCCGCTGGGCTTCCCCACCGCCGACGCGCGGCAGGCGGCATCGGGTACCGTCCAGGACTACCAGCACGGACGGATAGCCATCGCCGCGGACGGAACCGTGACCCTCACTCTGGACCCGCCGCCGTCGTCCACTCCGTCGGCGGCACCCACCGAAACCGGTGGCTGAGCCGGCAACGGCCGGCTGAAGCGGTCAGGCGGAGGGCAGCCCGCTGCCCAGCGGGAACGTGCTGAACCAGTCGTCCAGCTCGGCGGGCGGCACGGGGCGGAGGATATGGAATCCCTGGGCCTGGTCGCAGCCGTAGCGGCCCAGCTGATCCAGCGCGTCTCCGTCCTCCACGCCTTCGGCGACGACCGTCAGCCCGAGACTGTGCGCGAGGTTGATGGTGGAGGCCACCAGGGCCGCCGCCCGGGGGTCCTCGGTCATCGAAACAATGAAGGATCTGTCCAGTTTCAGCTCGTTGATAGGCAGGTCGCGAAGGTAGGCCAACGAGCTGTAGCCGGTGCCGAAGTCATCGATGGCCACCCGGACGCCGCTGGCCTGCAATCCGGCAAGGATGTCCCTGGCGCGGACGCGGTCGGGCATCATGAAATCCTCGGTGATTTCAACCATCAGGGCCGACGCCGGCAGTGCCCGTTCCCTGAGCATGGCGGCGATCCGGCCGGGAAGCTCTGCGTCGATGAGTGAGCTGGCAGAGAGATTGGCAGCCACGGTCATTGGCCGCCCCTTCGTCTGCCAGAGGGCCGCCTGGTCCAGCGCCAGGGTGAGCACGCAGTCATTCAGGGCGTTCATGAGCCCGCCTTCCTCTACAAGGAGAAGAAACGAGCCCGGGGCCAGCAGCCCATGCCGGGGATGGTTCCAGCGGACCAGGGCCTCCACGCCCTTCGTTTCCCCGGTGACCGCGTCCACCTTGGGCTGGTAATGCAGGATGAGCTCGCCCTCCGCCAAGGCAATGCGGAGCTCCTGCAGCATCCGCAGCCGCTCCTCCCCGGTGCTGTGATCTTCGCTGGCATATACGTGCCGGCCGGTGCGCGAGGTCTTTGCCCGGTACATGGCCGTGTCCGCCTTGCGCAGCAGCGTTTTCAGGTCCTTCCCCTGCTCCGGGAACATGGCGATGCCCACGCTGACACCGACCTGCAGGGCAATGCCCCGCAGGGTGAGGGGCTCACTCAGGGCGGCCCGGAGCCGGTCGGCGAGCTCCAGGGCCTCTTGCTCGCCGGCATTGAGGAGGAGGACGGCGAACTCGTCCCCGCCCAGCCGGGCGATCAGGTCATCGGGGCCCAGGCACCGGCGAAGCCGCTCGCTGACCTGGACCAGCAGCCGGTCCCCCACGTCATGGCCCAGGCTGTCGTTGATTTCCTTGAATCTGTCCGCATCCAGCAGGAGGAACGCGCAGGGTGCACCCTGCTGCGCATCGAGCACCGCAGGAGCGTCGGCGTACAGCGCCCGCCGGTTCGGCAGTCCGGTCAGTTCATCCGTCCTGGACTGCCTTCGCACCTCAGCGAGGGTCACCAACTGGCGGAAGGCCAGCTGGGTCCGGATTCCCGCGGACAGCAGCGTTGCTGCGGCCAGCCCCACGGCGAGTTCCGGCACCGGGATCCCCGTGCCCACGATCAGGACCCCGAGGCCGGCGGCAGTGGCAACCATCGGAACCGCAGGGGTCCACGCCCCTTCACTGGCACCGTTGGCCGCTGCCCCCTCCCGGGTGAAGCTCTCCGCCCAAGCGGCGATGAGGCACAGGCCGGCTGTCCAACCCGCGTCCAGGGGTGTGCCCAGATAGTACGTGTCGTTTTCGAGCCGGAAGGCGTAGGCAACATCGGCCGCGGCGAACACCAAAAGTCCCAGCATCAGGATCACCCCGCTGCGGCCGGTGGCGAGACCCGGCACTGCCGCCATGCCCGCGGTTACGGCCAGCACCACGAGATCCAGGAGGGGGTAGGCGACGGCTACGGACGTGGCGAATGAGGGGAATCCGTCGGCAGCCGACAGCAGCGGGCTGAGCAGGACCACCAGGACGGAGGCGGCGCCGAGTGAACCGACGACGGCGTCCAGCAGCACGGAGCGCGCGAGCCGCTGGCGCAGTGGCAGCAGATAGACGAACAGTCCGCCGAGGACCAGCGGATAAAACAACAGGTAGCCAATATCCGCAGACGACGGGAAGGGAAGCGAACTGGAACCCGCGAGCGAGGTGACGTAGACAGTGCTCCCCGCCGCGAACGCTGCCAAGGCCATTGCCACCAAGGCAAGTGCCCGATTCCTGGCACGGTAGGCCGCCAGCCCGGCCACGGCAGCGGGCGCCCACGACGCCGGCAGGCCCAGCCAAAGGTCCACGAGCGGATTGAAGGCCTTTCCGTGCGCCATCAGGCCGGCCAGGTAGAGTCCCAGGAACATCCACATGAGCCACAGCAACCAGGGCCGCGGCCCCATCCGGCCGCCAGGCCGAAGCGATCTTCGGATCACGACTGTTTTCATCCGCCCCCCAGCATCAGATGCGCCCGGCAGCACCCGACGGGTACACAGCAACCGCATGTGATTCGTATCGTACGTCACGTCTGGGGCCGATCCGATAGCCGCCTCGTGATTTTGACCGCAAGGAAGCCCCGCACCGTTCGTGTTCTGGCGGTGCGGGGCTTCCGCATGCTTAAGTCAGGAGGACCGGACCCAGTGCTCGCTTAAGAAAACCGGCTGGGACGGAACGTGGCCAGCATGGGGTGCTTGCCCCCGGTGAGGATCTCGCCGGCAAGGAGCTCGCCGACAACGAGACCCAGCGTTGCACCGGAGTGGGTAAACGCCACGAAGCAGCCGGGAACCTGGCCAAGCTCACCGAGCACCGGCTCGCCGTCGCCCGGAATGGGTTTGTAGCCGATCTTCCAGCTGGCGGGCTTCAGCTCAGGGTTGCCGGCAATGAGTTTGGAGGCCTCGTCGGCGAGCTCCTGCACAACGTCATCCGGGATGCTGAACGAGCCGTCCCCGTGCTCCGTGATGTGCTCCTCGTACCAGTCGTGGTCAAGGGCAAAGGTGCTGCCCGGGTTGGGACGCACGGCGGCCCGCGGCGTATTCATCACCGTTCGGACATTGTGTTCCACTGGCTTGGTCAGCACCAGCATGGACACCGGGGAACCGTTGGGGATGTCAACGCCCAGCGGCGCGACGACGGCGGGGGTAGCGGCACCGCATGCCACCAGTACTGCGTCGGCGTCGTAGGTTTCCCCACCCATGGTCCGGACACCCACCGCCCGGCCGTCGTCGACCACCACGGAGGCCTTGCCGGCGTTCAGCACCAGCCGGCCGCCGCGCTCATGGAACTCCTCCATCAGGAAGTCCACCAGGTCCGGCAGGCTGACCCAGCCCTCGCCCGGGTTGAAGACGGCATTTTCAGGAATGGCACCCGCATCAATACCGGGCGTGAACGCCGCAACGGCTTCCGGCTCAAGCAGCCTGGAGTCATAGCCGATGGACTTCTCGTAGGCGTGGCGGGCCTCAGTGATCTCCCGCTGCCCGGCGGCGTTCCACATCAGCCCGCCGCCGAACTGCAGCCACTCACGGCTCGGATCGGCAGCGAAGAGTGTGCGGTACCGGTCCACACCGGCGAGGCGGAGCTGGTGGTAGGGCGTGGAACGTTCCCCCGCGGAGTTGAGCCAGGAGAGGGAGCGGCCGGTGGCTTCGCTGGCCAGGCCGCATTCGGTCAGCAGCGTGACCGATGCACCTTCGCGGAGCAGGTGGACAGCGGTGGAGACACCCAGGATGCCGCCGCCGATGATGGCGACGTGCTTGGTGGCGGTGGAGGACATCAGTTCTCCCTTTCTGTGGATTTTGGACACGGTTGATGGGGACGCGACGCCGCGTCCTGGAAGGATGGGGCAGCGAGTTGCCGCAGGCTGTTTACCGGCGCCAAGACCTAAGCCCGCGCGTGGATTCCTTCGATGATCCTGAGGACTTCAAGCGGCTCGGCCGGATCAACCGGCAGCGGCCCTTCGCCTTGGAGGGCAGAGACGAGTTGAACGTAAAACTCGGGGTACGCTCCCCGCTCTGCAGGAACCGGACTGGCTGCGCCGTCCACCCCCAGAAGCCCCCAAGACTCCTGGGGACCGGTGCCGTATGCGGGATCCGATGGCAGCACTCCGGCGGCGAGCGCGGGCTCCTGGCCGTCCAGGCCCCACTTCGTGTACCCCGCCTCCGAGCCCAGGACGTGGAAGCGCGGGCCCGCCTGGGCTGCCATGCCGTTCATCCACAGCCTGGTACGGACACCTGACCCGTGAAGCAGGGAAACAAACGCTTCCGTATCTGCGGCTTCGGGATCGGATCCCCGGTTGGCAGTCTCGCCGTAGCTCTGTTCGACGGGCCCGAACAGCTGGATCGCTTGGTCGATCAGGTGCGCGCCGAGGTCGTGCAGGATCCCACCGCCCTGGGCCAGGGAGACGGTGTCGCGCCAGTTGCCGAAGCCCTCCGGCCGCCACCACTCAAAGCGCGACTCGAAAGTTCGGGTTTCACCCAGGGCCCCCTCCCGCACGAGCTTTTGAAGGGTCAGGAAGTCGGCGTCCCACCGGCGGTTCTGGAATACAGTGAGCTGCACGCCGCCGTCGGACGCCAGTGCTATCAGCTCCGCGCCTTGGGCGGTGGTTGGAACGAAGGGCTTATCCACCACCACATGGAGGCCATGTGCAATGGCTTCAGCCGCCAAGTCGAAATGCGC
This sequence comes from Arthrobacter sp. NPDC058097, assembly GCF_042884885.1. Taxonomy (NCBI): domain Bacteria; kingdom Bacillati; phylum Actinomycetota; class Actinomycetes; order Micrococcales; family Micrococcaceae; genus Arthrobacter; species Arthrobacter sp. NPDC058097. The sequence goes on from NZ_JBHVSZ010000019.1 coordinate 47,681, forward strand.
GTGCGGCGGAGTGCCCAGGATAACGAGATCCAGCTGGCTGGCCTGATCGAACATCGCCTCCGGAGTCGGCACGATCCGCGCCTGCGGGTAAAGCCGGGCTGCCTCGGCAGCCCGCCCGGGGTCAGCCGTCACGATGAGGTCCAGCGAGTAGTGCTGGTCCGCCTCGATCAGCGGTGCGTGGAAAACCTTGCCGGAAATTCCGAAGCCGACGACGGCGGTCCGGATGGGTGCCGCTGTGCCGTTCAGCATCACAGCACCTCCGAGAGGAAGCGCTGCAGGCGTTCGCTGCGCGGGTTGTCGAACAGCTCGGCGGGGGTCCCGGCCTCCACTACTTCACCCTCATCCATGAAGACAACCTGGTCGGCGACCTTGCGGGCGAAGCCCATCTCGTGGGTGACCACCAGCATGGTCATGCCGCGGCGGCCGAGCCCGGCCATCAGGTTCAGGACGCCTTTGACCAGTTCGGGGTCCAGGGCGCTGGTGGCCTCGTCGAACAGCATTACCTCCGGTTCCATGGCCAGCGCCCGGGCAATGGCCACGCGCTGCTGCTGGCCGCCGGACAAGTCGCGGGGCCGGTGGTCCGCGCGCTCGGCCAGGCCCACTTCGGCCAGCCGGCGGTGGGCGCGTTCCATGGCCTCGGCCCTGGGCATGCCCTTGACACTCCACAGGGCCAGTGCCACATTTTCCAGCGCGGTGTGGTCCGGAAAGAGGTTGAAGTGCTGGAACACCATACCGATCCGGCGCCGGAGTGTGTCCGGCTTGACCTGCAGGGCGCTCTCACCGGCCAGCAGCACGTCCCCGCTCCTGGGCTCGTGCAGCCGGTTGATGCCGCGCAGCAGCGTGGACTTGCCCGAGCCGGAGGGCCCTATGATGCAGGTGGTGGTGCCGGGGGCCACGGTGAGGCTGACCCTGCGGAGCACCTCAATGTCACCGTAGGCCATGGTCAGGTTCCGCAGCTCCAGGCTGGAGCCGTGGAACGTCTCGATGTCACGGGCTGGGCCATTTGCGCTGGTGCTGGCGCTGTTGCCGGTGCTGGCGCTTGTGAGGTTCATGTGTTGCTCCCGGTGGTGAGCGGCGAGGCCGCGTCGAGTTCCTTGACTTCCTTCAGGCCGCTGGTGGGCGGAGTGGGCTGGCGCCGGCCGGTGCGGAACCTGTTGTCGAAGTAGTTGACCAGGTGGGTCAGGGGCACAGTGATTACCAGGTAGAAGATGCCGGCCATGACCAGGGGTGAAAGGTTTCCGGACAGTACTGCGGCGTCCTGGCCCACCCGGAAGAGTTCGCGTTCGCTGACCAGCAGGCCCAGGAAGTAGACCAGGGAAGAGTCCTTGACGATGGCGATGAACTGATTGACCAGGGCGGGCAGGACGCGGCGGACGCCCTGCGGGACCACCACCAGGGCCATGGATTTGGCATAGCTCATGCCCAGCGCGCGGCAGGCCTCACCCTGGCCCTTGTCCACGCTGAGGATGCCGGCCCGGAAGATTTCGCCGATGTAGGCGCTGGCGATCAGGCTCAGTGCGATGATCCCCAGCGGGTAGGGCGAGGGCCCGAAGACCGACTGGCTGAACCGTGCGAAGCCCTGGCCGATCAGCAGGATGGTGAGGATGGCTGGAAGGCCGCGGAAGAGGTCGGTGTAGATCCGGGCCGGAATACGGAGCCAGCGGGACCGCGAAATCCCCATGACCGCAACCACCATGCCCACCACGACGCCAAGGATGGTGGCGGCGACGGAGATGATCAGTGTGTTGAGAAGGCCAACCCCGAGGAGTTGAGGCAGCACCTCGAGCATTGCTTCGAAGTCGAAGAAGGTGCGGCCAATGATGTTGAACCAGTCCATTGATTGCTCTCAGACGTTAGTTGTTTGATGCGGGTGCCGGGCGGGCCATGGGTGCAGCCCGCCCGGCGGGGCCGTGGTGAATCGGGCCGGCTGCCGGATACTTGCGTGCGGCCGGGCTACTTGCCTGCAGTAGGGGCAGGGATGGCGGTCTGCTCGGCCTTGGGCAGGTACTGCTCAGGCATCGGGGAGCCCGGGAACCACTTCTGGTAGAGCTTCTTCCAGGTGCCGTCCTCCATAGCCTCGGCGAGGCCCTTGTCCAGGGCTTCCTTGAAGGCAGGCTTGTCCTTGGCGACGGCGAAACCTGCGGGGGCGTCGAAGGAAGGGATGTCAGCCGCACTGACCAGGCCGTACTGCTCCCGGTAGGCCTTGGCAGCCTCGTAGTCCAGGAAGTGGGCATCGACGGAACCGCTGTTCACGGCTGCGACGGCGGTGTTGTTGTCCGGGAAGCGCACCAGGTTCGCGGAGGTGAAGTTCTTGACGGCGTAGGCTTCCTGCAGCGTTCCCTGGACCACGCCCAGACGCTTCCCGTTGAGGCCTTCGACGTCCCTGATGCCGGAGTTCTTGGTGGTGATGACCGTCAGGTAGCCGGCCAGGTAGCCGTTGGAAAAGTCCACCGTTTCCTTGCGCTTGTCCGTGATGCCGATTGCGGCCACGCCGACATCGAACTGGCCGTTGGCAACGGCGGCGAGCAGTCCGGAGAAGTCCTGACCGGTGAAGACCACTTTGTCTACGCCGGCGCGGTGGGCCACGTCCTTGAACAGTTCGACGTCGAAGCCGGTGAAGTTTCCCTGTGCGTCGGTGAAGGTGTATGGCTTGGAGTCGCCCAGGCTGGCCACCCGGATGGTGCCGGGTTCGATCAGCCCGTACGGGTTCTCGGCCGGGCTGGAGGTGGCGGAGGATGACCCGCCGCAGCCCGAGAGGGCGAGGATGGCAGCCAGGGCTGCCGCAGCCATGGCTGCCGGGCGGAAGTTCAGTTTGATCACAGCGTTGTCCAATCGTGGGAGGGAAAGCGGTGCTGTCAGGGCCGCCGAAGGATTTGGTCGATGAAACTCTTGCTGAGTCCGGTCTCAGTCCCTACGATTGAGACCGGACTCACATCGATTGCTAGAAATGTAGCGGAACTCACAAGCGGCGTCAACAGCCCCTCTGAAAGGTGAACATGAGCAGTGACGGAGCAAGACGGCGGGACGTGACAGTTGCCGACGTCGCAAAAGCTGCCCAGGTGTCCAAGGCCCAGGCCGCCCGCGCGCTCGGCAACTACGGGGCCGTCAGCGATGACGTCCGCGAGCGCGTGCTCGCTGCGGCCGAGGAGCTGCAGTATCGGCCCAACGAACTGGCACGCAGCATGAACACCGGAAAATCACACACCATTGGCGTTGTGGTGGGAGACATCGAGAACCCGCATTTTGGCCTGGCCACCCGGGGAATCACGGACACCGCCAAGAAGAGCGGGTTCAACGTCATCCTGGTCAATACGGACGAGAACACCGCGGCTGAAGTTGATGCTGTCCGCGTGCTGCTCGACAAGAGGGTCGACGGACTGATCGTCGCGCCGGCGTCGTCGGTGGAGACTCAGCATCTGCGGCACGTCCACGAAGCAGGCCGGCCGCTGGTGCTCCTGGACCGCACGGCTGAAGGCCTCGCGGTGGAGACTGTCGCCGTCGACATGGGCGCTATCTCGTATGAATCCACGCGTTACCTGCTTGACGCGGGGCACCGGCGGATCGCCTTCATTTCCACGCTGCGCAGCGATGCCGGGTACTCGGCTGGAATGCGGCTGGACTCATCCCAGATCTCGGACCGCCTGGAAGGGATGCGGCGGGCCTTCGCGGACGCGGCGTGCACGTTCCCGGACGACCTGGTCCGGCTCAACGCCGGCGATGCCGGCTCCATCCGGAACCTCACGCGCGAGGTGCTGCTCGGCACCGACCCGGCCAGCGCCGTCGTGGCGTCCGACGGCCTGATTGCCCTGAGCGTGGTGGAGGCTATCCAGGAACTGGGACTCCGTATCCCTGAGGACGTGTCGTTCCTGATGTACGACGACTTCGCCTGGACCCGCCTGACCACGCCACCCCTGACCGTGGTGGCGCAGCCCGTCTACGACATGGGGGCCGCGGCGGCCAATGCCCTGATCCGGCAGATCGAGGGCCGGCCGGCACTGGCCCCGGCCCCGGAGTTCACCGCCAAGCTGGTCCGCCGGGGCTCGGTGGGGCCGGCCCCGGCCTCAGTGCCCACTCACTCGGCGTCGGCGTCGTCGTCCTTCTCGCCCTCTTTGAGGAGCAGCGCCGTGCCCTGATAGGCGCCAAGTTCCAGGAAGAAGCTGTGCAGGTCATCGACCTGGCCGACGGCCTCGCCGCTGAAGAGGTCGTGGACGCTGCTGCCGGGAACCAGGTGCGTGGACTGGATGCTGCCTGCGATGTCCTGGCCGGAGAAGTTGAGCACGGTGGCCTGAAGGTTCCCGTCCCCCAGCCGGTTGACCATGACCAGCAGGCCACGGTGGGAAACTTCCGGCACATCCAGCAGGGTGCTGGTGGCGATCCCGCTCTCTTCCCGGACGGAAAGGATCTTCTGCAGCCGCCGGGCGAAGGAATCCGGGTTCTTGAGCTGGTCCGGCAACGTCCCGTAGAGGCTGCGGGCGCGCGGCATGCCGGCGGAGGAGGCCTCCGCCTCGGGGCTGGTGCCCATGATGTCGTGCGCGCCGCGGTTGATCCAGCGGGTATCGCCCTGCGCGGTGAGCTCCCGAACCGTCTGGCGGTCGAGGGCGGCAACGCCGGTGAGGTCCCAGCCGGAGAGGGCAAAGACGCCGGGCTGCAGGGCGTTGTACATGGACAGCAGAACGTGGACGTCCAGGACCTGGGCCCGCTGCTCCTCCGTGAGGTTTTCCGGGTCCTGAATGCCGAGGGCGGCCATGATGAAGCTGACGGTGGTGCAGGCGATGCCGTTGGTGGTGAACAGGGCGTTGTACGGGGCGTCCGGTCCGGTCAGCCGCTCCCGCAGGGTCTGCTGGACATGCTCGGCGACCTCGGCCCCGGTGAGCTCCTGGCCGTTGAGTTCGAACACGTCGTCCTTGTGGCCGGCGGCGAAATGGACCAGCTCGTAGGTCAGTTCGTCGTGGTTCTGCAGGGCGTGAACGAGTGAGGCCTGGTCGACACCGATTTCCATGGCGAGCCGCAGGGTCAGGCGCAGGAATTCGGTATCGGCCGTCACCAGCGCGTAGTGATACGCCGGCCTGGTGACGAAGTCGTAGGACAGATCCGGGCCCGCCTCTGACGTGGCCTTGATGTCGTCGATGGTCAGGTTCAGTTCCTGGAAGGAGAACCCGCCCACCTTGCGGATCATGGAGCCGATCAGCTGGTTGGCGGCCTCGGAGAGCGGGTGCCCTTCTGACCAGCCCGGCTGCTCCTCGGCGCTCTTCTCCACGCCCAGGAACCCGTTCGCATCCAGCCGGAGCGCACCCGTGCCCAGGTCGAGCAGCGAATGCAGCGCATCCCCGACCACCAGGCGCATGCCCGCGAAGGTGGGGTCCAGCCAGTTGATGGACGGCTGGCCGGCCTTGAAGTAGTGGAGGTAGACCCAGCGCCGGGTCTTCCCGGCCGTGTCCACGATCGGCCGCGTGGCGCTCCAGTTGGTCTCCTTGACCCCGGGTTCGTAGAAGATCACCCGCTGGAGCCGGCCAATGATGTATCCGGCCTCTTGCAGCGCCTGCTCCGCGTCGGGGCTGATGTTGACCGAGTCTTCGCCTTCGGGAACATCCGGCAGCAGGTGCCAGTCCTCCTCCGGGATGTCGATCATGTGGTAGATGCCGGGATAGTCGCGGAAGTTCATCTCGGCCAGGCGGAAGTCGGCCCCCTTGCCCGTGTGACCGGGAACGATGTCGTCGATGACGGTGCCCTCGTGGTCGGCCGCGACCTCGCACATCTTGCGGAATTCGTCCTCGGTGCCGAACACCGGGTCGATCGCCATGCTGATGCGGTCGAAGTGCCCGTCCACGCTCGGCGTCTGGGACCAGCCGCGGATGCCGCCGGCGAGCTTCACGGGGCCGGTGTGCAGGCCCCGGATCCCGATCTCCCGGAACGCGTCCCACAGCTCGGGATCCCCCAGTGCTGAAAGGAAGGACTGGCCCGGGCGCGTGATGAAGGACAGCGGGTAGGCGGTAAACCAGACGGGGGCGCGTTCCACGGCAGCGCGCGGGTTCGGATGGGCGTACGAGTTCTGCCACATGCTGGCTTGGCCGGAGAGCTGCCGCGCCATCACGTTCGCGTCCCCCAGCATCGCCTGGTTGCGCAGCCACTCAACATAGGCTGCGTTGCGCCCGTCGAATTCCAGCGATGGACGGTCGGCAAAGAACTGCCGACGGCGGGCGATCGGCCTGAGTGCCTTGGGCCGGGCGGGATAGAACTGCTCGTCGTAGGTGATGTCGCCGGCTTCGGTGACCTCCGGCGTTTCGGCCACCTCCGGCACCTCCGGCGCTTCAGCCGCCCCGGCTGCTGAGACAGCCGGATCCACCTCCCCGGCCGGGACCGCTCCTGCGCCGGGCTCGAATCCGTTGGTCTCGCCGTCAAACTCGTCGGCCGATGAAACGCTCTGGTTGAAGCTTGCTTCCCGCACAGACTGCTCCTTTATCGGTGGTTCCTGCGTGGCACCTCCCCCGGGGGGTGTTCTTCAGTCTTTCCGTACCCCGGCATTTCGAGAGTATTCACGCTTGTCCGCTCCGCCCACCCTATGCCGACGACGGCGGGAATTTCGACTGTTTTACGGGCGCGGTGCGTTCAGGCGCCTATCCCACCGTCGCTTGTCGCCCCATGTCACAGAGGAGAGTGGGGATGGTCGGACCTACGTACTGAGGTTCCAGTGGTCCCGGATTGCCTCTGCAATGGGCGCGGCGGTGACGTCCACGCGGAACGCAACGGGCGCGGTCCCGGTCTCTTCGATTGTGGCATCGCGGTACACGCGGCCACATGAGGGGCAGAGTGTGTAGAGATCCTCGTCCGGAGGCCACTTCGCCATCGTGTCGGGGACGGGAGTGTTTCCGCCAGCGTAAACGGGGACGCCGTCTGAATTGGCCTGTATCAATCCCGCCTGGCTGACCGTGTTGCCGCAGACACAGGTGATGGTGGTGACGTCATGACCCGTCACGGTGGCGGTTTCATTGTCGTCCATGCAGAGCTCCCCGGGGCTGGAAGGGACCTTCTGCAAATAGCTTATGCCTGCCGGGACGTGCGCGTCCCGGGGTACGGCTGAGGCGGGCCGGAATCCTGAACGGGAGCCCGGCCCGCCTCTTACCAAGCGGTGTTTCGGGAACTAGAACTGGCCGCCGTCGGCCTTTACGGCCAAAACGGGACGGTCGGCCTGCATGAGGATGCGTTGAGCGTGGCTGCCCAGGATGAACTTGCCCACCTGCGTGCGGTGGCGCAGCCCGATGACGATAAGCGAGGCGTTTTCATCCCGGGCTACGTCGAGGAACTCATCCGCGAGGTCATGCTGGTATGGCGGCTGGATCACCCGGGCCGTCACACCTGCCTCCGCTGCCTGCCTGGCGGCCTTGGCAAGCACGTCGTCCGGAGCGACGGACTTGTCCACCAGGGCACCTTCACGGGCGGAGTTGACGATCACCAGATCCTGGTTGCGGAGGCGGGCCTCCGAAATGCCGGCCGCGAGGGCGGCCTCCCCCGCCGGGGTGGGGACGAATCCAACGATGATGCTCATACCTTCTCCTTGATTTCAGTGGCGGCAGGTCCCGCGGGAACGGTGGCCCTGCGCTTGGCCAGCGCCGAGCGGATGCCCGGCAGCGCGGCCACGACGACGAACACGATGAGGAGCGTGGCGGAGATGGGCCGGCTGAAGAAGCCCAGCGGGTCACCGCCAAACACCAGCAGCGCGCGGCGCAGGGAGCTTTCCAGCAGGGAACCGAGCACGAATGCCAGCACCAGCGGACCCGGTTCGAAGCCGAACTTCTTCATTAGGTAGCCCACGATCCCGAAGACCACCACGAGCGTGACGTCGAACATGCTGTTGTTGATCGTGTACGCACCGAGCAGGGTGATCAGCGCGGTGATCGGCGCCAGGATGGCGGCGCGGACGCGGAGGATCTTCACGAAGATGCCCACGAGGGGCAGGCTCATGATCAGCAGCAGGATGTTTCCGATATACATGGAGTTCACCACGCCCCAGAACAGTCCCGGGTCCTGCTCCACGAGCTGCGGACCGGGCGTGACGCCCTGGATCAGCAGCGCGCCGAACATCAGGGCCATGGTGGCGTTGGCCGGGATGCCGAGGGTCAGCAGCGGAATGAACGAGGACGTCGCCGCGGCGTTGTTGGCGGTCTCCGGGCCGGCCACGCCCTCCGGCGCGCCCTTGCCGAAGCGCTCCGGCTGCTTGGCCCGCTTCTTCTCCATGGCGTACGAGGCCATCGAGGCGATGGTGGCGCCGCCGCCGGGCAGGATGCCCAGGAAGAAGCCGAGAACCGAGCCGCGCCCGATCGCGCCGGACGCCTGCTTGAGGTCGCCCCGGGAGGGCCAGACGTTCGCGACGGCGGAAGGCGCCTTCGCCGCGCGGTGGCGCTCTTCGAGGTTGTACATGATTTCGCCGAGGCCGAAGATGCCCATGGCGATCGGCACGAAGTCGATGCCGTCAGCCAGTTCCAGGCTGCCGAAAGTGAACCGGTTTTCACCGGTGAAGATGTCCCGGCCGACGGTCGCCAGCAGCAGGCCGAGAGCGGCCGCGATGAGTGCCTTGGTCTTGGAGCCGCTGCTGATGGTGGCCACCAGCAGGATGCCCAGCAGTGCCAGCGCGGTGTATTCGGCGGGACCGAAGTCCAGGGCGAAGCTCGCCACGACCGGAGCCAGGAAGGTCAGGCCGACAATCGACGCGGTGCCTCCGATGAACGAACCGATCGATGCCAAACCGAGGGCCGTGCCGGCCCGTCCCTGCTTGGCCATCTGATAGCCGTCGAAGACCGTGACCACCGATGACGCCTCGCCAGGCAGGCGCAGCAGCACCGAGGTGATGGTGCCGCCGTACTGGGCACCGTAGAAGATGCCGGCCAGCATGATGATGGCGGTGACGGGCTCAACGTTGTAGGTGAGCGGAAGCAGGATGGCGATGGTCGCCGCGGGCCCCAGACCGGGCAGAACACCGATCAGCATGCCGATGACGACGCCGATCAGGCAGTACAGGAGGTTCATTGGCTCCAGGACGACTGCGAATCCGTTGATCACGGGATTCAGGAAATCCACGGTGGTCTCCTAGAAGAGGTGGGGAATTGAAGTGTTGAGCGCAGTCACGAAGATGCCGTAGAAGGCTGCCACGACGACGGCACTCACCAGGAGCGTGGAGCGCCAGGTTTCGCCACCGAGGAAGCGCATCCAGATGATGCACAGCACCAGGGCCGGCAGTTCGAAGCCGGCCAGCGGCATGAGGGCCACCATGGCGGCCAGGGTGACCAGGCCGGTCAGCGGGGCCAGGGACATCCGGGTGAACTTCTCGGCGTCCCGGTTGTGCCGGCCCATGATCAGCTGGAACAGCCCGAGGGCCACCATGACGCAGCTGATCATGAACGGCCACAGGCCCGGCTGCGGGGCGGACGGCGTGCCCAGGCCCATCGCGATGGATAGGACCACTGCTCCGACGCCGACGCCGATCACCACCAGGGAGGATCCCACGTTGGCCAGCGCACCCGCGGCCGGGGGCTTTTCTTCCTCCCACTGGGCTGCCAGTTGTTCGGGAGTCAGATCATCGGGCTCGACCGGTGATTCTGCCTGCACTGGAATCACTTGTTCCCGGCGAGGCTGATGTCGTACTTCTCCACCAGGGACTTGTACTTGGCTGCGTAGTCCTTCCACTGGGTGAGAACTTCCGCACCCGAGATTTCCTTCGGGGTCAGCATGTTCTTCTTGTTGAATTCCTTGTACGAGTCCGACTTCAGGGTGTCCTGGATGGCGGCAAGGAGCTTGTCCTTGACTTCCTTCGGGGTTCCCTTGGGGGCGGCGACGGCGCGGTACTGGGCGACCGGAACGTCATAGCCGGATTCCTTGGCGGTGGGCGTGTCCGGCAGGAAGGAGTTGCGGGCCTCCGAGAAGACAAGGAGCGGGGAGACCTTGCCGGCCTGGATCTGCGGCATCGCTTCACCAAGCTGGATGGTGGTGACTTCCACCTGGTTGCCGAGGACGGCGGTCAGGGCAGGCTTGCCGCTGTCGAACGGGACGTCGGTGCCCTTCACGTTGGCCTGCTTGAACAGTACGGTCTGGGCGAGCTGGCTGCCGGTGCCGACGCCGGTGGTGCCGTAGGTGATGTTACGGCCGGCCGAGGTCAGGTCCTTGATGGACTTGAAGCCGGACTTTTCGCTGGCAACGAGAACGTAGTCGTCCTGGGACAGGCCGGTGATGATGTCAAAGTCATCGATGTTGACAGCCTCGTCCGGGGTCACGGCCAGCGGAGTGATGGTGATCAGGGAAGCGGTGAGGAGCAGCAGGTTCTGGCCGTCGGCGGGCTTGCCGGCGACCTCCTTGCTGGCGAGTGCGCCGTTGGCGCCGGGCTTGTTGACTACGGGAATCGGGGCGCCGAGCGTCTTGGCCGCACCTTCGGAGACGGCCCGCGCGATGAGGTCGGTGCTGCCGCCGGGCGCCTGTCCCACGGTCAGGGTGACCGGGCCGTTGGGGTACTTCGACGAATCACTGCTGCCGCCGGCAACGTTGCCGCATGCGGTCATGGCCAGCAGGGTGATGGCCGAGGCCGCTCCGAGAACGGCGCGGCGGGTGGGGAAGTGCATCATTGAAACTCCTCGTTTGCACTGCGGGCTGCCTCAGCCCGTAGGTCTGTGTGAACCGGGTCACTGCCGGTTCGCTAGGTCGAGTGTAGGAAGGCGTTATGATGCATGTCTAAGCCCAAATATGCATCGAGTAATACCGGGAGGGCATCACGTTTACCTTCGACCAGCTGATGGGGTTCATTGCCGTAGCCGAGGAGCTGCACTTCGGCCGGGCCGCGGAGCGCCTCAACATGACGCAGCCGCCGCTGAGCCGCCAGATCCAGAAACTGGAGAAGACGGTGGGGGCAGAACTCCTCGAGCGGGATAACCGCCGGGTTGAGCTGACCGCCGCCGGACAGGCCTTCCTCGACGAGGCCCGCAGGCTCATGGCGCTGGCCAGCCGGGCGCCGGTGACGGCACGGCGTATTGCCTCGGGCCGGCAGGGCCATCTCCGTATCGGCTTCACGGCCGCCAGCGGGTTCAGCATCTTGGGCCCCCTGCTGGAGGAGATCGGCGCCATCGTGCCGGATGTGGACATCGACCTCCAGGAACTGGTGACGGGCGAGCAGATCCAGGGCCTGCTCACGGGCGAGCTGGACCTCGGCCTGGCACGGCCGCCCTTCGACACTGAAGTTTTCGACTCCCACCTGCTGTACCGCGAGTCGATGGTGCTGGCGGTTCCCGCATCGCACCCCCTCGCAGACCTCAAGCGGGAGATCCAGAGCGAGGACCTCAAGGACGAGCCGCTCATCATGCACTCCCCCACGCAGGCCAGGTACTTCTACGACCTCGTGGTCCGGCTGCACGCCATCCGGCACGAGAACGTGGTGCACACCGTGAGCCAGATCCTGACCATGGTTTCACTGGTGGCCGCCAAACGGGGGGTGGCTTTCGTGCCGCACTCGGCCACGGCCCTGGGAATCCGCGGGGTTTCGTTCCTGCGGCTGGCCAGCGGCGAAGAGGAGCCTGTGGAACTCCATGCCATCTGGAACAGGGACGCCAAGAACCCTGCGCTGGTGCGGTTGCTGCGCGACCTGGAGTTCGCAGCCGGCTAGCTACGGCCTGCCCGAATCAATGCGCCGAGGGTATCAGTGGATACAAAAATGCACTTGGACAGGCATGGATGGGCGTCCCTAACCTGAAAAGGAACCGCACCACCACCCCGCCGTTCCCGGCACTGACTCCAAGGACATCCCGTGGCAAAACTTTCACCCCAGGAACTCGCCAACACCCTTAAGGACGGGCTGCTGTCCTTCCCCGTTACCTCCTTCGATGCAGAGCTGCAGTTCGACGAGGAAAACTACCGCAAGCACCTGGCCTGGCAGGCCAGCTACCCCGTTGCCGGCCTCTTCGCCGCCGGCGGCACGGGTGAGGGCTTCTCGCTCACCCCGGCCGAGTCGGCCCGCGTAGTCCGTGCCGCCGTCGAGGAAGTCGGCAGCACCGTCCCCGTCCTGGCCTCCGCCGGCGGTTCCACTGCCCAGGCCATCGAAAACGCCAAGGCTGCCGAGGCTGCCGGCGCCGAGGGCATCCTGCTCCTGCCGCCGTACCTGACCGAAGCCGACCAGGGCGGCCTGATCGACCACGTCAGCGCCGTCTGCAGAGCCACCTCGCTGGGCGTCATCATCTACAACCGCGCCAACGCCATCTACAAGGACACCACGGTGGCCACCCTGGCCGACCGCCACGAGAACCTCATCGGATTCAAGGACGGCGTGGGCGACCTCGAGCACGATGCCCGGGTCTACGCCAAGCTCGGCGACCGCCTGTTCTACCTGGGCGGCCTCCCCACGGCGGAGACCTTCGCGCTGCCGCTGCTCCAGCTGGGCATGAGCACCTACTCCAGCGCGATGTACAACTTCGTTCCGCAGTTCGCGCTCGACTTCTACCAGGACGTCCGAAACAACGACCGCGTGGCCGTCAACCAGAAGCTCAACGAGTTCGTCATCCCCTACCTGGACATCCGCGACCGTGTGAAGGGCTACGCCGTCTCCATCGTTAAGGGCGGCCTCGACGCGATCGGCCGTTCCGCCGGCGGCGTCCGTCCCCCGCTGCAGAACATGGCCGAAAAGGACCTGGCCGACCTCAAGGCACTCATCGCCAAGGTTTCCTAGTCGACAGTTTTCCTAACTGCCGCCAGCCCCACCTTTACAAGGAGGAACAAACCGTGACCCTCACCGGACACTCCCTGATCGCCGGACAGACCGTTGCCGGCGATGGCAAGACCACCTTCGCTTTCAACCCGGCCACCAACGAACAGCTCGAGCCCGCCTACACGCTGCTCACCGAGGAGCAGCTGAAGGCCGCCACTGCTGCAGCCGCCGAGGCGTTCGCATCGTTCAGCACCCTTGACCCCGAAACGCACGCCGCGTTCCTGGACGCGATCGCGGACAACATCGAAGCCATCGGCGACGAACTGACCGTCCGCGCCGGCCAGGAGACCGGCCTGCCCGCCGCGCGGCTGCAGGGCGAACGCGCCCGCACCACCGGCCAGCTGCGGCTCTTCGCCAACGTGGTCCGCCAGGGCGACTTCCGCGGCGTCCGCATCGACCCCGCACTCCCGGACCGCACGCCCCTGCCACGCGCCGACATCCGCCAGCGCCAGATCCCGCTCGGCCCCGTCGCCGTCTTCGGAGCCAGCAACTTCCCGCTCGCCTTCTCGACGGCGGGCGGAGACACCGCCTCGGCCCTCGCTGCAGGCTGCCCCGTCGTGTTCAAGGCACACAACGCCCACCCCGGCACCAGCGAACTCGTGGGCCAGGCCATCACCAAGGCCGTTGCCGACCTCGGCCTGCACCCGGGCGTCTTCTCCCTGATCTTCGGCCCGGGCAGCAGCATCGGCCAAGCCCTCGTGGCCGACCCCGCCATCAAGGCCGTCGGCTTCACCGGCTCCCAAAGCGCCGGCATCGCCCTGATGCGCACCGCCGCCGCCCGCCCCGAACCCATCCCCGTCTACGCGGAAATGTCCTCCCTCAACCCCGTGTTCGTCTTCCCCGGCGCGCTGAGCGGCTCCGCCGAACAAACCGGAACCGAAAAGATCGACGCGCTGGCGCAGCAGTACATCACCGCCGTGACCGGCAGCTCCGGCCAGCTCTGCACCTCCCCCGGCCTGCTGTTCGCCCCCGCCGGCGAGGCGGGCGACAAACTGGCTGCCGCCGTCGGACGCGCCGTTTCCGCCTGCGCCGGCCAGACGATGCTCACCGCCGGAATCGCCGGCTCCTGGGCCTCCGGCACGGAGGCGCTCAGCGCCGCCGAGAACGTGACCGTGGTCGGGACCGGAACCCCCGGCCCCACCGAAAACGCCCCGGCACCGGCCATCTACGGCACCCAGATCCGCGACTTCATCACCAACGAAGTCCTCCACGCCGAGATCTTCGGCGCGGCATCCCTGGTGATCCGCTACTCCACCGCCGAGGAACTCATCGAGGCCACCAACCGGATCGAGGGCCAGCTCACCGCTTCCCTGCAGCTCACCGAAGAGGACTACCCGACGGCGGCACAACTGATCCCCGCACTCGAACAGAAGGTCGGGCGCATCATCGTGAACGGCTGGCCCACCGGCGTCGAAGTCGGCCACGCCATGGTCCACGGCGGCCCCTTCCCCGCCACCTCCGACACGCGCACCACCTCCGTGGGTACGCTGGCCATCAACCGGTTCCTCCGCCCGGTCGCCTACCAGAACCTCCCCCAGGAACTGCTCCCCGCACCGCTGAAGGACGCCAACCCGTGGCAGCTGAACCGCCGCATCAACGGCACGGTTGTCGCCGCTGAACAGGAAGCTGCTGAACAGAAAGAAGAGGTCAACGCATGACCGCCCAGCCGACAGTTGCCCGCGTGGAGGTAGTCCCGGTTGCGGGTTACGACAGCATGCTGATGAACCTCAGCGGCGCACACGGGCCGTTCTTCACCCGGAACGTGGTCATCGTGACCGACTCCGACGGCCGCACCGGCCTCGGCGAGGTGCCCGGCGGCGAGAAGATCCGCACCACCATCGAGGAAGCCGGCGCCCTGCTCGCCGGCAGGCCGGTGGCCCGCTACCGCTCGCTGCTGCGGGAGATCGCCGCCGAGTTCGCGGACCGCGACGCCGGCGGCCGCGGCCTGCAGACCTTTGACCTGCGCACCACAGTCCACGCCGTCACCGCCGTCGAGTCCGCGTTGCTGGACCTGCACGGCCAGTTCCTGGGCGTCCCCGTGGCGGAACTGCTGGGCGACGGCCAGCAGCGCACGTCCGTGCCGATGCTCGGCTACCTGTTCTTCGTCGGTGACCACAAGCGGACGGATCTTCCGTACCTCGTGGAGGACGCTCCGTCGGACCGCTGGGAGGAATTGCGCCGCCAGGAGGCAATGACTCCGGAAGCCGTCGTCGCGCTGGCCGAAGCGGCGCAGGAGCGCTACGGCTTCAGCGACTTCAAGCTCAAGGGCGGCGTGCTGTCCGGCAACGACGAAGTGGACGTGGTCACGGCGCTGGCCAAGCGCTTCCCGGATGCCCGCGTCACGCTGGACCCGAACGGCGGCTGGCTGCTCGAGGAGGCCATCAGGCTGGGCAAGCGGATGCAGGGCGTCGTGGCCTACGCCGAGGACCCTTGCGGTGCTGAAGGCCGCTTCTCCGGCCGCGAGGTCATGGCGGAGTTCCGCCGGGCTACAGGGCTCAAGACGGCCACCAACATGATCGCCACGGACTGGCGCGAGATGGCGCACGCCATCCGCAGCAACGCCGTCGACATCCCGCTGGCGGACCCGCACTTCTGGACCATGCACGGCTCGGTCCGCGTGGCGCAGCTGTGCAACGAGTTCGGCCTGACCTGGGGCTCGCACTCGAACAACCACTTCGACATTTCGCTGGCCATGTTCACGCACACCGGCGCGGCTGCCCCGGGCGAGATCACCGCACTGGACACGCACTGGATCTGGCAGGACGGGCAGGGCCTCACAAAGAACCCGCTGCAGATCAAGGGCGGCGCCATTGAGGTTCCTGCTACGCCCGGACTGGGCATCGAGCTGGACCGCGAGGCCCTGGACAAGGCGCACCAGCTGTACCTGCAGCATGGCCTGGACGCCCGCGATGACAGCGTCGGCATGCAGTACTACATCGACGGCTGGTCCTTCGACCCGAAGCGGCCCTGCCTGGTTCGGTAACTCCAGTAAACTTCCGCACGGCCGGCACTCCGCACGCAACAGGAGACGGCCGTGCGGGGTGCACATAATCAGAAGGGTCAAGAGTGGGCGGCGTTGTCTCCGGAATATTCATTGTTTCTGCAGTCATCGCTGTCGGTTACCTCGCTGCCAGGTTCCGCATTCTGGGTCCCGAGGTCCAGGGTGCGCTGACCCGCACCGCCTTCTACATCACCAACCCCGCCCTGCTTTACACCGTAGTGGCCGGCTCCGATATCCGGGCCGCCCTCGGAACCGACGCCCCGCTGGCGCTGCTTTCAGCAGCGGCAGTGGGGCTTCTTTACTGGCTGCTGAGCTTCCTGTTCTTCCGCCGCCCGGCTGCGGAAACCGCCGTCGGCGCGATGGCCAGCAGCTACGCCAACGCCAACAACATCGGAATCCCGGTGTCGCTCTACGCCGTCGGCACCGCCCAGCACGTGGCCCCCGTGCTCCTGGTGCAGCTCCTGGTCTTGGCCCCGTTCTACCTGACGCTGCTGGGGATCTTTGGCGGTGCCCGGATCTCGTGGCGGAAGGTGCTGCTGCAGCCGCTGTCCAACCCGATGATCATCGCGTCGGCGCTCGGCGTCGTCGTTGCCCTGACGGGGTGGCAGGAGCCGGATCTGCTGCAGAAGCCCATCGACATGCTGGCCGGCGGGGCTGTCCCCATGGTGCTTCTCGCCTTTGGCCTGTCGCTGGCCGGGAGGGCGCCGCTGCAGAAGGACGACGGCCGGACCGAAACCCTGGTGGCCACTTTCCTGAAGATCGCCGGCATGCCTTTGATTGTCTGGCTGCTGGGGCGCTTTGTCTTCGGGCTGGAGGGGCAGCACCTGCTGGCGAGCGTGATCATGGGGACGCTGCCCACCGCGCAGAACGTTTTCCTTTTCGCCTCCCCCTACGGCCGCGGCATGACCGTGGCCCGCGACGTCATCCTCTGCACCACAGTCCTGTGCGTGGGGGCGCTGCTGGTTGTCGCGTGGGCTGCGGGGTAGGTGTTCTCGTGGGTTGTGCTGCCTAAAGGTTGAGGGACAACCGTTACCCCGGGCTCCCTAACCGACGACGTCGAGCCTCACCAGCGTGCCGCCGTGGCCCTCCGCAAAAACCCCCAACCCCAAGCTTGAGTCCGAAGGAAAGACCTGGTCCGTAATCGTGGCCAAGCCGTCCTGGGCGAAGACCTCCACGGAGCAGCGGTCCAGGAAGAGGCGGAGCCGCAACCGACCATCAGCCAGCGGAACGGCCACGCGCTCCACCGACGGAAAAGTCTCGTGGAAGTCGACGTCGCCGGACGCTGTCCGATCGAGCGAAAGCTCACCTGCTGCGACATCGTAAGACAGCACTGTGCGCTCCTTCCCGCCATCCCCACTGCCGGCACGAAGCACAAGACCCACCTTCCCGGCGTGGCCTGCTTTGAACTCGGCGTCGATGCGCAGCACATCCCCGGAGGCTTCGGCGGGCAACCACCGCACACCGTCCGCGAGGTGTTCCGGACCCGCGGCGAACAGCGCCGTCCCGGAAGCGCCGAACGGGTCCACGGCTGACTGGACAAGCACGGGCCGTCCGTCGCGGGTCTCCAGCCGGACCTCGCGGACGAGGGACATGGCGCTGCGCCAGCCCTGCGAAGGTGTCGAAGCCGCGTATTGCCAGTTGTTCATCCAGCCGATCATGAGGCGGCGCCCGTCGGGGGCGTTGCTGAACGAGACCGCGGCGTAGTAGTCCCGGCCCCAGTCGAGCCAGCCGTAGTCCGGCATCCGGCTGTCGTCGGTCTGTGTGCCCTCGGTGACCGTGGTTTGGGAACGGAACGTCACGCCGTCGAACGTTCCCAGGAAGTACTGGCCCGCCGAGCCACCGGCGATCCCGCCGGGGCTCAGATTCACCACGAGGACCCACCGGGTGTTTCCCGCATCGCCGTCCACGGGCAGTTCGAACAGGTCCGGGCATTCCCAGACGCCGCCCGTGGCGTTGGCCGGGCCGAAGGTGCTCAGGTACTCCCACGTTTTGAGGTCGGCGGACTTGTAGAGCACCACCTCATGCCGGACGGCCTCGACGGCGACCATCACCCAGTAGCTGCCGGCGTCGCCGTCGTACCAGAAGACCTTGGGGTCGCGGAAGTCCGCAGACGCCCGGTCCAGCACCGGGTTCCCGGCATACTTGGTCCAGGTGGCGCCGTCGTCGGTGCTGTACGCGAGGGACTGTGCCTGCCGGCCCGCCAGCGGCGACGACGGGGAGTAGGCGCTGGTGTAGACCGCCACCAGCGGGGGCACTCCCCCGACGCCGAAACCGCTGGTGTTGTGCGTATCCACCACGGCCGATCCGGAGAAGATCGCCTCCTGTTCGTCGCAGGGGATGGCTACCGGCTGCTCGTCCCAGTTCAGCAGGTCCGTCGAGGTGGCATGCCCCCAGGACATGTTGCCCCACACGTCACCGAAGGGGTTGTGCTGGTAAAAGAGGTGGTACACCCCGTTGGAGTGCACCAGCCCGTTGGGGTCGTTGAGCCAGTTGCGCTCCGCGGCGTAGTGCCATTTGGGCCGGTAGCGGCAGTCGAGTGCGGGCGTTGCATTCAGGGAGGTCATGATTCGCTTTCGAACTGGAAAGTGGGTCTGGGTCAGCCTTTGACACCGCTGGAGGCGATGCTGTTGATGAAGGAGCGCTGGAACGCGATGAAGAGGACCACCACGGGAACAGTAATCAGCGAGGCATAGGCCATGACCTCACCCCAGGAGACGTTCAGCTGGAAGAAGTACTGGATGCCGATCATCACCGGGCGCAGTTCCTCGGACTGGACCACCATGAGCGGCCACAGGTAGGAGTTCCAGGCGGGCAGGAACGTCAGGATGGCGACGGTGGCCGTGGCGGGACCGGCGAGCGGCATCACCACCTGGCGGTAGATCTTGAACCAGCCAGCGCCGTCGATCCGCGCAGCCTCGTCCAGTTCCTTGGGGATGGACTCGAAGTACTGGTGGTAGAGGTAGATGGAGAACGCGTTGGCGATGAACGGGATGATCTGCACCTGGTAGGTGTCCAGCCAGCCCTTCGAGATCTCCAGGCTGAAGCCGTTGAGTTCGAAGTAGGGCAGCTGGTTCACCCACCACACCAGCGGCAGCGCCAGCGTCTGGAACGGCACGATAAGGGTCGCAAGGATCGCCGTGAACACGATGCGCTTGCCGCGGACCTGCATGCGGGACAGCGCGAACGCGCACAGGCTGTTGATGAAGATTCCCAGCACCACTGTCACGGCAGAGACGCCGACGGAGTTGATCAGGAAGCGCGCGGCCGGAACCCGGTCGAAGACGGCGGTGTAGTTGTCCAGCGAGATGTTGCCGATGGGCAGGAACGCCGCCACGGAGGACATGTCACCGAAGATCTGCTGGTCCGGCTTGAGCGAGGACACGAGCATGAACACGATGGGGAAGGCGGCGACGGCCGCAAACAGGATGCGGACGGCCATGGCGCCGATCGAATTGAGGCGGAGCACGTTTTTCACGTCAGTCCTTCTCTCGGGTCAGGTAGCGCTGCGCCGCAGAGATCAGCAGCACCAGCACGAAGAATACGAGCGAGATGGCCGAGGCGTAGGAGGTCTCCTGCTGCTTGAAGCCGGAGCGGACCGCCTCGTAGATGATGGTGGTGGTGGAGTCGAGCGGGCCGCCCTGCGTCATGACGCTGACCTGGTCGAATAGCCCGAGGGCCTGGATGGTGATGGTCACCAGGACCAGGGTGCGGGTGTGCTTCAGGCCCGGCCAGGTGACGTACCGGAACTGGTGCCAGCGGCTTGCCCCGTCCAGTTGCGCGGCCTCGTACAGCTCCCCGGAGATGCTCTGCAGGCCGGCCAGCCAGATGATCATGTGGAAGCCCGCGGCCTGCCAGATGGACAGCGCGATGATGGCCGGCATGGCGGTGGCGGGGTCGTTCAGCCAGTCCGCGCCCTGGATGAGGCCGAAACTGAAGGTGGACAGCAGCTCGTTGATCAGGCCGTCCTTGCGGTACATGAAGAGCCAGAGCAGCGACACCACCACCATGGACGTCACTACGGGCAGGAAGTAGACGGTGCGGAAGAAGTTCACGCCGCGGAACTTCTTGTTGATCAGCAGCGCCATGGCCAGGGCGAGGCCGGACTGCACAGGCACCACCACCACGGCGAAATAGCTGACGTTCAGGAGCGCCCGCCAGAAGGTGGGGTCCGTGAAGAGCCGGGCAAAGTTGTCCATCCCGACGAACTCCACCGGCCGCGGGGAGATGAGGCGGGCGTTCGTGAAAGCCAGGCCGAAACCAAGGATCGCCGGCAGGAAGACGAAGGCGAGGAGGAGGACCGCCGCGGGTGCGATCATCCCCCAGCCGCTGAGCTGTTCGCGCAGGTGGCCGGGGCGCTTGCGGCGGGCAGCCGCCGGAGTGCTGCCGCCCGGCGAAGCGGCGGACGTGCGGGAACGAAGTTGGGTGGTTGTCATGGGAGTCTCCGTTGACAGTCGGTGCCGGGTGGAGGACGACGGCGGCAGTTGCCGCCCGCCGTCGTCCTGCCGTCCGGCGGCCGGCTAGTTCTTGTAGCCGCCGTTGGACTTGATGTTGGCGTCGATCGCCTTGACCGCCTTGTCCAGGACAGTCTTGGCGTCCGCGCCGGCCAGGATGTCCTGGACGGCCTTGCCGTACTCCGTGGCGATGAACGGGTACGCCGGCGTCTCGGGACGCATGACGGCCTGCTGGCGGGAGAGTTCCATGAAGATCCGGTTCTCGCCGCCCTCGGCGAAGGCGGGGAGCAAGGCTGCGGCTTCGTCGGTGGCCGGGATGGTGCCGGTGGCCTTGGCCACGGCGGCGATGTTTTCCGGCTTCAGCGAGTAGGAGAGGTAGTCCATGGCGGCCTCGGAATTCTTGCAGCCGCTGGTCACGCCCCACTGCCACGATGCGCCGCCGATCTTCGGCCCGTTGCCGAGGTCCACCGAGGGCATGACCGCGAGGTCCTTGCCGAGCGCCTTGCGCGCCTTGTCCGCGGCCCAGGAGCCGGTGTAAACGATGCCGCTCTTGTTGTTCAGGAAGTCCTGGGTGGAATCCTTGCCGCTCTTCTTAGCCATGAACCCCTGATCGGCGAGTCCACGGAACCAGGCAGCCCACTCGACGGCCTTGTCTCCGTTGAGTGCACCTTCCGCTGACTGGAACCCGTCGCGGTTGATGAGGTCTCCGCCGAAGGACTGCAGCAGCGGCGAGTAGGCGTAGGGCAGCCATTCACCGGTGCCGGCAGTCCCCATGTCGAGGGGGTACTGCCACTTGCCAAGGGCTTTGAGCTTGGTCAATGCGTCCTGGAATTCCTCCTTGGTCCACGGCTTTTCCACCGTGGCCGTACGGACTCCGGCCGCCTTGAGGTCCGAGGCGCGGGCCAGCATTGCGAGGGCGACGTCGTAGTAGCCCACTGCGTAGGTTTCGCCCTCCCACTTGGCGACGGTGCTGGGCAGATTCTTGGACAGATCGGCCGAGAGCTTCAGCGGCGTCAGGTACTTGGCCCACGCCCAGTTGGGCACGTTGGGCCCGTCGATGTCCACGATGCAGGGCAGCTTCCCGGCAGCGGCGGCCGAGACCACCGAGTCGTTGTAGGAGTCCTGCGGGAATGCCTGCACCTTGATCTGCGCCTTGGCGGCGCCGCTCTTGTTGTACTTGTCGACGATCGCTTTGATGGCCGCGAGTTCGTCAGGGTTTCCCGCGTTGTGTGTCCACATGGTGATCTCGGTGCTGTCCTGGGACGTGGCGGACGCGCTGCCCTTGCCGCAGGCAGCGAGGCTGCCTACGAGTGCCGCCGCGGCTATGCTGGTGGCCAGGATCCGTGTGAATCGCTTGTTCATGAGGTCCAGTCTTTCTGCTGATTTTGCGCGTGGATGATTGGACCCGGGGTCCGGAAGGGGCGCGGCCGCTGCAACGGCTGCGCCCCTTTTCAGGCGGACCCGGGGTTTGGGACGAACTGGTTGTATTGCTCGTGGTTGTTGGAATCCGGTCAGGTCCTGGGCGGCCCTACGGATCCCCGTTCGATCAGGGGACAGGCGAGCCGCACCTGTTCCGGCGGCGTCCCCGGGTGCTCGATGTCGTCAAGAACCCGGTTGACGGCCCACCGCCCCATGTCGTAGTGCGGCAGGGCCACGGTGGTCAGCCCCGGCCACAGC
This sequence comes from Arthrobacter sp. NPDC058097, assembly GCF_042884885.1. NCBI lineage: Bacteria > Bacillati > Actinomycetota > Actinomycetes > Micrococcales > Micrococcaceae > Arthrobacter > Arthrobacter sp. NPDC058097. The sequence continues at coordinate 69,543 of NZ_JBHVSZ010000019.1, forward strand.
GAGCCGGCGATGAGCTCCAGGTTGTCGATGCCCACGATCGAAACATCGTCCGGGACGCTCAGTCCCAGCGCTGCGGCCGCTTGGTACGCGCCCATGGCCACCCTGTCGCTGAAGCAGAACAGCGCGGTGGGCCCGTCCGGCTGGCTGAGGAGACCCAGCGCGGCCTCACGGCCGCCCGAGGTCTCCGGAACGGTAATCACGAGGTGCCGCGGATCGTGCTGGATACCGTGGCGGCCCAGGGAGTTGTGGAATCCTTCCAGCCGGCCGTGGCTTGCGGGAATGTCGTCCACGTTGTTGATCATTCCGATCCGCGTGTGTCCGGCCGCGATGAGGGCTTCGACGGCGGTTTCGGCGGCGTCGACCTCGTCCGGGACGATGGAGGAGACCGCTGGGTCACCGGTGACGGCGTCCAGCAGCACAGTGGGGATCCCCGAGAGTGCCGCCGGCAGCTCGACCCCCTGGTGGTACAGCCGGGCGTACACCACGCCGTCCACCTGGTGCTGCTGAAGCATGGTGATTTCGCGGTGTTCGAGCTCACTGTCCAGGCCGGAGTTCACCACCATGACCACGTAGCCGCGTTCGTACGCCGCGTCCTGCGCTCCGCGGATCATGGCCCCGGCGAACGGCGTGGTGGTGATCTCATCGCTGACCAGGCCCAGGATCTGGGAGCGCTGGTTGCGCAGCCCGCTGGCGAGCCGGTTGGGGGCGTAGCCAAGGTTCCTGGCCACGTCCCGGACGTGCTGCTGGGTTTCCGCCTTGACCCGGGAGCTGGTGGCGTCGTTGAGGGCGTGGGAAACGGTGGTCACAGAGACTCCCGCGGCCTTAGCCACTTCACGTATCCCTACTCGCGTCGTCATCGACTTCCTTTGCAAAACGTTTTGTATGTTATGCCGATCACAGTACACAAAACGTTTTGCATTCGTCAAGGGGCACGATTTTTTCATCGTGAAAGACTCGACCGAGTGATGGGTTACAGACGAATGCCGGCGTACCCACAGACGCCGGAATGACGTCGTCAGCCGGCTCCGAGAAGGAACTTCAGGGCTGAGTCGCCGGGTCCGCGGGGGCCCTTGACACCAGCGGTCCGAGCTTCAGACTCCCTGACTTGAACTCCTCACCACATTCCGCACACAAGACCACCGGCTTCAGGTCAGCCCCGCAACTGTGCTTGTAGGAGGCGCGGGGCGTCTCGTCGCGCATCCACGTACTGCTCCAGGCTGCGAGTGAGATGAGGATGGGCGCGACTTCGGCCCCGGAAGTTGTGAGGTGGTATTCGTAGCGCGCGGGGCGCTCGGAGTACTGGACGCGTTCGATCACGCCACGGCTTTCGAGGGTGCGCAGTCGCCCCGTCAGGATGTCGCGGGACGCGCCGGTGTTGCGTGCGATCTGATCGAAGCGATGCACGCCCAGAGACATCTCACGAAGTGCCAGCAGGGCCCACCGCTCCCCCAACACGTCCAGGCCTGCCGCGATAAAACACGCCCTCGGCGCGCTGACTGACGTATCGGTCGGCTGATCCATCGTTCACCTGCTTTCGGTACTTTCCATAATCATACAGGTCGGTTGGAAAATCCAACTGACTCGGGTAGCCTGAGAATCCGAGGCCACGACAAGCTGTGTCGCCGCCACATCTGCCATCAGGAGAAGTCATGCCACTGCTATCTGGCGCCGTCGTCCTTGTCACTGGTGCGAACGGCGGCTTGGGCCGCGAGTTCGTGGAAGAGGCCCTGGCCCGAGGTGCTGCAAAGGTGTACGCAACTGCCCGCCGCCCGCAAGAGTGGGACGATCCCCGTGTCGTCGCTCTGGCTCTCGACATCACTGACCCTGACTCGATCCGGGCAACCGTTTCCCACGCGCAGGACGTCACGGTCCTGATCAACAACGCCGGCATAAGCATTGGAACGGATACTTTGTTGGCCCTCTCCGACGGGGAGATCCGCGAAGTCATGGAGACCAACTTCTTCGGCCCGGTCGCCCTGACCAGGGCATTCGCGCCCGTGCTCGCCGCCAGCAAGGCATCAGCGGTCCTCAACATCCACTCGGTGCTCAGCTGGATCGCACTCACCGGCGCCTACAGTGCATCAAAGGCGGCGCTGTGGTCGGCGACCAACTCGTTCCGGGTAGAGCTGGCGCCCCAAGGCACGCAGGTTACGGGCGTGCACGTCGGCTACATCGACACAGCGATGGCTAAGGGCGTGGACGCCCCGAAGACCTCCCCCGGGGAAGTCGCGCGGAAGTCGCTCGACGGGCTCGAGCAGGGCGACTACGAGGTCATCGTGGATGACATCAGCGCCGGCGTGAAGCTCGGCCTGTCCGGTCCAATCCAGGATCTGTACCCAGCCTTGGCTGCCAATGCCCCGGCCTGACGGCGCCAAACCCTGACGACCCGCACAGAACCTGAGGAGGAAATCTCCATGTCAACCCACGCCTCGGCGGAACGCTCGGAAACCTTCACCTGGACGGATCCGGCAATCGCGCTCGAACAGCTGCCACGGCTCTCCGGCCTCGACTACTTTTCCGGTCTCCGCGACGGCAGCATTGCACCGCCGCCGATCGCTTCACTCATGAACTTCGACCTCGTCGACGCGAAATACGGACACGTCGAGTTCCGGTGCCAGCCGGGAGAAGCGCACTACAACCCCCTCGGCATGGTGCACGGCGGCCTGGCTTGCACGCTCCTCGACACGGTACTCGGCTGCGCAGCACACAGCACCCTGGAAGCCGGGACCGGCTACATATCCATCGATCTGGCGGTCAGGTACCTGCGGCCCATCACGCTCCACAAGGGCGCCCTTCGCGCAGAGGGGTCAGTCGTGAAATCCGGCCCCCGCGTGATATTCACCGAGGGCCGCCTCAGCACCGCCAGCGGAGAACTCCTCGCCACCGCCACGAGCACCCTGCTCATCTTCACCCACCAACCGCTCGGACCGACAAAATGACCGATACCCGCACCGCTGTTGCCCAGGCGCCGCCCACTCAGGATCGCGACTTGTCCCCGGCTGACCTTTCGGGAATGCCGGCTTTGAGCCGCTTCGGCATTCCACTGGGGCTTGCCGGTCTCGGCGGCGCCTGGTCCGCGGCGAGAAGCTCACTCGGATCGCCGGTGTGGCCCGAAGAAATCCTGTACGGAGCAGCCAGCTCCCTGTGGCTGGTCCTGACCGCCCTCTATGTGTTCCGGGGCCTCCGCCGAAAGGGAGCATTCACCTCTGACCTGAGACATCAAATGGCAGGGCCTTTCGTGTCCTTCATCCCATTGGTGGGGATCCTGCTTTCGTCACACTACAGCCAGTATCTGCCCCCATGGGGCGCGTGGCTGTGCACGGCCTTCATCGCCGCCCTCGCCGTCGTCGCAGCCCGGCTCCTCGCCCACTGGCTCACCGGCGGGGTATCCATGCAGTCCATCCATCCCGGCTACTTGCTGCCCATGGTGCCCGGATTCTTCGTCGCCAGCATCGGATTCTCAACCATCCACGCCCACGACGCGGCCATCGCCGCCTTTGGCATTGGCGCGTTCTTCTGGCTCGTCGTGGGAACCATCGTCACCGTCCGGCTGATGACCGGCGGCGAGGTGCCACCGGCCGCCAAGACCGGACTGTCCGCATACCTGGCCGCGCCGGCAACGGCCAACATCGCCTGGATGGTGTCACATCCGGGACCCGCGGGGGCAGTGCAGCTCGGCCTAACAGGCGTCCTGGCGATCATGGCGCTGATGCAGATCATGCTGCTCCCGGAGTACCGCAAGCTTCCCTTCACGCAGTTGTTTTGGGTGTTCACCTTTCCTGTCGGTGCAACGGCAAACTATTCCATCCGCTGGCTTGCAACAGCGGACCTCCCCGGCCGGGAAACTTACGCCTGGACGATTCTCGGCCTCGCATCCGCCTTCACGCTGGCCATTGCCGCCCGCACCGCCTCCAAGTCAACGAGACTCACCGCACCCCGGAGCACGGACGTGCGCTGATGCGCGAATCGGCTGCTGTATGACCCGTTATGCGTTCGCATCCTGATGGGCCAGCGCGCTGCTCGCGGCGGCGGCCGCCCGTGCCACGATGGGTCCGAGCCTGGGCGCGTCAGCGGGCGTTACACGCTGAGTGGGAAATCCGAGGCCGAGAACGCCGGCGAGCCGGCCGGTGTGGTCAAAAACAGGTGCGCTGACCGATCCGGGGACCTCGGTGCTCACCCTTGCAGCGCCGGCGCAGGTAGGCACAGACGCAGTCTTGCCTCAGCGCCCGGTCAAGGTCGCGGCAACACCGATACGCATCCTGACCCTGATCGGTCTGGGGGCGCTGCTGGTATTGCGACCGTCCTGGGCATCGACGTCGGAGTGGCGTCCCTCGTCGTCGCCCTGATGCTGATCTGAGTGAACCCCGGCGTACAGAAGCCTGCCGTTGAAAGCATGCCCTGGTCCGCTATCATTCTGGTCACCGGCATCGTCACCTACGTGGGCCTGCTTGAAGAAATGGGAGCCCTGAAGGAACTGGAGGCCGGTATCGCGGGCCTGGGCGACAGTTCCCTCGCCGCCCTGATCGCCAGCTACGTGGTGGCGGTCGTGTCCGCCTTCGCCTCCACTACCGGCACCCTCGGCGTGATCAGTCCGATCGTCACCCCCATCGCATGGACCCGGTACTCTCCCCCATCGGAGTCATCACGGCGATCGCCATCAGTTCCTCGGTGGTGGACGTCAGCCCGATGTCCACCAGCGGGGCGCTGCTCATGGCCAGCGCCCAGCCGAAGGATGAGCGGATGTTCTTCCGGGCTTTGCTGCTCTGGGCGATCGCAATGATCGGTGTCGTGCCGCTCCTCGTCTGGCTCATCTTCGTCCAGCTCGGCCTCGGCTGACCAACAAGCCCCGCTGCGGGGTGCCCGGGACCATACAGGCACCCCGCAACGGCTCAGCCCTCCGAGCGGCCCTTCCGGCGGAAGCCGCCAGGCCAATCGGCCCCGCGGATCCGCTTCAGTTCCCGCACCGACCCCGTCGTGCCCCACTCATCAAGCCCTAACCGAGCCAATGGTTTCAGCAGATCGATGCGTGGGTGGTTGCCATCCAGAACGTCCGAATCAACGACGGCATGGGTGACCTCCCCGAACACCAGAACGCAGTCACCGATCGGCAACGTACTGTGCAGCCGGCACTCGAGGGCCACGGGGGACTCCCCTACCCTGGGCACCCCCACAATGCGACCTGTTTCCCGTGTCAAGCCGGCCGCGTCGAACTCACTCACGTCCGGGGGAAAGTTCGTGCCCGTCGCATTAACCTCGGCCATTAGCCCGGCAGGTGCCAGGTTCACCACAAACTCTCCCCGCGAGCGGATATTACGCAGCGAATCCTTTTCTCCCACCGAGGTGAACTGGACGATCGGCGGATCCACTGATGCAACAGTAAAGAACGAATGCGGAGCAAGATTGTCCACGCCCTCCGCCGACCTGCTCGAGATCCACGCAATCGGACGGGGAACAACAACGGCCGTCAAGAGCCGGTAAAAATCCCGTGACGACAGTTCGCCGGGATCAAAGTCTTTACGCATGACTTCAAGCCTACGCAGGCAACATGGCGGCGAAGGCATTCATAGGGCCTTGCGGTCGCTGCGCGAAAGTCAGCCGGCGTAGGGGTCGGCAGACCGCAGAAGCACCGTTTCCTGTTGTTTCGAGCCGGATGACCGGCTAAGGGGCTATCCAAAGACGTTAAAGCTGAGGCAGGGACTCCGTAACCACCTCGAAGCCGTCGCCCACATGGATAAGACGCCGCCCTGCTCCAGCATCCAACCAGATCCAGAACGCGGACCCGTCGGGCATCCACTCGTCCAGGGCGCCGCCAAGCACGTGGTGGCCACAACCTTGCAGGCGGACGCGACTTCCGGCCGGAACAGTTTCCGGTCCTGCTATCCATACGTCGCGTCGCTGATGGGTTTCGCCATCATCGGAGGCGGATGGAGTGTGACCGGGAGAACTCGCAGGAAGCCCCGGGAATTCTTCTCGTTTTATCAACGCTCTGTCTTTCCTTCCGCGGATCGGCCGGACCGGAGGCGCCAGCCGCTTCACTGGCGTGGTCTTTCGCGACTTGTCAGTTGACGGACGCGGAACTGACGAGCAATGCAAGCCGCCGCGCACCGCACGTGCGTTCAGCCCGGAGTGGATTGGGGGCGTCACTCCGGGCCGAACTTGAACAAAATACCAAACAGTTACCGCACTAACAATTCGGCCACAAATTCCCCACGTTTGGGAGGCGACGGCCGCTACTATGGCCCGTATGGATGCCCAAGAGAGTCCACTGGTCCCCACGGGCGCCGTTCCTCCTCCGGAAGGGATGACGCTGGGCCGGCTTTTGACTCTCCTTGGTGAGGGCGTGTCTGCTGAGGATTTGGAGACCCAACTCGCCGCCATGGAGGCGGAGAACCTGCTCGATCCGGGGACGGCAGCAGCGGCCCGCGGTCTCAATGCCAGGCTCCGGGAGGCCAGCCGGCGTGAGGGCCTGCTGCGAGTCCTGTACGACACAGCCACGGACCTCACCGGCATTCGTGACGTTGAGGCCGTCCTGAAAGCCATCGTCCGCAGAACCCGCTCGCTTATCGGCAGCGACATCGCATACCTGAGCCTGAATGACTATGCCTCCGGGGAATCGTATATCCGGGTGACTGACGGCGCCGCAACGGCCCTGTTCCGGAATATCCGCATGCCTCTGGGCGAGGGCGTTCTCGGCGCCGTGGCCACCGGTGAAGCCCCTTCCCAATCCGCGGACTACCTGAGTGACGAGAGCAAATCTCATCTCGAGTCAAGTGATGCGGCGGTCGCGGCAGAAGGCGTCAAGGCCATCATGGGCGTTCCTTTGAGGGCCGAAGGCAAGGTCATCGGGGCGCTCCTCGTTGCGGACCGGCACGTGCACAACTTCAGCAGCGACGACGTCGCGCTCATGGAATCCATCGGCACCCACGCCGCTGTTGCGCTCGAGAACGCCCGTCACTTCACGGAAATGGCCGATGCCCTGGCCCGGCTGGACCAGGCGCAGCGGCAGAATCTTGCCCATGTGAAGGCGCTGGAGGAGCTTTCTTCCCTCGATCAACGGTTGATGGAAACCTTGGCGTCTGCCAACAGCCTGCCCAACCTGATGCTACTTTTGGCCGAGTCGATGGACAGCGAAGTGTTCGTGGTTTCGCCCATGGGCGAGACGCTGGCAGGGCTCGGCGCAAACCCGGACTTTGCCGACCCCGCTTCGCTAAGCGCCGCGGAGATCTCCGCCACCCGGACGCTGCCCATCCCTTTCACGGTCGGGGGCCGGCCGTATACCGTGATGTCCGCGGTCGCAGGCGACCAGCACCTGGCCTCGCTAATCGTTGCCGGCCACGTCAACCAGGACCGGCTTGCCGTGCTGGAGCGAAGCGCCCTGGTCCTCAGTGCGGCGTTGCTCTTTGAAAGAACGTTCCAGGACGCGCAGTACCGGCTGCAGCTCGAACTCATAGACGAACTCCTGAATCCGCGGTCTGAGGATACGGAAGCACTTAAGCGGCGGGCCGGGAGATTCGGTCTCGCAGACAACATTCCGCTGGTGGTCCGGGTGGTAGGCGTTCGGGAGGACCAACGGCAAAGGGCCTTGGCAGTGCTGAAGCGGCATGCCCAGGACCGTACTGGGATCACCGCCGTCCACGAGTCACATCTGTGCGTCATCGAGCCTCCGACGCTGCGTGGCGGTAGTCCGAGCGGGGACGGCGGCCAGGACAACGGGCAGTCTATCGTCGCGGCCCTGAAGAACCAGCGCGTGGAGGCCACCGTGGGCTCGTCACAGGCGGTGACAGGATTTTCCCGACTGGCAAGCGCCCACGCCGAGGCCCATGCCGTGCTGCGCGCGCTCCAAGCGCTGTCGCGGAACGGCGAGGCCGCCGACCGGGCTGCGCTCGGCACGGCAGGGATGCTGCTGGGCGCCATGGACAGCCCCTTCGCCACACAACTGATGGCGGCCCAGCTCGGGCCTCTGCTCAACTATGACAGCCGCCGTGGGACGCAGCTCGTTCTGACTGCCTGGACCTTTCTGGAGAACGACTCCTCCGGCGCGGCGGCGGCGGCTGCCCTGCACGTTCATCCCAATACGCTCCGCCAGCGGCTGGAGCGAATCGATACTGTCCTCGGCCCTGGCTGGCGAAGGGGAGGTCGATCCCTGGACATCCACGTGGCCCTGCGGCTCTGGCGCCTGCAGTCCGCCGGTATCGGCGGCCACGACCACTGACCAGGATGAGGGGTTTGGTTCAGACGCACATGTTTCCGCCATGAATATGGCAAAAAACTCCATAGGCCACCTCACACCGCTCTGGAACGATGAGATCTCCGGCACCTTTCAGGTAGCTCGAGATCCCCATCTTTAGGAGTCAGTCACAATGTCGTGTGCGCATGCAGCGGGCATCCGTCCCGCAACCTTCGGCGTCCTGCGGTTGCCGCGGAATATCGTCGTCGGTGCTCAGCAGCGTTTTGCCATCGCCGATATCGCCGCAGAGCTCGGTGACACAGTCCTCATCTGCACGGACCCCCGGCTCGCAGCCTCGGACGAGCTGCAAACCCTGGTCACCAGCCTGGAAAGCCGCAAGCTGTCCGTCCGGGTCTTCGGGGAAACCCAGGCCGAGCTGCCCACCCCGGGCATCATCGCCTGTGTCGAAGAGCTCAAGGGCCAGGACATCGACGTCGTCATCGGCTTCGGTGGTGGCAGCTGCATGGACATGGCCAAAGTGGTCTCGGTGCTTCTGACCCACGGCGGCCAACCCAGCGACTACTACGGCGAATTCGCCGTACCCGGCCCCGTCAAGCCCGTCATCGCCTTGCCCACCACGGCGGGCACAGGGTCCGAAGCGACCGCCATAGCAGTGGTCTCCGACCCCGAACTCGGCATGAAGATGGGCATCTCGAGCCCCCACATCATCCCCTTCGCCTCGGTGTGCGACCCCGAACTGACCTACACCTGCCCGCCGGCCCTGACGGCGGCCACCGGTGCGGATACCTTCGTCCACCTCGTCGAGTCGTTCACCGCCATCACCCGCGAACCAACCCGTACGCTCGCCAACGAGCGCGTGTTCGTGGGCAAGAATGTCCTGACGGACTCCCTGGCACTGGACGGGATCCGGCTCTTGGGCCGGAGCCTGGCCACCGCCTACAAGGATCCGGACAATACCGATGCCCGGGCCGACATGATGCTGGCCGCACTCTACGGCGGTATTGTGCTCAGCAACGCCGGAACGGCGGCGGCGCACGCCATCCAGTATCCCGTCGGCGCACTGACCCACACTCCCCATGGTGTCGGCGTAGGCCTGCTCCTCCCCTACGTCGTCCGCCACAACTTCGGCGCCATCGAACCGCAGCTGGCGCAGGTTGCCGAAGCGCTGGGACGAGACATCAAAGGACTGGACGCCCGCAGCGCTGCGATCGCCGGCGTGGAGGCCATCGACGAAATCATCGCGGCCATCGAACTGCCCGCCACGCTTCAGGACCTCGGAGTACAGGAGAGCGACCTTGGCCAGATTGCCAGGCTGTCGCTGAACTCCAAACGGCTCATCGACAACAACCCGGTGCCGCTCGACCTTGAATCCGTCACGTCCATCGTGAACGCCGCCTATGCCGGCGACCGCACCATTCGCTAAAACACTTCGCTTGCGCATCATCACTTGCTCAGAACCTGAGGATCACCAATGACACTTCTCTCCGCCCAGGAACCGCTCGACATCGATGAGCTGACGGTCCCCCGCCAACTGCTCATCGCCGGAGGCTGGAGGCCCGCCGCCGGCGGCCGCACGGTCGACGTCATCAATCCCTCCGACGGGACGGTGATCGCCGCTATTGCGGACGCCGACGTCGAGGATGGCCTTGCCGCCGTCGATGCCGCCGCAGCGGCCTTTCCCGACTGGGCAGCGACGCCGCCCCGGCGCCGCGCCGAAATACTGAGCCGCTGTTTTGACCTGATGATCGAACGCGGGGAACAGCTTGCCCACCTCATCTCCCTCGAGAACGGCAAAGCACTGCCCGACGCCCGCGGCGAGGTGGCGTACGCCGCCGAGTTCTTCCGCTGGTATGCGGAAGAGGCCGTCCGGATCATCGGCGACGTTTCCACCTCACCGTCCGGCGCCAACCGCATCCTTGTCCAGCACCAGCCGATCGGTGTCTGCGTCCTGATCACCCCCTGGAACTTCCCCGCCGCCATGGCCACCCGTAAGCTGGCACCGGCGCTTGCCGCCGGCTGCACCGCCGTGCTCAAGCCGGCCACCCTTACTCCTCTGACGGCCCTGGCTATCGCCCAGCTCATGGTCGACGCCGGTGTCCCCGCCGGCGTCGTCAACGTGGTCACCACAAGCAAGACAGGTGACGTCATGTCGCCCATCCTCGCCGACCCACGCGTCCGCAAGCTGTCGTTCACCGGTTCCACCGGCGTCGGACGCCACCTGCTGCGCCAGGCCGCGGACAACGTCCTCAAGTGCTCCATGGAACTGGGCGGCAACGCGCCCTTCCTGGTGTTCGATGACGCTGACCTCGACAAGGCCATCGACGGCGTCATGGTAGCCAAGATGCGCAACGGCGGCCAGGCGTGCACGGCGGCCAACAGGATCTACGTCCAGCGGGGAATCCAGGCGGAGTTCGCAAGCCGCCTGGCGGCCCGCATGTCCGCCCTGACAGTCGGACCGGGCACAGATCCGTCCACCGAAGTGGGCCCGCTTGTGGACGAGGCAAGCGTCCTGAAAGTCGATGCCCTGGTACGCGATGCCCTCGGCCAAGGTGCGCGCCTGCTCACCGGCGGCCAGCTGCCGGAAGGGAACGGCTACTATTACCCGCCCACCGTGGTGACCAACGTGCCGAAGCACGCGCGCATGGTCAACGAGGAAATCTTCGGACCCGTGGCGTCGGTCATCGGGTTCGATACCGAAGACGAAGTCATCGCGGCCGCCAACGATTCCGAGTACGGTCTAGCCGCCTATGTCTTCACCGAGGACCTGCGCCGCGGGCTGCGGGTATCCGAACGCATCGAAAGCGGAATGGTGGCCCTGAACCGCGGCCTTGTTTCGGACCCGGCAGCGCCGTTCGGCGGCGTCAAGCAGAGCGGCCTCGGGCGCGAAGGCGCCCACCAGGGCCTGCTGGACTTCACCGAAACCAAATACATCGCCCTCGACTGGTGACCCGGGTTCACTCCCCCCACCAGATGCCCTACATCCTTATTTGACCTTCGAAAGAAAAGACCAATGACGCTCTCCGCAGTAAAGACCGGCAATGCACGCCGGGTGCCCTGGCGGGTATCCCTCGCCAGCTTCGCCGGAACGACCATCGAGTGGTACGACTACTACATCTTCGGCCTCCTCGCGGCCACCGGCGTTTTCAGCCGGCTCTACTTCCCGGAGCAGGACCCGGCCACCGGTCTCCTGCTCGCCTTCCTCACCTACGCGGTTGGCTTCGTGGCCCGGCCCTTCGGCGGCATGTTCGCCGGTCACTACGGGGACAAGATCGGCCGCAAGCCCATGCTGGTTCTCTCGCTGCTCCTGATGGGATTCGCCACCCTGGCGATGGGCCTGTTGCCCACCTACGCACAGATCGGCGTGTGGGCTCCGATCCTGCTGACCGTCCTGCGGCTCATGCAGGGGTTCGGCGCTGGTGCTGAATGGGCAGGTGCCGCCATCATCTCCACGGAACACGCCCCGGAAGGACGCCGCGGGTTCTTCGGCAGCTTTACCCAGATGGGTGTCCCGGCGGGCATGCTGCTCGCCAACTCGTCCGTCCTGGCCGTAAAAGCTGCGGTTCCGGCCGATGCGTTTGACGCCTGGGCCTGGCGCATTCCCTTCCTGCTGAGCGTGCTGCTGATCGTCGTGGGCCTGGTGGTCCGGGCGAAGCTGGAGGACTCCGAGGACTTCAAGGAGCTCGTGGCCAAGAAGCAGACCGCTCACAACCCGCTCGGTGAGGCACTGAAGAAGGAAACCAAGGGCGTCTGGCTGGTCGTCGGCATGCGCCTCGCGGAGAACTCCGCCTTCTACCTGTACACCACGTTCTCAGTTGTCTACATCATGCGAACCTTCGGGCCCGAACGAGCCACCCAGGGCTCCATGTCCGTCCTGATCGCGTCCGCCATCGGCGTCATCGCGGTGCCGCTCTGGGCAGCGCTGTCCGACCGGATCGGCCGCAAGCCGCTTTACCTGTTCGGCTCCATCGGCGGACTGCTGTTCTTCCCGCTCTACTTCGTCATGACCGACACCGGCAGCGCCCTGCTGGCAACCCTGGCAATCATCATCGGTCTCGCGGTCTTCCACAACTCCATGTACGGCCCGCAGGCTGCCTTCTTCGCCGAACTCTTCTCCACCAAACTCCGCTATAGCGGCGCCTCAATGGGCTACCAGTTCGGCTCGGTCCTGGCCGGCGGCATCGCGCCGCTGGTCGCCGTCGCCCTGCTCAACGCAGGCAACGGCGAACCCGGCTGGGTGATCCTGTACTTCAGCGTCATCGGCGTCATCACGGTCGCCTCGGCAATCCTGGCCCCGGAAACCGTCAAGCGTGTTCGCGGCCGCCTCGATGCGGCACAGCCGCAGGACTCGCAGGCCCCCGCGGACGCAACTGAAAGGACCAGCCTGAGCTAGGCATCCTTGACCAACCAGAGTAGAAAAAGCCGGAGCCATCCGCAGCATTCAGCGGATGGCTTCGGCATTCTCTTTCCCAAGGAGAGTTCGTCATCGGGCCCCTGTCGGATAACCCGTATCGGCGCCCGTCATCCACTATGGCAATCCGGACGAGTCCCGCAGACAGCTTCGCTGGACGGTCTATGGAGGGCCTGCCGGGATTGTGGTACTTTGCCCTGATGAAGCGGATCCAGGTCGGCTTGGTGGCCGACCCTGCCGCGCCCGCGGAAATCGCCCGCCGTTTGATCGACCTCGAGCCGCCGGGCGGTGAGGATCGCGACGCCTGGGACATCGAGATGGTGTGTGAGCCATTCACGATGGGTTCGGAGGACGTGGACGCTGCGATGGCTCGCCTTCGAGACCATGCTCGTCAGCACGAATGGGACGTCGTGATCGGGCTGACCGAGCTTCCGTTTCGCGATGTGGATGACGGCCGGTACCTGCTGGCCGAGACCGACCCGCTGCGCCGCACGGCAGTGCTGTCGTTACCGGCACTCGGCGGTCTCCGTATGCAGAAGCGCGCCCGGCTTGCAGTGCGCGCGCTCGTAGCCGGCATGGCCGAGAGCACACAGGACGAGCACAGCGGACCGCTCCCCCGCTTCACCAGCCGCTGGCGGTTGCTCGTGGGCATGGTGCTCGCCAACCGCCCGTGGCTCCTCGTGCCGGGACTCAAGTCCGCACTCGTGGCAGCACTGACAACGGGAGCGGTCGCCACGGTCAACTCGACGGTTTGGCAGCTGGCTGGCTCCCTGTCATGGTGGCGCCTCTTGGTCGCGATGCTCGCCTCCATTTCGCTCGTTGTTGCCTGGCTCGTGGTCGACGGCGAACTGTGGGACCGCCCTGACGACATGTCTGCGGCGGCTAGGGAGAGGTCCCGTCTCTACAACACCTCAACGTTGGTGACCCTGACCATCGGGGTGCTCATCTGCTATCTGGCGCTCTACGTTGTGAACCTGGTCTGGGCGCTGTTTGTCCTCGACCCGGCTGTAATGGGTGGCTATCTCCACGTTTCGCTCGGCTATGGCGACCTGTTCGTGCTGACCTGGTTTGTCGCGTCGGCTGCGACCGTCGGCGGTGCCCTTGGCAGCGGTCTGGAGTCGGACGAAGCAATCCGCGCGGCCGCGTACTCAAAGCGCGAGGAGGAGCGTCGCAACCGACTCGCACAGGAGCGGAGCTAGACGCTGTATCCAGCCGCGGCAGGTTCTCCACGCGGCGTCGTACCTACGCATTTTTCCCTACGCATTTTTCGGGCTGCCTCTCGACACCCGTACTAAGTGTGCTTAGCATTGAGGTTCGATTAGTTTCTCTTTTGGGTGCAGACCGGCCGGGCGGGATTTTCCCGGACAGCCTGCCGTCTGGAAACCTTTGGCCCCCTTGGGTGGGCTCAGGGGCCACAATCCTTGTTCCCCCATTTCCTCGCCAGCTCCAATTCGCGTATCCGGGTGACACTTCGCGCCCTTTTCCGGGCCGCCGTCCTGCAGAGCCCTGGTTCTTGCAGCGCCCGGAATCTACGACTGCTGGGCCACGCTCGGAATGGGATAAAAGAAAAGAGCGGAAAAATGAAGGCAGTAGTTTACAAAGGACCCAAAGACGTCAGTGTCGAGGAGATCCCCGATGCCAAAATCGAGCACCCCGCCGACGTGCTGGTGCGGATCACTACGACTAACATTTGCGGTTCGGACCTGCACATGTACGAGGGCCGCACCAGCTTTGAACCCGGCCGCTCCTTCGGGCACGAGAACCTGGGTGAGGTGGTGGAGGTCGGCCCGGCGGTGAGCAAAGTAAAGGTGGGCGAGCGTGTCGTGCTGCCGTTCAACATCGCCTGCGGATTCTGTAAAAACTGCGAACGCGGCTTCACCAACTACTGCCTGACCATGCAGCCCGAACCCAAGCTCGCCGGCGCGGCCTACGGATTCGCGGACATGGGCCCGTACCAGGGCGGCCAGGCCGAGTACCTGCGCGTGCCGTACGGGGACTTCAACTGCCTGCGCCTGGGCGAGGACGCGGTGGAGAAAGAACTCGACTACGTCATGGTCGCCGATATCTTCCCCACCGGCTGGCACGCCACCGAGATGGCAGGCGTCTACCCGGGCGACTCCGTGGTCATTTACGGTGCAGGACCCGTCGGGCTCATGGCCGCCTACTCAGCCATTATCAAAGGCGCCGGCAAGGTCATGGTCGTGGACCGCCAGAAAGACCGTCTGAAGCTCGCGGAACAGATCGGCGCCATTCCCGTGAATGATTCGGACGTGGACCCCGTCGAATTCGTCAAGGACCAGACCATGGGCTTCGGCGCGGACCGGGGCTGCGAATGCGTCGGCTACCAGGCACACGATCCGGGCGGCACCGAACATCCCGACATGACCCTGAACCGGCTCGTGGACTCCGTGCGCTTCGTCGGCGGCATCGGCGTGGTAGGGGTGTTCCTGCCCCAGGACCCCGGAAGCCCCGACAAACTTGAGCAGCAGGGCAAAATCGCCTTCGACTACGGAAACTACTGGTTCAAGGGACAGACGATGGGCTCGGGCCAATGCCCGGTCAAAAAATA
>NZ_JBHVSZ010000020.1:0-59225 GCF_042884885.1 Arthrobacter sp. NPDC058097
GCGCCGAGGAACAGCCCGGTGCCGATCGCGCCGCCGATGGCGATCATCTGGATCTGCCGCGGCTTCAGGCTCTTGTGGTAGCCCTTGTCCTCGGCGTGGAGAAGGTTTTCGGTGGCATGCGCCTGGGCCGGGACCGTATGGTCGGTGACCGCCGCGTTCGAGGCGGTGCCCTGTGGGGAGTTGGACATCGGGGATCCTTTGGTTTCCGGTTGGGGTCGGACGGAGATAGGACGTTACTTGCTGAGGTTGGCCAGGCGCTCGGGGCTGAGGAGCTCCTGCAGCTGGGTTTCGGTGAGCAGGCCGTGTTCCAGGACCAGTTCCGCCACGCCGCGGCCGGTGGCCAGGGCTTCCTGTGCGATTGCAGTGGCGGTGGCGTAGCCGAGGTGCGGGTTGAGGGCGGTGACCAGGCCGATGGACTGCTCCACGGTGAGGCGCAGCCGTTCGGTGTTGGCGGTGATGCCGCGGACGCAGCGGGCCGTGAGGGTGCGGCAGGCCGCTTCGAGGTGCGAGATGCTCTTGTGCAGGCTGTGCACGATGACCGGTTCGAAGGCGTTGAGCTGGAGCTGCCCGGCTTCGGCGGCCATGGTGATGGTGACGTCGTTGCCGATGACCTCGTAGGCCACCTGGCTGACCACTTCCGGGATCACCGGGTTGATCTTGCCGGGCATGATGGAGGATCCGGACTGGACGGCGGGAAGGTTGATCTCGCCGAGGCCGGCACGCGGTCCGGAGGAGAGCAGGCGGAGGTCGTTGCAGATCTTGGACAGCTTGACGGCCACCCGCTTGAGCACGCCGGACAGGTGGACGAAGGCGCCCACGTCCTGGGTGGCCTCGATGAGGTCGACGGCGGTGACCAGGGGCAGCCCGGTGATCTCGGCCAGGTGCCGGCAGGCGGCCTCGGCGTAGCCGGCGGGGGCGTTCAGGCCGGTGCCGATCGCGGTGGCGCCGAGGTTGATCTCGTGGATGAGCAGGTCCGCCTCGGCCAGCCGCTGCCGGTCCTCGCCGATGGTGACGGCGTAGGTGCCGAACTCCTGGCCCAGGGTCATGGGAACGGCGTCCTGGAGCTGGGTGCGGCCCATCTTCACCACGGTGCGGAACTCCAGTGCCTTCGCCGCGAACGCCTCTTCAAGTTCCGCCAGTGCAGAGAGCAGTTCACGGGCGGCGAAGATGGTGCCGAGCTTCACCGCTGTGGGGTAGACGTCGTTGGTGGACTGGCTGAGATTCACGTGGTCGTTGGGGTGCAGCCGGGCGTAGTCGCCCTTGGGGTGGCCGAGGATTTCCAGGGCCCGGTTGGCGATGACCTCGTTCGCGTTCATGTTCGACGACGTTCCGGCGCCGCCCTGGATCACGTCGACGACGAACTGCTCGCTGAGTTCGCCGTTCATCACGTCGGCGCAGGCCTGTTCGATGGCGTCGGCGCGTTCGGCGTCCAGCAGGCCGAGTTCCAGGTTGGTGCGGGCCGCCGCGAGCTTCACGGCGGCGAGGCCGCGGACCAGGTGCATGTTGCTGGAGAGCGGCTGGCCGGTGATGGGGAAGTTTTCCACGGCGCGGAGCGTATGGACTCCCCAGTAGGCGCCGGCGGGGATGTCGCGGTCGCCAAGCAGATCATGCTCGGACCGGACAGCCAGCGTTTGGGCGTCCGGCAGGGTTTGGGTTTCGGTCATGTGGTGCAGTCCTTAAAGAACGTCGTCGGTCGGGGACAGGGTGGAAAAGTCTGCGGCCTGCAGCAGGCCCACTTGGCGGCCTCCGCCAAGGACCGCACCGGTGGCGATGCCGGCAAGGACGGAGGTGTCGACGCCGAGAACTTCCAGCGCGCGGACGGTGACGGGCATCCTGGCCCGGTCACCGCCGTCGGAAATCTTGACGGCGACGGCGCGTCCGTCCGGCAGCCCAACCAGCTGGATGCCTTCGAAGCCGTCCTTCGCGAGGGCGCCGGGCAGGAGCCGCATGAGGTCCGTGACATCGCGGCCCTCGCCGGCCACCATGTCCGGGTGGCGGCGCATGGAATGTGCGACGGCGGCTTCCGGGCTTTCGGGGGCGGACGCACCGTCGGCCAGTTCGGCCGAGGCGAGGCGGCCGAAGGTGCGTGCCATGCCGGCAAGGGTGAGGGCGAACAGCGGGGTGCCGCAGCCGTCGGTGCTGATGCCGGAGGGTTCTTCGCCGGTCAGGTCGGTGACGGTCTCGGCCACGAGCTTCTGCAGCGGGTGGGACGGGTCCAGGTAGCCCTGCACCGGCCAGCCGTTGATGACACAGGTGGCGGCCATGGCGGCGTGCTTGCCGGAGCAGTTCTGGGCCAGCTGCGTGGGACGGCCGCCGTCGCGCAGGTATTCCTCGCGCTCGGGGACGCCGTAGGGAAGGTCGGAGCTGTTTTCGAGGGCCGCGGGCGTGAGTCCGTGCAGTTCCAGGATGCGGACGGCGCCCTCGAGGTGCCGGGCTGCGCCGGAGTGGCTCGCGGCGGTGAGGGCCAGGAGGTCGGCGGGCAGGTCCAGCCCGGCGCGGACCATGGCCACGGACTGCAGCGGCTTGAGGGAGGACCGGGGGTAGAACGTGGCCTGGGGTTCGCCGGCGGAGAGCAGGGTGCGGCCGCCGGGAGCGGTGGCGATCAGGGAGCCGTAGTGGACGCTTTCCACCAGGCCGTCACGGGTCTGGAAGGCGAGGGGCTCGTGGCGCGGCAGGATCGCTGCGGCGGGTGGCGCGGAAGGGTAATGGCTTGCCGGCATGGCGGGGGAAGGCATGGTGTCCTCTGGGTTGCGTGTTGACTTGAGTTGGGTGCGGCTGGTTGGTTCCGGGTGACCGGATACCGGTCCGCTACGTGTTGAGGATGGAGTCGAGGGCTTCCCCGACGGCGCGCAGGTGTTCGCCCATGGCCGCGCTGGCGTCCGCTGCGGAGCGGGCTTCGATGGCGTCGAGGATGAGGCGGTGTTCGACATCGGAGGCGTGCTGGCGGTCGGCCACCATGTTGAGCGTTTCGGACTGGTGGGCAAGGGCGTCCCGGATGTCAGCCACCACGCTTTCGAACACCTTGTTGCCGCTGGCGCGGGCGATGGCTGCATGGAAGCTGGAATCCAGGGCGACCCAGGCTTCGGGATCGGTTTCCGCGGCCATGGAGGCCATCATGCCGCGGAGGATTTCCAGGTCCTCGGGGGTACGGCGCTCGGCGGCCAGCCCGGCGGCGGGGACTTCAATATGCGGGCGGGCCTCGGTGAGGTCCCGGGCGGAGAACTGGCCCAGGACGAGGTCGTTGGCCACCTGGTCGGCGACGACGAACGTGCCGCGGCCGGTCTTGGTCACCGTCAGGCCCAGTGCGGTGCAGGAGCGCAGGGCCTCCCGGATGACGGAGCGGCTGACGCCGTACTGCGAAGCCAGGGCGGCTTCCGAGCTGAGCTTGGCGCCGACGGCAAGGGCCCCGCTTTGAATATCACCCCGGATAGCGTTGAATACAGCTTCGGCCGCGCTCAGGCGCGCCAGCGGCGAGGTGCTTGCGCCGCTCTGTTGGTCACCGAGCTGTCCGGCTGTCCGGCTGTCTGACAGGTTCACGATTAAGAATATGGCACGGGTCACAGGCAGGTGTCAACCGGAGTGCACTCGCTCCCAGCCTCGGCCGTTTTCGCGCGGAAGGCTTTCGCGGGCCCAAGCCAACAAAAGAGGGGGTGAGGGCGGCCCCTCCCAAGCTTTTTACAAGTTGTCCAGTTGAATATGTTGCGAGGGGGAGTGCAGGCAAGTTGCCAGTAACGCAGCAGCAGGCGCTTCGAACTTCTCGTATCCGGCCGGGAAGGTTGCTCGGGATTGGCATAGGCAAACAACTTCATTGAGTGGTGAGGCTAGTGACCATCCCTGTGCATGCCGACGTTCAAGCTCGGAGCAAACCCCGGAATCCGTGGCTCCATGTACTGCTGGCAGCGCTGCTGCTTGCGACGGGTGTTCTGGTGGTGCCGGTCACGGCGTCGGCTGCTGTTGGTGATGTCGGCGTTGAGGGTCTGTCGCATTCGGGGACGGGGACGCCGACGGGCACGAAGCGGCAGACGAACGCGCTGTGGTTCAACGACGGGCTCTGGTGGGGGAATCTGTGGGATACCGCAAGCCAGGATTTTCATATTTTCCGGTTCAATTCGGCTACGAGCTCGTGGGTCAACACGGGTGTGGCGACGGAGACGCAGTCGAGCACTCATCATGACGTGCTGTGGGACGGGTCGACGTTGTTTGTGGCGAGCTACCGGTTCGTAAATGACGGTCTGCCTGCTGAAGCGAACTTCCCGTCCATGATGCGGCGCTATAGCTACAACTCAAGCACGAAGACTTACTCGCAGCTGAGTTCCACAAGGATCCACAACAACAAAGTTGAGACCATGTCCATCGACAAGGATTCGACTGGTCGGGTGTGGGCCACTTGGCAGCAGGGGAACCGGATCTTTCTGAACGTCACTGGCACGGATGGCGCAACGTGGGGGACGCCCTTCGCGCATCCTTCGTCGTTGGGCACTGTGTCTGTGGACGACAATTCAGCTCTGATCGCGTTCGGACCCGGCAAGATGGGGCTGATGTGGAGCCGGCAGGTCGGCGACGCCACCGACGGCATGTACTGGAGCTCCCACGTCGATGGGGCCTCGAGCACAACCTGGACCACTCCTCTCGCGGCCGTATCGGGGCAGCGCAGCGGTGATGACCATATGAACCTGAAGTGGCTGGACTCCTCGAGCGGTCAGGTTTTCGCCGCGATCAAGTCGTCATTCACCTCGGCGTCCCAGCCGCTGATCCAGCTGTTGGCATTCAATGGCACGGCATGGTCGGCGCACACGATCGCCACTGTGGCGGAGTGCCCGAACCGAGTGGTCGTCATGATCGATGAGAGCGCGCAGAGGCTGCGCACCTTTGCCACCTATCCGAAGCCGAGCGGCACGACGAACGCCGGCGTCTGCACCAGCTCGGGTGGTGCGATTTACGAGAAGTCCGCGCCCCTGAGCGACATCAGCTTCAGCACAGCGAAGACGGCCCGCATCGTGGATGCCGACCAGTACGTCCACAATGTGACGTCGACGAAGCAGAACCTCAACAGCGCTGCGCGGGGCACAGCCAACAGCGGGCTCCTCCTGCTCGCCGATGTGAACGCCACGAGCCGGTACTGGCACTTTTACGACCCAAGCGGCGGCGGTAGCGACACGACGGCCCCGACGGTGACGGGTACGTCCCCGGTTGCCGGTGCGACTGGTGCAGCGGTGACGGCGAATGTGACGGGATCTTTCTCGGAAGCGATGAACGCATCGACGGTCACGTCGGGCACATTCACGTTGCGGGATGGAGCGACGACGGTCCCGGCCGCTGTGACGTACAGCAGCACGAACAGGGTTGCGACGCTGGATCCGGGTGCGTCCCTGGCGGCGGGCAGGACGTACACGGCGACGATCAGAGGCGGCTCGGGCGGGGTGAAGGATCTTGCCGGTAACGCGTTGGCGACGGACAGGACCTGGACCTTCACCACTGCCGCCGCGGGCGGCGGCACGTCGGAGACCGTTACACTTACGGCCACCGCTGACAGCTATGTATCGAGCGGGGCCACGGGGACGAACTTCGGCGCGGGTACCACGCTGGTCGCGGACAACAGCCCGGTGGAGACCACGTACTTGAAGTTCGACCTGTCGGCATATGCGGGCAGAACGCTGCAGAGCGCCACGCTGCAGCTGCGCAGCGCCGGGAATGCGTCGACGGGAAGGCAGGCCGTCAAGCTGGTCGCCAGTGACAGCTGGACCGAGGGCGGCATCACCTACAGCACCCGTCCGGCTCTCGGCGCCACCGCCATCGGCACGCTCGGCCCGACAGCGACCAACACCACCTACAGCATTTCCCTGACTGTCAGCGGCCTGGCCGGTGAGCTTGGCCAACAGCTCTCGCTGGGAGTGGACTCCAGCAGCGCAGACGGCTTAGACCTGAACTCCAGGGAGGGCGGCAGCACCGGCGCACCCAAGCTGGTGCTCACGATGAGCCAGTAGGCGGACACCGTCGACCTGGTCGGCGCCGTACACACCAGCAACACCTTCACCGACACCATGAGACAGGGGACGATCATGCGCACCTCGCAAAGCAAGGCACTGCATTTCGACATACACCGCCGCGTCACGATCCGCGTCGACGCAAATGCGCCGGCGGCGGCCCAGCTCCGGAGCATGTTGGCGTGTTTCGCCAGCGACACCGAGCAACCGGCCGACATCGTCGTCAACGACAGGCCGGAGCCGATGCCGGATGCGGGTTTGGTCGAGCACGAGCTCGCGTACACGGACAACAGCGTGCGGTTCCAAGACGACCGGGTCCAGGTCGTGAGGGACGGAGAGCAGTGGCGCATTCATGGGCCGGGTGAGCTGTTGACCTCCGTGGTTCCTGTTCTCGACGCCGCCATGGTGGGCCGGGGAGCTGCCATGATCCACGCGGCAACGATGGCATACCGGGGTCACGCGATCGCGCTTCCCGCCGCCGGCGGGACCGGTAAGACGAGCACCGTCGCCAAGCTGATGCGGCGCGAAGGGTGGTCGTTCATGGGCGACGACTGGGCCTTTCTTGCCGAGGACGCCACGCTCCTGGGCTACGCGAAGCCGATGTTCATCAAGCCGCACCACCGCACCATCTACCCGCACCTGTTCGAGGGTGTCCGGAAACCCCTCGTCCCCTCGCGGCTCTCGGGGAGCGTCGGCCGTCTCACCACGGTGGTGCACCCCTACGTGATCCGTTATCCGCGCCTCGCGGACTTCTCCCGGCGATGGTCGCCGGAGCACCGCATGGTCGAGCCCGGGACGGCGTTCCCCGGGCGGGAGCTGACCACCTCGGCCCCGCTCGCGGCCGCCGTCTACGTCGAGCGCTTCGAGGGAACCCGGACCAGGCTCGTCGAGCGGACGAGCGAGTGGATGGTCGACCGCATGCTCGGAAACTTCCACATCGAGATGGCGGGTTTCTCGCAGCGGGTCGTGACCGGCTTGGCGGCCACGACCGTCGTCCCGTGGCGCGAGCACTTCGCGGCGAAGGGACTCGTGCTGAGCAAGGCACTGGACGGACGGCCCTGCCACCTGCTCCAGGTGCCCTCCGCATACACGGCGGACGAGGCGTCGGACGACATCGTCCGGTATCTCGAGCAGTTGCTGCCGTCGGTCCTCGACGAGCTGGCCTGAGGGGGACACCGTGGGTCGCAGCCCTGCTGAGGTCACCGCGGTCGTTCCGGCCCGCAACGCGGAGCACCTGCTCCCGCGCTGTCTGGAGGCCCTGCGTCAGCCCGGTGTCGCCGAGATCATTGTGGTGGACGGATGCTCCACCGACCGCACCGTCCCCATCGCCCTCGCGGCAGGTGCCCGCGTGGTCAGTGACGACGGACGCGGCCTGCCATGGGCCCGGACGCTCGGCGTGCGGAGCAG
The DNA here is from genome assembly GCF_042884885.1 of Arthrobacter sp. NPDC058097. Taxonomy (NCBI): domain Bacteria; kingdom Bacillati; phylum Actinomycetota; class Actinomycetes; order Micrococcales; family Micrococcaceae; genus Arthrobacter; species Arthrobacter sp. NPDC058097. The sequence goes on from NZ_JBHVSZ010000020.1 coordinate 7,392, forward strand.
CAACACCCGTTGGGTCCTGCTCGTCGACGCCGACGTCGTGTTCGGGCCCACGGGGGTCGCCGACCTGCTCACAGAGCTGGTGGAGGGCGGCTACGACGCCCTCCAGGCCGGCCTGGAGAGTGTCGCTGGACCGGGCTTCTGGGGGCAGGCGCTGGCAAATCACCATCGCACCGGTCGCAGCCGCCACTGGTTCGGGCTCGTGGCGACCATCGTCGACCGGGACCTGATGCTGGGCGTGGGCTTCGACGACTCTTTCAAGTCCGGTGAGGACATCGAGCTGCGCTGGCGGATGCGGGACTCCGGGCTGCGAACGGCGGTGTCACGCCGGGTCCTGGTCGAACACCGTTTCGCCGCAGACGACTTCGACTTTGCGCTCGACCAGTTCCTCATGGACGGAACGGGACTGGGACGGATGATCCGCAAGCATGGCTGGCGCGGTGCGAGGCTGGCGCTGCTGCCTGCCGCCGCGGCACTCCGGGGCAGCGCCTTGAGCCTGGCTTCAGGCCAGCCCCGGTGGGTGCGATATTACGCAGCCTTCTGCTGGTGGAACTACGTGGGCGTGGCAAGGGGTCTCACGTCGTGAAGGCCAAGCGGGGGACAGCCGTCCCGGACGCCCCGGCCGTCCGGCACTCCGCCCTGCGCAGCTCGCTCGGACTCGTCGTAGCCAAGGCTGCGCAGACGGGCGCGGGTTTCGCCTTCTGGATTGTGGCCGCGCGCGCGACGTCCGACCGTGAGGTCGGGCTCACCACGGCCGCGGTCTCGGCGGTCATGATCTGCACGCAGCTCGCGGTACTGGGGGCCGGCTCGGCCGTGATCGTCTCGGTGGGGCGGGGGGAGCCGCCCGCGCGGGTGCTGGACGCGGCGTTTGGCATCGTTGGGGTCGCCGGCACCGGCCTGGCCCTCGGCTACCTCGTGCTTCAGTCGGCCATAGCGCCGGACACGGCCTCGGCATCTGTTCTTTTCTGGGCCACGTTCCTCGTGGCTGCCGTCACCGGCACCCTGGTCATCGTGCTGGACCAGGCGCTCGTGGCGTTGGGGCGCGGTGCCAGCGCGACCCTGAGGTACGCGCTGGGCGGCGGGGTCGCACTCGGGGCTGCAGCGCTTGTGGCCTGGCGCGCGCACGGCGCGCCCGCCGACGTACTGATGGCCTGCTGGACTCTCGGGACGACCGTAGCGTGTGTCGTTGGTGCGGTCCAGCTGCGACGACTGGTCGGCTACCGGCCGCGGCCGTCCTTGCGACGGGCGCGCGGCGGTCCGCTGCTGGCGCTGGGCATTCCGCACCAGCTCCTTACTCTCACCGAGCGCGCCCCCGGGCTGGTGCTGCCCCTCCTGCTCGCGCACATGGTGGCGCCGGAGGCCGCAGCCTACTGGTATCCCGCATGGATGATGGCCTGGGCCGCCTACACCGCCCCGGTGCTGATGGGCATCGTCCAGTTCTCCGAGGGTGTCCGCGACGCGGACCGCCTCGTGTCGACCACCTGGGCGAGTCTCCGTTGGTCGATCGCCCTGGGAGGCCTGGCCGCCGCCATACTCGTCCTCCTCGCCCACCCGCTGCTCAGCCTGTTGGGGGAACGGTACGCCGACTCGTCCGCCGGTGCTCTGCGGTGGTTGGCGGCCGGACTGGTGCCCTACGCGGTGCTGCAGGCCTACAACGCCGCATGCCGGGCCCGCGGTCGCTACGCGGAGGCGATCGTGATGGGTGTGACGCTCGGAGTCGCCCTCTGCGCCGCAGCACTGTCGGCTGCTGACAGGGGCGCCAGCGCCATGGCCCTTGCGTGGCTCGTAGTGCTCTCCATCGGGGCCGCGGCGGCCGGCTTCAGGCTGGTCACCATCCTCCGGCGCGTCACCCAGGACGCACGATGACCGGCATTCCATGTGCGACCGGCAGCACCGAGGGGCGCTGGAAGACCCTTGACGTGTGGGGCACGCTGGCGGGCGTCGTTTGCCTGGCGCTCGCCGCGGGGGCTGCGTCCTCGGTGCCCGTGAACAGCGGGCTGGGGCCCTTCGCCATGCTGCCCTATTCGTTCTGCGCGGGCGTCCTCATTTTGAACATCGCATTCCTCGTGGCGCTCGAGGCGGATGCCGCCGGCCCGGCGCGCCGCAGGCTAATGATGTGGGCAGCCGTCGTGCTCGTGGTCGTGCTCTTCGGGGCTGCAGCCTTCGTAACGGACGTGCCGCCAGGTGAGGCCGCGTTCCGTCAGCTCGGCGTTGCTGACACGTTTGCGCGTACCCAGTCAGTCGAGCCAAACATCGGCGCGTACCTCAACTGGCCTGGACTCTTCACCCCTCATCGCGCTCACGGCTCGATGCGCCCGGCCAGGCACCGGGTAGCCCACGTGCCGCCGGTCTCTCTGCTGAATGTGGGGCTGCTAAGCCCCGGCGGTCCTGTGGACGCTGTGCTTGCCCCTCTTCCTTCCACGAACACCGGGACTGCCAGCGCGAGCACAGGCCAGGCGGCGCGCTGGTGGCTCCTCAGCGACGTCCACCTGGGCATGTCCGACGACGACCCCCGGCGCCCCGGCAGGGCGCTGTCCGATTTCCTGCGCCGCGAGGTGCTCGCAGCCCCCGGCCCGCAGCAGCATGTCGCCTTCGTCGGTGACACGTTCGAGCTGGTCGGGTTCACCGAGGACGAGAGCCTCGCCCGGCTCGAGGCAATCCTCGCCCGCCACCCGGAGGCGTTCTCTGCGCTGGAGGCGTGTGCGGTGCGCGGTGTGCAGCTGCACTTCGTGTGCGGCAACCACGACGTGGAACTGGCCCGGCCCTCCGTTGCCGCCCGCCTGTCCGCTCTGCTGTCACCCGTCGAGCCGGACCGGGTCCGGGTGTACCCGTGGTTCCTGCACGTGCCCGGAGTCCTCGTGGCGGAGCACGGGCACCAGCACCACGCGCTGCACCGGATGCCCGAACTGCTCCGCGCGGCGGACAGCGGCACCGATGGGCTGGACCTGCCACCGCTCGCCGCCTGGAACGCCGACCCGTCGAGATCGCGACTCAGCCGTGCCGGGGCCGTTGTCCGGGCCTGCCTGGCGTCCGAGCGGGCGGAACGCCGCGTCCGGACACTCGCGTACGAACAGCTGTTGCAGGCCGAGTCACTTCGGCTCGCGCTCGATTGGGCGGCCGTCCGGGACCTGGCGTGCCTGTCCAGGTTCCGGACGTTGTCGGCGCTTCCAGTCGCCGCGACCCGCATGGTTCTCGCGGCCGCAGGGCGCAGAGCCGCCGGCGAGAGGACTCCTGCTGCAGCAGGCCGGGTCGCGAGGACCCTCGAGTCGCATGGCGCCGGCGTGGCCTGGTACGTATCGGGCCACACCCACCGGGCCCTCGAGTCGGCGCTCGGGGTGTGCCCCACCCGGTACGTTAACACCGGAACATGGAGTTCGGACGTCCGCGGTCAGGGACCTGACCAGTCGGACCGAGGGACGTTTCCCTACGCAATGGTCGAGGTCGGCTGCGACGGCACCACGAGCGGCGGCCTGCGGTACTGGGGTTCGGCCGGTGCCTGAGCCGTAACGGCGCAAGCACACCGAAACCGGTACGAGCGTTCCGATACCATCCTGCTCATTCTGGAAAATGAGGGAGTACGATGTGGATGGAACCGAAAACGGCACGATCGTACCGGCACGGGAGCGGATGTGGCCCAAGATTTTGCAGTGGAGCTTGCGGCGGCCGTCCGCGCCCGCCGTGACGCCCTTCGGCTGAGCCAGCAGGACCTCGCGGACATGGCCGGGGTCTCTGAACGCTTGGTCCGGTTCGTGGAGCAGGGAAAACCGACCCTCCGGCTGGACACCCTTCTGGCTGTGCTGGAGACGCTTGGCCTGGAGCTAAATCTTGGAATCCGGGCCCGGAACGCTGCCCAGACATTGGTGACCCAGCCGCCGTCGGCCATCCCCGGCCAGGAACCCGAGCCGGAGCGCCGCCCGTGAGGCACCGCGTCGCTGACATCTATAAGCGGGGTGTGCTGGCAGCCCGGCTGGAACGGCACGACGGAGGCACCAGGTTCAGCTACCTGCCCGCCTACCTGGCGGGCGGCCGCCCCGCCGTCGCGAGTTCGCTGCCGCTCACCGCGGAACCGGTGCTCTCCGGGGCAGGCGCGGCCCCGCCGTACTTTACCGGGCTGCTCCCGGAGGGCCGGCGGTTGAATGCGCTGCGCCGGTCCATCAAGACCAGCGCCGACGACGACCTCTCGCTGCTCATCGCCGCGGGCGGCAATCCGGTGGGCGATGTGCAGATCGTGGGCCACGGGGAGCCGCTTGACCCGGAGGAGCACGCCGTCGAGGTGGACCCGCGCAGGCCCGTGGACTTCGACGAGTTGCTGGGGGACTCGGGCCTGATCGATCCGGTGGCGCTCGCCGGAGTGCAGGACAAGCTGTCCGCCGGGATGATTTCCATGCCCGTCGCCAGCGCGGGGCGCCGCTTCATCCTCAAGCTCAACGCCCCCGAATTTCCGCACGTGGTGGAGAACGAGTTCATCATGTTCCGCTATGCGGCGAAGCTGCGGATTCCGCTCAGCCGGGTGCAGCTCATGCGCGATGTCGCCGGCCGGCCGGGGCTGCTGGTGGAGAGGTTCGACCGCGTGCCGCTGGAAGGTGGGCCAGGCAGTGCGGGTGAGCGGGACACAGTGCAGCGCCTCGCCGTCGAGGACGGTGCCCAGGTGCTGAAGCTGTACCCGGCGGACAAGTACAACGTGGGGTTCGGGACGGTGTGCCATGCGCTCGCCGAATATTGCGCGGCGCCGCTGCCGGCGCTGCGGAACCTGGCGATCCAGGCGGCCTTCGCGCTGCTCAGCGGCAACGGCGACCTGCACGCGAAGAACGTGTCCATGGTGCAGCAGCCGCACGGGGAGTGGTCCATAGCGCCCGTCTATGACATCCCGTCCACAGTGGTCTACGGGGACAAGACGCTCGCCCTCACGCTCGGCGGAAAGCGCAGCGGCATCTCCCGCAAGCACTTCCTGGCCTGGGCCACAGGCCTCGGGCTGCCCGAGCGCACCGCCGCACAGGCGGTGGATCTGGCGCTGAAGGCCGCGGGCCCGCTGCTCGCGGACCTGGAAGCGGGGACGGCCTTTGCGGCCACGGCTGTCGTTTCACCGGCCACCGCTTCTGCGGACGACGGCGGTGCCTCGCCTTTTCCGGACATGGTCACCAGGGCATGGGTCAAGGAGCTGAAGCACCGCCGGCGGCTGCTGGAGGGGTAAAACCGTCGTACCAGTTCAGCACGCGCAGTGCGCGAAGCGTGTTCCAGCGGCTGGGGTGTCCATCGCCGTCCTCCATGGCGAAGTGGATGCGGCCGGGGTGGGTGTTCTCGAGCAGCCAGGTTCCGTCGGGCTGCCGTTTTGAGCGGAGCAGACCGATGGCCTCGGCGAGGCGGGTATCGGGCGGTCCGCCCGCGTCTGGAAAGTACGTGTCATGGAGGGAGGCGTCCTGGAAGTACGCGTCGCGGAAGTAGTCGAGGCCGCGGAGCGCGTCATAAAACCAGCGGGTCGGATAGGAGAACTGCAGCCAGTCCGGGTCCACCAGCTCTCCAGTGCTCTTGCGCCGGAGCAGCGCACGTTCCAGCAGATACTCCTCGCCCCGCTTCCGCGCAGCAACGGACTCCGGAGTGCCGCCGGTGGCCCGCTCGTGTTCCAGCAGCCCTTCCAGCACGTTGATGGTGGTCGCGAACGACGAGCGCACCGACCCCCGCTCTGCCTCGCAGTTCCAGCCGCCGTCGTCCAGCTGCTCTCCGAGGAGCCGCTGGACGATCCCGTCGACGTCCTCACCGAAGTAGGCTCCGAGGGCCACGGCCTTGCCATTGATGCAGGGCTCCACCTCACCGTCGAAGAACCGCTGGCCGCCTTCCTCCCAGCGGCTGTTCTCCCGGACTTTCACCACCGAGGCGCGGGCTTCTTCGCTGCCGGGGTCGAGCCCGAGATCGCGCAGGAGCAGCAGGCTGTAGGCGGTGGCAGTCCACGGCTGGCCCGGCTCCGAACCGTCATACGGGACCGGGAAGAAGGTACCGCCGTCCCACTGGCCGTCGGCGCCCTGCAGGGCGAGCAGGCGCGCGCCCCAGCCCTCGGTGGCTACGCGGGCACGTTCGGAGCGCACGTCTTCGGCCGGAGCCTCCGTCAGGTCGCGCAGGACCTGCCACCGGATCGCGGGATCCGAATCGAGCAACCAGTCGAGCACGCGCTTACCGGGCAAGGAATCCGGAACCTAAAGGTGCTGGATGCCCGCGCGCTGCATGGCGTCCTTGTAGACCTCCACGCTCTTGGTCAGGAGCTCTTCCTGCTTGGCCTCGGAAACAGCAAAGGCCCGCCCGCCGAGCGCGCTGGCCTTATATATTTTGATGCCGTTGTTCTTAAGCGAGGAATGGTACGTCTTCTCGAAAAGGGTCAGGAAGCTGGCGGCGTCGGTCCCGTGGGCGATGATGGCCGAGACGCGCCTGTTGATCTTCATGAACTGCCGGAAGGGCCGCAGGCCGTCCGTCTTTTCCTGGACGCTGAGGGCCGAGGGCATGTCCGGGTCGCGCACCCAGGGGTAGGCGTTCCACGGCATGACGTAGCGCGGGTCCAGTTCGGCGAGCTCGTAGATCTGGGTGGCGCGCCGGGCGGCCTCGTCGTCGTTGAAATGCGATACGAAGCCGGACTCGGTTCCCTTGCCCGGGCTGACCTGGAGGCTGACAATCCGGCATTCGTCCTCGTCATGGACGGGGTCGATATAAGGAACGGTCGATCCCGGCTTCTTCTCCATGAGTTCATCGCACAGTTGCGTCACTGCTGCGATGTTCGGTTCCTGTAGCAGGGCTTTCTTTTCGTCCCAGTCAATCGTCACGATTTCTCCCTTAGCTGCATGGCGTCCAAGAATGAGGCGTCTTAGGCCACTCTACGCTTTTGACGGTAAGGGTGTGTGGGGGAGTTTGTGCCGACCGAACAGGACTCCTAAACCCCGGCGCCCCGGAACGTGAACCGGCCCGCCACGAGCGTTGCGGCGACGGGCATTCCGGCAAACACGGCATCGGGGGCGGTCAGGGGATCCGCATCGAGCACTGCGATATCCGCCACATCCCCGGCCCGGATCCGGCCGCGTCCCCGCGTCGAGGCGAGCAGCGCCTCCTCCCGGGTCAGGGCCTGCTCCGGGTGCCATGGGCCGCGGCCGTCGTTCCGCCCCCGGGCCGTCGCCGCGGACATTGCCAGCCAGGGATCCAGCGGCGCCACCGGTGCATCGGAACCCAGTGCCAGCCGTGCACCGCCGTCCAGCAGTGAGCGCAGCGGGAAGGCGCGGTCGGTGCGGCCGGCCCAGTTCGCCTCAGCGGCGTCGCGGTCGTCGAGCGCGTGGGCTGGCTGGACACTGGCCGTCAGGCCAAGGTCGCCGAACCGGGCGAAGTCCTCCTGCCGCACGAACTGGGCGTGCTCGATCCGGCCGCCGGTCCCGGCTTCGGCGAAAGCATCCAGTGCCACCTGATTGGCGCCGTCTCCAATGGCGTGGACCGCCGGCACAAAGCCCTTCTCCCGTGCACTGCCGAGCAGGGCAACCAGCTCGGCCTCGCTCACGGTCAGGATGCCGTGCCCGCCGTGCGGATAGGGGTCAACGCAGAACGCGGTACGCGTGTTGAGGGAGCCGTCGATGAGCACCTTCAGCGGGCCCACCCGCAAAAGTCCCGCCCCGCCGTCGACCGTTTGCCCAGTCCGCATCCCCTCCGCGGCCGCCCGCTCCAGGTCCTCCGGATATACACCCGCGTCCACTCGCAGAACGTTGAACCCGCCGGCGATCCGGCGCAGCCAGACGTCGCGGTTCCACGTCATCTCAAGGTCTACCACTCCCACAACGCCGCGGGCCGCGGCTTCCCGGCCGGCCGTGTTCACCCAACCGTCCACGACGGCGTCGGGGAGCTTTCCGAGTTCGCGCGTGACGGCGAACGCCGGCTCCTCGCGGAGCAGGCCGTCTGCCGGTAGCTCGACTCCGTAGCGCCGAGCGGCCGCTGAATTCATCCAGACACAGTGCAGGTCGTGGCTGATCAGGGCCGTGGGCACCCCGCGGGTGGCGTCGTCGAGCATTTCCGCGCTGGGGGCGTCGTTCCACACGGCGTCCCGGAACCCCGCGCCCACCACCGCCATGGTCGGTTCCGGTCGGGGGTCTGCCGCAATCCGCTTCCGGACAAGTTCGACGGCGGCACTCGCCGAAGCGGCGCCGGACAGGTCGATCCGGTTGGCGGCCAGCGCCCACTGCGTCATGTGGACGTGCTCGTCCCACAGGCCCGGAATGACGAAACGACCCTCAAGATCCAGCACCTGGGCGTCCGCTGCCATGGAATCTTCGGGGCGTTCCCCGGCGGGGGTGATCGCGTAGACGTGGCCGTTGCGGATATGGACGTCGGAGGAGCCTGTGTCGCCGGGCAGCCGCACGGCGGCCAGCACCATGTCCGCGGGGACCGGATTTTGGGCTGCTGGATGGTCCTGGCTTTGATAGTGGCAGCTGGAAGGCATAGGAACAGGCTAGGCAGGTAATCGGCCACCGCCAATCCGCCCCGCCCCGTTCCGGCGCACCTTCCGCCAGTCCGCGCCGGCAGTCCTTGTCGTCGGGATGCGCAGGACGCCTCTTCCCAGCGCTGGCCGGAGGGTGCATTCTGGACGTGACACGGTTCCGACGATGAAGTCGGGGAGGCGTTCGGCGCATGAACATTAATATCCGGTCCCGTCATATGTTCCGGCCGAGTCGACGTGGGCAGCGGCTGCCCGGGGGGACGTGAGCGTGGACATCACCGCCAGCCATCACCGCCTCAAGGTCGTGGTCCACATTGACGCGAACATGGAGCGCGCCTGCATCGAGGTCCGCGGAACCCTGACGCCGGCAAACATCCGGGCGCTATACGTTGTTGCGCGGCGCGCCAGGACTCTGCTGCCAGGCAAGGAAATCATTCTGGACCTGTCGATGGCCCGTGCCGCCATTGACACCATCACCGCGCTGCATGATCCCGCCCAGCTCATCCAGCTCAGTGGCGAGGGCACGTCCGAGAAGCCTTGCCGGCTGAGCATCCTGGACCCCCGGCCTGGCATTCACCAGCACCCGTCCTTCACTCACGGCCGCGGTGACCCCAAACACGGTGACCCCAAACACGCCGACCATAAACACCCCGACCATAAACACGTTGAGCACAAGCATCCTGACGGCAAGCACAGCGACAAGACCTCGAGAACCCGGGAAACCCAGGAACGCAGCGGCGCACAACCCGGCGGCAAGTCACGCACCGCCCGATCAGGTGAAGTCCAATCACGCACCGCCCAGCCACGCACCGCCCAGCCACGCACCGCCCAGCCACGCACCGCCCAGCCAGGCGATGCCGAACCGCGGGTGGCAGCCCGCCGCAGGGCTCGAGATAAGGAACCGGCATGAAACCTGGCCGCATGGTGATGCTCGTCCTCGGCACAATCGCCGCCCTCCTCGGACTGGGGCTGCTGGCGGGCGCAGCCGGGGTGGGCTGGCTCAACTTCCAGCAGCGCGACGAAGGCTACTTCACCACCCAGTCGCACAGGTTCGACGCAGCATCCTCCGCCATCACGTCTGCAGGGTTGGACGTCATGGTCAGCGGCAGGCTGCCGGACGTCATTCCGTCGGACGCGGCGGGCAGCGTCCTGCTCCGCGGATCGGCAGCCAGCCCTGGCAAGGGGATTTTCATCGGCGTCGCACCGCAGCAGGACGCGGCGCGCTATCTCGACGGGGTCAAGCGCTCGGAAATCCGGGAACTGAATCTGCGGCCCTTCAGGGTGGACTACATCGAAGTGCCCGGTACCCGGACCCCGGCCCGCCCCGGAGCCCAGAACTTCTGGGTCGCATCCGCCGAAGGCACCGGTACGCCGGAACTCAAATGGAACATCGTCCCCGGCAGCTGGACCGTGGTGGTGATGAACGCCGATTCCACTGCCCCGGTGTCCGTGGATCTGCAGGCCGGCGTCCGCTCCGATCTGCTTTGGCCGCTGTTCCTGTGGCTGCTTATTGCCGGGATCGTGCTGCTGGTCATCGGAGTTCCGCTGATCGTCGCGGGTGCCATGGGCCTGGGGCGGCACGGGCCGCCGCCGCACGTTCCCCCGTCCCATTACCCGCCGGGCCAGTACCAACCCGGCCACTATCCGCCCGGTCCTCCGCTCGCAGGTCATGCTCCACCAACGGAAACCCCTACGGCGGGACCTCCCGCCGCTGCCGGCGCCGCCGGTCCCGTCGCCAGCTCTGCCGTGCCCGGGGAGCGTCCGGGCGTCCCGCCCGGCAGCGCAGGTTCTCCGGGTGCTTACCCGGCTGCCGGCTACCCGGCCCCGGGCTATCCGGCGCCCGGCTATCCCGCCCCGGGCGGCGGGGCAGGCGCACCGCCGCCGCCCGCCGTCGTCGACCAATTTGAGAACCCGCGGTACCCGGCCCGCCTGACCGGACACGTGGACCCCGCGCTGTCCCGGTGGATGTGGCTGGTCAAATGGTTCCTGGCCATCCCGCACCTGATCGTCCTGTTCTTCCTCTGGTTCGCACTGATCGTGACCAGCATCGTGGCGTGGTTCGCGATCCTGTTCACCGCCCGCTACCCCCACTCGCTGTTCAACTTCAACGTGGGCGTGCTGCGCTGGAGCTGGCGGGTGTCCTTCTACGCCTTCACGGCGATCGGCACTGACCGCTATCCGCCTTTTACCCTGGCGCGCACCGACTATCCGGCCGACTTTGAGGTGGACTATCCGGAGCATCTGTCGCGCGGCCTGGTGCTGGTGAAGTCCTGGCTGCTCGCCATCCCGCACCTGGTGATTGTGGGCGTGCTCGTGGGGTCCTCCCGCACCTGGGTGGCTTCCTCCGACGACGACTTTGCCGGGGGCGCCGGCGGCTACACGGCAGGCAGCGGGGTTTCCCTGCTCACGCTCCTGGCCTTCATCGCCGGCGTCATCCTCCTGTTCACGGGCAGGTACCTCCGGAGCCTGTTCGACCTGCTCATCGGCCTCAACCGCTGGGTCTACCGCGTCACAGCCTACGTTGCGCTGATGCGGGACGAGTACCCGCCGTTCCGGCTCGACATGGGCCCCGTCGATCCCGCCGAAGCTCCGGCCGTCAGTCCACAAACCATTCCACCAAGAGGGCCATGATGAAACTCACCGTTCACACCTTCGTGAGCCTTGACGGCGTCATGCAGGGCCCGGGCGGGCGGGACGAGGACACCAGCGGCGGCTTCGGGTTCGGCGGCTGGGTGGTGCCGCTCTTTGACGAGGACATGGGCAGAATCGTGAACGGGTGGTTCGCCGAAGCCGACGCCATCCTCCTGGGCCGCACCACCTACCAGATGTTCCAGCCCTACTGGGAACAGGTCACGGACCCCGACGACGCGGTGGCCAAGGCGCTCAACAGCCTGCCCAAGTACGTGGTGTCGTCAACGCTTACCGGGGCCACCTGGCACAACACCACCATCCTCCCGGCGAATTTCCTGGAGGCCGTGGACGACCTCAAATCGGGCCCGGGCCGGGAACTCCAGGTCCACGGCAGCCACCGGCTGGTCCGTGCCCTGCACGACGCCGGCCTGCTGGACGAGTACCGGCTGATCATCTTCCCGGTGGTCCTCGGCCAGGGCAAGCGGCTTTTCGAACCCGGCGTCACGCCGTCGGCCTTCACCCTGGCGGGCAGCAAGGCGACCTCCTCAGGGGCTGTCCACCTGACCCTGCTGCCGGCCGCCTTCGGTGCCGCTGACCTGGAGGTGGGGGAGTTCGAGGTGGTGGAAGGCCGCGAGCAGGTCAAGGACTGAAGCCGTCAGGCCTGCCCGCGCAGGCGCTCCATTTCGCGGCGGTCCTTTTTGGTGGGCCGGCCGGTTCCGCGGTCCCGCTGCGGCAGCCCGAGTGCCGGGGCCGCGGGCCGGGGAGGCGTGTGGTCGGTGAAACAGTGCGACGCTGCCTCCGCACCCACGCGCTTGGCGATGAGCCCGCGCACTTCAAGGATCCGCTCGTAGCCGGGCTGGCGGACGCGCACGGTGTCGCCGGGCACCAGTGACTGCGAGGCCTTGGCCGGGTTCCCGTTGATGCGGACATGCCCGGCGCGGCAGGCGGCGGTGGCGGCTGACCGTGTTTTGTAGGCGCGGATGGCCCACAGCCAGGCGTCGACGCGGACGGTGCTGGGGGCTGACGGAAGGCTGCTCATGGTTGCAGCCGAGTATAGCCGGGCGGCTGTGGAGCTAGACGTCGGCGGATGCGGAATTTGCCGCAGGGCCGTCCGCCAGTACGATCTCGAAAGCCTCCACACGGCGGTCTGTGACCGTGGTGGGGGATTCCAGATGTACGGCACCTGTAGGCAGGATGCCGGCGCCACCAAATTTTTCCATCACCCTCCACTGGGCCACCACGTCCTCGCCGCTGTGTTCGAGCGGCAGCTGGGTCCAGAATTGGAAGCCGCCGACGTCTTCCAGCGCCTGGCGTCGGAACATGGTGCACCCGCCCAGCCAGGCCACCTTGTACGGTATCCACTGTCCGGATTTGAGCCCCAGCTCTGCGCTCAGATGGCTCAGGTTTGCGGCGCTGTGTAACGGCCAGCGCTCAAAACCCTCCTCCCCCGGACGGATGCGCTCCGGGGTTACGGGTCCCCGCCAGGGAGCAAAGGTGCCTGTCTGCTCGGGGCGGCGGTCATTCAAAAAGGAAAGGCCCTGAGGGGCCATGCCCACAAAGCCGCAGCCCAGGGTGTCGAGGGCATGACTCATCCGTGCCAGGGCACCCGGCTCCAGCCAGATGTCGTCATCGAGGAACAGCACTTTCTCCGCCCGCGCCTGTTCGAACGCAAAGTGGCGGTGTTCGGCAAGGCCCCGGCGGGGGAGGTGGCGGTGCAGCTCGACGGCCGTGCCCTGTGCACCGAGGACCCGGAGCAGGCTGGCAGCCGGCGGTTGCTCCCATGCCGGCGGCCCGTCCGACTGGTCACTGATCACAAGTCGAAAGGCAGGGCTGTCCTGGGCTGCGAGCCCCGCAAGCGTGACGGCAAGTTCGGCCGGACGGTTACAGGTGGGGATGAGGACGTCCAGCGCGGCGTCCTCGATTGGTTGGCCTGAAGCCCAGTTGGCAGATGTATGGCGAGTCATGATCTTCGCCCTTCCGAGACGATACGGCCGTTCGGTGCACTGGTTCAGGTACCCCGGGTTCCCGGTCGCTAAACGCGTCGCAGCCTGAACCTACGCGACGAGGACGGCCGCGGCGGAGTCCATGTGCTCGCGGATGGTGTTGCGGGCCAGTGTGGCGTCGCCGGTTTCGATGGCGGCGACGATGTCGTTGTGCCGGTCCACACTCATGTTCCGGACGCCCTTCTCGAGCCCGGCGAACATGATGGACATCCGGATGGACCCTTCCAGGGATTCCCACGAGTGCAGCAGGGTCTCGTTGCCGGTGAGGCGGCACATGGTGCGGTGGAAGTCGAGGTCGGATTCCACCCGCTCCTCCATGGTGCCGTGGGTGGCAGCCTCCATGGCCTGGATAGCGGTGCGGAGCGAGCCGATGACGTGCTGGCGGTCCGGAAGTTCGCAGAGCGTGCGGGCGGCGAGGGATTCCAGGGCGGCACGGACGGAGTAGATGTCGCGGATTTCCTTGGCATCCAGGTGGCGGACCGAGAGCCTGCCGCGGGCGCCCGCGGACACGAGGCCTTCCTGCTGGAGCTGCCGCAGGGCCTCGCGGAGTGTGCCGCGGCTGATCTGCAGCATCTCGGAGAGCTCGGTTTCCACCAGGTGGCGGCCGGGTTCGAGCGCTCCGCTGGTGATGGCGGTGCGCAAGGCGGCTAGCGCCTGCTCGCGGAGGCTTTTCTTTTCCAGTCCCAGAAGGGCTGCTGTGGCCATCGGATTCTCCCCAGGGTCAGAGGTCAACTGTCTACAGTTGCCGTGTTAACAATGATGCCACGGCAGGAGCGCTGGCCAGCTGTTGTGCCTGCGTTCCTGCCGTGGCTGCGTTCTTTCGGGGCCGAAACCCGGTCTTAGCCCAGTTCGGCGAGTACCTTCGCCACGATGCGCTGGACCGACAGGCCATAGCGTTCGTGCAGCGTCGGCAGGGCCCCGGCATCGAGGAACTCGTCGGGCAGCGCCACCGGCACCACCCGCTTGCCCAGGCCTGCGGTCACGACGGCGGATGCAACGGTTTCGAACAGGCCTCCCACCACGGAGTGGTTCTCCAGGGTGACCGCGAGGCGGTCGGTGTTGATCTCGGCCAGGACGGTTTCGGCGTCGAACGGCTTGATGGTGGGGGTGTGCACGACGGCGACATCCACGTTGTGTTCCGCCAGCGCCTTGGCTGCCTGGAGGGCGCGCATGGTCATCAGGCCGCTGGAGACGAAGACGACGTCGTTGCCCCCGCGCAGGACCTTGGCCTTGCCGAGCTCGAAGGTGTAGTCGTACTCGTCCAGGACCGTGGGCACGTTGCCGCGGAGCAGCCGGAGGTAGGTGGGTCCTGCGCTGGCGGCCAGCTGCGGGACGGCCTGCTCGATGTCGATCGAGTCGCAGGGGTCCACGATGGTCAGGTTGGGCATGCCGCGGAAAATTGCCATGTCCTCGGTGGCCTGGTGGCTGGGGCCGTAGCCGGTGGTGAGCCCGGGGAGGCCGCCCACGATGTTGACGTTCAGGTTGGGTTCGGCCGCGTCCAGGCACAGGAAGTCGTAGGCGCGGCGGGCGGCGAACACCGAGTACGTGGAGGCGAACGGCACCAGGCCGGTTTCGGCGAGGCCGGCTGCGGCGCCGAAGAGGAGCTGCTCGGCCATGCCCATCTGGAAGAAGCGCTCGGGGAAGGCCTGGGCGAAGATGTGCATGTCCGTGTACTTGCCCAGGTCCGCGGTGAGGCCGACGATCCTGTCGTTCTCCTGCGCGGCCTTGACCAGGGCGTGCCCGAACGGTGCGGAGGCGGTTTTCTGGCCAGGATCGGCGAAGGACGCGATCATGGCCGAGGTCTTGAGCTTGGGCTTGGCGGGCGCGGCGGCCGCCGTCGTTGTGGTGCTCATGCTGAAGCCTTTCCTTCGTAGCCGGCGGTCAGCTGCTCGCGGCAGGTCTGCCATTCGTGTTCTTCGATGCGCATGAAGTGCGCCTTTTCACGTTCCTCCAGCAGCGGCACGCCGCGGCCCACCTTGGTGTCGCAGAGGATCACCGACGGCCGTCCGCTGGTGGCGGCCTGCGCTGCCGCGCTGTCGAACGCGGCCAGCAGCGCGGCGACATCGTTGCCGTCCACCCGCTGGGTGTACCAGCCGGCGGCTTCCCACTTTTCGGTGATGGGTTCGGTGCGGAGCACGGTGTCGGTTTTGCCGTCGGCCTGCAGGGCGTTGATGTCCACCATGGCGGTCAGGTTGCCGAGCTGGTGGTGGTGGGCGCCCATGGCGGCTTCCCAGGTGGAACCTTCGTCCAGTTCGCCGTCGGAGAGGAAGTTGTAGATCCTGGCGTCCGAGGCCTGGTAGCGCAGGCCCAGGGCCATGCCGACGGCGATGGTCAGTCCGTGGCCCAGGGAACCGCCGGAGATTTCCATGCCCGGGGTGTAGGTGGACATGCCGGACATGGGGAGCCGGGAGTCGTCGGAACCGTAGGTTTCGAGTTCCTCGACCGGGACGATGCCGGCCTCGGCGAGGGCCGCGTAGTGGCCGATGGCGTAGTGGCCGGTGGAGAGCAGGAAGCGGTCGCGTCCCTCCCAGTGCGGGTCCTCGGCGCGGAACCGGAGCTGGTCGGCGTAGACAACGGCGAGCATGTCCGCCGCGCCGAGCGCCTGGCCCACGTAGCCCTGGCCCTGGACCTCGCCCATGTTCAGGGCGTGGTGCCGGATCCGGTAGGCGGCGGCGCTGACCCGGTCGAGTCGTTCGGCTGCAGTTTCCTGGGTCATTGGTTCCTTCTCTGGGAGTGCTTGGGTGCGCAGTTCCTGCGGGATGGCTTCGTTGACGGCGGTCATCAGGCGTTCACCGACTGGGGGGTGCTTTTGGTGATCTCATCAGCCAGCTCGCGCTCGCGCTTGCCCCAGGTTTCCCGGGTGGAGATGGCTGCCCAGAGGCCGATCAGGGCGTAGGTGCCGAACAGCAGGGCCGGGCCGATCCAGCCGAAGCTGACGAACAGCAGGGTGGTGATGAAGGGGGTGAAGCCGGAGACCATGGCGGAGATCTGGTAGGCCAGCGAGGCGCCGGAAGCACGGGTCTTGGCCTGGAAGAGCTCGGGGAACCATGCGCCCTGGGCGCCGGCGAGGGAGTTCTGGCAGACCGCGTAGGAGATCACGATCGTGGCGATGATGAAGACGAACATGCCGGTGTTGACCAGCAGGAACATCGGAATGGCAAATAGCACGGCGAACGCGGTGGACCAGATGTACAGCGGGCGGCGGCCGATCTTGTCGGTGAGGGCTCCCCAGGCCTGGGTGGCGAAAATGCCGATGGCGGACGCGATGCAGAGGGCAATCAGGGTCTGGGACTTGTCGGCCAGGTGCTGGCTGTTGATGTAGGAAATCATGTAGGTGATGGACACGGCGTAGCCGGCGGTCTCGGCGATGCGGAGGCCGATGCCCTTCACGATGTTGCGCCAGTCGGTCTTGATGACCTCCACGATGGGGGACTTGACGATGTCGCCGTGGTCCTTGACCTCGTCAAAGACGGGGGACTCGGGAACCTTGGAGCGGATGATCAGGCCGACAACCACCAGCACAATGCTGGCCAGGAACGGGATGCGCCAGGCGAGTTCGCCGCCCAGCTGGACGCTGAACAGGAAGGTGAGGTTGGCCAGCAACAGGCCTACCGGGAAGCCGGCCTGGACAATGCCGGTGTACTTGCCCTTGGTCTTCCAGGGTGCGTGCTCGTAGCTCATGAGGATCGCTCCGCCCCATTCCGCGCCGAAGGCCAGGCCCTGGACGATGCGGACGAACACGAGCAACGCCGGGGCGAGCAGTCCAACTGCGGCGTAGGTGGGGAGCAGGCCGATGGCGAAGGTGGCCAGGCCCATCAGGATGAGGGAGGCCACCAGAACGGGCTTGCGGCCCACCTTGTCGCCGAGGTGGCCGCCGATGATGCCGCCCAGCGGACGTGCCGCGAAGCCGACGCCGAGGGTGGCAAAGGAGGCCAGCGTCCCGGTGACGGGATCGCTTCCCGGGAAAAAGGCGGTTCCGAAGTACAGGGCGGCAGCGGTACCGAAGCCGATGAAGTCGTAGGTCTCGATCACGGCGCCGACGCCCGAGCCAATGGCAACACGCTTGGCGTCCTTGGTTCCGTGGACCGGACCGCGCATGGTCAGAGCATCTTTGCTCATGGTGGTTCCCTTTCGAAGAGCGGCTGAAGAAGCTCCAGCGCTGTCGACTGTTAACAAGATGCGTCCAGTGTGACCCACGTCATGGCTGACTGTCAACAGTCGCCGTCAGGAGTTGACTGTTAACAGTCGACGCGGTTAGTGTGGTGTCCATCACTACAGCCTGCCGGGCACAACCAGAGGATCAATGACGATGTTCCATTCCCGACTCGGGTGCTCATCAATCAGCTTCCGCCACCAGGATCTGCCAACAGCCCTGCGAACCATCGCAGGGCTGGGTTTCGCCGAGATCGACCTTGGCGCACTCCCCGGCGTCTGCGACCACGTTCCGTATGAACTCGACGCGGACGCCGTCGCCGCCGTGGCCAGCGATGTGGCCGCTTCCGGTCTCCGGGTGCGCTCCGTCAACGGGGATATCGGCGACCTTAATGCAGTGCTCGACGCCGGCCGGCAGGCTGGGCGGGACAGGCACCTTGATGCCCTGCTCACCCTTACCGCCAAGACCGGAGCCAAGGCTCTGGTCCTGCCCTGCGGTGCGCTGAGCCACGAGCCGGTCCGCAGCCTCGAGGAGGACCTGGACACCGTCGCATCGCAGCTCATCCGGGCGGCGGAGCGCGCCGCCGGGTTCGGCGTCGAACTCTGGACCGAATCGCTTCACTTCCTGCGGTTCTGCTGGAACCTGGAACGCGCCGAACTGCTGGCACAGCGGTTGGCGGGCTCCGGCGTCGGAATTGTCATGGACTTCAGCCACATCGTCGCCGCCGGCGAGGACCCGCTGGAGTACCTGGCCCGCCACGAAGGCCTGATAGCGCACGTGCACCTGCGCGATGCCGTGCCCGGGAACATCAACCTCAGCATCGGCAACGGCCAGGCGGATTTCGCGGCCGGGCTGCGCGGGCTGGCCAAACAGGGCTACACCGGGCACTTCAGCCTGGAACTGGAGACCCGCGACATCACCCACGACGAACGCCCGGCGGCCGCCGCCAAGGCAGCCAGCTTCATCACCGACCTCATCTGATCAACCCCAATAAACCCACTTAGGAGCCATCATGACCGCCATCCAGCGCACCGCCGTCCTCACCGGAGCCACCTCGGAACGGGGCATCGGCATCACCACCGCCCGCCGCTACGCCAGCCAGGGCTGGGGCGTGGTGATCCTTGACCTCGACGGCGAGAAGTCCGCGAAGGTCGCCACCGAAATCGGCAACGAATTCAATGTCCCGGCGTTCGGCTACGAGATCGACGTTGCCAACGAGGAGTCCGTCAACGCCGCGTACAAGGCAGTGTCGGCCGAGGTCAGGAACGGCTCCCTTCCCGCCGTCGGTGCCCTGGCCAACATAGCCGGCATCACCTCGCCGGTGCCCTTCCTGGAAACCACCCTCGACCTCTGGAACAAGGTCATGGCCGTGAACTCCACCGGCACCTACCTCGTCACGAAGGCCTTCCTGCCGGACATGATCGACAACGGCTGGGGCCGCATCGTCAACATGTCCTCCGTTTCCGCGCAGCGCGGCGGCGGCGTCTTCGGCAAGGTCCCCTACTCCGCTGCCAAGGCCGCCATCCTGGGCTTTACCAAGGCCCTGGCCCGCGAACTCGGCGACTCCGGCGTGACCGTCAACGCCATCACCCCGGGCGCCGTGGACACCAACATCCGCGTCGGCAGCACCGATGAGCAGGAAGCGGCCATTAACGCCGGCATCCCGCTTGGCCGCAACGCCACCACCGAAGAAGTTGCCGCCGTCATCACCTTCCTGTCCTCCGAGGAATCCGCCTACCTGACCGGCACCACGATCGACATCAACGGCGGAAGCCACATGCACTAGGGCGCCCCACAGCGCCGAACACCCCGCCCAGCAAACCCCGCCGCCGCAGAAAGAGCCAGCCATGACCAGAATCTTCAACAATCCAGCGGAATTCGCCGAGGAAGCGCTTGCCGGCTTCTGCGATCTTCACTCCGGACTGGTCCGCCAGGTTCCCGGCGGTGCCGTGCGCCGCCACCGCCCTGCGGCACCGAAGGTGGCGGTCCTCGCAGGCGGCGGCTCGGGCCACTACCCGGCCTTCGCAGGGCTCATCGGTCCCGGCTTTGCCGACGGCGCGGTGGTGGGAAACATCTTCACGTCACCCTCCGCCCAGCAGGCCTACGCCGTGGCCAAGGCAGCGGACAGCGGCGCCGGTGTGGTGTTCACGTACGGCAACTACGCCGGCGACGTGATGAACTTCGGCATGGCCAGCGAGCGGCTTGCCGCCGAGGGCATCGCCGTCGAAAACGTCCTGGTGACGGACGACGTCGCCAGCGCCCCGCCGTCGGAAGCGTCCAAGCGGCGCGGCATCGCCGGGGACTTCACGGTCTTCAAGGTCATGGGGGCCGCCGCCGAAGCCGGCGCGGACCTGGCCGAAGTTGTCCGACTGGGCCGCAAGGCCAACAGCCTCACCAGGACCATCGGCAGCGCGTTTGCCGGCTGCACCTTCCCGGGTGCCGACGCGCCGCTGTTCTCGCTGGGCGAGGGGCAGATGGGGCTGGGCCTCGGGATTCACGGCGAGCCCGGCCTCTTCGACACCGGCCTGCCGCCGGCCGCGGACCTGGGCCGCGAACTGGTGACCCGTGTGCTGGCCGAAACGCCGGACGGGGCGGGCCAGCGCATTGCGGTCATCCTCAACGGCCTGGGCTCCACCAAGCACGAGGAGCTGTTCGTTCTGTGGGGGACCGTGGCGCCGCTGCTCCGCGACGCCGGCTACACCCTGGTGCTGCCGGAGGTGGGCGAGCTGGTCACCAGCCTCGACATGGCCGGGGTGTCCCTCACCGTCACGTGGCTGGACGATGAACTGGAGCCGCTCTGGGCGGCGCCGGCGGAAACCCCGGCGTACCGCCGCGGCAACACTGCGGCGCAGGCCGGCAGCGACCTCGTCGCCGAGGCGTCCGACGGCGACAGCACCGCAGTTGAGTTCACCGCCACCGCTTCCTCCCGTGAGTACGCGACCGCGTGCGTCGCCGGCCTGGAAGCGGCTCGCGATCTTCTGCACACGGAAGAGCCGCGGCTGGGCGACACGGATGCCCTTGCCGGCGACGGCGACCACGGCCGCGGCATGGTCAGGGGCGTTGATGCAGCCGTGGCCGCCGCAGCCGACGCCCTCGCCCAGGGCGCCGGCGCGGGCGACGTTCTGGCCGCCGCCGGGGATGCCTGGGCGGACCGGGCCGGAGGAACATCGGGCGTCCTCTGGGGAGCGGGCCTGCGGGCCCTCGGCGAGTCGCTCGGAAACAGCCAGGCGCCGGAACCGGCGGATCTCTCGGCCGCCGTGACGGCGTTCGCCAGCCGCATCACGGACCTCGGCAAGGCCGATGTGGGGGATAAAACCATGGTGGACGCGCTCCTGCCGTTCGCCGAGACCCTGGCCCGCCTCACGGAGGAAGGTGCAGCGGCCGGGGAGGCCTGGCAGGAAGCCGCCGCCGCTGCAATGTCCGCCGCTGCAGCCACCGCCGCGCTCCGCCCCCTCAAGGGCCGCGCCCGGCCGCTCGCGGAAAAGAGCCTGGGCACGGCCGATCCGGGTGCCACATCGCTCGCCATGATCTTCACCGTGCTTGGCATCCACCTGGCCGGTCACGCCGTCCCTCCCGCCGCACTGGCCGCCGCAGGACAGGCCCGTGCCGAAGCGGTGGCCACGGTGTGACCGCCGCAGCAGCTGCTCCCGCGCTGCGGATCATCGTGGGCGCCGACGAGGCCGGTGTCGACTACAAGAACCGCGTCCTGGAGGACCTCCGCGCAGGCTCGCGCGGGAATGGGTGGGCTATACCTTCGACCCGGAGTCGGCGTCGGCAGGCAAGCTGAACGTGCTCAGCGACTACGAAGAGTGCTGAGGTACCGCTGACAGCTAATCGACGATGACCCGCACCCGCTGCACCGTGTTGTTGCCCATGCCCTGGTAGTTCCAGTGCTGCTCCAGCGGCTGCACGGCGCCGGTCGCGTCGGTGGCCCGGCACGCCAGTTCGTGGTGGCCGGGGTCCGCCACCCAGGGCAGGCTCCAGCCGCGCCACGCGAAGGCGCCGGACGGCTTGTCCAGCTGCGCCGGAACCCACTTGCCGTCGATGCCGACCTCCACCTTCGTCACGGGGCCCTCACCGGACCACGCCCGGCCCTGCAGCATGACGGGCCCGCGGGGCAGGTACCGGCGGCGGGTGAAAAAGTCCGGGATACCCGGCGGAACCATCAGGGACCGCACCCTGATCCGCGAAACCGGGGTGCCGGCGTCGTCCGCGTTGTGCTGGTAGCGGTAGGCAACCGACTGCTGGAAGCCCTGGAACGGCGTCGCGACCACCTGGATTGACTGCAGCCACTTCACGCTTGCCATGCCGTACCAGCCGGGGACCACCAGGCGCAGCGGATAGCCGTGCTGCGGCGGCAGTTCGCTGCCGTTCATCTTGTAGGCAAGGACGACGTCGGCCCTTGAGGCTTCCGCAATCGGCAGGCTCCGGGCGTACTGCTGCCGGATGCCGCCCTGGATCCCGGCATCAAGGCCGGTGAACACCACCTCGACGGCCTCGGGCTCGACGCCGGCCTGGGCCAGCAGGTACGCCAGCGGAACGCCGGTCCATACTGCCGTCCCCACACCCTCAGTAGTCCAGGGCTGGCTGAGCGGCCGCGGCCGGAGCAGCGACCGCCCGTTGCCGGCACATTCCATGGTCACCTGGACGCTGATGGCCGGATCCCGCTTCAGCGCCGCGAGGCTCAGTTCCACGGCCCGCTCCACGGCGCCGCCAATCCGCAGGTGCCAGGCACCGCTGACCTGCGGAATGTCGAAGTGCGTCAGCACGTAATGCAGCCCGGGCGGAGTCACGTCCTCGCGCAGCGCCTCGAGCGGCATCGAGTGGTTCCGCACGGCGAGCTGCAGCTCTTCCCTCGTGAGGGGGCCGTGCGTGGGTTCACCGGAATGTGCTGTGAGACCGGTGTGGGGTGCGGGGCGGGCGGACGGTCGGCGTCGGTAGATCAGCTTGGACATGGCCTGGCGATTCTGCTCGGTGCTTCGGTTTCTGTGCCGCCGCGGTGCAGCGGCTGATAGGCGTGCTCCTCCTCACAGGTTTACGCCGCGCGCATATGGCCGTCAACCGCCCGGCACCGGGCCCCTACAGCTGCGGCAGCTTCACAAGTTCCTCGAGTGCCATCGGGTCCTGGCCGGTGAGGCCGTGCACGTCCGACGTCGCCCCGGCCAGTTCGCCGGCGGCGATCGCCGTGTAGGTGCTGACCCAGGCCTCGACCTGCCACGCGGGTGCGCCGTAGGAAGCGCGGGAGGCAAACGCCTCCTCCACGGTTTCGTGGTGGTACGTGATGGTCCTGCCCGTGGCGCGTGTGAGCACCTCGGCCGCGTGCGCCAGCGAAATGTCCTCCGGTCCGGTCAGGTCGTAGGTTGCCCCGGCATGGACGGCGGGATCACGAAGCACGGCCACCGCAGAGCGGGCAATGTCCTCCCGCGCGACGGCGGCCATCACGCCGTCGCCGGCCGGACCCCGGATGACACCGTCCTCTCCGGCCAGCATGGGAAGGAAATCCAGGTAGAAGTTGTCCCGCAGGAACGTGAAGCCCATGCCGGACGCCCTGATCCGCTCTTCAGTGGCGTAGTGGTCGCGGCCCAGGGTGAAGGTGCAGTCCGGCGCCGCACCGAAGAAGGACGTGTACACAATGTGCTGCACGCCGGCCTCCGCGGCGGCGTCCACGAAGGCGTAATGCTGCTGCAGCCTGTTCTCCGCCTCCGCCGCAGACACCATGAACAGGACCTTGACCCCTTCCAGGGCCTGGCGGGACAGCACGGGGTCGCCGTAGCTCACCAGTGCCGCCGGGGCGTCCAACAGGCGCGGCGCCCGCCGCGGGTCCCGCACCAGCAGGCGCTGGGAAAACCCGGCGTCGGACAGCTGGCGGGCCACCATCCCGCCCAGGACCCCGGTTGAACCGGTGACCGCAAGGTCTGGAAGATCCGTCACGGCTGCTCCTAGGCCTCGCGGGATGCGGGGGACTTCGTCTGGGCCGGGTCCCGCTCGGCGAGCGAGCCGACGGCGGCGTCGATCTTCTTCAGGACGTCCGGGTCAAGGCGCACACCGGCGGCCGCGGCGCTGTCGGCCACCTGTTCCGGCCGGGAGGCGCCCACGATGGCCGAAGCGACGTTCGGGTTCTGCAGCACCCAGGCCACCGCCAGCTGGGGCATGGTCAGCCCGGCTTCGTCGGCGACCGGGCGCAGCTCCTGCACGGCGGCCAGGACATCGTCCCGCATCCAGCGCTCGATCATCTTCGCGCCGCCCTTGTCGTCGGTGGCGCGGCTGCCCTCCGGCAGCGGCTGGCCCGGCAGGTACTTGCCGCTCAGCACGCCCTGCGCCATGGGGGACCAGACGATCTGGGAGACGCCCAGCTCCTCCGACGCCGGAACCACTTCCTCCTCGATGACCCGCCACAGCATGGAGTACTGCGGCTGGTTGGAGATCAGCTGGAAACCCAGTTCCTTGGCCAGGGCGTGGCCGTTGCGGAGCTGCTCGGCAGTCCACTCGCTGACCCCGATGTACAGGGCCTTGCCCTGCCGGACGACGTCCGCGAACGCCTGCACCGTCTCCTCGAGCGGCGTTTCAAAGTCGTAGCGGTGCGCCTGGTACAGGTCCACGTAGTCCGTCTGCAGCCGGCTGAGGGACCCGTCGATGGATTCCATGATGTGTTTGCGGGACAGCCCGACGTCGTTCTTGCCCTTGGGGCCGGTGGGACCGAAGACCTTCGTGAAGATCTCGATGGACTGCCGGCGTTCGCCCTTGAGTGCTTCGCCCAGGACGCTTTCCGCCGCGGTGTTGGCGTAGACGTCCGCCGTGTCGAATGTGCTGATGCCGGCGTCCAGGGCCGCCCGCACGCACTGGGTGGCGACGTCGTTTTCCACCTGGGACCCGTGCGTGAGCCAGTTGCCGAACGTGATTTCCGAAATCTTGAAGCCGCTGTTTCCGAGGTATCTGAATTCCATGGGCTTCACGCTAGCGGAGATGGTTGCTCAGGGTAAGGGCGGCATCAGGCGCCACGTGCCTGGAACCAGTGCGCTCAGGCGCGCGTACGGGCGTCCGGGTGCTGCGCAAGCGACGTCATGGAACCGGTGTCCAGGACGGTGACATGTCCGGCAACGGCAGGTTTCCGCGCAGGACGTGGCGGCTGGGCGGACAACGCTAAAGCGGACCGGACCGTTTCGCCTTTGCTGGCGGCCCCCTTGCCGGAGGCGCTGGTGCTGGGAGTGCCCGCGCTGGAGGAGCCCGCGCTGGACGGTTCGGCCGGCGCGGTGTCGTTGCGCAGGGCCGACTCCACGAGCGGCGCAACCTCGGTCACGCTGGCCGCGGCAACGTCGGGCGGCGGCAGGTCCCGGACGGTGACCCTGACTTCCGGTGCTGCGGCCCGGGCTCGCGCCACAGCACGGGCATCGGCGGCAGCCACGGCGTCGGCCCAGTCCTTGGCGAGGACGGGCGGTACCGGCCGGGCGGCCGTGACCAGCGGATGATGCACGACGGCGTTGCGGAGCGCGTCCTGGAGGCCGGCGCGGGTCCGCAGCCTCTTCCAGTCGATCGGTGCACGGGGTTCGCGGACCGGCCGGGGCGCCTTGGCGGCCTTTTTCGCCTTGGATTTTGCCGGCACCACATCTGCGTCCGCGGGAAGCGGGCTTCCATCGGCAGCGAGCCGCACGATCTCGATGGTCTCGTTCTTGGGGAGGCGGCCGAACAGTGCCATCACGATCAGCGCCACGAGGCGTCCCAGCCCCGCGATCACCAGCGTGAGCATGACGCTGATGCACAGGCCGATGAACATCAGGAAGGCAACACCCAAAGTGCCAAAAAAGGTCAGGTTCAGTGCAATCGTTGTCGGATCTTCCACTTCACCCTCCTTGCCATCGGCGCCCGGCCCGTCACCCAGCGATCGAGCCCGGTGGTCACGCCGGAAAAACAGCCCCTAACCACCATACGGACTAATTACTGCCGGCATGCCCTCATGACAAGTGCCGGCAACTGTTGTTTCAAAGCTGTTATAGGACCCGGCTTTTTTCACGGCGCCGATAGGCTGGTCGTGCAAGCGGCCACCACGTTCCAAAGGATGCCATGACCGAGCCAAAACCCCTTTCCGGCAACTGCCCGTGCCTGTCCGGGGAGCAGTACGCGGACTGCTGCGGCCGGTTCCATAGCGGAACGGCCGAGGCAGCCACCGCAGAACAGCTGATGCGCTCCCGCTACTCCGCCTTCGTCCTGCTGGATGCCGGATACCTCCTCAAAACGTGGCATTCCAGCACCCGGCCCGCGGAGCTGGAGTTCGATCCCGGCCTGGAATGGCGGCGGCTGGACATTGTCTCCGCCGGGCGCGGCGGCCCGCTCGACACCGAAGGCGTCGTGGAGTTCAAGGCGCACTTCCGCCAGGACGGCGAGCGAGGCGTCCACCACGAAACCAGCCGCTTCCTCAGGGAGGATCGGCGCTGGTTCTACGTGGACGCCGTCGCGCTTTACCGGTAGCGGCAGGTTCCTGGTTCAGTGCTCCTCATAGTCCGCCGTGGGGGTGAATCCGGCGCGGTCCACCTTGCGGTGGAAGTGCATGCCGGCCATGCCGCCAAGGACTGCACCGACCAGCGCCACCAGGGCGACCACTACGGCGGCAATGATGCCCGTGGTGGTGACCTGGCCTTCGTTGACCGGAATCCGCGGGAAGCTGTTCAGCTGCGCCAAGATGTTGAATTGCTCGCCGGCGATCATGCCGAGTACAGCCACGAGCACAGCGGCGATCAGGGCCCAGATCCAGACCATGAACCCCTGCTTCGCGCCATTGAACCGGGCCATCCTGCCGGCGACGTAGCCGCCGCTGTAATAGGAAGCGAAGAGGATGACCAGCAGGATGATGATGCCGGCGATCCCAACAGTCTGGTTAGAGGCGGCGCGGCCCACGGCGGCGTTCACGTCGGTGTTGGTGGCAAGTCCCACGGCAGTCCCGGCCGCAGCGACCAGGGCGGTCAGCAGCACAGCCATGCCCGTGGCGGCCAGCCAGCCAAAGAACGCCGAGCCGATCTTGATGCCGCCGAACGCCTCCCTTTCGCGGGCCGCGGCCATCTCCCGGGTGGCGAAGGCCGGATCGTCGGGCCGTGGCGTGTCCGGGCGGCCGTCAGGTTCATTGTCGGGTGTGTAGTCGCGCTCGGCGTACGGCGCGTCTGCGTCCGCGGTGTGGAGGGCCCGGGTGTGCGTGTCCGTCGAAGCGCCCGTGCCGGTGAGGCCGGAGCGGTCCGAGCGCCGGGTCTGGGTGGCATCGT
Source organism: Arthrobacter sp. NPDC058097 (assembly GCF_042884885.1). Taxonomy (NCBI): domain Bacteria; kingdom Bacillati; phylum Actinomycetota; class Actinomycetes; order Micrococcales; family Micrococcaceae; genus Arthrobacter; species Arthrobacter sp. NPDC058097. Next base: position 33,879 of record NZ_JBHVSZ010000020.1, read on the forward strand.
AGACAGGAGTGGCTTCCGTAGGGGCGTCTGCCGCGCTGTGCTCCGGTCGACGGAGATCCGGCCGATTGAGATCGGGCCTGCTGGTTTCGGACGGAACTGATTCAGAGGAATTGCGCCGGGGGCGTCTGTCCCCGGAGCCGGTTGGGCTGCTCATCAGCGACTCGCTTTCATTGAACGGACCCGGACTCAGGGGCCTAAGCCGGGCAACGCAATGCCGAGGCCAAGGCACTGGCCTCAATTTCTAGCTAACTCCGTTCAATGGGCATTAGCAAGGATGCTTAGTATTTTGGTGTGGCGCGTCTTCCCTTGTCAGAGGCAGTCTGGGAGGTCAAAGAGGATCAGCGGTAGGCGCGGTGCAGGTTCTCCTTGTTCGACTCGCGGGCGGATGCATCGGCGATCCACGGGCCGGTCCCCTCGGACTGGTCCAGCACGCCGGCCTCAAGCCATGTGTAGTCGCCGGCGAGCACTTTGCGCGCGATGTCCCGGTCGCCGTCGTCGGTGTTGCGCCACAGCTGGTCGAAGTATTCGTCCACCCGGACGCGCGCCTGCTCGCAGAAGGCGTCCGCCAGTTCAAAGGCGGTGGCGCCCCGTTCGGGTGCGGTTCGCAGCAGCATCTCGGCGCGGGAGCAGCTGGCCGCCATGGCGAACAGCTCGGCCCCAATGTCCACGATCCGGCCCAGGAATGCCTGCTTGTGCTCAAGGCGGGCCTGCCAGCGGCCCATGCCGTAGAAGGTCTGGCGGGCGAGCCGGCGCGAGGACCGCTCCACGAAGCGGAGGTGCTTGGCCAGCCGGCCGAAATCACTGTAGGAGCGCGGATCCATGCCGGCGCCCGCCACCAGCTTGGGCAGCCACTTTGCGTAGAAACCGGAAGCGCCGACGGCGGCCCGCGCCTTGTCCGAAAGGCTCGCCTCCGCGGAGGCCAGGTCCCCGGCGGCGGCGAGGTGCGCATCCACGGCCTCGCGGGCGATCAGCAAACGCATGATCTCGGACGAACCCTCGAAGATGCGGTTGATCCGCAGGTCACGCAGCTGCTGCTCGGCGGGGACGGCCCGCTCGCCGCGGGCCTCGAGGGACTCGGCTGTCTCGAAGCCGCGGCCGCCGCGGATCTGCACGAGTTCGTCCGCGATCCGGTAGCTGATCTCGGTGGACCACAGTTTGGCCAGTGCCGCCTCAATGCGGACGTCCTTCTGCCCGGCGTCGGCCATCTCCGCGGACAGCTCGAACACGGCGTCAAGGGCGAACGCCGTGGCGGCGATGAACGCGATTTTCTTGCCCACTGCCTCGTGTTTGCCCACCGGTCGGCCCCACTGGGTGCGGGCATTGGACCACTCCCGGGCGATCTTGAGGCTCCAGCGGCCCGTCGCCACGCACAGCGCGGGCAGCGACAGCCGGCCGGTGTTCAGCGTGGTGAGCGCAATCTTCAGGCCCTGGCCTTCGCGGCCCAGCCGGTTGGCGGCCGGCACCCGGACCTGGTGGAACCGGGTCACGCCGTTCTCGATGCCGCGCAGGCCCATGAAGGTGTTGCGGTTCTCCACCGTGATTCCCGGCGAGTCCATCTCCACGACGAACGCTGTAATGCCGCCCTTGTGGACGGCGCCGTCCGCGTCGGTGTGCTGCGGCACCACGGCCATCACCACCACGAGCTCGGCGATCACGCCGTTGGTGGTCCAAAGTTTGACGCCGTCCAGAACGTACGATTCGCCGTCGGCAGTGGGAACGGCGGTGCTTCCCATCCGGGCGGGGTCGCTGCCGACGTCGGGCTCGGTCAGCAGGAATGCGGTGACCGACCCCTCCGCGCAGCGCGGCAGGTACCTGCGTTTCTGCTCGGGGGTGCCGAACACTTTGACCGGTTCCGGCACGCCGATGGACTGGTGGGCGGAAAGCAGGGCGCCCAGGCTCGGGTGCACGGATCCCAGCAGGGCCAGCGCCCGGCCGTAGTACACCAGGGACAGCCCAAGGCCGCCGTACTCCTGCGGGATCTTCATGCCGAACACGCCGAGCCCGGCCAGGCCGCGCAGGTACTCGTCGGGAATTTTGGCGTCGCGTTCGATCGTCCGTCCGGACATGGTGCGGCAGAACTCCGTCAGCCGCGCCATGAAGGCCTCGCCGCGTTCCACGTCATCGGGTTTGGCGGCGGGCCAGGGATGGAAGAGGCCCAGATCAAAGCTGCCGAGATACAGGCCCTTGGCAAAGCTGGGCCTGGCCCACTCGGTTTCGCGTGCTGCCTCGGCGATGGCGCGGGCGTCCTCGGCAGACGCGCCCGCGCCGATCTTCTCGGGAGCAACAGGTGTTTCGGACGCTGGGCTGTCCACAGGCGGAACGGCGCCTATGCCGTCGGCAGCCGTGGCGGTAGCTGTTGTGTCTGTTGACGTGCTGTCAGGTGCCGGGCGTTCTTTCGCCTGGCTGTCAGTGGCGGAGCTCACGGGGCATCTCCTCTAACCGGATGACCGGCTCAAAGCCCTGGGTCCGCCGCGGGTGGAGAACCCTTCAGCTGTCCCTCAATGCTACCCGCGGGTAGGTTCCGGTGCTAGGGGAAGGCTGCCCCTGAAACTCCGCGGGAAACTCGACTGCAGAGGCGTGGTGCACCAGCCTGTCCCAGGCGTGGTTGATCGCGTGGACCGTCCTGAGCAGCGCCGCGGCAACGACCAGCCAGGCCAGCCTTCCCACGCCCACCAGGACCAGCGCGGCAAAGGCCGCCACTGCCACGAACAGGACAAGGGCCAAGGCGAACACCAACGTACCGATGAACACCAGGGTGCCTGTCTCCACTGCACTCAAGTCGAACTGCATGCTTCCCCCTGCGCCGTTGCTGCGGATGGATCAGTAGCTCGAGACTAGGGCCAGGAGTGAAGCTTCCTCCAGCCTCTCGGCCATGCTGTGGCCGCCTTGATACGGGATCGAGACAATACTCTCCCGTAGGTCACGGAGTGATTGCGGAAACCTCATGTGTCACACCCGTAACGTTTCGTGTCAGGCAACCCGTGCCGGCTGCGGTCCGCTCCGGTCTCACGCGGGACCGCCGCGCGGCCGAGCAGCGGCTCTGCGTTAACCTTGTAGTTGCCAGTTTTTGGGTTTCCGCCGCCCAGACCATCCCCAGTTGCTGAAGGAGAGTGTGTGCCCCGGTCCGCCACGTCTTCCGCTGACGCGATCAGCGCCAGGCTCAGGGACCTTGAGCTCCTCACCAAAGGACCGGCGTGGGCCCTCACCCGTTCCGCGCCGTGGGTGATCGCGGTCCTGCAGGCATCCTTCACCCGCACCCGGCCACAGCTTCCGCTGGAGGAATTCCACGCCGACGTCGACTCCTTCCTTGAGCAGCTGCGCCGCCAGGATCCGGCGCTGGGCGGCCATGCCAACGGGAAATCCTTCGGCGACGAGTGGACCCGCAAGCAGTTCCTGACGCGCCGGAACCAGTCGGGGCAGATCGTGTACGAGGTCACCGAGCCCGCTGCCCGCGTGCTGGCCTTCCTGGACAGCCTCTCCAGCGAACGGTCCACGCTCAACGGTTCCCGGCTGGGTACCCTCCTGGGCGACGTGGAGAAGCTCGCCAACGAGACCAACCCGGACCAGAGCGCCCGGCTGGAAGCGCTGGAGGAGGAGATCGGGGAACGGCAGCAGCTGATCGAGGACATCAGCTCCGGCGACTTCGACGGGCTCCTCGACGACGACCAGGCGGTGGAAGCGGCCGGCAACATCCTGGACCTGGCAGCCAGCCTGCCCGCGGATTACAAGAAGATGCGTGACCGGATCGAGGAGCTCGTGGGCGAGCTCCGGAACCAGATCATCGAGGAATCACTGACCAAGGGCGCCACTATGGCCCAGGTTCTTGAGGCGGACAAGCGTCTGCGCCAGAGCCCGGAGGGCAGGACCTTCCGTTCCTTCACGGCTTTCCTCGAGGACCCGCAGCAGCAGCTCCGCTTCCGCTCCGCCATCGGCGAAGTGCTCAGCCGCCAGTTCGCGGACGACCTGTCGCCGGAAGACCGCGAAACCCTGAAAAACCTGGTGGCGGAACTCCGGCAGCAGCACAGCCAGATCCAGCGCATCTACGGCAAGCTCAGCGAGAGCCTCAACACCTACGTCCAAAGTGATGACTTCCGCCAGTCGGTGCGGCTCCGCAAGGTGCTGCGCGAGGCGGAGCAGGCCATCCGGTCCATGCCCTACGAGCGTGAACGGCCGGGCCTGGTCCGCGGTCCGGTGCTGTTCAACGCCGGGTTCGAATCCCTTGCCATGGTCAAGCTCTTCGATCCGGACGAGTTTGCTGCCCCGCCCAAGCTCGCGGACCCCATCGCGTTCAGCGACTCGGACCGGGTCCGCTCGCCACGGACCGCCAAGGCCAGGGCGGAGTCGATCCGCGCCGCGGCAGCCGGGGCGTCCACCCTCGCCGAGGCGTGGGAGCAGCTTCCGCCGGAGGAGCAGCACATCAACTCCATCCGTGCGCTCCTCTCGCACGCACTCCACAACGGCGCCGGCTTTGACCAGCTGGCGTGGGAGGCACTCGACTTCGAACAGATAGACGGCACCACCCGCAAGGCGTACCTGCCGGTGGTAACGCTCAAGAAGGATTAGCGATGACTGAAGAGATTACGACGGCGGACTCCGCGACGCCGCCGGTTGCGCCTGCCGAAACCCCGGCGGCCGAGCGCGCCGAAACCAGCTCGATCAGCGGCGGCGTCACCCCCCGCGAAACGTTTGTGGACGGCGCCGCACTCTTTCCGGGCGATACCGGTGTGCTTCCGATGAAGGTCCGCCAGGCCCTGGTGAAGCTGCTGAAGGGCCCGTATGTCGACGGCGGCCGCGACGAGAAACTCTGGACAACGCTGCTGGACAACCAGCTCATCCTGCGCAGCCGTCTCTCCGAGCTGTTCCTCACCCTGCAGCTGGACCACGAGCGCAAGATCGCGGTGCTGCGTCCCGTCGACCCCGAGGCGATCGGCGGCAGCGCCCGCTCCAGCATCCTGCGCCAGCAGCGCGCCCTCAGCCGGGTGGAAACGATTGTGCTGCTGCGCCTCCGGCTCCTGCTGGACCGCCACGTCACGGCGCAGACCGACCCCACCATCACGAAGGAAGAAATCGCGGAACTCGTGGCCCACTACCAGCCCGCCGGCCAGCAGGATGCCCTGCGCGACTCGGACGTAGTAAACCGCGCGATCACCAAACTCCTCGCCCGCCAGCTCCTGCTCACCACCGGCCTGGACGACGTCTACACCATCTCCAACGCCCTCCCCCTGGCCCTCCCGTTCGACAACATCGGCGACATCCCCGCCCAAATCGAGGCTCTAATAGCCGCCACCGCAGACCCGTCAGGTACAGAACCCCTGATAGAACTCGACGCCGACACTGCGGAAGATAACGACGACGACTCAGGGGACAGCGGCGACACCCAAGGTGAGGGACCCGCAGAGGCGTCGGCTGCGGAGTCAAAGGCAACCACGGCCAAGGAAGAGAGCGCCAAGTGAGTATTGCGAGCATGCTTCCGCTGGGCGAGGTCGTTAACCCGGGCCAGATGCGCCTGGCCCTGGTGCAGGTGGTCAACTGGGGCACGTTCCACGGGGCGCACACGATGCACGTGGACCGCAACGGCACGCTGCTGACCGGCAACTCGGGCGTGGGCAAGTCGACGCTGTTCGACGCCATGCTGCGGGTGTTCGATGCCCGGCCGCGCTCCAACGAGGCCGCCGCACAGCGCTCGGGCGCCGTGGAGGACAAGCGGACCACGTTCACATACATGCGCGGCAAGGTGGGGGACAAGGCCGTCGGGGAGGGTTCGGCCAGTGCGTTCCAGCGTCCCGGTGCCACCTGGTCCGCCGTCGCCCTGACGTTCGACAACGCGGCCGGCACCAAGGTGACGGTGTCGGCACTGTTTGACCTGCCCAAGAACGGCACGGAGTCGAGCGTCGGCCGGTACTACCTGATCGACAACAGGCCGCTGGACCTCACCGCCATCGAGGACATCGCGGAGAAGCGCTTCACCCGGGCCGCGCTGGAGAACATCTTCCCGGACGCCCAGGTCTTTGACGTGCACAAGGCGTTCGCGGAGCGGTTCCGCCGGCTCCTCGGCATCAACTCGGACCAGGCGCTGCCCCTGCTCCGCGTCATCCAGGCCGGAAAGGGCCTCGGCGGCAGCGTGAATACCTTTTTCCGCGACCAGGTGCTGGACGCCCCGGCCACCCTGGCCGCGGCGGACGACGTCGTCGAGGAATTCAGCAACCTCATGTCCATCCGGCAGCGCCTGGAGGACGTCCGGCAGCAGCGCGACCAGCTGGCCCCAGTCCCGGGGCTGAACCGGGAGTACGCCCAGTCGCTGCTGGACGCGAACCGGCTCCGCGAGCTCGCAGGCGAGGAGTTCGAGGCCTACCGGCAGCAGCTTGCGGTGTCCGTGCACGAGAAAACGCTGGCCCGCTTCAAGGCGCTGGCCCAGGCGAAGGCCAAGGAGCTCGCAGCGGAACGCGGCGTGCGGGACGGCCTGGCCAAGGAGCTCCGGCAGCTTGAGGCGGAGTACAACAACCAGGGCGGCAACGCCATCTCCTCGATCGAGCAGTCCCTCGAGAACGCCCGGGTGGGACTGAAGCTCCGCCAGCAGGTGGAGGAGGCAGCCCGGCAGGCGCTGACGGATGCCGGCCTGGACCTGGAATGGACGGCCGAAGGCTGGGAGCAGGCCCACGAACAGGCGGCCACCCGCTCGGCCGAGCTGAAGGACGACTCCGCGGCCCTCCAGGAGCTCCGCTTCGAGGCCTTCGACGCCCACGCCACGAAGAAGCGCGAGCTTGCCGCGGCCGAGCAGGAACTGGTGTCGCTGAAAACGCGCAAGTCCCTGCTGCCGCCGTCGAGCATTGAAAACCGGGCTGCCATTGCGGCCGCCACCGGCATCCCCGAAGAGCAGATGCCGTTCGGCGGCGAGCTGATCGACCTCGCCGAAGGACAGGAGCAGTGGCGCCCCGCCGCGGAACGTGCGCTGCGGAACCTGGCCACCACGCTCCTGGTCCCGGGCGAGCATTTCGCCGCCGTCACCCGCTACCTCAACGACCACACGGTCCGGGGCGCTCTGCGCGCGGTGGACGTGTCCAAGCCGCTCCCCGGAGCGGCGCTCGCGGTAGAGGACGTGGCCGACGGCGACCTGCTGACCAAGCTGGACATCCTCACCACCGGGACAAACGGCGGAGCCGGCATGTGGATCCGTGAGCGGATCGCCCTCGACTTCGCGTATCCGTGCGTGGAAAACCCCGACGAACTGGCGGGGCTGGACAAGGGCCTTAGCCTTGGCGGCGTGGTCAAGCGCAACCGGCACACCGTGGAGAAGGATGACCGGTTCACCAGCCGGCAGGATTACGTCCTCGGGTTCGACAACGCCTCCAAGCTGGCGCTCGTGGCCGGGCAGGCGGAAGACCTGCGCCAGGAACTGGCCAAGGCGGCCCAGCTGGCACAAAGCCGCGAGGAATCGCACCAGGGCATGTCACGGCAGCTCGAGGCCCTGCGCCGGGTGGCCAAGGACCACCGGCCGTGGGAACAGGTCTCGGCAGCGGTCGCCGCGGACGAGCTCGGCCGGATTGAACAGCGGCTCAAGGATGCCCTCGCAGCCCAGGCTGACCTCGAACCGCTGCGTGCCAACATCGAGGCGGCGCGCCAGAAGCACCAGTCCAGCACCGAAGCCGCCGCGGTGCTGCAGAGTGAATACAAGGCGCTGGACCAGCAGCTCACCGCCTCCGATTCACTGCTGGAAGCCGCACGTATCCGCCTGAAGCAGGCGCCGCCGTCGGACTCCACCGCCATGGCGCTGGCGCCGTACTTCGCCGAATTCGGCGACGTCACGGAAATGCACGAGCTGGACAACCTCGCCGGCCGGGTGCGGACCCAGCTGCTCGGCGACCTGCACGCTGCAGAGTCCCGCGCCCAGGGCACGTCTGAGCGGCTCACACGGATCTTCGAAGGCTTCGTCCGCGACTGGGGCACCGCCATTTCGGCCGACCATGGCACGTCCATCGGCGCCGTCGGCGAGTTCGAGGCCCGGTACCACGCCATCATCAACGACGGCCTGCCCGCGCAGGAGGCCGAATTCCGGCAGTTCTTCAACCAGCGCACGCACGAGTCGTTCAGCACCCTGCTCCACCTGCTGGATGAGGAGCGCCGTTCCATCACCAGCAGGATCCTGCCGCTGAACGGGATCCTGTCCGAGGTGAATTTCCACGAGGGCAGCTACCTGGAACTCGATATCAAGCAGACCCTCCCGGCCACGGCCAAGCAGTTCAAGGACGCCATCCAGAACGCGCTGAAGACGCGGCACACCCGGCACGGCAAGGCGGACACTGCCCACGCCGGCCAGAACGACGACACCGAACTGACCGCCCGCTACAAGTCCCTGGAGACGCTGGTGAAGCGGCTGGGGTCGCAGACTCCCGAGGACCGGCGCTGGCGGGCGGAGGTCCTGGACGTGCGCGGCCACCTGTTCATCCAGTGCAAGGAGCACCGCGAGGTGGACGCCCCGGGGAAGAAGGGCGGCAAGCGCACGGAAGTGTTCATGCACGCCGACACCGGCTCCATGTCCGGCGGTGAACGCCAGCGGTTCACCGCGTTCATCATGGCCGCGGCGCTGAGCTACCAGCTGGGCATCGCCGAGCAGGGCTTCACCACGTACGGCACGGTGATGATGGATGAGGCGTTCGTGCTGGCTTCCGAGGAATTCGCCGGCGCGGGCATCAAGGCGCTGCACGAATTCGGCTTCCAGCTGCTCCTGGCGGCACCCGAGAACGTCATCGACCTGTCCCGGCACCTGGGCTCAGTCACCGAGATCCTGCGGGACAGGCGGACCAACCGCTCCGGCGTGCTTACTGCCCCCGTTATCACCCCGACACCGGGGTCGGAAGGGCAGTGGCGGTCGGAGGCCAATCCCGTGGATATCGTCCTGCGGTAGTCCGTAACGCTTCGGCAGGGTTTATAACAAATCGATGGACTTATTGAGCCGGCCCTAGTGAAGTGCCGTTTTGGCGTGCCACTGTTGGAACTCCACCCAGTCTTCGCCAAATGCTCCACAGGGTCATGGACACTCCCAGCGGCGGGCAGAGCAGCCCCTGCGAGCTTGACGGCGTCATTATGAAAGGCACCACCATGCGTCCTGCGTTCCGCGCCCCCGTCGTCTCTGCCGTTGCTGCTGCCGCCGCCCTTTCCCTGGCGGGCTGCGGGGCCATGGTCTCGGCGGCTCCGTCGTCGTCCTCCCCGGCGGCTTCCGCGACTGCAACAGCTTCAGCCAGCCCTTCGGCCTCCGCGAGCCCTTCGGCCTCTTCAGCGGGCGGTGCCGGGGGTGTGGCCTCGCCGGGGACCACACCGTCGTCCGCTCCGGCCCCTGCCGAGCTGAAGGCGTACACGTTCCCGAACGGGCACGTCTCCTTCAAATACCCGGCCGACTGGAAGGTTGAGCTCTTCACCGGTGGCGGCTCGCCGTCGGAGTCGGCTACCGCAACGGTCATCGACGCCAGTGGCACCGAACAGGCCACCGTGTACTCCGGCAAGATTGCCGACGGCGTCTCCCACCCCGTGGACCGCACCGTCTTCGAGTCCGCACCGGTCCCGGGACTCGCGGCGCAGCCCGCGCCGGCAGCCCACTACGCGTTCTACGTGGACCGGATGGACAGCAACGCCACCTACCGCATGCACCTGACGGCGGGCGCTCCCAAGCCGGGACAGGGGGCCGCGCTCGACGGCATCATCCGCGCCGGGGACGGCGTTATCCTCGCGGACGTGAAGTTCATCGAGAAGCCCTTCGCCAACGACGCCGCGGCCAAGTCCTGGCTGACAGGCACCGAGGGGCAGGCGCTCAAGGCCCTGCTGCTAAGCGTCACGTACAAGTAGGCTCCGGACGCTTCCTCAGTTTTGGTCGGCGCTGGCCGGACGCTTCCTCAGTTTTGGTCGGCTCTGGCCGGACGCTTCCTCAGTTCCTGCAGCAAATCCGGCAACGCTCTTGCTTTCCCCTAAAGCAGGAGCGTTTCGGTTTATGCGACCAAAGCTGAGGAAGCGTCTGTGATTAAGTGACGAAAGCTGAGGGAGCGCCGGGAGCTAGGCGTGTGCGGCCGTGCAGGCGTCGATCTGGGCCTGGACGATCCCGCCGTAGTACGCCACCAGCTCGTCAAAGTCCCAGCCGTCGAAGAGGCCCAAAGTCCGCACGGTTTCACCGAACCCGGTCATCAGCGCGGTGACCGTGGACGCATAGCGGCGGTCCGGCGTCGCATCCCCGATCAGCTTTGCGATGCTGCCGAGGTACCGTTCACGCAGTTCGTTCCGTGCCGCCTCCGGATCCGGGGCATCGTGGACGTTGATCGGAATGATCGCCCACGGCTCCTGCATGCCGCGTTCGCGGCGCATCAGCACGCGGAAGACGAGGGCGCCGCCGAGCTCGGACGCCGGAACGGACAGTTCGGTGAGCAGGGACTCGTCCGGCTGTACCGCGGCGAACAGCTTGGCTTTGGAGATGAACAGTTTCATCACCAGGGCCGCCGAAACCCCGGCCTCCGCGGCGATGTCGCGCACCGTCACTGCGCGGTAGCCGCGTTCGCCGAACAGCCGCCCCGCCGCAGTGAGGATGGACTCCTGGCTGGGGCTGCTCATGCCCGCACCGGCTCCCCGCCACTCCGTTTTGCGAAGTGTTCGGCTGTAAGGTCCACGGTCATGGACCGGTTGTCGACGGCGAGCTTCCGCGCCACGGCTTGATGAGTCACGGGATGAAGCATAGTCACTATGTAGCGTCCGGCGGCGGGCAGCGGAATTGTGTACACGCCGTCGTCGTCCGTCCTGGCGGTGTACACATGCTCACCGGTGGCGTGCAGCAGCGTCACCACGCCGCCGGCCACAGGCTCGCCGCCGACGGCCGCCCGGCCGCTGATTTCCAGCCGCTCCTGCAGGAGGAAGTTCTGCTTCAGCGTGCGGCCGTCGAAGTCGAAGACCTCCGCCATCGGCGCCCAGCCGGCCGCGTTGGCCACCACGAGGTACTTCCCGGCTCCCGGCAGCGCCACCGAATAGTTGCCCTCCGTGTCCACCCGGCTCCAGTCCACCGGCTCGCCTTCCGTCTGAAGGACGGTGACGACGGCGGGAGTGAGCGCGCGGTGGTCGGGTGCCAGGACGCGCCCCTGCACCACGAGCTCCGCTGCCGCCGGCGCCGAAGGGCGGTGCGTGGTGACGCGGGGAATGAAGATGGCGGCGAGGACAGAGGCGGCGGACGCCAGGGCCGCCATCCAGAACACATCCCTGAACGCATCGAACGACGGCAGCCGGGCGGCGCCGAGCGGGATGGTGACCGAGGTGAGCACGGCGGCGACGGCGGCGCTGGAGGTGGAAGTGCCGATGGAGCGGACCAGGCTGTTGAGGCCATTGGCGGAGGCGGTTTCCGTGATCGGGACTGCCCCCATGATGAGCGTTGGCATGGCGGCATAGGCAATGGCCGTGCCCACGCTCACCACCGTGGAGCCAATGATCACCGAGGTGATGGAGCCGTAGAAGAACACCCGCCCCACGTAGCCGACGATCATCACGCCCGCGCCGGCCATCAGGGCGGACCTGCCGCCGAAGCGCCGGATGATGCCGCCGGACACGGGGGCGAACACCACCATGGCCAGCCCTGACGGCACCATGCAGAGGCCGGCCGTGATGACATTCAGTTCAAAGCCATAACCTGTGGCCCCGGGGAGCTGAAGCTGCTGGGTGGTGAGGAGCATGTTGGCGAACATCGCGAACCCGATCAGCAGCGACGCGAGGTTGGTCATCAGGACAGGCCGCCGCGCCGTGGTGCGAAGATCCACCATGGGCTGGCCCACCCTGAGCTCGTAGGGAATCCAGACGGCCAGCAGCAGCGCCGCCGCGAGGAACAGCAGGAGCACAGGCTCCGAACCCCAGCCCCAGGCGCCGCCCTTGGAAATGGCCAGCAGCAGCGGGCCCAGCGCGCCGGAGAGCACCAGCGCGCCGGCGTAGTCGAAGCGGCCGGGTGTGCGCACCTTGGATTCGGGAACCACAAGCACGACGGCGAGCAGCAGCAGCGTGCCGGCGGCCGCGGAAACCCAGAAGATGGACGTCCAGCCCAGGCTTTCATACAGGAGACCGGCGAGCGGAAGGCCCATGGCACTGCCGATGCCCAGCGTGGCGCTCATGAGTGCCACCGCGGACCCCATCTTTTCCTGGGGCAGCTCATCGCGCATGATGCTGATGCCCACCGGGATCAGCGATGCGGAGAACCCCTGGAGCGCCCGCCCGACGATCAGCCACAGGAAGGTCCCGCCCAGGGCCGCCATGACCGAACCGGCCACCATGATGGCCAGGCAGATGACCATCATCTTCCGCTTGCCGTACATGTCGGCACTGCGGGACACGATCGGGGTGGCGACGGCGCTGGCGAGGAGCGTGGCGGTCACCAGCCAGGACGCGTCGTCGGGGGTGACCGAGAGGATCCGCGGAAAATCGGGAAGCAACGGCACCACGAGGGTCTGCATGAGTGCCACGAGCGTGCCGCTGAGCGCCAGGACCGTGGTGATGGCGGACGGGCTGCGGGTTGGCTTCGGGGCAGGGGATGCTGTCATGTGCGGCAGGCCTTTGCGGGGGAGTCGTTGCGCGGCGTCGGGGTGAACGGGCGTTTACTTCTTCGAGTGAACCATTGTTCACCCAGGGCTGGCAAGGCGCCGGGGCGTTAGCCTGGCCACTCCGCGGAATTAGGTGACGCAAACCTTTCGTAATGTATTGAAGGATAGGCTAGCCTTACTTAGGTTCGCTTCATTCACCTAAGGAGTTCCGTGACTTCCCCCCTCTTCCCCGGCCGCCAGGCCGTACCCGGCTTTGCTGCCGCCGGCACCACGCGCCGCTCCCTGCTCAAGACCGCCGGCAAGGCCACCGCCGTCCTCGCCGCCGCGGCACTTTCCCTGACCGCCTGCTCCACCGGCCCGGCCTCCACAGCTTCGGAAGCCAGCGCCGCATCATCTGCCAGCGCACAGTTCCCGGTGACCATCAAGAACGTCTTCGGCGAAACCACCATCAAGGAACAGCCCAAGCGCGTTGTCACCATCTCGTGGGTCAATGACGACATTGCCCTCGCGCTCGGGGTGGTTCCCGTCGGCGTCCCGAAGAACGAGTGGGGCAACAACAGCAAGGGCTCCACCCCGTGGAAGGACGCCGCCCTCGAGAAGCTGGGTGCCTCCTTCGGCAGCGACAAGGCCCCGGTCCAGTTCTCCGAGGCCGACGGCATCAACTTCACCGAGATCGCCAAGCTCAACCCGGACGTCATCCTGGCCGCCTACTCCGGCCTCGAAGCCGCCGACTACAAGAAGCTCAACGAAATCGCGCCCGTCGTGGCCCAGCCTGAGCTCGCGTACGGCACTCCATGGCAGGAAGCCACCACCCTGATCGGCAAGGCTCTCGGCAAGACCGCCGAAGCGGAGAAGCTCGTTACCGACACCGAGGCCACGATCAAGGCCGAGGCCGCCAAATACCCACAGATCACGGGCAAGAGCTTCATCTACGGCAACCTGGAGCCGGCCAAGGGCGACGGCGTGAATGTCTACCTCGCCGCCGACAACCGCCCGCGCTTCCTGACCGAGATCGGCATGAAGCCGGCCGCCATTGTGGAGGAGAAGTCCAAGGGCTCGAAGGAGTTCTTCACCGCATGGTCCGCCGAGAAGGCCAATGAGCTGGACTCCGACGTCTTCGTGACCTGGGTTCCGGATGCCAAGACCAAGGACCAGATCGTCAAGGATCCTCTGCTAAGCCAGATCCCGGCCGTCAAGAAGGGCGCCCTGGTTGCCGACTCGGACAACTCCCTGACACTGGCGATCTCGGCGTCGTCCCCGCTGAGCCTGCCGTGGGCCCTGGACAAGTTCCTGCCGCAGCTCGCAGCCGGCGCTGACGCAGCCGCCAAGTAATTACCGGCCATGACACCAAGCACGACGACGGCCTCCTCCGGGGAGCGCGAACGTAGAGTTGAGGCCCCAAAAAGTGCCGAAACAGGGCCCCAACTGTACGTTCGCGCGGGGACCCGTGGAGGAAAAGGCCAGCAGCCCGCCTGGCTGCTGGCCGCCGCCGTCGTGCTCGCTGTCGTCTGCTGCGCCTCACTGGCCGTGGGCGCCCGGGGCCTGCCGCTGGAAACGGTGTGGCAGGCCCTGACCCAGTTCAACCCGGCCGACGGCGACCACGCCGTGGTGCACGCCCGGATCCCGAGGACCGTCCTGGGCCTGCTCGCTGGTGCTGCGCTGGGCCTGGCCGGTGCCGCCATGCAGGGCGTGGCGCGCAACCCGCTGGCGGACCCGGGCATCATCGGCGTCAACGCCGGCGCCGCCCTGGCCGTGGTCACCGGAATCTACGTCTTCGGCATCTCCTCGCTGACCGGCTACATCTGGTTCGCGTTCATCGGCGCGGCGGCTGCCGCCGTCGTCGTCTACCTCATTGCCTCCATGGGCCGGGACGGCGCGACGCCGGTCAAGCTCGCCCTGGCGGGCGCCGCTCTGAGCGCGGGGCTGTTCTCCCTGATGAACGTCATCCTGGTCTCCAGCCAGGACACCCTGGACCGCTTCCGCTTCTGGCAGGTGGGCGGCATTGCCGGGCGCGACTGGTCCGTGGTGCTGCCCGGCCTGCCGTTCCTGGCCGTGGGGGCATTGATCGTCCTCCTGGCCGGACGCGTCCTCAACAGCCTGGCGCTCGGCGACGACGTGGCCCGCGGCCTGGGCCAGAACGTCGGCCTCGCGCGGGCGGTCACCGCGCTGGGCATCGTCCTGCTGTGCGGGTCGGCAACGGCGCTCGCCGGCCCCATTGGGTTCGTGGGCCTCGTTGTCCCGCACGCCGTCCGCTTCCTGACCGGCCCCGACTACCGCTGGATCCTGCCGTTCTCCGCCCTGCTCGCACCCGCGCTGCTGCTCGTGTCCGACGTCGTGGGCCGTGTCATCCTGCTTCCCGGCGAGGTCCCGGCCGGCATCATGACCGCCCTGATCGGCGCGCCGGTCTTCGTCTGGCTGGTCCGCCGCGGCAAGGGGGCGGGGCTGTGACTCCGAACCCCACGCCCGCGACCACAGACGGGCGCGAACGTACACTTGTGGCCCCAATCCCCATGCGCGAACGTGCAGATAATGCCCTCAAGACCCCGGAAACAGGGCATTACCTGCCCGTTCGCGCTTCGAACCGCACCCTGCTGAGCCACACCCTGCTGGACCGGACAGCGGTACTGGCTGCCGGCGTCGTGCTTCTTCTGGCCGCCGGCATCCTGCTGGGCAGCTACACCGTCACCATCCCCGACTTCTTCAGGATCCTCACCGCCCACCTCACCGGCGGCGAGAAGATCCCCGGCGCCAGCTTCATCGTGATGGAGGCCAAGCTGCCGCGGGCTGTCATCGGCACGCTGATCGGCCTGGCCTTCGGGCTCTCCGGCGCGCTGTTCCAGACCATGCTCCGCAACCCGCTCGCCAGCCCGGACGTGATCGGCATCAGCTACGGCGCCAGCGCGGCAGCGGTCCTGGCCATCGTGGTGTTCGGCGCGTCCGGTGCCGCGGTGTCCGGCGCTGCCCTCGGCGGTGCGATGGCGGTGGCCGCGCTGATCTACGGCATCTCCCGCACCGGCTCCCTGGGCCTCGGCGGCGGCAGCCGCGGGAGCGCCGCCGGCAGCCGCCTGATCCTGGCCGGCGTCGGCATCGCCGCCGCGCTGCACGCCATGGTCAGCTTCCTCATGACCCGGGCCGATATCCGCACCGCCGCGGAGGCGCTGATCTGGATCAACGGTTCACTCAACTCCGCCAGCTGGGACCGTGCGGGGGTCCTGGCCCTGACGCTGATGGTCCTGGTACCGGTGGCCGCCCTGCTGGCCGGGCCGCTGCGCATCCTCGAACTGGGGGACGACGCTGCCGCGGGACTCGGCATCCGCGTGGGTGCCACACGGCTGGGCCTGGTGCTCACCGCCGTCGCACTGGCCGCGGTGGCGACGGCGGCTGCCGGCCCGGTAGCTTTCGTCGCCTTCCTGGCCGGCCCCATCGCCCGCCGCTTCACCGGCAAAGCCAGCCTCCCGGCGTCGGCACTGGTGGGCGCCCTGGTCGTCCTGGCGGCGGATTACTTCGCCGCCAATATTGCCCCGCTGCTGCTGGACGGCACCGTCCTGCCGGTCGGCGTCGTCACCGGCGCATTGGGTGCCCCCTTCCTGCTGTGGCTCCTGGTCACGTCCAACCGAAAGGATGCCTGATGGCTGTTCTGCAAGCCCGGGACCTCACGCTGCAGTACGATCAGCGCCGGGTCGTGGAAAACCTCACGGCGGAGATCCCCGAGGGCAGGGTGACCATGATCGTGGGCGCCAACGCCTGCGGAAAATCCACGCTGCTGCGCGGCCTGTCCCGGCTCCTGAAGCCCGCCGGCGGCACCGTCACCCTCGACGGCAAGGACATCCACTCCCGCCCGGCGCGCGAGCTGGCCCGCACCCTCGGCCTGCTGCCGCAGCACCCGACGGCGCCTGACGGCATCACCGTCCGTGACCTGGTGGGCCGCGGGCGGTACCCGCACCAGGGCTTCTTCCGCAGCTGGTCGGAGAAGGACGACGCCGCGGTGCAGCGTGCGCTGGAAGCGACCGAAACGCTGGAGCTCGCCGGGCGGAACGTCGACGAACTCTCCGGCGGGCAGCGCCAGCGGGTGTGGATCGCCATGGCGCTAGCGCAGGAGACGGACGTGCTGCTGCTCGACGAGCCCACCACCTACCTGGACCTGGCGCACCAGGTTGAGGTGCTGGACCTGGTCACCGACCTCAACCGGCAGCGCGGCACCACGGTGGCGATCGTGCTGCACGACCTCAACCTTGCCGCCCGGTACGCGGACCATGTCATCGCCCTCAAGGCCGGGCAGATCGTGGCCGAGGGCGCATCGTCCAGCGTGATTACCGAGGAGCTGGTCCGGAACGTCTTCGGGCTGGAATCCCGGGTGGTGCCGGATCCGGTGTCCGGCACGCCGCTGATCATTCCGCTCGGCAGGCACCACGCCGACCCAAAAGTTCCCACAACGACCCTGGAGATGGCCTCATGAGCGCAGTACAGAACACTTCCGCCCGCACCTCCGTCGCCGACCGTTCCGGCCTCGCCACCGAGCCGATGACGCTGGCGTTTGATGTCACGGTATCGGCAGTGCAGGAGCTCAGCCCGAACTTCCGGCGCGTGACGTTCGGCGGCTACTCGCTGCTCGACTTCGGCGTCCACGGCGACAGCCTGGACCTGCGCATCAAGCTCATGATCCCGTCGCTGGCGCCGGACGGCAGCCGGCTTCCGCTGCCGAAGTTCCGGATGGAGGAGAGCGGGTGGTACCAGGAGTGGCTGGCCATGGATCCGGCCACCCGGGGCTCCATGCGCACCTACACCGTCCGGCAGGCCCGGCTGGACGCCGTGTACCCCGAGATTGACGTCGACTTCGTCATGCATTTCGACGCCGACGGCAACGGCGGTCCCGCGGCGAACTGGGCGCTGACGGCCACGCCGGGCGACGCCCTCACCCTGATCGGGCCGAACAACCGCGCGGCGCACTGCGTCACTGCGGAAACGTATTCGGGGATCGAATGGCGGCCGGGCCTGGCCGGGCGGGTGCTCCTCGCCGGCGACGAGACTGCGGTCCCCGCGATCAGCGCCATCCTCGAAAGCCTGCCCGGCTACATGACCGGGCATGCATTCCTGGAAGTTCCGGAGGCCGGCGACTTCCTGGACCTGGAGACGGCGGCCGACGTCGAAGTCACCTGGCTGGCCCGCGGTGCCTCGATCGGCAGGTCCCGGCCGCACGGCGAGCTCCTGCAGGAGGCGGTGCGGGCTGCGGTTCCCGTGCCGGGCTGGGTGGGCATCAAGTCCGCCGACGCCGCCGGCCCGGAGCCCGACGACGTGAACGTGGACCAGGAAATCCTCTGGGAAACCCCGGCCCGCCTCGATGCCACCGCGGTAAGCGCCACCAAGAACCCTGACAAGCCCGCGGGCGCCCTGCCCTTTTACGCATGGATCGCCGGGGAGGCGGGTGTCATCAAGGACATGCGGCGCTACCTGGTCCGCGACGTCGGCATCGACCGCAAGCAGGTGGCGTTCATGGGGTACTGGCGTCAGGGCAAAGCCGAACTCTAACCCTTGTTGTGTCGGGCTGGGTCCGCCTCCACCGCTGACTTGCCGTCGCTTAGCGGTTGGGCCCTTCCCAAACTTCGCAGGCGCAGTTCAGGGCCCTCGGGCCCGCCCTTCCTCCCGACGCTTCATTTGGCCGCGGGCGGCCTCGCTCAGCTTTGGTCGGCGATGCGATTCGTCGCAAGCCAGCGGTTGCGGCTCGGCGGGCCGCTCACCTGGGGTTAATCCGTTCTTTCCCTACTGGCCTTTTGGGTTGGCTAGTTTGTCCGGGTGGGTGTTTCTCCATTGCTTCCGGACCGGGGCAGGCGGCGGGTTTTCGTTGCCCTCGGGGATTCGTTCACTGAAGGCGTGGGCGACCGGAGCTCCCGGATGCCGAACGGCGTGCGCGGCTGGGCGGACCGCGTGGCGGAGAAGCTGGCCAAGGCAGAACCAGGCTGGCACTACGCCAACCTGGCCATCAGGAGCAAGCGGCTGCGCCACATCGTGGATGAGCAGCTGGAGCAGGCCCTGGCCATGGAGCCCACGCTGATCACCCTCTATGCCGGCGGCAACGACATCCTGGACTTCGGTACCGACATGGACCAGCTCCTGGCCCAATATGAGGAACTGGTGGCCCGGCTGGCGGCCACCGGTGCCACCCTGGTGCTGTTCACCGGGTTCGACGTCAAGGTGTCCGCGGTGCTCGAACCCCTCAAGAAGCGGAACACCCTGTACAACCGGCGGGTCCGTGAGATAGCGGCCAAGTACGGGGCCGTGCTCGTGGACTACTGGTGTTTCGAGGCTTTCCATGACCGCAGGATGTGGGACACCGACCGGCTGCATATGTCCAAGGCCGGGCATAAATACCTCGCCGCCCAGGTCCTGGACCATCTGGGCGTGCCGCACAAGATCAGCCTCAAGGAGTGGGAACCGCCGGCCCGGATGACGCTCCGGGACTGGGAACGGCGGCAGCGGCGCTGGGTGAATGACTGGGTGCTGCCGCTGTTTGGCCGGAAGCTCCGCGGGGTCACACTGGGCGACGACCTTAGCCCCCGCTGGCCGCAACCGGTGAAGGTCCCGCGAAAAGGCGGCCTGAAAAAGCTGATGGAGCCGCGCGACTAGTCCAGCAGGTTCTCGAACCCCGGTGCTGTGCGGTTAGCGGCGAATTCCATGACATCGAAGTCGGCAACGCCGTGCACGTTGAACGGGTCATTGGCCAAGGACTCTTCGAGCGTCGGACGGTCGGCCCTGGAGAGCAGCACGCCGCCCGTGCGCGGAACCTTGCGGCCGGCGGCGATGAAGACGCCCTCGTCAAAGGCATCCTGCAGCCAGTCCACGTGGGCATCGAGGTGCTGGTCCACGATCTCTTGGGCAACTTTGTAGGTCAGGGAAACTACGTACATGACCGCCAGCCTACCGCCAGGGCCCCGGTCCCCGGCGACTCGCCGCCGCCGGGACCAACCTTGAACCGTCAAGCGTCAGTTCTCCTAGGATGGAGTAATGACCGAACCGCGCTGGCTCAACGCCAATGAACGCCGGGCCTGGCTTGCCCTGCTGAGCATCAACACCATGCTGCCCGCATCGCTGGACACCCAGCTGCATGCCGCAGGCAAGGTATCGCTGTTCGATTACAACGTGCTGGCGATGCTCTCCGAGGCCGAAGGGCGCTTCCTGCCCATGAGCGAGCTGGCGGCCAGGACCAGCGCCTCGCTCTCACGGCTGTCCCATGTGGTCACCAAGCTCCAGAACCGCGGCTGGGTGGAACGCCGGCCGCATCCCGGCGATGCCCGCGTCACCACCGCACACCTCACCGAGGAGGGCATGTCCACCATCGTGGAATTGGCCCCGGGCCACGTGGAATCGGTGCGCTCGCTGTTCCTCGACGCCCTGACAGAGCGTGACGTGGCGGACCTGGCCCGCATCGGCGAAAAGATTGTGGCCCGCCTGGACACTAACCACTGGATCCTCCGCGAGCCGCAGCAGTAGCAGCCCGCTGCCGCCGCCGGAGCATTCTTGGTTGCTCCCGGCAACGGGTGGCAGACTTGCTCCCATGGATTTCACGGCCCGCTACGTAGCCCTCGGAGATTCCTTCACGGAAGGCGTTGGCGACGACGACCCGACACGGCCCAACGGGGTCCGCGGCTGGGCCGACAGGGTGGCGGAGCAGCTGGCCTTGGCTGACCCCGGCTTCGGCTACGCCAACCTCGCCATCCGCGGCCGCAAGCTGCGGCAGATCCTGGCCGAGCAGGTGGACGCCGCCATCGCGCTCAGGCCCACCCTGGTGACCCTCTACGCCGGCGCCAACGACATTCTCAGGCCCAAAATCGACATCGACGACCTGCTCGTGGATTACGAAAAAGCCGTGGGGAAGCTCGCCGCCACCGGTGCCACCGTGGTGCTGTTTACGGGCTTCGACGCGCGGGGCTCGAAGGTTTTCGGCACCATGCGGGGGCGTACGGCCATCTACAACGAACTCGTGCGCGGCATCGCAGGGGACCACGGCGCCCTGCTGGTGGATTACTGGCGCTTCAACGAATACTACGACTGGGGCATGTGGGCGAAGGACCGGATGCACATGTCCGCCGCAGGCCACGCCAACATGGCCAAGCGCGTCCTGACGGTCCTCGAACACGAGCACTCCATCGAGGTTCCACCCATGACCCCGGTCCCGGAACTCAGCAAGGCCGAGGCGCTGCGCGCGAACGCCCGCTGGGTCCGGGAATTCGCCGCGCCGTGGGTGGTCCGGCGGGTCACCGGTAAGTCCTCCGGTGACAACCTCCAGCCCAGGTACGCCCAGCTCACCCGGCTCTAACTACCGCCGGAACCCGCCCGTCGCCAGCAGATCGCCATTTGCGCGGACGGCCAGCGCCTCGATGTCCCACATGGCGGTGGCCCGGTTGAGCATCGGGACCCCGCCGGCCACGATCGCGGTTGCGAGCACATCGGCGGTGACCACGTCCCCTGCGGCGACGGAGACCTGCCGGAATTCCGCAGGCCCCGCCGTAACGCTCCAGATGTGGTCCCCGCGTTCAGCGGAACCGGAGGTGGCCAGCGCCACCCGGCTCCCGCCGTCGTCCGTCTTTTCACCCAACAAACCGCCGCCCAGCGGAAATCCCGCCAGCAGGGTCCGCCGGTCCCACGGATCAACGATCCCCGCGCGCCAGGGCGTAGCGGTGCCGGGGCTGGGGGAGCCGCTGACCAGCACGTCACCGCCGGCATTCAGGCACCAGTTGGCCATGCCGAGCGCCAACAGAGACATGCCGGCTTCCCGGATGGCGTGCCCCTTGACGATTCCGCTGAGATCCAGCGCCCCGTCCGGACGTTCCGGCGTGAACGCGCCCTCGGTGAGGAGCCTCCACTCGGCCGCCTCCTCGTACCGCGCCCGCATTTCGTCCGAGGCCTCCGCCAGCGCGAGTTCACCGCGCACCAGCCGGCTCGCCTCCGAATCGTTGCGGTAGAGGCTGAAGATGCTGTCCAGTTCCGTGAACAGGCGTTCGACGACGGCGGTGGCCGCTTCCAGCTCATCCGCCGCAGCCTGGGGTGCTTTGTGCGAGTCCGTTGGGACCGTCAGGCTGATGACAGTCCCCATGCAGGTGAAGGTCCGGGCCCGGAGACGGTGTGCGGTCTCAGAGGTTTGCTGCATCGAGGGCCGCCTGGAGGGAGGTGAGGTAGGCGTCGCTGGTCACGGTGGCCCCGCCCACGGTCTGCACGTCGGCGGACTGCGCCTGGAGCACTTCGTCCCGAAGAATCGGTGCGGCGTAGTTGCTGATCTGCACGGACCGGCCCTCGGCGTCGGTGAGTTTCACGGCCGTGACGTCGGTGATCTGCCCGGACTTGACGGTGATCTGGACCTGCACGCTGCCGAAGCGGGTCTGGACCACATCGCCGTCGTACGTTCCTCCGGCCTTGGCCGCCACACCGGCCGCTGCCGCCGCACCCGCCGCTGCCGCCGCTCCCGCACCGCTGCTGTCCGTGGTTCCCGTCCCCGAAACCTGGTTTCCCGTTGCTGCGGCCGCGACCGCGCTGCGTGTATCGGCCACATGGACACCTGATTGCCAGCCGACCAGGAGGATGCCGGCCGAAGCCAAGGCGGCTGAAACTGCTGCTCTGATTCTCACCAGTCGAACCTTTCGTGATGGAGCTGATCTTCGTTGACGCCAGCGGCTCGGGCGGCGTTCAGGACGTTGCCCGCCCACCGTGAGGGCCCGCATACATAGACGTCGGCGGAGGCGATTTCCGGAACGTAGTCCGCCAGCGCGTACCCGGCGCGGTGTTCGGCGGCTGGAAGCCAGCTGCCAGGTGAGCCGGGGTCCCGTCCGCCGGTGAGGTGGAACAGGGTGGCGCCGCGCTGCCGGCAGAGTTCGAGGATTTCCTCGCCCAGGTAGAGCTCCTGGCTGCTGTGCCCGCGGAGCAGGACCGTTGCCTGGCCGGGGGCGAAGGGGGTGGTCTCCAGGAGGGCCCGCAACGGAGTAATCCCGATGCCGGCCCCGATCATCACCACGCGGTCCTTGCTGCGTGCTGCGGAGCTGAAGAGTCCGTAGGGCCCTTCGACGGCGACCTTCGTTCCGCGTCTGAGCTTCAGCAATTGCGCCGAGCCCCGGCCGAGATCACGGACCGTGATCCGCAGCCGCCCGTGCCCGCCAGGTCCGGTCCGCACCGGCTCCGCAGACAGGCTGAACGGATGTGGATGCCACCAGAGACCCGGGGCGAGGAAGCGCCAGATGAAGAACCGCCCGCCGTTGCCGGCCAGCAAACCGAGCTGCAGGCCGCTCATTTCGATGTTGACCACCCCGGGGGCCACCGCGGTGACGCGCTCAACCGTGAGCTGGTGCCTGAAGGTTGCCCGGACAGGCTGGATAATCCGGTAATACAGCAGGGCAGCCCCGGTGGCGATGCAGACCGCGAGCCAGTACCAGCGCTGCCAGCTGCCGACGGCGAACAGGCCGCCCACGCTGAACTGGTGCGGCAGCGACGTGAGCACTGCAGCGTAGGTGAGCAGGTGAACGGCGTACCAGAATTCGTAGGGGAAGCGCCGGCGGACCGCCACCAGGGACGTGACAACAACTGCGAGGAAGAGAGCCAAGGAGATGAACGCGAGCCACATGTCCGGCACCAGCACCCAGAGCGCCACAGCTTCGCTGACCGGGTCGAGCCCTTCCGCCATGCCGTAGCCCACCGCGATGAGGAGGCCATGGGCCAGCAGCAGGTACAGCGACGGTTTCCCCAGCTTCCGGTGGAACTCCAGGGCGCGGTCGTGCCCCACCGCGCCGTCGATGAACGGGATCCTGGCCGCCAGCAGCAGCATGAGCAGCACGAGGTCCATGCCGGCAAGGCCGGCGACGATGCCGAGCGCCGTGATCATGCCTGCCGGCGACGCCGCCGCCGCCAGGCCGCCGTCGGCAAGCCAAAGCGCCACCGAGGCGGCCAGCGAGGACCAGGCAGCCACCGTCAGGACGTCGGCGCGGAGGAGCCTGCGCCGGTGCTGGCCGGCGAAGCGGCCGGTCTCCCGAACCGGAGCAGTCCGGTGGTCCGGACGTGTCGGTGTGCCGGTCCCGGGGGAGGGCAAGAGCTGTGTGTTCATGGCTCAAGATTCCGCCCCGAGCCTTTGACTTTGCTGTGAGGAGCCTTCCATCCGGATATGTCTTGGAAGCAGGCCCTGTTGGGCCGCCCTATAACACCGTTTCCCGCCGGATTGGTCTTTAATTCGCGTGTCTCGTAGACTTGGTTGGCGCTAGGTGGCGCGGAGCGTGTGCAATTGCTCCGGTTTGCGGTGGCTGTAGGCAGTATTCACAGTCCCTTCAGGCCGGTAGTTAGGGGCTCAAGTTGCGTGCATTCCTGTATTCGCCCAGCATCCCGGCACTTCGCAGTGGCTTCCATTGCCAGGTGTTCGTGGCTCATCGTATTCCGCCGCAGTTAACCCGGTTCGCCGGTGTCGAAGCGCGCGGACGCGTGAGGCTGGATCCGGACGCCGCCTGCCGCACGGTGAAGCAGAACTCTGCCAGCCGTTTCATTCATTTTTTCAGAGGAGAGTCGTCATGGCAGCACACTGCCAGGTGACCGGAGCCGAGCCGGGCTTTGGACACAGCATTTCGCACTCGCACCGCCGCAACAAGCGCCGGTTCGACCCGAACATCCAGAAGAAGCGCTACTGGGTTCCGTCCCTGCGCCGTAATGTCACTCTGCAGGTCTCTGCAAAGGGCATCAAGACCATCGACGTACGCGGCATCGACGTTGTCGTCGCCGACATCCTGGCACGAGGAGTGAAGCTCTAGTGGCAAAGGACAAGGACGTACGTCCGATCATCAAGCTCAAGTCGACCGCGGGCACGGGCTACACCTACGTAACCCGTAAGAACCGTCGTAACGATCCGGACCGCCTGGTCCTGAAGAAGTACGACCCCAAGATCCGCCAGCACGTCGAATTCCGAGAGGAGCGCTAAACACATGGCTAAGAAGTCCAAGATTGCTCGCAACGAGCAGCGCAAGGTCATCGTTGAGCGTTACGCTGCAAAGCGCCTCGAGCTGAAGAAGACCCTGGTTGACCCGAACGCGACTGACGAAGCACGCGAAGCTGCACGCCTCGGCCTGCAGAAGCTGCCCCGCAACGCCTCCCCGATCCGTCTGCGTAACCGCGACATCATCGACGGCCGTCCGCGCGGTACCTTCCAGAAGTTCGGTATCTCCCGTGTCCGCTTCCGCGACATGGCTCACCGCGGTGAGCTCCCGGGCATCACCAAGTCTTCCTGGTAATCCAGCACCGCTGATACCAGCTGCTTGAGGAGGGCCGGCAACCACATGGTTGCCGGCCCTCCTTTGCGTTAACGGTCTTGCTTGGTGACTCCCGGTTGACGGGGGTGAGGCACCACATAGAACGGAATTACGACGGCGACGGCCAGCCTTTTCGGCCCCGCACCTCATTCGCCGCGAAATATCGCGGTTTTGGCGCGGTGTCCGGCCGATTTGCGGTTGGGTTCGGGGCCGTGTAATGTTCTTCGAGTCGCCGCCGCTGAAGCGGAAAGATAGCGACCGACCCCCTTTCAAATGGCCTGGAAAATGGTGCGCTTAGCGGTGTGCTGTGGACGGGTTGGGGACCTTCCTGCAAGCGGAAATCCGCGGTAACGCTGATTTGCAAAGCTTCGCCGGGTCGGGTAAGTTTGAAAAGTTGCTCCGGAGCGATCCTGAATGTTTGGTTTGGGTGGTGCCGGGTGTGTCTGTTGTTTGAGAACTCAATAGTGTGCCAAGTTTGTTGATACCGATTTTTTATTAAATTGGTTGAATTTGCCGGACCGCCACCCCCGTGG
>NZ_JBHVSZ010000021.1:0-34040 GCF_042884885.1 Arthrobacter sp. NPDC058097
AACGCCCGGTCCCATTCCGAACCCGGAAGCTAAGACCCACAGCGCCGATGGTACTGCACCCGGGAGGGTGTGGGAGAGTAGGTCACCGCCGGACACTATTTACGGCTCAGGCCCCGACGATGAACGTCGGGGCCTGACCCTTTTAACCCTGATTCTTTTCATGGCCTCCGTTTGCTTTAATACAGCCGCGCCAAAACCCCGGGCCATTCAACTCTTCCTCACCTCCTGCAGCTTTTCCACCGACGCTCGATCACTTCCTGCAGGTATTTCCCCAACCCTCCCGCAGCTCCTGCACGTTTTCCACGACCCTTCCTCACATCCCATCGGGGGTGACATGCCGTCCACACTGCTTATCCCAGTATGGGCTCTTCCACCTGGCTGTCGTCGCGCTCGTCGCTTACAAGTCGACGGCCTGGCCACGGCCGCCCGAAGGTGAGGAAGCGTTGGTCAGGAAGCGACGAAAGGTGAGGACGCGTTGGTCTGGAAGCGACGGAAGGTGAGGACGCGTTGGTCTGGAAGCGACGAGGGGTGAGGACGCGTCGGTCAAGTAGTGGCAGGATCTGATATCGCGTCGGGTTGGTGGGGCCGGTAGAGTTGGTAGCCATGGAAAACCTCTTCAGCCACGCAGCCGGCGGCGACGTGCCTCAGCCCATCGAGAGCCTGGACCCCGTCATCTGCTCCGCGGTGGTCCCCGGTCCGGTGTCCCGGGCGTTCATGGGTTTCACCGACCACACGCACCTCTGGTGGCCGATGGAGTCCAACAGCGTCTACGGTCCCGGCTCCTACGTGGAGTTCGAGGAAAACCTCATCCTGGAGAGCTCCGACGACGGCCGCAGCACCACCTGGGGAACCATTGATGACTGGCAGCCCCCGCTGTCCTTCCATGCGTCGTGGTACCCCGGCAGCACCGCTCTGTGGTCCACCGAGCTGCGTGTCGTGTTCCGTGGCGTGGACGAAGGCACGGAGATACGGGTCGTCCATGACGGCTGGGAGGGAGCCGAGGATCCTGCCGGCACCCGCGCCGCCTGGGAGAAAGACTGGCCGGAAGTTCTGAGCCGGTATGTGCGGTTCATGGGCGGCGCTGCAGAGTAACGCGGCTCTGGGACGGACCCGGTGCCGGGACAAGTCTGCTCCTAGGGTGGAGGTACCGCGGTGCTCCGCCGGATGACAAACCGCGTTGGGTATTCGGCCTGCACAGCGGCCCGGTCCGTGCCGGCGTCGAACCCCTCGAGCAGCAGGCGCACCGCCAGCGCTCCCTGGCCGCGCGGATCCTGATCGATCGTGGTCAGGCCGAACAGTTCACCCAGCTCGTGCCCGTCCAGGCCGACCACCGACACGTCCTCCGGTACCCGCAGCCCGAAGTCCCGGGCTGCCAGTATCGTTCCGATGGCCATCTCGTCCGAGGCTGCAAAGACTGCTGTCGGCCGTTCGGAAGCCCCACCGAGAAGCTCCCGGGCCACGGCATAGGCACCCTCGACGGTGAAGTCGGCCTGCGCCACCGATGACGGCCGCACGGGAAGCCCCGCAGCCGCCATGGCCTGCTCATAACCGGCACGCCGGGTGCTCGGGATCTTGAAGTCCGGGTCATTCAGCGAGTCGCCCGTGATGTGCGCAATACGGGCATGGCCCAGCCCAATGAGGTGATTGACGGCGGACTCTGCCAGGCCGTGGTCGTCTATTTGGATGGTGGAAGCCCCGGGCAGCGGTCCGCCGATGCCCACGAGCGGACGGTCGATGGCCAGCATCTGGCTGATCTCTTCCTCGGTCAGCGGCAGCGCAACCGCAATGACCGCGTCCACGCGTTTCCGCAGCAGGAAGTCCTGGAGGATGCTCCGCCGCCGGACGGCCCCCTGCGTGATGTTGTAGAGGGTCAGGTCATAGCCGGCGTCGAGGAGGGCAGCCGAAATGCCTTCCAGCACCGAGGAGAAATACCAGCGGCGGACAGTGGGGACCAGGACACCGATGTTGCGGGTCCGGCCGGAGGCAAGGCTGGACGCTTGATAGGAGGGCACGAAGCCAAGCTCGACGGCGGCTGCCCTGGCACGCTCGCGGCTTGCCGTCGACACATGGCCCCGGCCGCTCAAGGCGCGCGAAACAGTGGCTATGGAAAGCCCGGCCCGTTCCGCAACGTCCTTGATCCCGGCCATGGCTTAACTCCCCGCGTCCTCCGGCGAGATCCGCAGCCAGACGGTTTCCCCGGAGCCAAGGGAAGGGCGCTGGTCTTCCTCGCCGCCGTCCGAGGGAGACGAACTGCGGAGCACAACCTCACCGGCGGGCAATTCCAGCGGATCCGAGCCGATGTTCATGACCACCAGAATGTCGCCGTTGAGGAATGCCAGCGATGACGCGGTGCACCATTCCTCCGCCCAGGCGAGGGAGCCCCGTCCGAGGTCCAGTTCGCGGCGCTCAGTGAGCATGCGGCGGTACAGGCTCAAGTGCGACGACGGGTCCCCGGCCTGGGCGTCCCGGGCCAGTTTCGCGAAACTCGCCGGCTGGGGGAGCCACGGCACGCAGCCCTCGCCGAAGCCGCTGTGGCGTTCGGACGCTTTCCATGGCAGGGGAACACGGCAGCCGTCGCGGCCCAGCCGGGCGCCGCCGGTGCGCGCGAACGTCGGGTCCTGCCGCTGGTGGTCCGGGATATCGATGCCGTCAGGCAGCCCTAGTTCCTCGCCCTGGTACAGGTAGGCACCGCCGGGGAGTCCCAGCATGAACAGGGATGCCGCCGCGGCCCGGGTCCTGCCCAGCTCCTCGTCAGGCTGCGGGTCATAGGGGCCGATGCCGTCTCCGTCCCGAGGCCCGGACCAGTCGTACCCAAAGCGGGTGGCATGCCGGACGACGTCGTGGTTGGACAGCACCCAGGTGCTGGGCGCGCCTACTGCGTCCAAAGACGTCAGGGACTCGGTGACGATGTGGCGGAGGCGGAGGAGGTCCAGCCCAGCATGGAGGTAGGGGAAGTTGAAGGCCTGGTGCATTTCGTCGGGCCTGACCCAGTGGGCAAGCCGCGGCAGGGGGTCCACGTTGGCCTCGGCACAAAGAATGCGGTCGGGACCATACTCCTCAAGAATCTGGCGCCACCTGCGGTAGATGTCGTGCAGGGCCGGCTGGCCGAACATCGGAGCCTCGTGTCCGGGGAAACCGTCGGAGCTGCTGCCGTCGGCGCGTCCGCCCCATGCGGGCAGGCCTTGGGCCTTGACCAGGGCGTGGGCCACGTCCACGCGGAACCCGGAGACGCCGCGGTCCAGCCAGAACCGCAGGATGCGCTCGAACTCGTCATGAACGGCCTGGTTGTCCCAGTTGAAGTCCGGCTGCGCGGAATCAAAGAGGTGCAGGTACCACTGTCCCGGAGTGCCGTCAGGCTCGGTGATGCGGGTCCAGGCTGAGCCGCCGAAGTGCGACCCCCAGTTGTTGGGTGGTTCGTTGCCCTCGGCGCCCTGGCCGTCGCGGAAGATGAACATGTCCCGTTCGGGGCTGCCCGGGCCGGCAGCCAGCGCCGCCTGGAAATCGCGGTGCTGGTCGGAGCAGTGGTTCGGGACCAGGTCCACGATGACGCGCAGACCCAGACGGTTCGCCTCCGCCACCATGCCGTCGAAGTCGCCAAGCGTGCCGAAGATCGGGTCGACGTCGCAATAGTCGCTGACGTCGTATCCGGCGTCGCGCTGCGGGGAGCGGTAGAAGGGCGAGAGCCAGACTGCGTCCACGCTGAGCTCGGCAAGCTGCGGCATCTCGGCCGTGATTCCCGCGAGGTCACCGATTCCGTCTCCGTTCATGTCACGGAAGGATCGCGGGTACACCTGATAAATGACGGCGGACCGCCACCAGCCGTGCGCGTTGTCGGGGGCGTGGACGGGCGTCAGTGCGCCAGCCAGCGGCGACGCCGAGTGCAGAAACGAGTCAACAGACATTGGGCAATCCTAAAGGCCCGATACCCACAAATGAAAGCGCTTACATCAGCAAGTTGGTTGACAGTTCGGGTCAATCCTGAGGGACCCACCGTCACTTCCATCACAAAGTTGGAAACGCTTCCAGATCGGCCTGCAGGCCAATCTCCGACGAGGAAACCATCAGGGCAAAGTGTGGCCCGGGCGACATCTAGACTGAAGCAAAGCGATTGAACGGGAGACCCATGGGCAGCATCGCCGACGAACTGACATCAATCCTTGGGCCGGGAAAAGTCCTACGGGACCAGGCTGCACTCGCCGTGTACGCCGTCGACCAGGCGCCTGTGGTGGAGTACCGGCTGCCTGCCGCCGTGGTCCTGGCGGAGTCTGTCGACGACGTCCAGGCCACCGTCAAGGCCTGCGCCGCCCGCAACGTGCCGCTGGTGCCCCGCGGCGCCGGGACCGGAGTCTCCGGAGGCGCCCACGCCAGCGAGGGCTGCGTCGTCCTTGGCCTGGAACGGATGAACCGCATTCTGGAGCTTAACGCGGACGACGAGACCGCCGTCGTCGAACCCGGCGTTATCAACGCCGACCTGAACGACGCCGCCGCGGCGCACGGGCTCATGTTCGCTCCGGACCCGGCAAGCTTCCGGATGTCCACCATCGGCGGCAACGTGGCCACCAACGCCGGTGGCCTGCGGTGTGCCAAGTATGGCGTGACGCGGGATTCCGTGCTGGCCTTGGACGTGGTCCTCGCGGACGGGTCGCTGCTGCACACCGGACACCAGACCTTCAAGGGCGTGGCCGGCTACGACCTGACCGGGCTGTTCGTGGGTTCGGAGGGCACGCTCGGCATCGTCGTCGGCGCGACCGTCCGGCTGAAGTATCTTCCCCGCGAGGTGCACACCATCGCCGCGTTCTACCCGGACTTCCGGCAGGCGGCGGCCGGTGTGCTTGCCGTCGGAAAGGCCCGCGTGCAGCCGGCCATCATGGAACTGCTCGACGGCGGGTCGCTGGCCCAGCTGGATGAGCTGCACGGCTCGGACCTTGCAGCGCGGGGAGCCTCGCTGCTCCTGGTCCAGACGGACGGCTTCGGCGCGGCGGCGGAGGCCGACGTGGTGCGGGAGGTCCTTACGGCCGGCGGTGCCGTCGTCACTACCGAGGCCAGTGCGGAGGCGGAACAGCTGGTGGAACTTCGCCGCAACAGCAGGGGCGTCGAGGTGGACGACCAGTACCGCGTGGGTGAGGACGTTGCCGTGCCCCGCTCCCGGCTGGTGGCCTACGTGGCGGCGCTGGAGGCGCTGGCCGAGGTCCACGCCGTGAAGCTGAAGGTCGTGGCCCACGCCGGCGACGGGAACCTGCACCCGACATTTTGGATTGATCGTGTCAACGATGAGGTGGACGCCAGCGCGATGCGCCGCCTGAACACTGCGCTCGACGCGTCCATCGAGGCGGCGCTGGAAATGGGCGGAACCATTACGGGCGAACACGGGGTGGGGCAGTACAAACTGCGCTGGCTGGGCCTGGAACAGCCCGAACCGCTACGGGAGCTGCAGCGCCGGATCAAGGACCTCTTCGATCCCGCCGGCATCCTGAATCCCGGCAAGGCGATCTAAGACAAGGCGAGCCAGGCAGGGCCGTCCTTGGCAGGGCCAAAGCCCCGCCAAGGAGGCTCAGTCGTCGGCGTCGGGGTACTCGTCCTCGGTTTCATCGGCCCCGTAGCGCGATTCCTCGGTTTCCACGGCGAGGATCTTCAGCAGCTCGGTGTCCGGGTTCAGCATGATGGCGGCCTCGTCCCGGCGGTGGCGCAGGATGGAGTCGATGTAGGACTGGACTGCCTCGGCCAGCGGGATGTGGCGTTCCTGTTTTTCGGACATGTACCAGCGGTGCTCCAGGACCTCGTGCACGGCCTCGGCGGGTTCGAGCTTTCCGGAGAGGTCGCGGGGGATGGACCGGACGATCGGCTCGAAGATCTGGCTGACCCACAGGTGCGCGCTGTATTCCTCGTCCATCTCCGGGTTGTTGTCGGCCCGGAAGGTGTCCATGTCGTTGAGCAGGCGGCGGGCCTGGTTCTCCTGGGCGTCGAGTCCGGTCAGGCGCAGCAGGCGGCGCATGTGATGGCCGGCGTCGACCACCTTCGGCTGCAGCTGGATGGTGGAGCCGTTCTGGGTGGTCTTGATCGCGTACTCTTCGACGTCGAAGCCGAGCTCGTTGAGCCGCCGGATGCGGGCGCCGACGCGCCAGCGTTCACCCAGTTCGAAGGATTCCTTGGCGGTCAGCTCCGTCCACAGGCGGCGGTAGCTCTCCATGATGAGTTCGCTGGTGGCCACGGGGTCCACCTTCTCCTCGATCAGTCCGCCGTCGAGGAGGTCCATGAGCTCGCCGGCGATGTTGACGCGGGCGATCTCCAGGTCGTACTCGCGCTGGCCGGTGGAGAGGTCCGGGTACAGTTCCCCCGTCTCGGCGTCCACCAGGTAGGCGGCGAAGGCTCCGGCGTCGCGGCGGAACAGGGTGTTGGAGAGCGAGACGTCGCCCCAGTAGAAGCCGATGAGGTGCAGCCGGACCATCAGCAGCGCCTGGGCGTCGATGAGCCGGGTGAGGGTGTCCTTGCGCAGCATCTGCGAGAAAAGTGCGCGGTACGGCATGGAGAACTTCAGGTGCCGGGTCACCAGGACCGGGTTCAGGGGGCGGCCGTCGGGGGTGGTGCGGCCGGTGATGACGGCGACGGGCTCCACGCAGGGCACATCCAGCCGCGCGAGCTTGCGGAGCATGTGGTACTCATGCCGGGCCACGTGCTCGGATGTTTCCTTGATCGCGATGACGGAGCCGCCGAGGTGGGCGAAGCGCACGATGTGCCGGGAGATGCCGCGGGGGAGCGCGGCCAGGTTTTCCGCCGGCCAGTCCTCGAGCGCTATGTGCCAGGGCAGGTCGAGGAGTTCGGGATCCGCGGCAGCGGCCGTGATGTTGAGGTTGCTGGCGACCGAGGCTGCCTTGTCGTCATTGGCGCTGGCCGCTTCGAACCGCGGCAGCTTGCCGATCTGCCCGTAGTCGGTGGGTTCGTCGTGCCACTGCGCGTTGTGTTCCTCGGTCATGGGTCAATTCTTCCGTATTTTGCAGGGGGTGCCTAAAAGGGGACAGCGGTTAAAGCCCGACGGCGGCCCTTCCGGTTTAGGGGAGGGCCGCCGTCGGGTTTTGGCTGGGAGAGTCGCTCCGGTGGTTTCGACAAGCTCAACCACCGGACTGGACTGCTAGTCGCCCAGGCGCTCGCCGGTCTTGGTGTCGAACAGGTGCACGTGGCCGGACTGCGGGCGGACCCAGATGGACTCGCCCTTCATCGGGGGACGCCGGCCGTCGACGCGTGCCACGATGTCGTGGGTCTTGCCGTCCAGCGTGGTGTGGCCGTAGACGTAAGCGTCGGCACCGAGTTCCTCAACAACGTCCACCTCAACCTGGAGGCCTTCGCCCTGGGCTGCGGTCTCGAGGTCTTCGGGACGGCTGCCCAGGGTGACGGTGCGGCCGTGGGCCTCATCGAGGATCTCGTGCGGCACGGGGTAAACGGTGCCGCCGAACTGGACGCCGCCGTCGACCACGGGAAGCTCCAGCAGGTTCATGGCGGGGGATCCGATGAAGCCGGCCACGAAGACGTTCTTGGGGCGGTCGTACAGGTTGCGCGGGGTGTCCACCTGCATCAGCAGGCCGTCCTTGAGAACCGCAACGCGGTCGCCCATGGTCATGGCCTCGACCTGGTCGTGCGTCACGTAAACGGTGGTGACGCCCAGGCGGCGGGTGAGGGAAGCGATCTGCGTACGGGTCTGGACGCGGAGCTTGGCGTCGAGGTTGGAGAGCGGCTCGTCCATGAGGAAGACCTGCGGGTTACGCACGATGGCGCGGCCCATGGCAACACGCTGGCGCTGACCGCCGGAGAGTGCCTTCGGCTTGCGGTCGAGGTACTGCTCAAGGTCCAGGAGCTTTGCGGCTTCGCGGACGCGCTCTGCACGCTCTTCCTTGCTCACCCCGGCGATCTTGAGGGCGAAGCCCATGTTGTCCGCCACGGTCATGTGCGGGTACAGCGCGTAGTTCTGGAAAACCATCGCGATGTCGCGGTCCTTCGGCGGAACGTCGGTGACATCGCGGTCGCCAATGAGGATCCGGCCGGCGTTGACGTCCTCGAGGCCTGCGAGCATGCGCAGGGAGGTGGACTTACCGCAACCGGAGGGTCCAACGAGGACCAGGAATTCGCCGTCGGCGATTTCGATGTTGAGCTTGTCAACAGCGGGCTTTTCAGTGCCCGGGTACAGACGCGTAGCGTTGTCAAAAGTAACTGTTGCCACAGTTATCAATCCCTTCACCGGCAGGTACGTGCCGGACGATCCGTAGTGAATGGTTCATGTAATTCAGTTTTGCCCTACATGATGACTCCCCGGCCATGGCCGAGGAGCATCGAGTGACGCCGCACGGTTCTGTGCGCCACATCACAAAGAAGAGTATGTCAGACTTATCGCGAATCGGACAAAATGTTACGGATGTCACATATGAGATGCCCCACGAGTGCTTCAGTGGGGCGCCGCGTCAGGACCCGGACGCCACGGCCTTGCGGCGTTCGCGCAGCAGTGCCTCGAGGAGTTCGGCGATGTGCACCGGTGCCTCCACCCGGAACTGTGCCTGGGTGAAGTCGAGTCCCACCTTCACGCCGACGTCGTCCGGCCCGAGGCGGCCCAGTGCGTCCTCGTCGGTGGTGTCGTCGCCGGCAAAGAGTACGCCGGTGGCTCCGGTGGCCTGGCGCAGGAAGTCCACGCCCTCGCCCTTGGACGCGTGCACCACGGATGTCTCAAGGACCCGCTTGCCGTTCTTGAGATAAACACCCGGGCGGTCCTGCAGCGCGGCGCGGGCGGCCGCGACGGCATCCTCGGCAACGTCGTCCGCTGCCATCCGTGTGTGGAGCACGACGCCGGCGGGCTTCTCCTCCAGGACGGTGCCGGGGGCCAGTTCCGCGATCTCCGTCAGGATGCCCCGGACTTCCTCGAGGAGCGACAGCTGCTCCGGGTCGAGCGTCAGCGGCGCCGAACCCGGACCCAGCCACGCCTCGGCGCCGTGGCTTCCGATCAGGAGGGTCTCCTCCGGCGGGGAGGCGACTGCCCGCAGACTGTCCAGTGCCCGCCCCGAGATGAGTGCCGTCGTCGTACGCGGCAGTGCGGTCAGTTCGGCGAAAGCGGCAGCCGAGCGGGGGAGCGGGCGCGCGTCCCCGGCGTGGTCAACGATGGGGGAGATGGTGCCGTCGAAGTCCATGGCCACCAGCAGGTGGTCCGTGCCTGCGATGCGGCGCACCGCCTCGAGCAGTTCGGGGGCCAGGGCCAGTCGGGTGCTGCCGGTGTGCTCTGCCTCAGGAGTCATCGCGGATTACCTTCTCATTGAGGGCGTTCAGGAAGTCGGCCGACCAGTGGTCGACGTCGTGGTCCAGGATCTGCTTGCGCATGGAGCGCATGCGGCGGGCCGCTTCCTTGGGGGCCATCCTGACCGCGCGCATCACTGCGTCCTTGAGGCCGTCGATGTCGTGCGGATTCATCAGCAGCGCCTGCTTGAGCTGGTCCGCGGCGCCGGCGAATTCGCTGAGCACCAGGGCGCCGTCGTTGTTGGTGCGGGCCGTGACGTACTCCTTGGCAACGAGGTTCATGCCGTCGCGGAGCGCGGTGACCAGCATGACGTCCGCCGCGAGGTAGAGCGCCACCATTTCCTCCACCGGATAGCTGTGGTGCAGGTAGCGGACCGCCGTGTTCTCGATGGTGTCGTAGGTGCCGTTGATGTGGCCCACGGTGCCCTCGACCTCTTCACGCAGGAGCCGGTACTGCTCCACACGCTCGCGGCTGGGGCTGGCAACCTGGATCAGCGTCGCGTCGCCCACCTTTAGCTTGCCTTCGTTCAGGAGCTCCTCGTAGGCCTTGAGGCGATGGCCGATGCCCTTGGTGTAGTCCAGTCGGTCCACGCCGAGCAGGATGGTCTTGGGGTTGCCGAGGTCCTGCCGGATCTGCCGTGCGCGTTCGATGATCTCAGGCTTCTGCGCCAGCTCGGTGATGTGCTGGACGTCGATGGAGATGGGGAAGGCCTGGGCACGGGCGATGTGGGTGTGCTCGCCGTCAGCGTCCTTGACGTGGACCTGCTGCTGCTTGACGCTGGCGCCGAGGAACCGCCGGGCCGAACGCATGAAGTTGCCTGCGTCGCTGCTGCGCTGGAAGCCCACCAGGTCCGCTCCCAGCAGCCCGTCGATGATGGCCTGGCGCCAGGGGAGCTGGGCGAAGATCTCCGGCGGCGGGAAGGGGATGTGGTTGAAGAACCCGATCCTCAGGTCCGGCCGCGCCTGACGCAGCATCCGTGGCACGAGCTGGAGCTGGTAGTCCTGCACCCACACCGTTGCGCCTTCATCGGCAGTGCGTACGACGGCGTCGGCGAACCTTCTGTTCACCGTGCGGTACGCGTCCCACCAGGTTCGGTGAAACTCCGGCGGGGCAATGACGTCGTGGTACAGGGGCCAGACGGTCGCGTTGGAGAAGCCTTCGTAATACAGCTCAACATCATCGCCGCTGAGCTGAACCGGGACGAGGTCCATGCCGCCGTGGCTAAACGGCTCCACTGTCTCGTCGGCGGCGCCGTGCCAGCCCACCCAGGCGCCGTCCGTCCTGGTCATCATGGGGGCAAGGGCGGTGACCAGGCCGCCGGGCGAGCGCCGCCAGCCGGAGCCGTCGTCACCGGGCTCGCCGGGTGCGCAGCGGTCAACCGGCAGGCGGTTGGAGACCACCATGAAGTCGTACTTGGTGGCGTCCTTGCTGGCTTCCTTGGTGGCGTCGTTCGCGGCGTCCTTTGTGACGTCCGTGCTGCCGCCGGGCACAGCCGAGCTTTCCGTTTTTGTGTCGGATTTGTCGCTTACAGCTCCGTGCATGGGGGCTCCCTAAGGTTGCTTATGGCTCTAATCAACCTTAACCGGCTGGAATCTTCCGGGCCATTCGTCCGTTGGTCAGGCTGGAATGAATGCTTGAAAGCGCAAGCTCCGGCGTTCTCCCCTAAACTGGGGGAGTTGCCCCGAGGTGGTCCGCACCTGTCCGCACGACACGAGGAACTGATGAGCCCCGCAAACGAACCCCGCCAGTCCAAAGCAGAACGCACTGCCCAGGCCCGCGAGAAGGCCCGCGAAATCCGCGAGGCGCAGCTTAAGAAGGACAAGCGGAACAAACTGCTCATTGGCTGGGGCATCGTCGTCGCGGTCGTGGCCATCCTCGCCGTCGTCGCACTGGTGGTGACCACCAGCCTGAAGAGCAACGCCCCGGTGGCAGACCAGGGCCCGACCCCGGCCAACGGCAATGTCCACGGCGGCGTCACGCTGCTGAAGGGCACCGAAGTGGCAAAGTCCGCCCCTGCCAGCGTCAATGTCGCGGACATTCCGTCGCCGGCAGCCTCGGCGCCAGCCACGGTCACCGCGCCGGGCGCGGAAGCCGAAAAGGGCAAGCCGGTGAAGGTTGTCCTTTACATCGACTTCATCTGCCCCGTCTGCAAGAACTTCGAGGCGACGTACAACGAGACCCTGACGAAGCTCCGTAACGAAGGCAAGATCACTGTGGAGTACCGGGCCCTCGGCTTCCTGGACAACCGCTCCACCACCAACTACTCCTCCCGCGCAGCCAACGCCGCCGCCTGCGTGGTGAACGAATCGCCGGAGAAGTACTCAGCGTTCGTGGACGCCCTGTTCGCCAACCAGCCGGCCGAAGGCAGTGCTGGCCTCTCCGACGACGAGCTGAAGAAGCTGGCCACGGACGTCGGCGCCAAGAGCATCGACTCCTGCGTCGAGAACAAGACCTACCGTCCGTGGGTCAAGTACACCACCCAGGAAGCCGCAGCCATCGGCGTGACGGGTACGCCGACGGTCCTCGTCGACGGCAAGCAGTGGGGCAAGGGCGACAGCGCCCAGACTGAGTTCCCGGCCTTCCTGGACGCCGCCATCAAGGCCAAGGCGTAAGCGTTCATTTCTGGCAGTGGCCCGGCTCCCCGGATTTCTCCCGGGCCTCCGGGCCACTGTTTTGCTTAACCGGTTGTCCGTTTGTTGCCGGCAGCCCGTTTTTACGGGCGGGCGGTCCTTGGGCTAACCTTATCTAGCGCCATAGCGGCGCCCGCCCTGATGGGCACGCCTCCTTAGCTCAGTTGGCCAGAGCACCGCTCTTGTAAAGCGGGGGTCGTCGGTTCGAATCCGACAGGGGGCTCTTTGTATGCTTGGCCTCGGTTTAGTCCGATGCGGCCAAATCTCAGCACTAGCCGGCCGCCTCCGGTTCCAGCGCATCGAGGATCAGCTCCAGCCCGTAGTGCGCCGTCGTCCTTGCGGGCAAATCGCTTACGGAGGCGGCCGCCGGACACGCACACTAACGACGGCGGAGCCGGCCCATAGGTGATGGCGTCGCCCGATACGGGGCAACAGTAAGGTCATCAAAAGTTGGCGTCGGACGCAATGTCCGGCGCCAACCGCCGTCGAGCGTTGCGCCGGGAGGAGTTTTTGTCCACGTATCACGACTTCCGGGCGCATTAGAGGCCATTATCTGCACAAAAACTCGGGAGGGAACCAAGGGAAGTACGACGTCGGCCGGTCACCTTGGGAGGTGACCGGACCGGCGTCGTTCTGGTGAGGTCAGCCGACGTGCCCTGATGGGGCCTCCCGTCCGTCCTTCGTAGCACTTTTGCGCGCCCGCATAAACCGTTGACAAGGCCGGAAGGGGGCTGTTTAGCTTGCCGCCAGAAGACACCGACGTCGAAGGAGTGATACGTGACCTCCGCTTTGCAGGCCGGACGCGACATCCGCCCCCTTACCGAGTCCGACGCCGAAGTCTATGTGGCCTCCGTGTGCTTTAAGACCGGACCGCCGGGTGCTGCCGGAGTGGAGGTCGAACGGCTGGTCCACGACGCCGCTGATCCACAGGCCCCGGTTACGGTTGC
Organism: Arthrobacter sp. NPDC058097; assembly: GCF_042884885.1. Taxonomy (NCBI): domain Bacteria; kingdom Bacillati; phylum Actinomycetota; class Actinomycetes; order Micrococcales; family Micrococcaceae; genus Arthrobacter; species Arthrobacter sp. NPDC058097. Next base: position 12,846 of record NZ_JBHVSZ010000021.1, read on the forward strand.
GCGTGTGCGTGAGGCCATGGCGGCCTCGGCGGGTGCGCTGCCCGGCGGGGGAGCGATCACCTTCGAACCCGGCGGCCAGCTGGAGGTGAGCTCCGCCTGCGCCTCCGGTCTTCCCGATCTCGTCGTCGCGACCCGGAAAGACCTCGCAGCAGTTGAGACCCGGCTTTCGGACGCCGGCCTGTTCTGCGGTCCGCTCGCCTTGGATGCCGGACGTCCGGCTGTGCGGTCATTGGAGCACCCGCGCTACGCCTCCATGGAGCGGCACTTCGACGGCTTCGGTCCCGCCGGACGAACCATGATGTGCTCCACCGCCTCACTTCAGATTTCCTTGGAAGCCGGATTCGACAGTCCTGCAACCACCGGCGCGGTGCAACGCTGGGCACGATTGCACAATCTCCTGCCGGTACTCATCGCCATGTTTGCCAACTCGCCCTTCCTTCACGGCGTCCCCAACGGATGGCACAGCAACCGTCAGCGCACGTGGCTGGGCATTGACCCGACCCGGACCGCAACCATCCCCCGTTCGGAGGATCCCCGGCGGGCGTGGGCGCACTACGCGCTCGACGCGCTGGTGCTCTGCATCCCGTCACAGGGGCGCTGCTGGGATCCGCCGCAGGGGCTGACGATGCGGGACTGGTTGCACGGGCACGGGCCCAGACCTGCAACGCTGGGCGATCTGCAGTACCACCTCACCACTCTTTTCCCGCCTGTCCGTCCACGCGGATTTCTGGAAGTCCGGGTGATCGATGCACAAGCGGGCCATGACTGGGAGCCCGTCACGGCCATAGTCACCGCGCTTATGGACGACGAACACGCTGCCGACCTCGCCGCAGATGCCTGCGCACCCCTTACGTCGCTGCCTGACGCGATGAGGACTGCCGCCCGTGAAGCGTTGAGCAATTCCGCTCTCGCCCTGGCCGCCCGGTTTTGCGCTGAGGCTGCGCTCGATGCGATGCCCCGCCTGGGGGCGGATGCCACCACCCGGCGCCGGACCGAGGATTTTATCGAGCGCAATACCGCGCGTGGCCGGTGCCCGGCCCAGGAGCGGCTAGACCTGTGGCACAGAACCGGCAGCTGGTTTGCCGAACCGGAGCCGAGGGAGGCTTACACCGATGCCAAATGACCTTTCCGGGGCCCCTGCCGAACCCGAGGCCCTCAGGACGTTCATCGCCGAAGGGCTGGAACGTGCCCGTAGCCGCACCCATGCACTGACCGACTGCGACGACGAAGATCTTCTCAGGCAGCACTCGCCGCTGATGTCACCGCTGGTGTGGGACCTGGCGCACGTGGGCAGCCAGGAGGAAATCTGGCTGGTACGCGATGTGGGCAAGATGGAGCCGCTGCGCTGCGATATCGACCAGATGTACGACGCGTTCCAGCACTCCCGCAGCAGCCGGCCCTCACTGCCGCTGCTCTCACCGGCGGAGTCCCGCAGGTACATCGCCCAGGTCCGTGACAAGGCGCTCGACATCCTGGAGCGGACGCCCTTGGAAGGCGCGCCTCTTGTGCACCGGGGCTTCGCGTTTGGAATGATCATCCAGCACGAACAGCAGCACGACGAAACAATGCTTGCCACGCACCAGCTCCGGGCCGGCGCGCCGGTGCTCCACGCCCAGCCCCTGGCGGCCGGTACCCGGCCCCCGGACCTGCATGCTTTGGCCAAGGAAGTGCTGGTCCCCTCCGGGGAGTTCACCATGGGGACATCGGTGGAACCATGGGCGCTGGATAATGAACGCCCGGCACACACCGTGAAGGTGCCCGGCTACTGGATTGATACCGTTCCGGTGACCAACGGCGCATACCGGCACTTTATTGACGACGGCGGCTACCGGAACCCCCGCTGGTGGAGCCCGGAAGGTTGGACGCATTGCATTGAAGCCGGCTTAGCGGCTCCCAAGTACTGGGAACGCGACGGCGACGGGTGGTGCCGGACCCGATTCGGCGTCGTGGAACGCGTTCCCGACGATGAGCCGGTGCAGCACGTGAGCTGGTACGAAGCGGACGCGTACGCGCGCTGGGCCGGGCGCAGGCTCCCGACCGAAGCAGAATGGGAAAAAGCAGCCCGCTTCGATCCCCTGTCGGGGCGGTCCCGGCGCTACCCCTGGGGCGACGATGATCCTGCACCCCATCACGCCAACCTTGGCGGGGCAGCGCTCCGGCCGGCCCCGGCCGGTTCCTTTCCCGCGGGAGCCTCGCCCCTGGGGGTACGGCAGCTCATTGGCGACGTCTGGGAATGGGTTTCCAGCGACTTCCGCTCCTATCCGGGATTCACCGCCTTCCCGTATCCGGAATACAGCGAAGTGTTCTTCGGTCCGGACTACAAGGTGCTCCGGGGCGGGTCTTGGGCAGTGGATCCTGCCGCCTGCAGGGGCACCTTCCGGAACTGGGACTACCCGATCCGCCGGCAGATCTTTACCGGATTCCGCACGGCGCGCGACGCGTCACCGGCGGAGGATTGCTAGCCATGTGCCGCCATCTCGCCTACCTCGGGACGCCGGTGCCGCTGGCCGAGCTGCTGCTCGTCCCCGACCACGGTCTTTTGGCGCAGTCGTGGGCGCCGCGCCGCCAGCGGTACGGGACAGTCAACGCCGACGGTTTCGGCGTCGGATGGTACGCCCCTGGCGATCCCGTGCCCGCCCGCTACCGCCGTTCCGTCCCGATCTGGGCGGACAGGTCCTTTGCCGACGTCGCCCGGGTCACCTCCAGCCCGGCGGTACTGGCAGCGGTGCGGTCGGCAACACCGGGGATGCCACCGGACGAGTCAGCGGCAGCGCCGTACGCGCACGGACGCTGGCTCTTCAGCCACAACGGCCGGGTGGAGGACTGGCCGCATGCGCTGGAGGAACTGGCTGCTTCACTCCCGCCCGCACGCCTGCTGGCCCTTGAAGCACAGGTCGATTCGGCGTTGCTCTGGGCCCTTGTCCAGGAGCGGCTTGCCGCGGGCGCCGATGCCGGCGAGGCGCTGACGCAGGTGGTCAATGCTGTCGCCTCAGTCGCCGGCGGCAGATTCAACTTTCTGCTCACCGACGGCGGCGCCATCGCGGCTACGGCCGCCGGCGACAGCCTCTTCTGGCGGGCCGGCCCCGGAGGCGTGGTCGTCGCCAGCGAGCCTTCCGATGAGGGCCCAGGGTGGCAGGAGGTCCCCGACAATTCCCTCCTGACCGCCACCCCCGGCCACGTCGAAGTTCGTCCCATTCCGACTCTTACGAAGGAACACGCAGCAACATGAGCCTCTCCGCCGACCGCAGCGACATCGTCCACCACCTGCCCCCGGACCACCTGGAACGAACCCTGCGCGCCGATGTGTGTGCCGGTCTCGGCTCGTCACCCAAAACGCTGCCGCCCAAGTGGTTCTATGACAAACTCGGCAGCGCATTGTTCGAGCGCATCACGGACCTTCCGGAGTACTATCCGACCCGGGCCGAACGTGAAGTGCTGGAGCTCTTCGCGGCCGAGATGGCGGCCGCGAGCCCGGCGGAAACGCTGATCGAACTCGGCTCAGGATCGTCCAGGAAAACCCCGCTGCTGCTGGATGCGCTGCGGAAGGCGGGACCTCTTCGCCGCTACGTCGCGGTGGACGTTAGCGACAGTGCACTGCTGGATGCGCGCAACGAGCTGGCGCCCGCCTTCCCCGACCTTCGGCTGGAGGCAGTGGCAGCGGACTTCGAGACCCAGCTGCACGTGCTCCCGCACAATGGGCGGCGCATGGTGGCGTTCCTGGGCGGCACCATCGGCAATTTTGAGCCGGCGGCCAGGGCGCGCTTTCTCGTGGGGATCCGCGAGCTGCTCGGCGAAGAGGGCGGTTCGCTGCTGCTTGGCACGGACCTGGTGAAGTCACCGCACATCCTTGTTCCGGCATACGCCGACGCCGAGGGGGTCACCGCCGAATTCAACCGGAACGTGCTCCGCGTCCTCAATGCCCAGCTGGGTGCCGATTTCGAGGTAATGGCGTTTGATCATGTCGCCGTCTGGATGCCCGAGGAAGAGTGGATCGAAATGCGGCTGCGGGCGACGAAACCGATGCTCGTGCGCCTGCCGAGTGTGGGCCTGGACATCAGGTTCGACGAAGGCGAGGAACTCCGCACCGAGATTTCGGCGAAGTTCCGGCTCGAGGGAGTGGCCCGCGAGCTCGAATCGGCCGGTTTCTCCATCGCAGGGCAATGGACCGACAGCCAGAACCGCTACGCCATGACGCTCGCGGAAGCCGTCTAGGCTGCCCCGCTGCGTGCACACCATCAGGAGAAGCGGCCACGGTCACCGGGGGAGGAGGCCCACCAGCCGCAGGATCTCATCCTCGGTGTTGTAGTAGTGCACTGAGGCGCGCACCACCGTTTCCGCCACGTGCGGGCTCCCGGTGAGGATGGCTTGGACCTCGCCTGAGGGCCGTGGAGCCACAGAGACGTTAATCCGGTGCTCTGCCAACCGGGCCCTGATGTTCGCCGCCTCGTTGCCCTTCACGGAGAACGTCACGATGCCGCACCGGGCGATGCCGTGGTCGTGGACGGTAACCGCCGGAACCGCCGCCAGCTCCGTCCGCAGTCGCTCCGCCAATGCGCCCACGCGCTCCTGCACAGCGTCCAGGCCCAGGTCCAGGGCATAATCGACGGCGCGGCCCAGACCCAGCCTTCCGGCGATACTGGCCTCCCAGCTCTCAAAGCGCCGGGCATCGCCGCGAATTTCGAAACCCTCCTCGCCGGAGGAAAAGGCAGACAGCCCATCCAGGGCGAGCGGGTCAAACCGCCCCAGAACCGAGGCGCGCACATACAGGAACGCGGTGCCGCGCGGCCCCCGGAGGAACTTCCGCCCTGTTCCAGCGAGCACATCACAGCCCAGGGACTCCACGTCCAAAGGCATCTGGCCCACCGACTGGCACGCGTCGAGCACAAACAATACCGCCGCAGCACGGCAGCGCCGGCCCACCTCCGCTGCCGGATTGACCAGGCCGTCGGCCATGGGCACATGTGTCAAAGCGACCATGGCCACGTTTCCGCGCTCAAGCTCCCGCTGAAGGTGTTCCACATCGACCTGCCCGTAGGGATCGTCGTCGAGAACCACAATCTGCAGGCTGTTCCGGCGCGCAAGTTGCCGCAGCGCGACGACGTTGCCGGCATACTCCGAGCGGCCTATCAGCAGCCGTGATCCTGGGACAAAGGGAAAGCTGTGCATGGCCACAGCCCACGCCCGGCTGCCGCTCTCGCCGAGGGCGATCTCGTCCGGCCGAGCCCCGATCAGCCGCGCCACGGAGGAATACACACTCTGCAGCCGGTCGGCCGCCTCCTCCGCCGCTTCATATCCGCCGATTTCCTCCTCGCGGCGCAAATGCCGCACCACGGTCTCGGCCACGGGGCGGGGGACGAGCGAGCTTCCCGCATTGTTCAAATGGGCCACGTTCACGACTCCGCGGGTCTGCTCGCGCACACCGCGCACATCAATCGCCATGAGTCACATCCTGCCCCAAGCGGTGGAGTTTTTGTCCACGTATCGCGAGTTCCGGACGGTTTAGCGGCCATTATCTGAACAAAAACTCGTGCAGGCTGCCGGGACTTCGGCAGACACGCCCTAGTCCGCGTCGATCTCCTCCAGCAGGTCCTTGGCGGCTTTGCGGATGTCGTCATGGTCGTACTGTGCCGCCCTGCTCTCCAGCGAAATAATGGCGCAGCGGTGGACCTTCTTGAGGTCGCCGAAAGGAAAGCTCACGCTGCCCTTGGTGCCCTCCGATTTCTCGCCGTCAACGCCGAGGTGCCACTTCGCGAATTCGTCGAAACCGTGTTTGTCGATGAAGGAATTCTCGTCGTCCGCCGAGGGAGCATGTTCGCTCCAGTCGTCGCGGACGTCCTTATGCACCTTCCCCTGCTTAATGAGGCTGCGTGCGTGTTCCAGTGCCTTGCGGTTCAGTTTCGTAGCCATGTGCCCTCCGCTGCTGGGTGGTCAGATCCAGAATGGTCAGATGCAGGAACAGCTCAAGGCTAAGACCGCCGACGGCGCCCCGCCAGTCCGCGCTGCGGTGCAGCTCAGTTCCCCCGACACTTAACTGCCCGGAGACGCAGTCGAAACGTGCCCTCAACACTGGCCGCATAGCTTGGCGGCATGACCATCTCAGAGTTGCTCAGCAGGGTACGTGCGGCGCTCGCGGACGCCCTGTTGTTCCCGCCGGACCCTGACACTGCAGGACAGGCCAACGACGCCCTCCAGGAGGTCACCCGGTGGGCGTGGCTGCCTCCGCTCAGTGGTGTCGCCATCGCGGAAGACCGCGCCCTCAGGACGCACGAAAATGCCGCCGCCAACGCCGCGGAACAGGCGGAAAAGACCCATTAGTGTCGCCTTGGCCACACTATTCTTGACGTTGCCGCTTTATGACCTAAACTGCTTCACTGAGGTGCCTGAATGGCGCTGTGCAGCAACGAAAGTGAACAACGCTATGGCTACCGATTACGACGCCCCACGCAAGACAGAAGAAGAGTCTCCCTCCGAATCGCTGGAGGCACTCCAGGCGTCCCGCGGCGGCGGTGCCCAGACCGCCGTTATTGACGTCGACGAGAATGACACCGCCGAGGGAATCGACCTTCCGGGCGCCGATCTTTCCAACGAGGAACTGACGGTCATCGTCGTTCCCGAGCAGTCCGACGAGTTCACCTGCGGCTCCTGCTTCCTGGTCCGCCACCGGTCCCAGGTGGCCAAGGAAAAGAACGGCATGAAGTACTGCCACGACTGCGAAGGCTAAGAGACAGCCCTCAGCGCATGTCCCGCTTTGCAGCCAGGCAGCCTTCATAGCCAGGCAGCCGACAGAGCAAAGCCACGCGAGGCGCCGGCTCCCCGCTGGGGAGGCCGGCGCCTCGCTTTTTTGTGCCAGCGTTTGCGCAAGCTCCGGCGGCCGCAAAGGCCCCGTTATCTGCGGTAACGGAAGCGTGGAGAAAGGGCCACGAACGCCTCTCGATGCCCTTAAAAGGCCGCCCGGAATTACGGCCCCGTGACCCGTATTTTGCGAGATTAACGGTTGCGCCCCGAACCGGCCACAGCCCTCGTCTAGGGCTTTTGGCGCTCCTACTCTGGAGCTATCCAAACACTCACTCGAAAGGGGTGGCCAAATGAAAAGAATTCCCGCCTGGCTCACAGTCATCCTCCTGGCTGTTGGACTGGGCCTGCTGGCTCCGGGCTCCGCCTCGGCAGCCTCCTACTGCGGGCAGGTGTGGGGCTCGCTGGCGAAGGCTGACAAGACCATGAGCACCGCAGCCATCACCAATGTCCGCAGCGGGCAGCACTACTGCTTTGACCGCCTCGTGATCGACCTCAAGGGCAAAGCCAAGGGTTACAACGTCCGCTACGTTTCCGAGGTGGCACAGGAAGGCTCAGGCCTGCCGCTCAAGCTCCGCGGCGGTGCATTCCTGCAGGTCACCATCAACTCGCCGGCCTATGACAATGCCACGGGCAAGGCGACCTTCACTCCGGCCAACCGGTCCGAGGTAACCAACGTATCCGGCTACCACACGTTCCGGCAGGTGGCGTGGGCCGGCAGCTTCGAGGGCTACACCACGCTTGGCCTGGGCGTCCGTGCCCGGCTGCCGTACAAGGTGTACACGCTGGACGGTCCCAGCTCCGGCTCCCGGCTCGTCGTCGACGTCGCCCACTACTGGTGATCCATTGCTGGTGAGATGCCAGCAGTAGTAGTGAAGTATTAAAGTAGCGATGCCCCGCCTCCCGGACCGGGAAGCGGGGCATCGCTGCAGGTGGATGCCGCTATTCAGGAACCACCAGTGCGGGTGTGTCCTGGCGGATGGTGTCCCCCCGGAAGTAGCCGGGCCGCAGCCGCGCCATCACCAGCATGACGACGACTCCGAGGGCCAAAATCCCCACGCCGAGCACGAACACGAGCCCCACGCCGAAGATCTCCGAACCACTGCCGAATTCCGGCGCCCAGCTGTCCACGGCCGTCTGGATGAAGACGACGGTGAGGACCAGTCCGCCCAGCATGGGGAACAGCAGCCGCATGAAGAAGTTGCGGACGCTGGAGAACAGGCTGTGCCGGAAGTACCACGTGCAGGCGAAGGCGGTGAGGCCGTAGTAGAAGCAGATCATCAGGCCCAGCGCCAGGATGGTGTCGTTGAGGACGTTCTCGCTGACCACCTTCATGACCGCGTAGAAGCCGCCGGAGATCCCGCCCGCGACCAGCGTTGCGAAGCCGGGGGAGCCGAAGCGCTTGCTGACCGACGCGAATCGCGGCGGCAGGGCGCCGTAGTGGCCCATCGCGAGCAGGCTGCGTGCCGGAGAGGCCATCGTGGACTGCAGGGACGAGGCTGTGCCGGAGAGTACGGCGAGAGACATCAGGATGGCCAGCGGACCCATGACCGGCGAGGCCAGTGCGGCGAAGATATTCGACTGGTTGTCCGGGTTGTTCAGGCCGATGCCGTCGGCGCCCGTGCCGGCCACCATCATGGTGGCCACGATCACGGCGAGGTACAGGGCCAGGACGGCGACCGCCGTCGTGGTTCCCGCCTTGCCCGCGGTGCCCCTGCCGCCCTTGGTCTCCTCATTCACGGTCAGGCACACGTCCCATCCCCAGTAGACGAAGACGGCCAGTGACATGCCGGCGGTGAACTGCTCGAAGCTCTCGATCTTCGCGGGATTGAACCAGTCCCAACTGAACGCGAGGGATGTACCGGCGTCACCGGATGCCGCGTGCGTGAGCGCCATGATGATGAACAGGACCAGGACCAGGACCTGGAAACCGACCAGGCTGTATTGCACGAGCTTGGTGGCGTGCAGGCCGCGGTAGCTGACCCAGACGGCGAGGGCCACGAACGTGAGGCAGGTGGCAATATTGACTGCCGTGTTGGAGGTCAGGTCTGCGAGCCCGGGGTTGTTGAATACCTGGGCCAGGAAGAGATAGAAGAAGTCCACCGCGACGCCTGCCAGGTTGGACAAAACAATGATGTTCGCGGCGAGCAGGCCCCAGCCGCCCATCCAGCCGAGGAAGGGGCCGAACGCTTTTGTGGTCCACGTGAACGTAGTCCCGCTGTCCGGGGAGTCGGCATTGAGCTCGCGGTAGGCGAACGCCACCAGGATCATCGGGATGAAGGCGACGATAAAGATCGCTGGCAGCTGCACGCCCACGGTCCCGACGGCAGGCCCCAGTGAACTGGTGAGGCTGTAGGCCGGAGCCACCGAGGAAATACCCAGGACGACGACGGCCAGGAGGCCCAGCTGCCCGCTCTTGAGGCCCTTCCCGGTGATGCCGTGCGTTGCTTCGCCGGCCGGGGAAGTGCTCTTCCCGCCGGGTTGGATGCTCGTGGTTTGGCTCATGACAGGCCCTTTCTAGGCGGCAGCGGGCTGCTGCTGGGTGATGCAGTGAATTCCCCCGCCGCGGGCGAAGAGTTCGCGGGCATCGATGCCCACCACCTTGCGCCCGGGATATGCGTCCGCGAGGATGCGGAGCGCCTTCTCGTCGTTCGGGTCGGAGAACGTGCAGGCGATGACGCCGCCGTTGACCGCCACGTGGTTGATGTAGCTGTAGTCCACAAAGCCTTCCGGATCCGTCAGGGCGACGGGCGCCGGAACCTCGATGATCGTCCACTCCCGGCCGGCGGCGTCCGTGGTGGAGGACAGGAAGCTGATGACCTCCCGGCTCACCTCGTAGTCCGGATGGGCGGGGTTCTGCTGGGAGTGGACCAGCAGTGTGCCCGGGGACGGGATGGCGGCAACGATGTCCACGTGCCCGCGCGTTCCGAACCGCTGTGAGTCACGGGTGAGTCCGCGAGGCAGCCAGATCACCTTTGTGGCGCCGATGGTGCGGGCCAGTCCGGCCTCGATGTCGGCCTTGCTGAGTCCGGGATTGCGGCCCGGATCCAGCTGCACCGTCTCGGTGACCAGCACTGTGCCTTCGCCGTCCACCTGGATGCCGCCGCCCTCGTTGACCAGCTCGGATACGAGGTGCCGGGCGCTGGACCGGCCAGCCACCTCGGCGGCGATCAGCGAGTCCTTGTCCCAGCTGGCCCAGTCCTGGGCACCCCAGCCGTTGAAAACCCAGTCGACGGCGCCCAGGGCGCCGTTTCCGTCCAGGACAAACGTCGGACCGATGTCGCGCATCCACGCGTCGTTGAGTTCCGCCGTCAGCACCTCGACGGCGGGCGACAGGTAGCGGGCGGCCGTTCCGACGTCGGACGGGTCCACCACCACGGTGACCGGTTCAAACTCGACGGCGGCATTCGCGACGGCGGCCCAGACGGAACGGGCGGCGTGCGCCGCCTCCGGGGTGTCGCCGAGGGTGTAGCCGCCGGTGGGGAAGGCCATCCAGAGCCGCTCCTGGCGGGCCGTTTCGGCGGGCATGCGCCACGTGCTCACGCGTTCACCCGCTCGCTGGTGGAGGCCGCGTCCTCGCTGGCGGTGCCTGTCGAAACCGCAGCGTCGACCGGCGCGTCCGGGGTGCCGAACGGTTCCTCCGGACGGACCGGCTCGGTGAGCCGGGCGTAGGTGTCCGGGCGGCGGGTGGTCAGGAACGGGAACAGCGTCAGCCAGTCCTTGCGCTGGTCCAGGTCGAGGTCGGCCACAAGGACGGCCGACTCGTCACGCGGAGCCTGGGCCAGGATGCGGCCGTAGGGGTCCGAGATGAAGGAGGAGCCGTAGAAGTTCAGGCTGCCCTCCTGGCCCCAGCGGTTCGGGACCACCATGAACAGGCCGTTGGCGATGCCGTTGCCCACGATGACCTGCTGCCAGAGGGGCTGGGTGTCAAAGTCCGGGAACAGCGGCTCGGAACCGATCGCCGTCGGGTAGACAAGCAGCTCGGCGCCGCCGAGGGAGTACATGCGGGCCAGTTCGGGGAACCACTCGTCCCAGCAGGTGGGCATGCCCAGCCGGGCGCCGCCGAGTTCGGCCGGGGCATGGACCCGGTAGGCGTCCTCGGCAACGGGGCCCTGGCGGAAGAACTTGTCCTCGTAGTATCCGGCGGTCACCGGGATGTGCAGCTTGTGGGTGCGGGCCAGGAGCTCGCCCGCCGGGGACACCAGGATGGAGGTGTTCAGCCCAAGGCCGTCGTCCGAGCCGTCAGGATTGCCGGCGCGCTGGTAAAGCGAGGCGTGGACCGTGATGCCGTTCCGGCGGGCGGCCTCGGCCGCGAAGCGGAAGGTGGGGCCGGTCAGCAGGTCCTCGGCGCCGTCGGAAGGACGCGGCCGGTCCCGGCCCTGCCGGGCAAGGTCATTCTCCGGAACCTGGTCTGCGGGGTAGCGGGAAAGGGTCAGCTCCGGCAGGAACACCACGGTGGCGCCCAGCCGTGCGGCCCGGTCGATGCCGTCATTGAGCTCGGCGCGGAGTGCGGCGGCGCTGCTGTGCCAGCGGTGCTGCACGAGGCCGACCCTCAGGGCAGGTCGGCCGGACTGCGCTGTCCGGGCGAGCGAAGCAGGCGCGTTGAGGCAGGTTATTTCGATCATGATGATGATTACTCCAGTGAGACGACCGTCACTAAATGAATGACGTTCATTTAGTATGCACGTGCGGCGGGGGCGTGGCAAGGGTTATTTGAATGCCGATCATTTATGACCCGCAAAGTAGTAAGTAAGCTGATCGTGAAATTTGCGGTGAGCGACTCCCCGGGCGGGAGCGCCTGCGGTAGCGTCGGAACCACTGGACCATTCGAGGAGGATTCATGAAGGCTTCACCGACACTGACCAACAACATGCAGGCCGTCCTGACGGACCTGATCGAACTGCACATCCAGGGCAAGCAGGCGCACTGGAACATCGTTGGAACCAACTTCAGGGATCTGCACCTCCAGCTGGACGAGATCGTCGACGCCGCCCGGCTCTTTGCCGACGACATCGCGGAGCGCATGCGCGCCCTGCATGCCCTGCCGGACGGGCGCAGCGCCACCGTGGCGAAGGCGACCCACCTGCCGCAGTTCCCTGACGGGCTCATCAACACCAAGGATGCCATCGACCGCATCGTGGCAGCGCTGGAAGCAGCCGTGGGCACCATGCGCAAGGTCCATGACGAGGTGGATGAGGAAGACCCCACCACCGCGGACCTGCTGCACACCTTCATTGAAAAGCTCGAGCAGTTCGCGTGGATGGTGGGTGCCGAGAACATGAAGGCGTCCGCCAGCGTCACGCACCCTGACGTCAAGTAGCGGGCCGGCTGTATACCCGCGCCGGTTGCAACGGGCAGCCCCGGAGAAGAGTTCTCCGGGGCTGCTGCTTGCACGCGCCGCAGCCCTACTTTGCAGTCGGAATCCGGCGAAGTACGACGGCGGCCAGCACCGACGCTGCGGCCATCAGTACCAGTCCAATCGCCGCAGTGATATGGACGCCGGAATCAAACGCGGCCCGGGCGGCCGCCGTGAGCCCCTCAGCCACCGGGGCCGGCAATGACCCGGCGAGCTCCATGGCCCCGGCCAGTGTTTCCCGGGCCTGGTCCGCCGACGTGGCAGGGACCGTCCGGGCGACCGACTCGGGCAGGGTGAGGTGCTGCTGGTACGACGCCGTCAGGATGGACCCCAGGATGGCCGTCCCGAGGAGTGAGCCCACTTCATAGCCCGTCTCCGAGATCGCCGCAGCCGCTCCGGCCTTCTCCGCGGGCACGGCTCCCAGAATCAGGTCGTTCGAGATGGTCTCAGCCGATCCCACCCCAAGCGCAAGAATGAGGAGTGCGGCCAGCAGCGCGGTGGGCCCGGCGTCGTGGTTCCCGAACGCAACTATGCAGTACCCGGCGGCGCTCAGCGCCAGTCCCGCGGCCACCACGAAGCCCGGCCGGACCTTACGGACCAGCGGAACCACCAGCAGGCCCGCCACCACGGTGGCCGTCAGGGCCGGCAGCATGGCGGTGCCGGACTCCGACGGGGACATTCCCTCGAGCAGTTGCAGGTGCTGGGCCAGGAACAGGATGAAGCCGTTGTAGGAGAACAGGGCCAGGATGTTCGCCGTAATCGCCGTGCTAAACACGCGGTTCCGGAACAGCGACATATCCAGCAGCGGGGACCTGCCCGCCAGCGGGGACGCGAGGGCATGCTGGCGGCGGACGAACACGAGGCCCATGGCCAGTCCAAACGCCAGAACTCCAAACGACGTCACGCCCGCGCCATGTGTGGCCAGTTCCTTGATGCCGTAGACCACCGGCACCATGGTCAGCATGGACAGCGCCACGCTGGCCAGATCCACGCGCCCGGGATTCGGGTCCCTGGATTCGGAAATGAGGAACCTGCCCAGAACCAGCGGCGGCAGCATGATGGGCACGGCCACGAGCAGGACGGCGCCCCACCAGAAATGCTCCACCAGCCAGCCGCCAAAAATCGGGCCCAGCGCTGCGCCGCCGGAGAAACCCGCGGCCCAGATGGCCACGGCCAGCCGCCGCCTGCCCGGCTCCCGGAAGATGTTGCGGATCAGCGACAGCGTGGACGGCATGAGCATGGCGCCGAAGAATCCGAGGGCCGCGCGGCCGGCGATGAGCCATTCGGCGCTGGGCGCGAAGGCCGATGCAGCGGAGACCGCCGCAAAGCCCGAAATGCCCACCAGCAGCAGCCGCCGGCGGCCGATCCTGTCGCCGAGACTGCCCATCGCCACCAGGAGCCCGGCGAGGACCAGGGCATAGGCATCCACCACCCATAAAAGCTGCACGCCCGTGGGGTCGAGGCTGCGGGCGATCGCCGGAAGTGCGAACGTCAGCGCGGTGTTGTCCACGGCCACCAGGAGGACCGGGAACATGAGCAGGGCCAGGGCGAACCAGTCGCGCACGCCGCCACTGCTGGCCTGGGCTGCGGAAGTGCGCTCCGCGGAAAGGGCTGGGTGCATGGTCATGAGTTAACTATACCGTCCAGACGGTACAGTTATAAGCCTGCGCTCGGAACCGGGCATGATTGAAGCCATGCCCAGAAAACCCGTCGCGCGCGGCGCAGTCCTCGATGCGTTTGAATCCCTGCTGATCGAGGTGGGGGAGCGTGCCGCCACGCTTGATGCCGTGGCCGCCCGCGCGGGCGTATCCAAGGGCGGGCTCCTCTACCACTTTCCGAACAAGGAAGCGCTGATTGGTGTCCTGCTGGACCGGCTCGATGAGTTCGCGGAGGCGGATGCGCAGGCCATGGCTGCGGCCGCCGAGGGTGCGGCCGCCTACTTCATCAAGTCGTCCGTCTGGGCGGACACCCCGCTGGACCGTGCCATCGTCGCCGCAACGCGGCTCGCCGAGGTGGCTCACGAGGAGACCCGCCGCCGGTTCGCCCACATCCAGCAGCGGTGGCTGGACGAGATCGCACGCGACGTGGGCCCGGGCCTGGCCAAGGCCGTCCTGTACATGGGTGACGGACTCTACTTCAATGCCATGCTGTCCATCGGGCCGGCAGCGACGCCGTCCGAGACGGCGGCCGACGTCGAAAGCCTCCTTGCCGCGCTTGACCGGCTCAGGGCGTGAGCGGCGTGTGCCAGCCCACGCTGCCACAGTTTGCAGACGCGTTCCCGGCGTAGGACAATAGCCTCTGTGACAGCTGTCACCGCTCAATTGAATAAGCCTTTGATCTGCGGCGGGAGAGTCCTGCAAGTAGGTACAAGCAGGCGCCGTAGGAGCAAAACCTCCCCAGGAATCTCTCAGGCCCACGTACCGCCGCGGCAAGGCAACTCTGGAAAGCAGCAGGCTGCCCGCCCGCCATGTTCCGCCCTCGTGCGGACGGTTCAGGGCATGCTGTGCTCACCGACGGTGCAAGCGGTGCTGTGCGAAAGTGCAGCAGCGCGGAAACTCTCAGGTCCAATACAGAGCGGGGAGGAACCCGAATCAATGTGGCGTACCCTGCGTCGCCTTAGTTATGGAGTTCCTTTTGACCGTTAATTCAGCCTCCTCGTCCTTCGTCGACCGGCATATCGGCGCCCGCCGCCAGGCCGACGTCGAAGCCATGCTCAAGGCCGTCGGCTACGACACCATCGACGCGCTGGTTGATACGGCGGTGCCGAATGACATCCGCCAGGACTCCGCGCTGGAGCTCGCTCCGGCGCTGAGCGAGGTTGAAGCCCTCGCCGAACTCCGCAAGCTCGCGGCCAAGAACAAGACCGCTGTCCAGATGATCGGCCAGGGCTACTACGACACCGTGACGCCCCCGGTGATCCGCCGCAACATCCTTGAAGCACCGGCCTGGTACACCGCCTACACGCCGTACCAGCCCGAGATCTCGCAGGGCCGGCTCGAAGCCCTGCTGAACTTCCAGACGATGGTCCAGGACCTGGTGGGCCTGCCCATCGCCAACGCCTCACTGCTGGATGAAGCCACCGCCGTGGCCGAGGCCGTGCTCCTGATGCGCCGTGCCAACAAGAACAAGGCTGCCCACGACGGCAAGACCGTCCTGGATGCGGACTGCCTGCCGCAGACCATCGCCATCGTCAAGGGCCGCGCCGAGGCCCTCGGCTTCGAGGTTGAGGTCGCCGACCTTTCCCAGGGACTGCCCGATGGCGACATCAACGGCGTCGTCCTCCAGCAGCCCGGTGTCTCCGGCCGCGTCTTCGACCACAGCGAGGTCATCGCCGCCGCCAAGGAACGCGGCGCGCTGGTGACGGTGGCAGCCGACCTGCTGGCCCTGACCCTGATCACCCCTCCGGGCGAGCAGGGCGCGGACATTGCCGTCGGATCCGCCCAGCGCCTGGGCGTGCCGCTGTTCTTCGGCGGCCCGCACGCGGCGTACATGGCCGTACAGAAGGGGCTCGAGCGCTCGCTGCCCGGCCGCCTCGTAGGTGTCTCCAAGGACTCCGCCGGTGTTCCGGCCTACCGTCTGGCGCTGCAGACCCGCGAGCAGCACATCCGCCGCGAGAAGGCCACGTCCAACATCTGCACCGCCCAGGCACTGCTGGCCATCGTCGCCTCCATGTACGCCGTCTACCATGGCCCGGAGGGCCTGAAGGCGATCGCCGAAACCGCCCACGGCCACGCGAAGACGCTCGCCGCGTCGCTCAAGGCCGCCGGCCTGGACGTTCTCCACACCAGCTTCTTCGACACCGTGACGGTATCCGTGCCGGGCAAGGCCGCCGGCATCATCGCCGCCGCCGAGCAGAAGGGCATCAACCTCCGCAGCATCGACGCCGACACCGTCGGCATCTCCGCCGATGAAACCACGACGTCGGCCATCGTGGCCGAACTTCTCGCCGCCTTCGGTGCCAAGGCAGTGGAGGCGACGGACGGTTTTGCCCTGGACGCCGCCGTCGGGCGTTCCTCCGCGTACCTGCAGCACCCGGTCTTCAACACGCACCGGTCCGAGACCCAGCTGCTGCGCTATATCCGCAAGCTTTCGGACCGCGACCTGGCCCTGGACCGCACCATGATCCCGCTGGGCTCCTGCACCATGAAGCTGAACGCGACGGCGGAGATGGAGGCCATCTCCTGGCCTGAGTTCGCCTCGATCCACCCGTTCGCCCCGGATCCCCAGACCGAGGGCTGGCGCGAACTGATCGCCGACCTCGAGGCGCAGCTGACCGAGATCACCGGCTACGACCAGGTGTCCATCCAGCCGAACGCCGGGTCCCAGGGCGAGCTCGCCGGGCTGCTGGCGATCCGCGGCTACCACCTGTCCCGCGGCGACGAGCAGCGCAACATCTGCCTGATCCCGGCCTCTGCCCACGGCACCAACGCGGCCTCGGCCGTGCTGGCCGGCATGAAGGTCGTGGTGGTGGCCACCGCTGCCGACGGCACGATCGACCACACGGACCTGTACGCCAAGATCGAGGCCAACAAGGACGCCCTGTCCTGCATCATGATCACCTACCCCTCCACGCACGGTGTCTACGACGCCGACGTGCGCGAAGTCTGCGATGCCGTGCACGCAGCCGGCGGCCAGGTCTACATCGACGGCGCCAACCTCAACGCGCTCGTGGGCCTGGCCCAGCCGGGCAAGTTCGGCGGCGACGTCTCGCACCTGAACCTGCACAAGACCTTCTGCATCCCGCACGGCGGCGGCGGACCCGGCGTCGGACCTGTTGCGGCGAAGGCCCACCTGGCACCGTTCATGCCGGGCGACGCAACCACCTGGACCGAGGGCAACGACGTTCCGATCTCCGCCTCCCGCTTCGGCTCCGCCGGCGTGCTGCCCATCTCCTGGGCGTACGTGAAGCTCATGGGCGGCAGCGGCCTGACCGAGGCGACCAAGTCCGCGCTGCTCGCCGCGAACTACGTGGCGGCCAGCCTGAACGACTTCTTCCCCGTGCTCTACACCGGAGAAGGCGGCCTCGTGGCGCACGAGTGCATCCTGGACCTGCGCGAACTCACGGCCAAGACGGGCGTCACCGCCGAGGACGTGGCCAAGCGCCTCATCGACTACGGCTTCCACGCGCCCACGCTGGCGTTCCCGGTGGCCGGCACGCTGATGGTTGAACCCACCGAGTCCGAGGACCTGGGTGAGATCGACCGGTTCATCAAGGCCATGATCGCCATCCGCGGCGAGATCGACCAGGTGGCCAACGGCGACTTCACCGTGGAGAACAGCCCGCTGCGCAACGCCCCGCACACCGCGGCCGCTGCGATCAGCTCCGACTGGGACCGTGCCTACCCGCGCGAGCAGGCAGTCTTCCCCGGTCACACCCACAAGCAGGACAAGTACTTCCCGCCGGTGGGACGCATCGACGGCGCGGCCGGTGACCGCAACCTGGTCTGCTCCTGCCCTCCGATCGAAGCGTTCGAGAACTAGGACTCCGCTCAATGACTGAGAATTACACTGCCCTATACGAGGAGCACAAGAAACTGGGCGCCTCGTTCACCGACTTCGGCGGCTGGCAGATGCCGCTCAAGTACGGCTCCGAACTGGCCGAGCACAAAGCCGTCCGCAACTCGGCCGGCATCTTCGACCTCTCCCACATGGGCGAGGTCTGGGTGACCGGTCCTGACGCCGCCGCGTTCCTGGACTATGCCCTGGCCGGCAAGATCTCCGCCATGGCCGTCGGCAAGGCCAAGTACTCCCTGATCTGCAACGAGGACGGCGGCATCATCGACGACCTCATCGTCTACCGCCGCCCGTCCGAGGCTGAGGGTACCGACAGGTTCCTGGTGGTGCCCAACGCCGGCAACGCCAAGGTGGTGGCCGAGGCATTGGTGCAGCGGGCAGCGAACTTTGACGTCGCCGTCGAGGATGTTTCCGCCGAGACGTCGCTGATCGCGGTGCAGGGTCCCAAGGCCGAAGATATCCTCCTTCGCCTGGTTCCTGCAGCCCAGCACGGGCTGGTGACCGGACTGAAGTACTACGCCGCCGTCGAGGTTTCCTTCCTGGTGGGCGGCACTGAGCGGAACCTGCTGCTGGCACGCACCGGGTACACCGGTGAGGATGGTTTCGAGATCTTCGTGGAGAACGACGACGCCACCGCCCTTTGGCAGTCCATCGTCGCCATTGCGGACGAGGGGGAGCTGACGCCCTGTGGCCTCGCCTCCCGCGATTCGCTCCGCCTCGAGGCCGGCATGCCGCTGTACGGCAACGAGCTTTCCCTCGAGGGCGACCCGTTCGCCGCCGGACTGGGCCCCGTCGTCGCGCTGTCCAAGGAAGGAGACTTCGTGGGCAAGGCCGCGCTGGCCGCCAAGAAGGAAGCCGGTGCCGGGTCCACGACGGGCCGCAAGCTCGTGGGCCTGAAGGGCCTGGGCCGCCGCGCCGGCCGCGGGCACTACCCGGTGCTCAAGGACGGCAACGTCGTCGGCGAAGTCACCTCCGGCCAGCCCAGCCCGACCCTCGGCTACCCGGTGGCCATGGCCTACGTCGATGTTGAGTTCACCGAACCCGGCACGCCACTGGACATCGACCTGCGGGGCAAGGCCGAGCCGTTCGAAGTCGTCGCACTGCCTTTCTACAAGCGTTCCAAGTAGCCCAACCGACTGTTTCGACACTGGCAAGTCCAACGTCGTCCCGTCGTTCCCGGCTCTGGGGCCGGCAGGCCCCAGTTTTCACGCGTGCTGCTCCTTCGTCGCTTTGACGCACGCTTTCGAAAACCGAGGCCAGCCAGCCCCTCGAGGGCAGTTCACCTTTGTTGCGGATCAGGACACAACCGGTCGCCGGCATGAGCGCCTTCGCAAGCCAAAGGTGCTGGGGTAGGGCCGCAAACCGCTGGTTGAGCGTGTCGAAACCCGGCTGGCCAGAACGTCTCTCGACAAGCTCGATCATTGGGGGTTGAGCTTGCCGAACCGGGCACCAGGATTCTTCCTGGAAACTGTTGGCCCCGAAAACTGAACGTAACAGAGGCGGGCGAGGGGTCTCCGGAAGCGTGCGTCTAAGGGAGCGTCACGTCCGCTTTGCGGGCGTCTTCGCGACCGAGCACGCGGAGGAGTTCCCTCATCCGCCAACCAAGCCACGCACAGCTGTACGAACCACAAGATTTCGAAAGTTAGGAAGAATAAATGGCAAAAGTTGCCGCTGAACTGCAGTATTCCGAGGAACATGAGTGGGTTCTCCGCGAAGACGGGAACCTGGTCTCGATCGGCATTTCCGCCGTGGCCACTGATGCCCTCGGCGACATTGTGTACGTTGACCTGCCCGAGGTCGGCTCATCCGTGACCGCGGGGGAGACCTGCGGCGAGGTCGAGTCCACGAAGTCGGTCTCGGACCTGTACGCCCCGGTCACGGGTGAGGTCACGGAGATCAACCCGACGGTCATCGAGGACCCCGCACTGATCAACAGCGACCCGTACGGTGCAGGCTGGCTGTTCAAGGTGGCTGCCGAGTCCGAGGGCCCGCTGCTGTCGGCCGAGGACTACGCTGCCAAGAACGGCGGCGAGCTGTGAGCGCCGCACAGGCTGCAACTGCAGTCTTCGAGCAGGTTGTGTCCCCGTCCCTGGATGCGGATATCGCTGAACTGGACCCGGAGATCGCGGCGAAGATCGACGACGAGCTCGGCCGCCAGCGCGGTGGCCTGGAGATGATCGCGTCGGAGAACCACACGGCCGCGGCCGTGATGCAGGCGCAGGGGTCGGTGCTGACCAACAAGTACGCCGAGGGCTACCCTGGCAAGCGCTACTACGGCGGCTGCGAACACGTTGACGTGATCGAGCAGCTCGCAATCGACCGCGTCAAGGCCCTTTTCGGCGCCGGGTACGCCAACGTCCAGCCGCACTCCGGTGCGCAGGCGAACGCCTCGGTGATGCACGCCCTGATCAAGCCGGGCGACACCATCATGGGCCTGAACTTGGCCCACGGCGGGCACCTGACCCACGGCATGCGGATCAACTTCTCCGGCCGCCTCTACAACGTGGTCCCGTACCAGGTCCGCGAAGAGGACCACCGGATCGACATGGCAGAGGTGGAGCGCCTCGCGCAGGAGCACAAGCCGCAGCTGATCGTGGCCGGCTGGTCCGCCTACGCCCGGCAGTTGGACTTCGCCGAGTTCCGCCGGATCGCCGACTCCGTGGGCGCGTACCTGATGGTGGACATGGCGCACTTCGCCGGGCTGGTTGCCGCGGGCCTGCACCCGTCGCCGGTCCCGCACGCGCACGTCACGACGTCCACCACGCACAAGACCCTCGCCGGTCCGCGCGGCGGCATCATCCTGACCAACGACGCCGACGTCGCCAAGAAGATCAACTCTGCAGTGTTCCCGGGCCAGCAGGGCGGCCCTCTGGAACACGTGATCGCGGGCAAGGCCGTGGCCTTCAAGATCGCCGCGTCCGAGGAGTTCAAGGAACGCCAGGAGCGTGTGCTCGCCGGCGCCCGGATCCTGGCTGAGCGGCTGGTCCAGCCGGATGTGACCGCCAAGGGCATTTCCGTGGTGTCCGGCGGCACCGACGTGCACCTGGTCCTGGTGGACCTGCGGAACTGCGAGCTCGACGGACAGCAGGCCGAGGACCGCCTCGCCGCGATCGACATCACGGTGAACCGCAACGCCGTGCCGTTCGATCCGCGTCCGCCGATGGTCACCTCCGGGCTGCGTATCGGCACCCCGGCCCTGGCCACCCGCGGCTTCGGCGAAGCAGCGTTCCGCGAGGTCGCCGACATCATCGCCGAGGCCCTGACCGCCGACGCCGAAGCGGACCTGTCCGGACTGCGCACCCGCGTAGAGGCACTGGCCGAAGCCCACCCGCTCTACCCGTCAGTAACACCCCTGAGCTGACCCGTGGGTTGGTGAGGTCCGTCGGGCCCTGCCCACCTCGCTTGGGAGTTTTTGTCCAGATATCGTGAGTTCGTGGCCGGCAAATTCAAGTAGTCGGAGCAACGCGGGGGGTTATGCCGCCTGTAGCAGCTGGCTGAGCCGGTTGGCTGGGGTGTCGAGGTTGAGGGTTGGT
>NZ_JBHVSZ010000022.1:0-29177 GCF_042884885.1 Arthrobacter sp. NPDC058097
GAATCAGCGCATCCGCCCCGGACGCCAACCCCTTATCGGCCCAACTCGCCTTATGGCCAGGAACAAACAACATCGAACGGTACGGCTTCATGAACCCTCCTAGGATCATTGCTTCTCAGAATCTTTAGGACTCATCGGCGTACAGGACTCCCGCGGCCAGCAGTTCTTCCACCGTCTCGGTAGATAGCACCTCGCCCACCACCGCGCGGGTATCGGCGCCCACCTTGGGTGCACGCCCGTGACGATCGGGACGCACACCATTGAACGTCCATGGTGGCCTCACCAACGCCAGGCCATCGGCCTGGCGATCGATAATCTGCAGGTGTTCGACCTGTTCGTGCTCCAGGTACCCGCTCATCGAAAGCACCGGCGCGAAGGGGACGTCGGCTTCGGTGAGCACCCGTTCCCAGTGAGCCCTCGGTCTCGTGGAGAACTCGCGCTCGATGATCGGCACGAGTTCGAAATAGTTCGCCTCGCGGGGACGATACAAGGCGAAGCGGGGATCTTCGGTAAGATCCAAACGTCCGATCGCCTGGCACATCGCACGCCAGAACTTCTGGGACGATGACAGGTGCACTGCCAGATACTCGCCGTCCGACGTTGGCACACAGAAGTTCTGTGCCTGCGGGTGCCGGCTCGTGCGCGTCGGATCATGGCCCAACTCGAACGCCTGCGTGATTGCGTCGGTGGTGAGCACACTCACCGCCTCCATTATGGATGTCTCGAGACGCTGCGGTTCGCCTGTCTTCAGCCGTCCGACGAGCGCTGCCAGCACTCCCGTAGCGGTGCTCAATCCCGTAACCAGGTCGGCGCTCAGGCCACCTGCGAGCTGCGGTTGCCCTGCCTCACCCCACATAGAGTACAAGCCGCCGAATGCATGGCCGATCGTGTCGTAGGCGGGTCGGTCAGCGAGCGGACCTGTCGAACCGAAGCCCGTGACCGAGCCGTACACGAGGTCAGGGCGCAGCTCACGGCACGCCTCCGGCCCAAGGCCCAGCGCCGCGAGCTTTCCGGGGCGCAGATTCTCGAGGACGACATCGAATCGAGGGATCAGCGACTTGACGACCGACACGCCCTCGGGCGTCTTCAGGTCGATCGCGATGCTGCGCTTGCCCGTGTTGTATTGCCTAAAGTAGGGGCTCTGATCGTTCTGCTGCCGCCGAAAATCCTCGCCAACGCCCGGACGCTCGATTTTGACGACTTCCGCACCCAGGGAACATAGGAGCGACGTCCCCAGAGGCAGGGCAATATAGCCGCCGACTTCCAGTATGCGAATGCCTGTGAGTGGTTTGTGCTGCATTGCTGCCCGCCTTTGTCAGCTCGATACGTTGCAGGAGTCCTGCCCAGAACTCGGCCTCGCTTCCTTACGAACGCCGATGCAGGAAAGACTCCAAAATCTTTCTCAATATAATATACCCAATGATCACTTGGAGATATAAAATATTTATAGAGCGATCACTCGCTTCCAAAGCTGCGGGGAGGCTTAGAACTTCTCCTCGGTGATCGACTGCTCACATAACAACGTAGGGATCAGCTCATGACCACTCACACTGACATATGGCAAGGACAGTACGACCGGCTCTTCATCGGCGGATCGTGGGTCCGCCCGTCGTCGACCCGAACGCTTGAGGTAATCTCACCCGCGACCGAAGAAGTGATCGCCACCGTGCCCGAGGCCCTTGAAGCGGACGTCGACGCGGCGGTTGAGGCGGCCCGTCGCGCCTTCGACCACGGCCCGTGGCCGCGGATGACGCTCGACGAACGCATCGCCGTGCTGCGAAAGCTCAGCGCCGAGTTAGAGGCGCATGAAGGCGACGCGGCCCATCTCGTGAGCGCGGAGATGGGCTGCCCGATCACCCTTTCCACAAAGATGCAGGCCAGAGGCCCCCGCCTCCTCCTAGACTCCTTCCTGGATATCGCGCCCTCGTATCATTGGGCCGACACACGACAGTCGCTGACCGGCAACTCGCTGGTCACTCGTGAGCCCGTCGGCGTCGTCGCGGCAATCGTGCCCTGGAACGCTCCCCTTCTAATCTCCATGATCAAACTCGCTCCCGCGCTTATCGCCGGATGCACCATGGTGCTTAAGCCAACGTCCGCAACTCCCCTCGACGCGTACCTGCTAGCACACCTGATCCAAAAGGCAGGGCTGCCCGACGGCGTTCTCAACGTGGTCCCCGCGCGCCGCGAAGTGAGCGAGCGTCTTGTGCGCCACTCAGGAGTGGACAAGGTCTCCTTTACGGGCTCCACCGCGGCAGGCCGGCGCATCGGCGCCATCTGCGGAGAGGATCTGCGCCGCTGCACCCTCGAGCTCGGTGGCAAGTCAGCGGCCGTGCTCCTTGAGGATGCCGACCTCGACGCTGCCATAACCGCGATCCGCGCGGTCTCGCTCCGCAACACCGGCCAGGTCTGCAGCAACAAGACGCGCATCGTCGTCGCCCGCTCGATCCGGGACGAACTTAACGACCGTCTCGTCGACCTGATCCGCTCGATGCCCGTCGGCGATCCCTTCGACCCCGCGACCGAGATCGGGCCCCTGGCAAACAGCACGCAGCGCGAACGAGTCGAGGAATACATCGCCGACGGCAAATCCTCGAGCGCCTCGCTGCTCATCGGAGGCGGGCGCCCCGCGAACCTCGATCGCGGCTACTACGTCGACCCGACTATCTTCACTGATGTCGATCCGAACGCCCGGATAGCGCAGGAGGAGATCTTCGGGCCAGTCCTGACGGTCCATACCTTCGACACAGAATCCGAAGCGGTCGCCATCGCCAACAACTCCGAATACGGGCTCAACGGGTCCGTGTTCTCCTCCGACCTCGATCACGCTCTCAGCGTGGCGCGGCAGATCCGCACCGGAACTGTCGAGGTCAACGGCAACCCCGTCGGCTTCCAGTCCCCCATCGGCGGGTTCAAGAACAGCGGCATCGGGCGCGAGGCCGGCCTGGAGGGCTTCGACGCCTATGTCGAGACTAAATCGTACGGGCTTCCAGCCACCGCCATTGGCAAGCTCGTCTGACCAGCATGAAAGGGTACACAATGGGAAACTTCCCTCCGGTCGAAGCGGCCGCCGCGCGCTTCGTCACTGAGCTCACGTTCGCCGAGATTCCTGTGGAGGCGCTCGCCGGGGTTCGAAAGCTCATGCAAGACCAGCTGTCGCTGCAAGTAGGTTGTGCGGCTTTGCCCTGGAACCGGGCAGTGCTTGAGATGACGCGCGCGGAACACGCGCCCGGCCGTTCGCATATCTCCGTCAGCGGCGACGCGGTAAGCGCCGCCGACGCCGCGTTCGTCAACGCCACCTACGGCCACAGCTTCGAGTACGACGACGCCCATCGCTCAAGCTCCTCGCACCCGGGCAGCACCGTGGTTTCGGCGGCACTGGCCGTCGGCGAGGAAATCGGTGCAACGATGCGCGAGGTGATCACCGGCATCGTCGCCGGCTACGAGATCTACACGAGAATCGGCAATCTCGCCGCACCGGAACTGCTGGAATCCGGGTTCCACCCGCACGGCGTCCTGGCGAGCTTCGGTGCGGCCGCCGTGGCCGCGAAAATGTACGGCTTCGACACCGACACCACGGCGAATGCGCTTTCCATCGCACTGAGCCACGCCTCGGGAACGACGGAATATACATCGACCGGCGGCTCCGTTAAGCGTGTCCATGCGGGCATCGGCACACGAAACGGGATCCGAGCCGCCAAAATGGCCGCGGCCGGCATCACCGGACCAAGCGCGTTCCTCACGGGCGCCAAAGGATTCTTCCGCACCTTCATCCGACGAGGCGTGGACAACGTTGCCGCGGCAACCTTTGGCCTCGACCGCTCGTTCGAGATAACCAAGGTGTGGGTCAAGCCCTACTGCTGCTGCGGCATCAACCACGCCTACATCGAAGGTGCCCGCCAACTCAGCGACCATGCCGCCGACATCAACCGCGTGACGCTCAACATCCAATCCGGCGGCGACGTCGTGATCGGCAACAAGAACGAAAACGCCTTCGCACCCACGCTCATCGACCACTTGCAATACAGCCTGCCCTTCCAGTTCTCCCTATCGCTGCTTGGCTACGGCAATGGCTTCTCCACGCACCACGCCTACCTCGACGGGACACTGGACATCGGTCCAGAGAGTGACGTCGCGACGCTCGCGAACAAGGTAAACATCGTCGTCAACCCGGAGCTCGATGAACAGTACCCCGGACGCTGGATTGCCGACATCACGATCGACTACACCGACGGAACCAGCCGCAGCGTGTTTATAGACAACCCCTCCGGCACCGCGGAGAACCCGATGTCCCAGGAAGAACTGGACACGAAGTTCCATGACCTGACCGGGACTGCCCTCGGCGCCGACGGCAGCGCCGCGCTGCTCAACGCGATCCAAAACGTCGATCCGGAGCAGCCGGTTGGGCAATTCGTCGCGCTTCTGCACAACGTAGCCAGCTTTGTCTGAGAAGTTTCCCTCCGGCCACGGCACGTCTGCTGTGACCACACATCGAAAACAAGGAGCAATCACTATGGCAGGTGAACACCTCAAAGTCGAGGCCCGAGTCGTCATCACGGACCTCGACGCAAACGGTAAGTCAACTATCGTTAGCGACGGCAATAGCAGGGTTCGTACAGCCCAGCCGGGCTTCACCGTGAACGAGCTATGGCAGATCGACAACGTTCCCGGGCACATCCTCGCACCGAACACCCTCGGCGCTGAGCCCGTGATCGACCCGCCGGCGTCGGGGCTCACCGTCCGAATCGCCGCGTTCCCGCCTGACTCGGAGTTCGACGCCGAGGGCTACAAGGCCTCACTCGATGCGTTCCACGGTGCGGACACGCACGGCGGCGACGGTGCCGACGACTCAGCTGGCGTGTGGCACGAGACCGACACGGTCGACGTCGTCACCATCATCTCCGGAGAGGTCTACACCGTCACCGAAACCGGCGAGACGCTGCTCAAACCAGGCGACACGGTCATCAACCGCGGGGTCAAGCACATCTGGAGCAACCGCAGCGACCAGCCCGTCGTCGTCGTCGCAACTATGGTTGCCGCGAACCGCTGATCCACGGCTCCCCTGAAAGGAGGACCCTTTTATGCGTGGTGTTGTTTTTCGCGGAAATCGCGAGCTGGAGGTTCTTGACTTCGCTGACCCGGTTCCGGGCCCTGGCGACGTCGTGATCCGGATCAAAGCTTCGGGCCTTTGCGGCTCCGACCTGAAATTCTATCGAGATCCGCCGGATGAGGCGCTCAAGGCCCTTGGCTTCAAGGACTTCTCGGCGCGTGGCATCGACGAGGCCCCCAAGATCGTTGCGGGCCACGAACCCTGCGGCGTGATCGCGGAGATCGGCCCGAACGTCGACCACCGGGCATGGAAAGTCGGCGACCGTGTCATGGTGTTCCACTACAAAGGTTGCGGCTTCTGCGACAACTGTCGCACGGGTTGGACCCAGATGTGTGAACACGGCGCCACGATCTACGGTGCGACCGCACATGGTGGCCATGCCGATTACATGGTTGTCCCGGCCGAGACCCTGGTGGCCCTACCCGATGAGATCAGCTTCTCAGCGGGTGCTGCCATCGCGTGCGGCACCGGGACGGCTTTCGGCGCACTGCGTCGGGCAGATGTCACGGGCCGCGACACCGTTGCAGTCTTCGGGATGGGGCCCATCGGCCAGTCGGCCGTCCAGTTCGCGAAGGCGTTCGGCGCCGAAGTGATCGCCGTCGACATCGCGGAGGACCGCGTGGCTCGCGCAAGCGAGCTGGGCGCCCATCACGTAGTCAACTCGAATAGCGTTGATCCGGTCGAGGCCATTCGGGAAATCACGGGCGGTCGTGGGGCAACAGCGGCCATCGAGACCTCGGGCGCGCCGGTTGCGCGGACTGCAGCCACTCGCGCGCTCGGCACATGGGGTCGCATCGCCCTCGTCGGTCTCGGCGGCAACATCGACCTCAATGTGTCACCGGACATCGTGATCAAGCAGATCTCGATCCTCGGTTCCTACACCTTCTCGAACGTTGGGATGGGCGAATGCGCCCGCTTCGTCGCGAAGCACGGGATCGACGTGGACGCGATCTTTACCGACCGCTGGAAGATCGACGAAGCCGTCGAGGCGTATGTGGAGTTCGACAAGCAGACACGGGGCAAGGCGGTCATCGAGTTTTGATCGACACGCGACGGAGTCCGATCATTCCACCGATCGGATTCCCCGCGCTTGCCATCACTTTGGCAAGGGTCTTGACCCCCCTCGTCAACCATAAGGGCCCCGGAGCGCGTTCGAAGGTCATCAAAGGCAGCACCGCGAGTCGAGCTCAACGTGGATCCGGCCGATCGCGAGGCGGGCACTACTGCTCGCGTCGCGATCGGCGCTCGGTCCTGCAGCCCGCTGGCGGCCTTTCCGGCCGGAGTTGGGCGGTGTCATGAATGGAGGAGCAACGGTCCAGGAGCCCACTCCGGAACACTGTGATGGTCGATGTGGCCTTGATTGCTTTTTCGCCACGCCCACCACTCCCCCAGATCTCCGACAACGAATGGGCGTCCGCCCCGACGCCCCACTCTAAAACCTGGCGAGGGCAGCGCCTAGGATACGAGTGGTTACAACGACACGCGCACAAGGCCGCCCAAGTAGCCCTGCGTGAATACACATAAAAGCCGGCGCAAATGCCCTTCCCGAGCTGATCAACGCAGATGACGGCTCTGGTGCCCACGCGACGCTCGGCCTCAGGTTCACTGGACTCATCCTGCTGGCGTGCGTTTGAGAGTGACCCCGTCTCACTCCCGTTCAGAAACCGCGCGTGTCGCCTGGACTGTACGGGTTAATCGTCACGACGCACGATCTCCGCATTCCCCCTGGGCTTGAAGCCGGCTCCGGCTCCTCCCTCGAGCGGAGAGCAGACCACTACGGAGCTGGGCCTCATCCGAAGAGCCAGGAATCGCGTGACTATTCCCTCTCGACGCTTACAGCCGGCGGCAGCCGGAGCGCAACATGACCTAAATTTTCGGAACCTAGGGGCCAATTTTATATTTTGTATTATACTGGAAAAATGACACCACCTATTGACTCCGCTGTTGCAGAAGTAGAAGATTCCGTGATGCTTGAGCGACTGCTCACCGATCGGTGGAGCTGCCGCGCCTACCTAGAAGATGAGGTGCCTCGTCCCACGATCGAGCGCTTGCTATCGATCGCTCAGCGCACAGCATCGTGGTGCAACACGCAGCCGTGGGAGGTCATCGTGACTAGCGGCCAGGGCACCGAGCGGTTCCGCGAGGCCATGATGGAGTGGGCACGGAGTCACCAGCCAGCGTTCGATTTCGATGAGCCCTCTGAATATCGCGGCATCTACCGGGAGCGGCGTCGTGCCAGCGGGTGGCAACTGTACGAGGCGGTCGGCGTCCAACGGGGCGATCGCGAGGCGTCCGCTCGTCAGTCGCTCGAGAACTTCCGCTTCTTCGGAGCACCCCATGTTGCGATTATCACAACCGATGCCATTCATGGCGTCTACGGGGCTGTCGACTCCGGTATGTACGTCAACAGCTTCCTCCTCGCCGCGAAAAGCCTTGGGCTAGGAGCAATCGCACAGGCGGCCCTCGCAGGCCATTCCACGCTCATCCGCCAACATTTCAACATCCCCGAAGATAGAAAGGTCCTGCTCGGCATCTCCTTCGGCTATGCAGACCTCGGACATCCGGCCAACAGCTACCGCACGGCACGCGCCCCGCTCGACGAGGTCGTAACCTGCGTCGATCAGTAGCGGAGGAACGTCCCGGCCGAAGGGACCCTTCTATGGTTGTCAAACCATAGAAGGGTCCCTGATTGCACCTGCAACTGGGGGTGGTGGGTGACATCGGTGTTGGTCACGAACGGTCCGGGGCCTACCGCCGTCGGCCAAGGATGTCGAGACCCGCTGCGTCTAGCACCTCACGCACTCTGACTGTCGGAGCATCGTTCTTGGCCGCACCCCAAAAAATTGCACTTATCTACAGCGACTACCCACCGCTGCTCTCCGCCCGGCCCACGGTAGCCCTGGACGAACGTGCCATCAGCGCGTGGGTCAGCAGTGAGATGAACACCGCCATGCAGAGGGCCGAGCCGACGGCGAAGATCGTGGTGACTCCGGCGCCGGTTGGAGCAGCACCGCACCGGCGACCGCGGTGCCGAATGAGCTTCCTACGGTGCGCGGGACCTGATTGAAGCTCACTGAGCTACCAGCTCGGCTGTAAGTAGCCGGCGGGCGCTCAGAGCCGGCACGGCGGTAGAGCTTGTCCCCATCCCTAAGCCGAATACGAGCATCCCGATCAAAATCTCCCAGAATTCCGCGTGGACTAAGAGCAGCAGCATTCCGGCCAACTTAGTGCCAGCGCCGATTGGCAGCAGCGCCGTCACGCTGATCCTGTCTGTAGGCGTCGCACGAGACGGTCCGCAACGAAGCTTCCCACCGAGAGCGGGACCATGACGAAACCAGCCCAGATAACTGGCAGGGCCAGGCCACACCCTGTTGAGGCAGAGGCCTGGGCGACGAGGCTGGAAATCGAAAGGGCGATATACATCGCCCTCCCCAGCCCCACTGCTGCCAATGGCCAGCGGTACTTCCCCTTGCGAAGGACGCGAAGGTTGGTCAGCGGATGCTTCAGCAGTCCAGCCTTGACCCACGCGCCCAAGACAATGGCGCTGAAGATGAACGTGCTGACCGTCCACGGCGAACTCCACCCCATGCGGGTCCGTCACTGACTGCGAGGAGCAGGGAGGTGAGACCGGGACAAAGTAGGACCGCCCCGGCATAATCGAAGCGAATTCGTGGCGCCTGCAGATCAGATCCGGCCGGAACAGTGTGGAATACGACAATGATCGCCGAAGAAAGGGCGCATAGATCAAGGCGGCCATCAGAGGCGAGCTCGATTCAGTCAAGCTGTTGCCCCCGCTCCCATCTTCCGGAGGATGGGGATGACCGCTTCAAGAGTCCCGCGCTCCTCCGGCGTCAACCGCTCCGCGATCGCCTGGTCAAGCCAGTCACACCCAGCTGAGGAATCCTGCCCCAGCTTCTGCCGCCCTGCGTCCGTGAGCTCGATCCACACCCGACGATGAACTTCTTTATCGGGAACACGCATCACAAGCCGCGCACGTTCCAGTTCACGGGCGGCGAGCGAAATGCCCTACGGGTTGACCCGCAGGCTGTGCCAGTTCCGTGGTCGTTGCAAGCCCGTGCTCCAACCAAGTGGCAGAGCACGCCGACTTTTCCGATGGAAATCGTTCGTTCGGCGTTCAGTCCCCCTAGCAGCGAGGCTAGCACCTCCGAAGGAGCGCATCACTGACTGGTCAGTGATCCTCCAACTGTACAGCGTCTTGATAAAGTACCTTGTACAGATGCGGCCTAGGACTGCGAGCCCTCTCGGATCGCAGCAGGCCCCGGTCCCCAGGGTCGCGACCCTGATTCTGCTGACGACAATCAGCATGTAAACGTCTTCAGGTGCATTGGGGCTTCGGCCGCTAAGACAACATCCCGACCGGGACATCCCACTCATAGCGTGCATATACTCCCCTACCGTCTGACTTCTCGACCATTTCCCTGGGCCAAGGTCCCTCGGCTGATAGCCAAAGAATCGAATTGTCCGGCATAACAGCATCGACTGTTCCGGACCGTATAAATCGCCCGTTCAGGCGGATTTCAACCTGTAGGCCCAGAAGGCGGCTCCAGTCCGGTTGCAGGTGAAGGTCCATAGGGTTGTTCTCCAATCCATTATGTGCAGTAGTCGCCGATCTCTGGCGGCAGGATTACGGGTGGCAATGGGGCACCGAAACGTTGCGATAATTTGATGGTCCCTGTGACCATCCGGTGCCCCATCGCCGGTTCAGGGAGAACGCTAAATTGAGCGTTGCTCGGTCCCGTTGTATGCACTCAGCGGGCGGATCAGCGAGTTCGAGGCGAGTTGCTCCATGATGTGTGCTGTCCAGCCTGTGATGCGGCTTGCGACGAAGATCGGGGTAAAGGTGGGAGTGTCGAAACCCATGAGGTGGTAGGCAGGACCAGTTGGATAGTCGAGGTTGGGCCTGATGGCCTTTGCCTGGTCCATTGCTTCCTCAAGACCGTTGTACAGTCCCAGGATTTCGGGCCGACCGTAGTGGGCGATCATCTTGTCGAGGGCGGCCTTCATGGTTGGCACGCGAGAGTCGCCTTGCTTGTAGACCCGGTGTCCGAAGCCCATAATCTTCTTCTTCTCCGCCAGGGCGTCCTCCATCCATGCACGTGCCCGCGCTGCGGCCTCCCCGGTGGTTTCCTCGCTGCGGATTCCAATCTCGTCGAAGGTGTGCATGACGGCTTCGTTGGCACCGCCGTGCAGCGGTCCCTTGAGTGCGCCGATGGCAGCGGTCACCGCGGAGTGTAGGTCCGAAAGCGTCGATGTGACGACCCGGGCGGTGAATGTGGAGGCGTTGAAGGAGTGCTCGGCGTAAAGAATCATGGAAACGTTGAAGGCCTCCACCACCTCCGCAACGGCCTCCTCGCCGAACGTCATCCACAGGAAGTTCGCCGAGTACCCGAGATCATCACGTGGCGGGACGACGGCCAGGCCCCGACGACGCCGCTGGTCATAGGCCACGACGGCGGGCATGGCAGCGAACAGGTCCAGGGCTTTGGCCATGTTGCTCTGGACTGAGGAATCTTCGGTCAACGGGTGACAGGCACCCATCACGGAGGTGGCCGTGCGGCAGACGTCCATGGGATGGGCAGTTACGGGAAGAGCGTCAATGGCATCCTTGACCTTAGGGGCCAGAGCCCGGCCGCCCCTTTCTCTCATGCTGAAGTCTGCCAGTTGCGCCTCGTCCGGGAGTTCACCGTTCCACAGGAGGTAGGCCACTTCTTCGAAGCTGCATTTAGCGGCGAGATCCTGTACCGCGTAGCCGCGATACAGCAAGGAGTTGGTGTCCGGGTTGACCTTGGAGACGGCGGTGTAGTCCACGACGACGCCGGCGAGGCCCTTTTTGATTTGTGTGTCAGTCATGCTGAACTCCTTCGTTGCAGTCCTATGTGTTAGCGGACGCCGGGCATTTGGAAGTTGAAGATGCCGGAGTCGAATTTGTTGTAGGCCTCGTAGTCCACGAGGTCGTAGAGGCGGGCACGGGTGAGCATTTCAGGCACGCGGACTTGCTGGGTTCCGAGGCTCTTGAGCGTGTCCAATACCCGTTCAGCGGCGCCCATGGCACTTCGGAGCAGGGTGACGGGGTAGATGACCATGTTCACGCCGACATTTTGGAGCCGGGCGGTGGTGAAGAGGTCGCTTTTGCCGAACTCGGTCATGTTGGCCAGGATCGGGACGTCCACGGCGTCGCGGATGGCTTTGAACTCGTGCAAATCGCGCATGGCTTCGGGGAAGATGGCATCGGCTCCGGCGTCAACCAATGCCTTGACCCGGTCCTTTGCTGCGTTGAGTCCGTCGGTGGCGCGGATGTCGGTGCGGGCCATGATGAGGAAGTTCGGGTCCCGGCGGGCGTCCGCCGCGGCCCTGATGCGTTTGGTGGCGGTGTCGAGGTCCACGACATTTTTGCCGTCGAGGTGGCCGCAGCGTTTGGGGTTGAATTGGTCCTCGATGTGGCATCCGGCGAGGCCGGCGTTTTCGAGTTCCTGGACGCTGCGGGCCACGTTCATGGGTTCACCAAAGCCCGTGTCGGCGTCCACGATGGCCGGCAGATCGGTCATCCGGGCGATCTGTCCTGCCCGGGTGGCCACCTCGGTCAGGGTGGTCAGGCCGATGTCCGGCAGGCCCAGGTCATTGGCGAGGACCGCGCCGGAAATGTAGACGCCGGCGAAGCCCTTCTCCTCTATCAGCCGGGCGGAGAGCGGGTTGAACGCCCCCGGGAACTGCTGGATGGTTCCGGAAGCCAGCAGCTCCCGGAACCGGACGCGCTTTTCTTCGGGCGTGGTTTTGGAATACAGCATACTAGAACAGCCCTTTCGGTGCCGTCGTGGGGTCAATGACGCCGGGTGCGGCGGTGATGTTCAGCTGGTCCAGTTCGCCGGCGGCCAGTTCGGGAAGGCGTTCGACGGCGGCGAGGAACCTTTCGATCTCGGCCTCCTCCACGATCCCGGCGGCCAGAGTGCGGAACTTGTCGACGTACTGTTCCCGGGTGAACGGCCGGGCGCCGAGGGGGTGGGCGTCGGCAACGGCGATCTCGTCGAGGATGCGTGTCCCGTCGGTGAGGGTGATTTCCACGGAGCCACCGAAGGCCTTCTCAGAGATGTCCAGGGAGTGGTAGCGGCGGGTCCACTCCGGGTCTTCCACGGTGGAGACCTTGTGCCACAGCTCCACGGTGTCCGGGCGGGCGGCGCGTTCGGAAGAGTAGGAGTCCACATGGTGCCAGGCCCCGTCCTGCAAAGCGACCGTGAAGATGTACGGGATGGAATGATCCAGCGTTTCCCGGGACGCCGTCGGATCATACTTCTGGGGATCGTTGGCGCCGGAGCCGATGACTACATGGGTGTGATGACTTGTGCGGATCAGCACCGACGCGACGTTCTCGGACTTTTTTAGCTCGGGATAGTTGTTATGGAGCTTGCGGGCGAGGTCGATCCACGCCTGGGCCTGGTATTCGGCGGAGTGTTCCTTGGTGTAGGTGTCCAGGATGGCGCGCTTGGCTTCACCGGCTTCGGGCAGCGGAACCTCGTAGGAGGCGTCCGGGCCGTCCAGCAGCCAGGCGATGACGCCGTCCTCGCCCTCGTAGATCGGGACGGGGGAGGTCTGTCCGCGCATGGACCTGTCCACGGCTTCCACGGCCATCTTCCCGGCAAATGCCGGGGCGTGCGCCTTCCACGTCGAGATCTCGCCCTTGCGCGACTGCCTAGTGGCGGTGGTGGTGTGCAGGGCCTGGCCCACGGACTGGAAGATGGTTTCGACGTCGAGCCTCAGGAGGGTGCCGATGCCTGCGGCCGCGGAGGGGCCAAGATGGGCGACGTGGTCGATCTTGTGCTTGTGCAGGCAGATCGCCTTCACCAGGTTCACTTGGATCTCGTAGCCGGTGGCGATGCCCCGGATCAGGTCCGCGCCGCTGGAACCCACGTGCTGGGCCACGGCCAGGATCGGCGGAATGTTGTCACCGGGGTGCGAGTAGTCTGCCGCCAGGAAGGTGTCGTGGTAATCCAGTTCCCTGACCGCCACACCGTTGGCCCACGCCGCCCACTCCGGGGAAACCCGTTCGCCGATGCCGAAGACCTTCGCCCCCTTGCCGCCGCTGGACGGGCCGTGCGTGAGGGCCTGTGCCCGCGCCGCGACGATCGGAGCGCGGTTCAGCGAAGCAACAGCCACCGAGGCATTGTCGATGATCCGGTTGATAACCATCTCCGTGACCTCGGGCGTTATCCCGACAGGGTCGGCGGCGACCATCGCGATCTTGTGCGCCAACTGATCCTTCCGGGCAAGTTTCTCCTTGCTCCTATAAACGCGAGTGGTTTGGGTGAAAGTCATTTGCAGCCCCTTTCAGGAGACCTAACAGAATTGCTCAAACTGCAGGACCTTTGTCGCCATCATTCAGGATGGACGCCAAAGGCAAGGCACCGGTAGAACTCGGCTACCGTTCAACGATTCTATATTATATACTTGATTGCGTTCGGGGGTGCTGTCCCTCGGAGTTAACCCCTGATAGTGAGAAGAGGCCATCGATGCAGCACCTCAACGAAGAAGAAGCGTTCCTCGTCGAAACTGTTCGCGCGTTCATCGATCGCGACGTGAAACCAACCGTGCGCGATGTGGAACATGCCAACGAGTACCCCGAGAAGTGGATCGAGCAGATGAAGGACATCGGCATCTACGGCTTGGCGGTACCCGAAGAGTACGGGGGAATGCCCGTCTCGATGCCCTGCTACGTCCAAGTCACCGAAGAATTGGCGCGAGGATGGATGTCCCTCGCGGGGGCCATGGGCGGTCACACAGTCGTCGCGAAACTGCTGACTCATTTCGGCACCGAAGAACAGAAGAAGATGTACCTGCCTCGTCTGGCCACAGGGGAAATGCGTGCCACAATGGCCCTCACCGAGCCTGGCGGCGGTTCGGACCTCCAGGCGATGGCCACGATCGCGCGTGCTGAGGGCGACGATTTCGTAATCAACGGTTCGAAGACGTGGATCTCGAACGCACGCCGCTCCGGGCTCTTTGCTCTGCTGTGCAAGACTGATCCAACGGCCGAGCCCCGCCACAAAGGCATCTCGATCCTGCTTGTCGAGCACGGTCCCGGTCTTGAGGTTTCGCGCGATCTGCCGAAGCTTGGCTACAAAGGCGTAGAAAGCTGCGAGGTTCGCTTCACTGACTATCGTGTATCCAAAGACGCCATTCTGGGCGGCGTACCCGGCAAGGGTTTCGCCCAGATGATGCGGGGCCTGGAAACGGGCCGCATCCAAGTGGCCTCCCGCGCTCTCGGCGTCGCCACGGCAGCCCTTGAGGACTCCCTTAGGTACGCCCAAGAACGTGAAAGCTTCGGCAAGCCGATCTGGAAGCATCAGGCTGTGGGCAACTACCTGGCTGACATGGCGACAAAACTCACGGCCGCGCGGCAACTGACCCGTCTTGCCGCTGAAAAGTTCGATAGCGGCGAACGCTGTGACATGGAAGCCGGAATGGCCAAACTTTACGCCTCGGAAGTGGGCATGGAAATCGCCCTCAACGCCGTCCGTATCCACGGTGGCTATGGTTACTCAACGGAATATGATGTCGAGCGCTATTTCCGCGATGCCCCGCTCATGATCGTTGGCGAAGGCACCAATGAAATCCAGCGCAACGTCATCGCAGCCCAACTCGTTGCCCGCGGCGGTCTCTAAGGGGGGCGACATGGCTGGACAAAGAGTCATTGACGGTGCTGACGGACTCGCAGAGCTGCTTGGCGAAGAGCTCGGAGTGAGCGACTGGCGTACCGTCGATCAGGCCGACATAAATAGCTTCGGCCGAATCACCGGAGACGAACAGTGGATTCACACTGACCCCACACGAGCTGCCGAGGGCCCATTTGGCACGACGATCGCGCATGGCTTCCTCGTGCTATCCCTCATCCCCATGCTGGCGAACCAGATATACGAGGTACAGGGCTTTGCCGCCCGAGTGAATTACGGCCTTGAGAAGGTGCGTTTCCCTCAGCCTCTTCGTGCCGGCGAGAAAGTACGGGACCGGGTGACGGTGCGCGGCGTCGAGCGCACCCCTGCGGGTGCACGCGTCACTTTCTCCCACGAGATCGAATCGAGCGGAGGCGGTCGACCGGTCTGTGTCGCGCAAACCGTCACTCTCTTCACTTTGGGCTAGTTCGCACTGCAGACCGGACAACTTAGGAAAGGACTATTCACATGGACGCTGAAGATTTTAAAGAGGTTCTGAGCACGGTGCGAGACTTTGTCCGCAGCCGGGTGATTCCGCTCGAAGAGCAAATCGAAAACGACGACCGCATTCCGGACGAGCTCATCGACGCTTCTCGCGAGCTTGGTCTTTTCGGCTGGGCCCTGCCAGAAGAATTCGGCGGATTGGGTCTCGATGCCGTCGAGGACGTAAAGCTGGGTATGGAGCTCGGTTACACCACACCCTCGTTCCGGTCGCTTTTTGGGACTAACAACGGCATCGCGGGTCAGGTTCTTGTAAATTACGGCACCGCGGAGCAGAAAGCGCAGTGGCTCCCCCGTCTTGCCTCGGGTGAGGTGATCGCTTCATTCGCGCTCACCGAGGCGGAGGCCGGCTCGGACCCCAGTGGCCTGCGCAGTACAGCAGTGCGCGATGGGGACACCTACCGCATTAACGGAGCGAAGCGCTTTATCACGAACGCGC
This sequence comes from Arthrobacter sp. NPDC058097, assembly GCF_042884885.1. Classification (NCBI taxonomy): domain Bacteria; kingdom Bacillati; phylum Actinomycetota; class Actinomycetes; order Micrococcales; family Micrococcaceae; genus Arthrobacter; species Arthrobacter sp. NPDC058097. The sequence continues at coordinate 15,773 of NZ_JBHVSZ010000022.1, forward strand.
AACTCGCACAGGTCCTTGTGGTGTTCGCACGCACTGACCCCAACGCCAGCGGCACTAAGGGCATTTCAGCGTTCCTCGTGGACACTGACGCACCCGGGGTCACTATTGGCCCACACGACAAGAAGATGGGCCAGGAGGGTGCCTGGACGAGTGAGATCTTCTTCGATGATGTCGTCGTCGGCGTGGACCGCCTCGTCGGCGGTGAAGAAGAAGTCGGCTTTCGTGCCGCCATGGCTTCCCTTGCGAAGGGCCGCCTGCACATATCCGCGATCTGCGTTGGCCAGGCCCAGCGCATCTTGGACGAGTCTGTTGCATACGCGGCAGAAGCGAAGCAGGGTGGTAAGCCAATCGGCACCTTCCAACTCATCCAGGGCATGATCGGTGACTCGTATTCAGAGCTTCGTGCTGCGAAAGCCCTTGTTCTGGATGCCGCACGTGATTTCCAGGACGGCAGTGACCGCAAACTCGGTCCTTCGGCGTCGAAGCTCTTCGCCAGCGAGATGCTCGGCCGGGTCGCAGACCGTGGAGTGCAGATTCATGGCGGTCTAGGCTATATGCGCGCCGTTCCGGTTGAGCGCTTTTACCGCGCGGCCCGCCTTTTCCGCATTTACGAAGGAACTAGTGAAGTGCAAAAGATCGTCCTGGCGCGCCACCTGCTCCAAGCCAGAGGGATGTAGCCGCACCTGTCGATCCCAAGGTAGCCCACCGAGGCCGGAGAGGCCGCGGTGGGCTACCTTTTCTCACGCATGGGGGCGGTTGGGTTGCCAGCGGGGCATTCGTCTCTGCGGTCGGGCCGCAACGGCCTCGGGCCGCCTTTTGACGGCACGACGTGGCGGCGCCGTAAAGCTCCCTCCCTACCAATTGATCTGGCGTCGGCCACCCTTGGTTATCCCATCTACCCACGCCGATGCTGAGTTCGAATCAGGTTGTGGTCCTCTCAGGTGACTTGCTCTGTAGGATCAGCGAGGAGGCGACCGCAAGGCCCACGGGAACAATGGCCAGGAAATACATCACATGAGGGTCGATGACGCTCAGCGCGAAGCCGACGAGCAGGGGCGCAATGATCGCACCTACGCGTCCGACGCCCAACATCATTCCGTAGCCTTTTGCCCGCGCCAGCACTGGATACTGCGTCGGAACCATTGCGGTGTATCCCGCCATCGATGCGAACACTGCGAGGCCCAGGAGGCCCCCAAAGATGTTCGCGATGGGGTTTGGCACCAAGAGCGAGAACCCGATGATAGCGACGACGCCGACAGACAGGAACGCCGTCGTCACGCGCACAGCGCTGAAACGCAGGCCGATGATGGCGAAGAGAATGGCACCGACGAACGTTCCCACGCTTACGGTGATCCCTGCCGCTGATCCTGCAGCCTGGTTCCCGGTGAGATTAGTGACGAGCTGTGGTGTCCACGTGCCCACGAAATAATAGGCAGCCGACAGCATGCCGTACCCGGTGGCCAGCAGGATAGTGGTGGCCCACAATCGCCGGCCCAACAGGGCGGTATTAGCCCCGGGCGTCATCGCTTGCTCGTCCGGAGCATTCGGCAAATGGCTTCCGGTCTCGCTACCGGGGACGCCCCCTCCAGCCCGAGCGAGGAAAGCCTCTGATTCCGGAACCCTGAAGTACGCGACCACCAAACCAATCACTGCCAGTACGGCTCCGGCCCAGAACAAGGACTGCCACGCGCTGCCTGTCAAAGACAGTACGGCTGCGCCGCCGAATCCGGCTAAGGTGCTTCCCAGCGGGAAGCCGATCATCACGATGCCCGTGGCCATGTTTCGGCGATCGCGCGGGCAACCCTCCTGGGCGATAACGACGATGACCACGCTGATCACACCGACACCCAGACCGGTTATGAATCTGCCGATCATGAGCATTCCGTGTTCCATCGCCAGCGCAGAAACAACGAGTCCGATCAGATTGACGAGGAGTCCACTGAGGACGGTTTTTCGTCGTCCGAAGCGGTCGGCCAATCGCGCTAGGAAAATCGCACCTATGCCCATCCCCAAAAGGGCAAGGCTAATTATGAAACCTTTTTCGCTGGCGGAAGCGAATCCTTCGGGCAGGTGCGGCAGGGCGAATCCGACGATGAAAAGATCGAAGCCGTCCATCGTGTTGAGGAACATGCACAGGAGGACGATGAAGTACGGGCCGATTCCTATTCCCGCACCGCGTTCGGTTGCGGAGATTCCAACACTCTTGGTTGACATGCTGGTGGACCTTTCAGTTGGAAGCAATAACAGGATCGTCGCGGTGGAAAACGGAGGCCCCAGCGTCCGGGGTCAGAGGGAGAAGCAACGCTTCGACAACATCTGTGATGTCCTCGAGCCCCAAAACGCTGTTGATCAGGTCGTCCTCTGTCTGTCGGCTCAGTGGTAATACGGAGTAGGGGACGCACCGTCGGAACTTGTCGATGAAGTCCTGCTCGTCAAACGGAATGTTCGGGTGACCCTTGACGTATGTGTGTTCGGTTACGAACGCACTACCGTCATTCAAGGTGGTACTCACGCGGGCACCCCAATCCGGTACCGACGGGACCTCCTCGGCGGAGATTCTTGTCATCAGCTCGCGCACATCCTTGCGGCCTCGTGCCTGTGGGTCGTAGGTATCGAGGAACACATGCCCATCGAATGCAGCGGATGCTACGACATAGGGCAGGCTGAACTGGCACTCGGGTACGGTTTGCGGGGACCATTTGTTTTCCACCGGCTCACATACCGCCTGCCAGCCCGGTGTAGAGACCTCAATGTGGATGCGCGCGATGTCTTCTGCTCTGAAGCCATGCGTCTTCATTTGCTCAAGGATCCCGTCGATGGAGGAGTGAGAGAAATAGCAGGCGCTGTGTGCTTTTGTCGTAATCCGCGTCATTTCCCAGCAATCGCCGAGGCTCCGGGTAAGTGCCTCCGGATCGATCTCCCATTTGGCCGTTGAGAGGAATCCGTTCGGGCCCGTCAGGACAGATCGCCGCGGCCCGGTGATCCCCTTTCGTGCCATGAGACATGCCGTGATCGCTGATTGGCAGACGAGTCCGTGATGCATCCGGACCATGAGCGTCGCAGGAGAATATATGCCGATCGTGTGGGGTTGCGTCATGGTACGCGCGATACCCTGGGCGTTCTCCAACTGCGCAGCGGTAAGACGAAGTAGCCGTCCGACTGCAGCGACAGCACCGAAGATGTAATGGCCTCCACAGTCGTTATGGGCAATGGCTCTGCTGATGACCTTGTAAGCGGAGCCAATCCGGACGAGCGTTTCCTGTCCTACCACCAATGCGGCAAGGAAGTCCTTGCCGGAGACGGTCGAGCATAGTCCGCTTGCAGCAAAGAGGCTCGCCACGATGTATTCGCTGACGTGCCCGGCTTCCTCGTGCAGGTCGCCGCAGTCCATTGCGCGTGGCATGGGTCCGATTGCAAGGGCGGCTTCGGCCGCCGGGACACGACCGCCGTATAAAGGTATGACTGATTGCTCGGCCCCGCCTTTCTCCTTGACCAGTTCGACAATTTGGGGAATGCCATCCAGGCCAGAACCCCCGATCATGACTGCGGTGCAGTCGAGCAAGCTTCGCTTAGCGTGGCCTATGACCTCGTCCGGCAACTCATCGAAAGTGGTCTCGAGTGCCATGCGGCACAGCGCGCTCATTGGGTCTTCTGAAGGTCGTACGTCGAATCTCGGCATGGATGCTCCTCTTTGAGACAGGCAGAGTGTCTTCGGTACGGTATAGTCGCGCCCGGTTGTCTGTTTCGGGTCCTTCGGTCGTTATTCCGTACGGCAAGTGATGCTAAAGAGGACGTGAGCGGTGTCACCAGCGTTCTTCTCGTTTCGCGGGAATTTTCTGGCGCTCGGTAGCCCGCTTCAACTGATATTTGAGTTCTGCGAGATCGGAGTTGACCGGCTCCTCCCTTGTCCTCCCGGTCCACGAGATGGCACGGGCCGAGGCCTGGAGCATGGCCGCCACCTCGGTGGGTTGGGCGAAGTCAATGGGCACCGTGACCGACAGCGATGCAACTGCGAGAGCGTCGCTCCCCAGGACTGGGACGGCGATACCGGTGGAATCCCGCCACATCCACCCCCGCGCAACGACGTAACCCATACGTCGTGTATCGTCGAGCAGCTTGCGAATGGCCGCCGGGTCCGTCGGGGTATGCGGCGTGAATCCGGTCAGGTTCGCGGTCGTGAGGACATCACTGCAGGCCTGCTGATCGGCGAATGCCAACATTGCTACGCCGGGTGAAGAAGCGAGTGCAGGTAGCCGGATGCCGGGCTTGGTGACGTTGGCGGCAGCAATTCCTCGAGGTGTCAGGGTCTCTACATTGATAACCTCGTTGCCGTCGAGCACACATAGGAGCGTGGGCGCATGGATCTTTTCCATGAGTCGCTGCATATGCGGGAGTGCTGATTCTCTGAGGGCCTGGACGGCCGAGGACCGCGCGGTGGCTTCCCACAAGCGCATGCCGATGCTCAGCCGGCGCTCCTCGTCCTTCCCCAGAATCCCGGTGCGCACCATTTCGCCCACTAGGCGATGTGTGGATGCCATGGGTATCCCGGTCCGCCGAGCGATCTGAGAAGCCGTCAGCGGACCCCCCGCCGACCTGAAGACGTCGAGTATTTCGACGATGCGGTCAAGCACTTCCGTGGGCTTCCAATGAGTCGCAGGCAGCAGGGGTAAGTATCATCACAGATTAAATATATTACATATGTGATTGATATCATAGCCCTTCTCGCGACCCGCAAGCTGCAACCGGGGACAGCAGAGGCCGCGGCTACGGCTGCGCGCCACACGGGCTTCGACCTTTGCGAAATGTCCGGCAGGGCAGCGCGTGGAGTCCAGAAGCCGGGGCTCTGGCCCGGTGGAGTGTCCCGGCCAGAGCCGGGGAACGTGCAGCAGATGCGTCCGCACGCGGCCCCGCGTCGACTCCGAGGAGAGTCTTCGATTACTGGTGTCGTCCATGCGCTGCAGTGTGCGTGCCGATGCACGGCCTAACACTGTCGGCCTCATCCCTAAAAGCACACGCACCGCGCCCTACAGTAGAATCAGTGGTTGCGCTGCGCGAGGATCCTCTTGGCACGGTCCCGCACAGGTTTGTCGACCATTTGGCCGTCAATCTGCGCGGCGCCAGCGTCTGAAGTGAGGACATTCTGAGCCCACACCAGCAGCTCATCCGAGGGCAGGAAACCGGCGTGTATTGGTTCAACCTGCGCCGGATGGATGCAGAGCTGCGCAGTGAGCCCAAGCGACCTAAGCCTCCGGGCACCCGTCTCAATGCCCTCTGGGTCCTGGATCGAAAGCGGCGGCGAAGCAATCGGAGCAGGTAAGCCGGCAAGGCGCGATTCGAGCACCAGTGTGGCATAGGCGTGGTCAATGGTTGCTGAGGCGATTTCGGCGTCCAGGTCAAACGAAAGGTCGACCGCACCCAGCGCAAGCCGGCTGAGCCCCGGGGTTCGGGCGATGGAACGAACTCGGCTCAAGCCAAGCGCGCTCTCCACCAAGGCCACAAGCTCGATCTCCTCCCCCAGGAGTTTGCGGATCCGCATCACCGATGCAGGGTCCTCTACCTTGGGGAGCACAACACCTGACAGACCGGCCCTTGCCACCTCGGGAAGGGCCGCCAGAGCAGCGAGATCGCGCTCGAACAAGAAGGAATCGTCGGCGTTGATCCGAACATGGACGGGAGCATCCATCCCGGCGCTCAGTGCCGCAATGAGTTGCTTTAAGGAGCTGTCCTTGTCCTCGGGCGCGACCGCGTCCTCAAGGTCGATGATGACACGGTCCGCGCCGGCGGCCAACGCCCTGCCGTAGCGTTCAGGGCGGGATGCCGGGACAAACAGATAGGAGATCGCTGACGAAAGCACGGTACTTCCTTACTTTTTGACGTGGCAAAGGCTTGCTGCTGGGCCGCAGCGGGGCACCACGGAGAATTTGCCTGCTGATGCGGTAAGGATCCCGTGCCTGACGCCAGGACGGCGTAGCACGGGATCCTTACCAGTTGAGTATCGCCCGGTGGGTCTACCGACTGCTGACTTGGCCGAACAGTTTGGCGATCGGCGCGAGAACAAGGGGTCTGGCCGCAAACCAGGCACCCGCGGTGACAGCGATCGCGGCAGCGAATAGCCAGAAACCTGTCCAGTTCACCACGTCCGTTCCGCCGAACATATGGTTCAGGTTGCGGAGCGCCCCGGTGGAGAGCACCAGGAACACGTGGATAAGGATAAACAGCACGAAAAACAGCATGGTCGGGAAGTGGATGGCGCGTGCTGCTTCAACCGGGTAGACCCTGTTCAGTGTCTTGGCGTTCTTTGGCCACAGTTCGCTCATCCGCACCCCCGTAAGCGCTGCAAGGGGTGCTGCGATGAACACGACGATGAAGTACATCAGCTGCTGCAGGCTGTTGTAGTTCACCCAGCCGTTCTCAACGGGCCATTCAAGCGTCATGTACTGCAGCAGGGCCGACAACGCGTTCGGGAATACCTCCCAGCTGGTCGGCACAATCCGCATCCAGTGGCCGCTGACAAACAGCAGCACCACGAAGATCAGGCCGTTGAGAAGCCAGAAGATGTCAAGGGACTGATGGAGCCACAGATTGATGCTGACCTTCTTGCCACCCCGCTTGGGTGTCCAAAAGGCCGGCGGCTTCTGCTGGGTACGCACCTGGTAGCCGGAACGGATGATGAGCACCATCAGGAAGATGTTCAGGAAGTGCGTCCACTGCGCCCACCACGGCACGCCCGGTCCCGCAGTCGCGGGCAGATGGTACTCGCCCGGGTATTTCGCCAGGAATTGCGGGACACCAGGGAGGGTCGTTACGCCACGAGCGGCGAGCACAAGCACTGCCGCACCGGCGACGGCTCCCACAGCGATCAGGGAAACAAGCTTGCCCCACTGGGCAAGGGTCCGCGAGCCGTGCAGCTTCGCCTCTCCCCTGGGCCGCGTGGGCTCCTTTTTTGCGGCCGCGGGTGCCTGTGCAGCCGAGGCGGCTGGGGCCGGTTTCGACACCAGCGCGGGCTGCGCGTCGAATGGGGGCCAAACCGGATCGATGGCTGCTGCAGCAATTGCCGCCACAGATGGGGCATCCTCTTCGCTGGTGACCTGGGCAGTCCCCTCAGCTAGGGGCTCGACGGCGGAACGCGCCGGTACTGCCTCAGCTTCAGATGTCTCGGTTGCTGATACTGGAGCAAATCCCGCGGGGGGCCAGGGCTCTCCACCGGCAACGCGCGGCAGCCCACGACGAAGCGCCGTTGTTTCCTGTGCCACCTGGCTCGGCTTGCCAAACGGCGCGGCCCCGGATCCACGCGCGGGAGTAGCCTCGCCCGCCCGGGCAGGAACGACGTCGACAGCTGAGGCTGCGGAAGAAGCGGTCGGTGGCGCCGCCACGGAAACCTCCCCTGCAGATGGCCAAGAGTCTTCGCCGGGAACACGCGGCAAGCCACGGCGAAGTTGCTGAGATCTGAAAGCATCTCCCATTGCCGCCGTCGGTTGCGCCGACACTTCAGCCGTCGCGGCTGGCGCAGTGGCGGGGGCAGCCGGAGCATGTGGGGCCGCCGCCGCTGACAAGGCCGGTTCCACGCTCGGCGTCGGGCCAGTGGTCCCGGAAAACACGGCGCCCGGCGCCTCCCCTGCGGGCGGCCAGAATTCACCGCCCACAACACGCGGCAGTCCGCGTCGTATTTTTCCAGAAAATGTGGCCATGACTATTTCTTCCGGCTCTCAAGCGCGCTAATCAGCTGTGGCACAACCTTGAAGACGTCACCGACGATGCCAAAGTCGGCGATATCAAAGATCGGCGAGTCGCCGTCCTTGTTGATCGCAACAATCGTCTTGGCTGTCTGCATGCCAGCACGATGCTGGATAGCACCAGAGATACCTAGGGCAACGTACAACTGTGGCGAGACGGAGACGCCCGTCTGGCCAACCTGGTGCGATTGCGGAATGTAGCCGGCATCCACTGCTGCGCGCGATGCGCCGACAGCAGCGCCTAGGGTATCCGCCAGCTGACCCACGAGCGCGAACTGCTCCTCTGAGCCAAGTCCACGGCCACCTGCAACGACCTTTGCGGCGCCGCGCAATTCTGGCCGCGATGATTCAGTCGCCTCTTCCTCGAAGGAATCGATCCGGGCGGCTGGCTTCTCCGACCATGCCACTTGCAGCGCCTCAGACACCAAGCTCTGTGATGTAGCTCGTGCATCGATCGCCCCTTGGCGGACGGTAACCACGGGCGCTCCGAACGTAGGCGCAGACGTAACGTTGAAAGCACCGCCGTAAACGGAATGATGGGCCACTACGCCCTGCTCATCGCGTGCCACGCCGACTGCGTCCGCCGAGATAGCCCTCCGCGAGCGGGCAGCATAACGACCGGCAAGATCCCGGCCGTCCAGTGAGTGCGAAATGAGAATCGCGTCTGGCTGCACCCTATCGGCAGCGGCGGCCAGCGCATCCACTCCCTGGACGCCAAGCACTGCAGTGTCTGAAAGATCGGCGACCAGCACCCTTACGGCCCCTAGGTCGGCGGCCTCCTTTGCCAGACGATCGCCACCATTTGGCGGCGCGAGCACCAACGCAACCGGGGTACCGATTGCGGCACCGGCGCCGAGCAGACCGGCGGCGGCCTTCTCGAGCCCTCCGGATGTCTGTGTATTTAGGACGACGAGGATCGCGTCACGAGGAAAATCAGCCATGTCGTTGCTCCTTACGCCAGTCGGTTCTCAATGAGAAAATCAGCGAGCTTCTGGCCTGCGTCGCCCTCATCGTTGATCTTTACCCCTGCCTCACGGGCGGGTTTCTCAGCCACTGTCAGCATGATCGAACGCGCCGCTTCCTGGTTGTCCGCCAAGATGCCGAGGTCTGCCAAAGTCAGGGCCTCGAGGGGCTTCTTCTTCGCGGCCATGATGCCCTTGAAATTCGGGAACCTGGCTCCAGGGAGCGCCTCGGTAATCGATATGACGGCAGGAAGGCTTGCATGTACCTTCTGCACCCCGCCTTCGACGGGCCTCGTGCCGGAAACCGCGGTAGCACTGATGTCCACAGAGCTGAGGCCAGTTGCATGGGGCACATCAAGCAATTCGGCAAGGATCGCTGGAATCATGCCGCCGGACCCATCAGTGGACACATTTCCGGTGATAACAAGATCAAAACCGGTGTGGCGAAGGGCGGCGGTGAGAGCGTCGGCGGTGAGTCCAAGATCGGCACCCCGGAGGGCTTCATCTGAAATATGGATACCGCTCCCCGCGCCCATGGCCAGGCCCTTGCGCACGGTCGCGGCTGCGCTCTCTGGTCCGAGGGACACAACAACGACTTCCGTGTCCGGGTTTCCATCAGCATACGAGAGGGCCAGTTCCAGTGCCCTCTCACCGATCTCGTCGATGACTGCCTCGCTGACTTCTCGGTCGGCGAGGCCTGTTTCAAGGTTCAGTTTTCGTTCCCCGTAGGTATCGGGGACTTCTTTAACAAGGACGACAATCTTCATCGATGGCTCCTCCGGAGCGGGCTTATGTCTATCGGTATCTTGCGGGGGCGCACCATCAGTCGGGTGAGCGACGAGCAGATGCTAGGCATTAAATATAAAATATTTGATAGGAGCTGGCAAGGGCCCATCCTCACAAGGGGTTTTGCCACGGGCTCGCCATGGCATCATCGTTGTCCGGACGGCCCCTCGGCAGAACTACTCGGACAGGACACGCTTCAGCTGCGTCGGCGCTGTAAATTCTCCGAAGGAAGAACGCCGAACCTTTCACGGTACTGAGAGGCGAAGCGGCCAGGGTGATAGAAGTGCCAGCGAGCGGCGATGTCCGACACCGAGCCGGTGCCCATCGACAGCTCCCTATGGACGCGGTCGAGCCGGACATTTCGTAGGTAGGTGATGGGCGACGCGCCCACTACATCACGAAAACCTGCCTGAAGCGCCCTGGCGCTGACGCCCGCCCTGGCGACTAGGTCGGCAGTTGTGATGTCTTCGGCGGCATGGAGATCGATATATTCCACCAGCTCGCGGATTTTGGATGGACCCGATTGCTCAGGCCTGCTGCAAAGCAACGGAGTGAATTGGTTGGGTACGGTCATGAGGATCTGGGTCATGACCGCCGACTCAAATTCCAAAGTAGCCGCGGGGAACGCGGCTATCCCGCCCTGGCGCGCCAGTTCGGCATAAAGGAAACTTGTGGTGGCAAGCAGTGCCCTGCCAGGGCCGGCGGTGAGATCAAAAGTCAGGTCAAAGCGGATCTCCTCATCAACGGCCTGGCCGATGAGCTTGCCGGCGTGCGCCTCAAGCCGGTCCTTGGGTAGATTGAGATGGTACTGGCGGGCATCTGCGCTCCACTTAATGAGGACAGGAGCGTTCGGCCCAAAAGCCACTCCAGCGCTTCCCGCACTGAAACTGCGACGAACGCCGTTCTGTTCCACGGTGCTCTCCCCGTCCACCGGAAGGTTGATGTGGTAGCACAAGAGCATGGGTGGACCGACAATGGTTGTCTCTGTGCCGTAGGCCATTCGCGCTGCAGAGAGTCGTGCCGTACTGGCGATATCGAGCCGGAAGTCCAGTTGGCCGGTCTTTCCGATGCTTAGCTCGTGACTCGCGAAGGCAGCGGAAACATGATCTTGCGCCGACTCCAGGTCAGAAGTCCGGAATTCGAGGTGCTGCAGAGTCTTAGTAGTGTGATGCATCTGCGCACGCTCCCAACTTGTCGATGCTGTCGTTACCGGTGCGGAGCCGGACAATATCGCCAAAAAGTCCTCTCCCTGATGGCGCTGTTTACTTGGCTGAGGTCTGTGCGCCCCAGGAAGCAATTCAACTCATGGCGCAACCGATGCAACTTGCACCGGTAACCGGACGGTCAGCGCGAGTGCCATGTACTACTGGACCTGGCCGGGTAGCGAGGAACCATCGAAAAATGACATGGGGCATGGGTCGCAGATTGTGGGAACGCACCGGGCTACTGCCCGCCGTCGGCGTCCTTCCAAATGCCGCGCTCTTCGAGCATCCTGATGACGATCTCTGCGCTCTCCGCGAGGTGTTTCTCGGTCAACCGGCTGGCTTGCTTAGCGTCGTGCCGTGAAACGGCCTCAAATATCTGTGCATGCGCGGGCGTGGAGGTCGCTACATGGGACTCAAGGGAGGCATAGAAGTGGTTTGGCAGGTGCTTGACCACGCCGCCCAGCAGCCGGGCCAAGCGGTCCGAGTGAGCTGCATGGTTGATGATGCGGTGAAACTCGTGACCGAGCCGGCCGATCTCGCCGATCTCTCCCCGTTCAATCGCCACGTCACACTGTGCCTGAACCTCGGCCAGCAGTGCGAGCTCTTCCTCCGTGATCTGCTTTGCTGCCCGTGCTGCCAACTCTCCCGCAAGCTTCCCCTGCGCCCAGAACAAGTCATGGACGTCCTGGCGGGTAAAAGGCGTTACCATGAATCCCCGCCGCGGAACTGCCGTCACGAATCCCTGGCTACTAAGCGCCAGGAGGCCTTCACGGACCGGAGTTATGCTGACGCCAATGGCTTCGGCGATCGGTTCCATCCGCAGGAACTGCCCGGGCCGGAGATTGCCAGACATAATTTGCTCGCGGACATAGCCGGCGACTTCGTCCGGCAGCTGCTGACGTCCCGCCGCTGGACGGGGAGCCGTAGGGACTGCCAGAGTACTCATCGTCGCCGCCTTAGAATAAAAGATAATTAGTAAACTCTATTATATAGCCCAGATACTTTAGCGCAATTGGGGGTATGGGCGGGTGCTCTCCCAACGCGCCCGCCCATACAAGCAGCCTTCGCCTGACGCTTCGCGTAACTACACCGGCGTGGTGCTTGGAACCATCTGAGGCGCCTCCGCGTCCCGCGTCTCCCTCCCATTGACATAGCGCTCGCGGAGGAAGCACGCGCTGACGAGGGCAACCACGTTAGATCCGGCCATAAACGCGGCGATCCAGTGCCACGTACCGCCCCCGCTGAGGATGCTCGCAGCAATCATCGGGGTGAAGGCACTGCCAACAAGTGAACCGATGTTGTAGCCGGTCCCCATCCCTGAGAAGCGCACGCTAGGAGGAAAGGCATGCGCGAAGGTAGCAGGAAGGCTCGCGTAATTGATACTGAAGGGTATAAACATGATCACGAAGCCGACCATCATCAAGGGGACATTCCGGGTGTTCATCAGCAGAAACCAGATCCATGCGCTGGCGCCCATTCCGACGAAGCTCCACAGCAGGTGACGACGACGGTTTGCGGTACGGTCGGCCCACCAACCGGCCAGAGGCATGGCGATGATCATAACGATATTGACGGCGATCACAGCGGTCAGGATTGCGCTCCGGTCCATCTTCAGTTGGCCCGTGGCGTATGTCAGGGAGAAGACGGTTGCGATGTAGTAGATGCCTCCGGCGCCCGGAATGGTCATGATCACCAAAAGTAAAGTCTTCCAGTGGTGACGCAGCAACTCGATCAGCGGCACCTTTGCCGCCTTGTTCTCTGCAGCCCGCACAGCGGCGGCCCGCTCGAAGTCCGGGCTCTCTTCAACCTTGGTGCGCAAGTACATGGTTACGGCAAAGAGCACTGAACTGGCAAGGAACGGAATGCGCCACCCCCAGGCCAGGAACTGGTCGTCAGGAAGGAACGACAATGCGAGGAGCAAAGCGTTGGCCAGTAGCGTGCCCCAGGCTAGGCCACTGGTGATAATTCCGGAAAAAAGACCCCGCAAGCCGGGGCGGACATGTTCCAGGGCGAGCAGGATGGAACCGCTATATTCGCCGCCGAGGGAGAATCCCTGAAGGAGACGGAGGACGACGAGTAGGAGCGGTGCCCAGATGCCGATCATGGAGAACGTAGGAAGCAGCCCGATCGCAACGGTCGATGACGCCATAAGTACGAGCGCGAACATAAGGGTCTTCTTCCGACCAAACTTGTCACCGAAATGGCCGAGGACAATCGATCCCAGTGGCCTTGAGATGAACGCGATGGCGAAGGTCGACAGTGATAGCAGGGTTCCTGCCGTGGCGCTGAAGCCTGGAAAGAAAAGGTCCTTGAAAACAAGGGCCGCTGCCAAGCCGTAGATTGAGAATTCGTAATACTCGATACTGTTGCCGAGCGTACCCGAAATTAGTGCGCGCTTAGCCTGCTGGCCTACGCGAGGATGCGCCGTTTCTATTGTCATGCGTCTCTTCTCCTTTGAATTGGCATGGTTCCCGTCGGGCGACCTGAATTGCAGGAGCCCCACAGAGCGTTGAACGTACATACATGTGCTGGACGGAACACATCCGCAGGGCGGCAAGCAGCCAATGGCTCCTGTAACTCCATCCGGAACGAGCGGAGAGACTCCGTCAGGCGTTGGCGGGGACGGCGTTGGTGTTGATGGCTTCTGCCAGAGCGATGACTCCCTCGGCGGTCTTCACGTGGGCGATGTCGATGTGCTGGCCTTCGAAGTCGACTGCCG
>NZ_JBHVSZ010000023.1:0-27818 GCF_042884885.1 Arthrobacter sp. NPDC058097
GGGTTGATCTGGTCAGATCAACCCGGGGCCGGCCCTTTGCCTGCTCAGCCGAATTAGTCGCGGGTCAGGCGGCGGTGCGTGACGCGGTGCGGCTTGGCGGCGTCGGGGCCGAGGCGCTGCACCTTGTTCTCCTCGTAGGATTCGAAGTTGCCCTCAAACCAGTACCACTTCGACGGGTTCTCCTCGTCACCCTCGTAGGCGAGGATGTGCGTGGCCACCCGGTCCAGGAACCAGCGGTCGTGGGAGACCACAACGGCGCAGCCGGGGAACTCCAGCAGCGCGTTTTCCAGGCTGCTGAGGGTTTCGACGTCGAGGTCGTTGGTCGGTTCGTCGAGCAGGAGCAGGTTTCCGCCCTGCTTGAGGGTCAGCGCCAGGTTCAGGCGGTTGCGCTCACCACCGGAGAGCACACCTGCCTTCTTCTGCTGGTCCGGTCCCTTGAACCCGAACGCCGCGACATAGGCGCGGGACGGCATTTCAACGTTGCCCACCTGGATGAAGTCCAGGCCGTCGGACACGACCTCCCACAGGGTCTTGTTGGGGTCGATGCCGCCGCGGCTCTGGTCGGCGTACGAGATCTTGACCGAGTCGCCGATCTTCAGCTCGCCGCCGTCGAGGGGCTCGAGGCCCACGATGGTCTTGAACAGCGTGGACTTGCCCACACCGTTCGGGCCGATGACGCCGACGATGCCGTTGCGCGGCAGGGAGAAGGACAGGCCGTCGATCAGGGTGCGGTCGTCGAAGCCCTTCTGCAGGTTCTTGGCTTCCAGGACCAGTCCGCCCAGGCGCGGTCCCGGCGGGATCTGGATCTCTTCGAAGTCCAGCTTCCGGGTGCGGTCTGCCTCGGCTGCCATTTCCTCGTAGCGCGCAAGACGTGCCTTGGACTTCGTCTGCCGGCCCTTGGCGTTGGAGCGGACCCATTCGAGTTCCTCGGCGAGGCGCTTGGCCTGCTTGGCGTCCTTCTTGCCCTGGATTTCCAGGCGGGCGCGCTTCTTCTCCAGGTAGGTGGAGTAGTTGCCCTCGTAGGGGTACAGGTGGCCGCGGTCGACCTCGGCAATCCATTCCGCGACGTGGTCCAGGAAGTACCGGTCGTGGGTGACTGCGAGAACGGCGCCCTCGTAGGTGGAGAGGTGCTGTTCCAGCCACAGCACGCTCTCGGCGTCGAGGTGGTTGGTGGGTTCGTCGAGCAGCAGCAGGTCCGGCTTCTGCAGGAGCAGCTTGCAGAGAGCCACGCGGCGGCGCTCACCACCGGAGAGCAGGGTGACATCCGCGTCGGCCGGCGGGCAGCGGAGGGCGTCCATGGCCTGCTCGAGCTGGGAATCAAGGTCCCAGGCGTCGGCGGAGTCGATGGCCTCCTGCAGGTGGCCCATCTCCTCGAGGAGCGCGTCGTAGTCCGCGTCCGGGCTGGCCATCTCCTCGGAGATTTCGTTGAAGCGCTGGATCTTGCCGTAGATCTCGCCCACGCCTTCCTGGACGTTGCCCAGGACGGTCTTCTCCTCGTTCAGCGGCGGTTCCTGCAGCAGGATGCCGACGCTGTAGCCGGGGCTCAGCCGGGCTTCGCCGTTTGAGGGTGTGTCCAGGCCGGCCATGATTTTTAGGATGGTGGACTTACCGGCCCCGTTGGGACCAACAACACCGATCTTGGCGCCCGGGAAGAAGGACATGCTTACGTCGTCGAGAATAAGTTTTTCGCCAACAGCCTTTCGGGCCTTGGTCATTGTGTAGATAAATTCCGCCATGGTTCCAAATCTAGTGGGTTGGCGGGCATATCTCACATTCGCGTCAGGCCGGGGCGCCTACGAAGCACTTCCCGTTCGACAGCGCCGGCAGCACCGCCACCGTCACCTTTCCGTCGCGGATCTGGCCGATCACGCATTCCCTGGCCTGGACCGCGGCCGCTTCCATGGAATCCACCTCGAGTCCGGTGGGCGTACGGCCGGCCGAGACCTCCAGGCTCCGCGCCGGAACGCCTGCCGCCGTGAGCGCCGCGCTGATGTCCGCCGGGGCGGGCTTGGGGTTGGCTGCGACGACGCGTCCCAGGACGTCTGTCATGGTCCGCTGCAGCGCTGCCGTGGCCCCGGCGGGCACTTTGGTGGCCACCGCAGACGGCGAAGGCTTTGCCGGCGCTGAGGCTGATGCTGCGCCGGCAGGAGCCGCGGTGGCTGGCTGCGTGGCCGGCTGCGCTCCGGCAGCCTGTCCTTCCGCTGGCTGGTTCACTGTCACCTGGTCCCCTGATGCCGTGCAGGCGGCGAGCGACGACAGCAACACAACCGCCAGTGCGAGCCGTCCGGCGACCCTCCTGGCATTGTCCCGGGCACCAGTCGCATGGCCGCGGAATGCCTTGTTCCGCCGGTGTATCGTCGCTCGCATCACGCTGCCATTCTGCCATGCGGCACCGCCAGGGGGGTGCCGCATGCCAGCGGCGTTCAGGCAGCCGCTCCGGTTAGTTCTCCCGTTTCGGGATCGAGCTCCAGCTCACCGCCGGAGTCATCGACGAAGATTCCTGCCGCGGCGGCATCCTCATCGGCTTCGTCATCATCCAACCGGTCATCATCAGCCCCGTCATCCCCGGCATCGCCTGCGGCGGTGGGGCCGGAAATGCTGCGGTCCCCGTTCGCGGGTCCGAATCCGTCTGCGGCCTGCGGGTTGCCGGAATTGCGGATGAAGTTGGCGGTGCCCCACTTGAGGTCGTGGCCGACGGCATCCGCGTCGATCTCGGCGTCGTGGTAGACGCGGCCCTCCTTCTCCCAGGTGCGCATCTTCAGCTTGCCCACAATGATGACGCGCTGGCCCTTCTTGATGCTGCAGCCCATGTTTCCGGCCAGCTGCCGGTATCCCTGGACGGTGAACCAGTTGATGTTGCCGTCCACCCAGGCGTTGGCGGCCTTGTCGAACCGCCGCTCCGCGGAACCGAGGCGGAATGAGGCGGTGGGCACCCCGCCGGGAGTGGTGGAACTGCGGATCTCCGTGGCAACGAAGCCGCGGACGGTAATGGTGTCGGTCATCTTGGTGTCCTGTCTCGAAGTGTCATGCCCTAGCAGGCATCTCAAGCATCAACCGGCAGCAAAGGGACAGCGAGAGGCGAAGTTCCGTATGTGGAAAACCGGATGACGGTGCTGAGAACGCGCAGGTGAAACAGCCGGGTGCCTGACGCCGGTGGCGCGCAAGTCAATGTAGACTTTTTAGGCGCCGGCAATGTGCCGGCCAGCCATTGCCCCAGTAGCTCAGGGGATAGAGCAGCGGCCTTCTAATCCGCCGGTCGGGGGTTCGATTCCCTCCTGGGGCGCGCATTGACACCCCGGTCTTCGGACCGGGGTGTTTTTCTTGCCCTTCGGCAATTGCAAGCATGCTTACTATTGCGGGCGGAGTGTGCCTATGATCGGACTGGGCGCCGGCTTTCCGTACAAGCCGGCCAACCTGGACCGACAGTCGAGGAAGGAACACCCGCATGCAGCACAGCCAGTCGGGCGAGAGCGCCGCCACTCCGGAGACGCCCCGGCCCTCAAACCCAGCGGCGGGCCGGCCAGGCCCCACAGCGCCCCCTGACCCGGCACCGGCAGGTGCGGCTTCAGGTACCGGCGCGGCTGGCCGCCACCCCGGCACGGCCGCAATCCCGGGCTACGACGGAACCACGTCACCTCAGCCTGGCCTGGCAGAGCCCGAACGGCGGGTCACGCGCGCCGGGATGATCTGGGTGGCCGTGGCCTCGGCCCTGGTGGTACTGGTGCTCCTGATCATCTTCATCCTGCAGAACCAGGAACTCGTCCAGGTGAAGTTCTTCGGCCTGGAGGGGGCGGTCTCGCTCGGGATGTCGCTCTTCATCGCGGCAGTGGGCGGAGGTGTCCTCGTTGCGATGGCCGGCGCGGCCCGGATCATCCAGCTGCGCGCCGCCGCCCACCGGCGCAGGGTACAGGCCGGCCGGAAGCGGTAGAGCGCAGGGCCTAGGCGACGCGGTCAGTCCGCCAGGTACTCCTTGAGGTTGCCAAGCACCATCCCCCAAAGTTTTTCCGACTCCGCGGCCTCGCCGTCACTCTTGTTATTGCCTTGGGTGATGCTGACCCGGGTTCCCTCCGCCACAGGCTCCAGCGCGTATTCCACGGTGTGGTAGTTGCCCGGCTCGTCCGGCAGTCCCGACAGGGGGCTGTAGTGGGTGATGCGCAAGAGTTCGTTGGGGCGGGCTTCCAGCACGGTCCCTTTGTCCTGGTAGGACTTGCCCTGCCACTCCCCCTCGAACGTCACAGGGCCGCCCTTGCGCCAGGTGGATGTGACGTGCGTGCCGAGAAAGTATTCCTTGACGTCGGACGGATCGGTCAGCGCCTTCCACACCCGTTCGGGCGGCGCGGCGACCACAATGGACGCCTCGGCGTCCCTGAATTGTTTGTCCATGGCTTCCCTCCTGGCGCCACCCTACCCGCCGAAAGGCGCCGAAGTAAGCGCACGGTGGCGGACGGAGCGAGGCCCGGTCCCGCGCCGGGGACCGGGCCTCCAGATCGGCCGGTGCTCCTGCTGGGGGCTCAGGCGAAGGGCTGCACCAGTTCCGCGTAGCGGTCCTTCATGGTCGCCAGGACGGCGTCGCCGTCAGCGTCCCAGATCTCCTGGTTGAAGATTTCCACCTCAATGTCGCCCGTGTACCCGGCATCCCGGACCCAGGTGCCGATCGTGGCGAAGTCGATCACGCCGTCGCCCATCATGCCGCGGGAAAGCAGTGCATCCGCCGCGATCGGCAGGTTGAAATCGCACAGCTGGTAGGAGGCGATCCGGTTCTCCCTGCCGGCGCGCTCGATCTGGGTTTTCAACTCCGGGTCCCACCAAACGTGGAAGGTGTCGACGGCGACCCCCACCGCCCGGGCGTCATACGGCGCCGCCAGGTCCAGGGCCTGCCCCAGCGTGGAGATGAGGGCGCGGTCGGCGGCATACATCGGGTGCAGGGGCTCCAGCACCAGCCGGACGCCATGCTCGACGGCGAACGGCACGAGGTCGCCGAGCCGGTCGGCCACGCGCTGGCGGGCAGCCACAACGTCCTTCTCCCCCGGCGCCAGGCCCCCGACCACGAGGAACAGTTCCCGGGTATCCAGCGCAACAGCCTCCAGGATCGCGGCCCGGTTGTCCGCGAGCGCCGCCGCCTGCCCATCGGCGTCCGGAGCCGTGAGGAACCCGCCGCGGCACAGCGAGGACACCCGGAGCCCGGCGTCCTTGATCAACTTCGCAGACTTGTCCAGCCCGGCCCCGGCAATGATGTCCCGCCAGGGGCCAATGGCGGGAATGCCTGCGCGGACACAGCCGTCAACAGCCTCGGCGAGCGTCCACTTCTTGGTGGTGGCGCTATTGAGGGACAGCCGTGAAAGAACGGATGGTTCTGAATCGAAGGTCATACTCCCACCCCGTTGATGCGAAGGAAATCGGACATCCGGAACGCTGCGAGGGCGGGGTCCTTCAGCAGCCCGGCCTCGTCGGCCAGTTCGAAGGTCTTGGCAAGGTGCACCACGGAACGCCCCGAGTGCAGCCCGCCCACCATCTGGAAGCCCGGCTGCCTGCCGTTGAGCCAGGACAGGAAGGCGATCCCGGTCTTGTAGTAGAACGTGGGGGCGCTGAAGATGTGCTTGCCAAGTTCCCGGGTGGAGTCCAGGATGGCACGCGCTTTGGGGGCATCTCCGGCGTCGTAGCTCTGCAGTGCCGCGGACGCAGCCGGATAGATTGCCGCAAAGATTCCCAGCAGGGCGTCCGAGTGCAGGGTGCCGTCGCCGTCGATCAGTTCCGGGTAGTTGAAGTCGTCGCCGGTGTAGAGGCGCACGCCCCCGGGAAGCGCCGCACGCAGCGCGATTTCGTGCGAAGCGTCCAGGAGGGAGACCTTGACGCCGTCCACCTTGTCCGCGTTCTCGCGGATGAGCGAGAGGAATGTCTCGGTGGCGGCGGCGACGCTGTCCGAGCCCCAGTAGCCGGACAGTGCGGGATCGAACATGGTGCCGAGCCAGTGCAGGATGACGGGCTGGTCGGCCTCCCGCAGCAGCGTGGAGTAGACCTTCAGGTAGTCCTCGGGACCGGATGCCACCCGGGCCAACGCCCTGGAGGCCATGAGGATCACCTTGGGTCCGGCCTCGCCGACGACTGCGACCTGCTCGCGGTAGGCGGCCAGGACAGCCTGCAGTCCGGCTTCGCCGGACTGCAGCAAATCGAGGTCCAGCTGATCGGTGCCAGCACCGCAGGACACGAGGTCCCGGACAGTCATTCCGGCCGTCGCCGTCCCGCCGGCGGAGACCACGGAAGCCGCCTCCGCGCCGGTGCGCTTGATCAGCTGCTGGGTGGCGGCCCAGTCCAGGCCCATGCCGCGCTGGGCCGTATCCATCGCGTCGGCGACGCCGAGCCCGTAGGACCACAGCTCGTGCCGGTAGCCCAGGGTGGCCTCCCAGTCGAGGCGCGCCGGGGCGCCCGGGGTGTTGTCGGCGGTGACCTCGGGGATGACGTGGGCCGCCGCGTAGGCCCGGCGCGATGTCAGCGGCGCCGCCGGCTTGGCCCAGGTGGTGGCGGAGCGGAGCCGGTACTCCCGGGTGCCGCCGTCGGATGTGGGAAGGATCAGTGACGTCATCAGAGCGTGATCTCCGGGATGTCGATGGTGCGGCGTTCGTCGCTGGACTGCAGGCCGAGCTCGGCGAGCTGCACGCCTCGGGCGGCGGACAGCAGGCCGAAGCGGTGTTCGCGGCCGGCGATGACGTCGCGCAGGAACTCCTCCCACTGCAGTTTGAAGCCGTTGTCCAGTTCGGCGTTGGCCGGGACGTCCTGCCACTGGCTGCGGAAGGATTCGGTGACGGGAAGGTCGGGGTTCCAGACCGGCTTGGGGGTGTGGGCCCGCTGCTGTGCGACGCACTTGTTCAGGCCTGCGACGGCGGAACCGTGCGTGCCGTCCACCTGGAACTCGACCAGCTCGTCACGGTAGACCCGGACAGCCCACGAGGAGTTGATCTGGCCGATGACGTCGTCCCCGCCGGGGGTCTGCAGCTCGAAGATGCCGTAGGAGGCGTCGTCAGCCGTTGCCGTGTACTCGTTGCCGGCTTCATCCCACCGGGTGGGGATGTGGGTGGCGGTCTTGGCGTTGACGCTCCTGACCTTGCCGATGATGCCTTCCAGGACATAGTTCCAGTGGCAGAACATGTCCGTGGTCATTCCGCCGCCGTCCTCCTTGCGGTAGTTCCAGGACGGCCGCTGCGCCGCCTGGACGTCGCCCTCGAAAACCCAGTAGCCAAATTCTCCGCGGATGGACAGGATCCGGCCGAAGAACCCTTCGTCCACGAGGCGGCGCAGCTTGACCAGGCCCGGCAGGTACAGCTTGTCGTGCACCACGCCGGCGGTGACTCCGGCCTCCTTGCCGATGCGGGCCAGCTCGATGGCCTCGTCCAGGGTTTCCGCCGTCGGCTTCTCCGTGAAGATGTGCTTGCCGGCCCGCATGGCCTTCCTCAGGGTCGCGGCCCGCAGGCTGGTCATGGAGGCGTCGAAGACGACGTCGACGGTGGGGTCGTTGATCACGCCCTCGAGGTCGGTGGTCCATTCCGAAATCTTGTGCAGCTCGGCGAGTTCGCGGATTTTAGCTTCGTTGCGGCCGACGAGGATCGGTTCGACCTGGACCTTGGTACCGTCCTCCAGGGTGAAGCCGCCGGCGTCGCGGATCGGGAGAATGGAGCGCAGCAGGTGCTGGCGGTAGCCCATTCGGCCGGTGGTGCCGTTCATGGCGATACGGATCGTCTTTGTTTCGAAGCCCATGAGTCCTCATTCAGTCGTGGTGGCTGGCAGGGGGAAAGCGCGTTCCCGCTGCTTCCATAGTGCAGAATCGATGTCGATCTGGCAAGCGCTTTCCAGACTTTCTTCCAACTGCGATAATGTGAGCATCAGCCGAGTTTCCCGAAGCTGGGGCCCGTTGAAGAGGAGTTGCGCCTGTGGCTGCAAGCACGCTGACCGAAGTAGCCCGTCTGGCCGGAGTCTCCCCTGCCACCGCCAGCCGCGTCCTGAACGGTTCGGCCAGGACACCGGGACCGGACATCGCGGAGCGCGTCCGGAAGGCGGCGGACTCCCTGGGCTACATCCCCAACGCCCAGGCCCAGGGCCTGGCCAAGTCCAGCTCAGGGCTCATCGGCCTCATCGTGCACGACATTGCCGACCCCTACTTCTCGGCCATCGCCCGCGGCGTCCAGGCCGCGGCACAGAACCAGAACAAGATGGTCTTGCTCGCCACCACCGCGGGCAGCCCCGCCGACGAGCGTGCGGCGGTGGCAGCCTTTGCCGCCCGCCGCGCGGATTCGATAGTGATCGCGGGATCGCGGTCTGCGCGGACCGCCGACAGGCAGGGCAATGCGGAACTGGCCGCCGAACTCGACCGCTATTGCCGCAACGGCGGCCAGGTCGGAGTGGTGGGCCACGCCGTGGTGGGCGCCGAAACCGACGAGGGCTATCACGTTGTTGAGGTTCCCAACGAGGAGCTCGCAGCCGCACTCGCCCGGGAACTGGCCGCCTCACATGCCGGGGAATTCGTCATCATCGCCGGTCCGGAGGGCCTCCTCACCTCCGATGACCGGGTGCGCGGCTTCCAGCGCGGCCTGGCGGACGCCGGGCGGCCGCCAGCGGACGTTCTGCACACCGGGTTCAATCGCTCAGGCGGGTATGAGGCGGGCGTGGGACTCGCGGCCCGCATCGGCGCGCGAGGCGAAGGCAGCGAGAAAGGCAGGGAAAGGGGCGAGACGGGCCCTGAAACCGCCGGACGGCGCAGGCTCTGCATCTTCGCCGTCAACGACGTCATGGCCATCGGGGCCACCGCCGCGCTGCGTTCGAAGGGACTTCGGATTCCCCGTGACGCGGCCATCGCAGGCTTTGACGACATCGAAACCCTCCGCGACTTCCGGCCGGCACTCTCCACCGTCCGCCTGCCACTGGAGGAAATCGGCAGGCTGGCAGTTCCCGGAGCCGGTCCCGGCCAGGCGGCCGCCGGCACCGTCGGGGTCACTGGCGAAGTGACGCTTCGCCGGAGCACCGAGCCGCCCGGGGACTAGGAATCCCCGCGGCAAGGAAAGCCGGCCATGACCGACCATTCACAGGAAGCTTACGGCGGCATCACCACGGCTGCCGCCGAGTGGCCCGCCGTCGAGCAGCTGTTCGGCGTCCGCGGTGAGCCCTCACGCTGCTGGTGCCGGTTCTTTGCCCTGCCGGGTCCCAGCTTCGCTGCCACGCCGGCGGCGGACCGCAAGGCACAGCTGAAGGACAAGTTCGACGGCGGCAGGCCGGCACCGGGGGTCCTGGCGTACCTGGGCGGTTCCGCCGTCGGCTGGTGCGCGGTGGAGCCGCGGCAGTGCTATCCGCGGATCCTCCGCTCCCAAGTGTTCAAGGCGGCCGGCGCCGCCGTGGACGACGACGGCGGTGGAAGCGTATGGTCGGTGAGCTGTTTCGTCGTCGCTCCGGGCCACCGGCGCAGTGGGGTGGCAGCAGCGCTGCTGGCCGCCGCCGTCGAACACGCACGCGCCAACGGTGCCGCCGTCGTTGAGGCGTATCCGGTGGATCCCGCCCAGCGGCCGAAGGCCGGGCCGGCGGACCTGTACCAGGGCACACTCGGCCTGTTCCTGGCGGCCGGCTTTGAGCTGGTCAGTGACGCCATTCCCGGCCGCGCCGTGATGCGGCTGCGGCCGGGATGACGCGGGCAGCCCCGGGCTCCGCTTACCGGCTATCGTGGCAGCATGGCAAATGAAGCGGTGCTGGCGTTGATTCGCTCCCAACTGCGGGCGGCAGCAGACCCCGTCCGCGGCGCCGCGGCTCAGGCCTACATGAAGTCCGCAACACCATCGCTCGGTGTCCGCGTGCCGGAGGTGCGCAGGACAGCCAAGGCCGCGGCTGCGGCCCATCCCTTTGAAACCGCCGACGACCTGCGGTCAACGGTGCTTGTCCTCTGGCGCGAAGCCCGCTACCGCGAGGAACGATACGCGGCGATTGACCTGACCGGGCTGCGGAGCGTGGCCGGAGACCTGGAGATGCTTCCGGTGTATGAGGAAATCATCCGAACGGGCTCGTCCTGGGACTACGTGGACGGGGTGGCCCAGCGGATCGGCGCGCTGCTCAAGGCCCACCGGGAGGAACAGACTTGCCTACTGCTCCAGTGGAGTGCCGACCGGGACTTCTGGGTCCGGCGGGCATCGATTACAGCCCAGCTGGGAGCCAAAGCCCAGACGGACACCGCTCTGCTCACTGCGGTCATCGAGGCGAACATGGCCGACAAGGAATTCTTTATCCGCAAGGCGATCGGCTGGGCGTTGCGTGAGTATGCCAAAACCGCTCCGGAATGGGTCCTGGAGTTCGTGACGCGCAACGGCCCGTTCCTCAGCCCGCTCTCGCGGAAGGAAGCCCTCAAAAACCTTGGGGTTTCAAGTGAGCCGCAAGGTCTGATGAGCCCCAGTCAGATGAACCCTAGGGTCAAATAACAGGGCGGGTGGTGACGGGCTGGTCCGCCTTGCTGAACAGCAGTTTGGTGCTGCGGTCCAGGAAGATCAGGTACAGCGCAAACAGCAGGGCGATGATGGCGGCCGCATTGCGGGCAAGCGCCAGGGCGAGGCCCAGGTCGTCGGTCTGCAGGTACGGGAAGACTTCGAGCTGGTCGGAGATGGCATAGACCATGAAGAAGGAGACGATGAAGTAGAGGGCCTTGACCTGCCAGTCGTCACGGAGGCCCGTGACGGCGAACAGCGGGATCAGCCACACCACGTACCAGGACTGGATCATGGGCGCCAGAACCACAACGGCGGCGAACGCCAGCGTCAGGCGGCGCATGAGGCGGTCGTGTTCGCCGCGAAAAATCTGCCAGGCCACAATGCCCACGGCGAGGAGCTTGCCGGCGTCGTAGACCCATTTGGCCAGGCCCCAGCCGTCCAGGCTGAACGCATTGGCGATGGATGCCACCACCAGGCCAAGGAGCCCTACGGGGGCGTACCAGATCCACACGCTGCCGGGCGCCGAGAGGCCGTTGATCCAGCCGAACCCGAAGCCGTTTACCAGGCTCGCGGCATAGAGCAGGGCAAGGCTGAGTCCGGCGGTCAGACCCCAGAACACGAACTTCCGTGGCCAGCTGGCCCCCTTGCCGGCCCAGAGCAGGCCGATAAACGGAAGGAACACCACGGTGATCGGCTTCACCGAGATGGAGGCCGTGACGAGCACGATGCCCAGGATGACCCGCCGCGTGGCGCAGTAGTACAGGCCCGCGAGGGCCAGCCCGATCATGAGCGAATCATTGTGGACGCTGGCGATGAAGTTGGTCAGGAAGAGCGGGTTCGCCGCCGTCAGCCAAAGGGCCCGGTGCGGGTTGACCCCGTGCAGCTCGGCGAGTTTGGGGACGTAGATGATGCACAGCACCACCCCTGCCAGGGAGGCAACGCGGAACAGCATGATGCTGGCTTCCGGCTGGACGTTGGTGGACCAGACCACGAACTGCTCGATCCACAAAAAAACCTGGCCGTAGGGAACCGGGGCCTCGGTCCACATCTTGTCGGCGCCCAGCTGGAAGTAGTTGGACAACGCCGAGATGCCGTTCTCGTACGGGTTGAAGCCCTCGACCATCAGGCGGCCCTGGCCGATGTACGCGTAGACGTCCCGGCTGAACAGCGGGACGGTAAACATCATGGGCAGGCCCCACGCCACGATGGCCTGCAGCGTGGCCTTGCGGGCTTCCTTCCCCCAGACGTTGACGTGCTGGCCAAGCCTGAGCCAGGCCCGGACCAGCAGCATGCCGCCCACCGCAAGCAGCACGATGGACAGCCCGACGCCAAACGCCTCGGTGCGCATCCAGATGAACAGCGGCATCCGCCGCAGTTCCGAGACCGGCGCCAGCCAGCCGACGCCGAGCGACCCGATGAGCAGGAACATGGAACCGATGAACCCGGAGAGAATCGGTGAGCGCGGGTTGTCCACTTCCGGCCGGGCCGGGTCCGTGGAGGTGCCGGTGGCCGCTTCCCCTATCGCAGGCACAGGCGCCGTCATCTCAGGATCGTCCAATCTCTTCTGCGCCTATCTCGTTAGGCAAGTCTCTTATGTGCGTGCTGCCCCGGCTGCAGCCAAGCTGAGCGGCCGGCCGAATTGGGCAGCCAGCCGAATTGGGCGATGCTCCAATGTGGGCAACACCGGGGACGCGGCCGCCGCAATGAGGCGTTGCCACGTACCCGAAATATTAGCACCGGAGCGCCTCTCCAAGGCTTGCCCGCGGCTAAACGGTAGGCTGAACAGGTGCCTATAACTAACGAACGCATCGTCTGGA
Organism: Arthrobacter sp. NPDC058097; assembly: GCF_042884885.1. Classification (NCBI taxonomy): domain Bacteria; kingdom Bacillati; phylum Actinomycetota; class Actinomycetes; order Micrococcales; family Micrococcaceae; genus Arthrobacter; species Arthrobacter sp. NPDC058097. The sequence continues at coordinate 12,269 of NZ_JBHVSZ010000023.1, forward strand.
TCGACTGCGAAATGACCGGCCTCGACAGCGTCAACGACGCCCTGATCGAGGTTGCGGCCCTGGTGACCGACTCCGAACTCAACATCCTCGGCGACGGGGTGGACGTCGTGATCAAGCCTGACGACGCCGCCCTCGCGCAGATGAATGACTTCGTCCGGGACATGCACACCCGGTCGGGCCTGCTGAAGGAGCTTCCGGCCGGCAAGACGATGGCCGAAGCAGAGGCCCTGGTGCTGGACTACATCCGCAAGTGGGTTCCAGACCCGCGCAAGGCACCCCTCGCCGGCAACTCGGTGGGAACGGACCGGGTCTTCCTCGCCAGGGACATGCCGTCGGTGGTGGAGCACCTGCACTACCGCATCATCGATGTCAGCACCATCAAGGAACTGGCCCGCCGCTGGTATGCTCGCGCCTACTTCCAGGCCCCGGCCAAGCATGGCGGCCACCGCGCCCTCGGGGACATCAAGGATTCCATCGACGAACTCCGGTACTACCGGGAAGCCGTCTTCGTGCCCGCCCCCGGACCGGACAGCGCCTCAGCCCAGAAAATCTCCCAGCGCATCTCGGCCTCGCCCTCCGCCGTCGTCCAGCAGGCCCCGGAAAGCGTTCTGCCGCCCACAGCGCAGCAGTCAGGAAAGTAATCTGCGCCACGTTTGAGGAAAATTTTGCCGAATCAGCCAAAAGTGGCAAAAGCATCCCCCAACAGCAGGTAAGCTATTTGTCGTTGCCTTTTCGGAAGGCCGGGAAACCGGTCAACCCGCAGGGCACATGGTGGGCGTAGCTCAGTTGGCAGAGCGCCTGGTTGTGGTCCAGGAGGTCGCGGGTTCAACCCCCGTCGCTCACCCGCACCGAGGACGGCATTTTATTGCCGGCCAGCAACAAAGGCCGTACCGGTTACCCGGTGCGGCCTTTGTTGGTTTTCACCCCCGCCGGCTCCCGTCCGGCAACGCGCCGAAGGAATCCCCTGACATGACCGTTCTGCCCATCACCATCTGGGGTGAGCCGGTGCTGCACCGCCGGGCTGCTGAAGTGGAGGAGTTCGACGACGGGCTTCGCCAGCTGATTGCCGACATGTTCGAAACGAACGATAAGGCAAACGGCGTTGGACTGGCCGCGCCGCAGATCGGCGTGGGCAAGCGGATCTTCGTCTACAAATACGCGAACGAGGACGGCGCTCCCCCGGCCGGCGCCGTGGTCAACCCCGTTCTGACCCTCTCCAAAGTTTCCGGGGCACTGCCGGATCCGGACGAGGAGGTGGAGGGCTGCCTCTCCTTCCCCGGCGAGCAGTATCCGCTCAAGCGCGCCGAATGGGTGCGGGTGCAGGGCTTTGACGGGGACGGAAATCCGGTGGATTTCGAGGCGACCGGCTGGTTCGCCCGTATCATCCAGCACGAATACGACCACCTGGACGGCAAGCTGTACGTCAACCGCCTGATCGACAGGTATGCCCGCAAGGCGATGAAGCAGGCCAAGAAGAGCGGCTGGGGCATCCCGGGCCTGACCTGGATGCCGGGCGTGGATCCGGACCCGTTCGGCCACTGACACCGGCGCGGTCCCTACCGCTGCTGTCTGTCCCTACGGGGGCACCACCGTCTGCTGCTCCGGGCACGAATCCAGCACACGGGCCATGGCGTCCTTCTCCGCCCGGGTGATCCAGAGGCCGTACGCTGCCTTCACCGAAATCTGCCGGGCCACGTAGTGGCACCGAAGCGCCTTGTTCTTCGGCAGCCAGGTGGCGGCGTCCGACGCGCTTTTCTCCTGGTTGGCGTCACCGTCAGCGGCGATGAGGTTGAGCGGATCGTTTGCAAGATTCTGCCGCTGCTGCGCAGTCAGCTGCTGCGCCCCCTTCTGCCAGGCATCGCCCAGCGCGACGACGTGGTCGATCTGCACGTCCTTGCTGGAATCAGCGCCGCGGACAAATTTCACCACCAGCCCCACGTAGGGTTCATGCATCGTGCCGGCGGCAACCCTGCACTTGGATCCCTTGGCGAACGTAACGTCGTGAAGGTCCCGGCGCAGGATGTCGTTGCGAGTGTCGCAGCCGTTGTGGTCGGCGTCCTGCCAGGCCTGGCCGAACGCGGACCGGTCATAATCGCCGCCGGATGCCCTGCCCTTCACGGCCAGTGTTTCCAGTACGGCGGCAGCGCCGCCCCGCGGAACCGGGTACGGAGGTGTGACCGGCTTCATCCAGGCCGCATCGAGCACGGGCGCCTCGCTGGGTCCGGACACGGCAGGCTCGGCGGCGATGAACTGGCCTGCCGTAAAAAACCACACGGTGGCGGCGACCACCGATACCGCGGCCACACCGAGCACCGCCCAGGCCAGCCGGGAGCGCCGGCGGGCGCGCCGGTAGCCGGCCCAGCTGACGCTCATCGGGGCGTTCCGGCGCGCCCGGCGTCCAGGGCAGGATGTGCGTACATGCCCAGGAGCCTAGGCGAAACCAGCCGCCGCCGTGCGGGTATCCACAGTGTGGAGGAGAGGTGCCCTGTGGAGGGCGGGTCACCTACTGCTCGCGCATGACCCGATGAAGATCGGCATTGGCGAGATCAAGCAGCCGTTCCAGCTGGGCTACCCTCTCATCACCGATTTCCCCTGCCGCGTGTGAAGCGCGCGCCTGATCCAAAAGCCGCTGGGCTTCTTTCTGGTTGGCCTTTGCAACATCGAGGGCGTGTTCCAGGGTGGTCTCATGCTGGAGTGTCGGGTTCTGTTCCATGACACAAGTTTGTGCCCGTTTTCCGGCCGATTCCAGAGAATTGCCCGGGAAGTTCCCGGGAACATGTCAGCCCCGCCGGCACGATTGTGCGGGCGGGGCTGACGAAAAGGGTTCCGGTTAGACCGAGGCCGGCAAGGCCAGGACCGGGGCGGCATCCTTTTCGGAGTCCTTGGCCGGGAAGGTCGGCGGGTTGACCCCGGCCATTTCCTCCATCACGCGGACCACCTGGCAGCTGTAGCCGAACTCGTTGTCGTACCAAACGTAAACGACCAGGTTCTTGTCGTTGGCGATCGTGGCGAGGCCGTCAACGATGCCTGCGCGGCGGGAGCCCACGAAGTCGGTGGAGACCACCTCGGGTGAGTCGATGTAGTCGATCTGCTTGCGCAGGTCCGAGTGCAGCGACATCTCGCGCAGGTAGTTGTTCACCTCGTCCTTGGTGGTGCCGCGTTCCAGGTTGAGGTTCAGGACGGCCAGGGACACATCCGGGGTGGGGACCCGGATAGAGCTGCCGGTGAGCTTGCCCTGCAGTTCGGGCAGTGCCTTGGCCACGGCCTTGGCGGCGCCGGTTTCGGTGATCACCATGTTCAGCGCTGCGGAGCGGCCGCGGCGGTCGCCCTTGTGGAAGTTGTCGATCAGGTTCTGGTCGTTGGTGAACGAGTGCACGGTTTCCACGTGGCCGTGGATCACGCCGTACTTGTCGTTAAGGGCCTTCAGGACCGGGGTGATGGCATTGGTGGTGCAGGAAGCCGCCGTCACGATCTGGTCCGAATCGGCGATGTCGCCATGGTTGATGCCGTGGACGATGTTCTTCAGCTCGCCCTTGCCCGGTGCGGTCAGCAGGACCCGGGCCACGCCCGTGCTCAGCAGGTGCTGGCCGAGGCCCTCGGCGTCGCGCCAGCGGCCGGTGTTGTCCACTACGAGGGCGTCCTTGATCCCGTAGGCCGTGTAGTCGATGGTGGCGGGGTTGTCCGAGTAGATGACCTGGATCCGGACGCCGTTGGCGGTGATGGTGTTGGCCTCGGTGTCTACCCGGATGGTTCCTTCGAAGGAACCATGCACGGAGTCACGGCGCAGCAGGCTGGCGCGCTTGGTGAGGTCGTTGTCGGAGCCGCGCCGGACAACGATGGCGCGCAGGCGCAGGCCGTGGCCGCCGCCGGCCTTTTCGATGAGGAGGCGCGCGAGCAGGCGGCCGATGCGGCCGAAGCCGTAGAGCACGACGTCGGTGCTGGTGCGCTCGTCGGCGCCCCGCTTGCCCACGATCCCGGCCAGTTCGGCACGGAGGAATTCCTCCAAAGTCAGGTCGCCGCCGTCGGACTTGAACTTCTGGTTCAGGCGGGCGATGTCGATGGCAGCGGCTCCCAGGTCCAGCTGTGCCAGCGTGTTCAGCAGCGGCGCCGTCTCCTCCAGCAGCAGCTCATCCTTGCTCATCCGGCGCGCAAAGCGGTGGGCCTTCAGGATGTTCATGGTGGACTTGTTGATCAGGCTGCGGCCGTGGATGGAGGTGACCACGTTGTTTTCACGGTACAGCCGGCCGATAACCGGGATCATGGCCTCGGCAAGCGCCTCCCGGCCCATCCACGTATCAAGACAAGAATCTGACGTCTGGCTCACAGAACTACCTTCCTTGGTTCAACCGGCTACGTCCTCGTAAACCGGATGGCGGCCACTGGAAGTTATCCAGGGCAAGCTGGCACCGGCAGGGTTTCGGTCCACCCCGGATGCCGTTGACCGTGCAAAGAAAAACCGCCGGCTGCGAACGCAGATCCGGCGGCAGAACTTCTACGTTCACCATCCATTCTAGGGCGGCCCGGGGACCGGAAACGGCCGGTTGCCCGTGAAATCACTCACACAGGGTGTGATGCCTGTCGCCCGGCCGGGGGCGCGCTACTGCTCGCCGTAGTTGAGGCGGCCAATGCTCCAGGCGGATACGTGGCGGAGGTCCACCCTCGTCGCGTTCAGGCGGATGGGGTTTCCGCCCGAGACCGCAACGGGTTCAAGGAAATGGATGAACCGGACCTGGTCCTCCTCCGCAACGTGCGGCATTTCTGGCGATAACTCGCCTGAGGTGCTGATCTGGGCGTTCTGGCGCCTGGACCACGCTTCTTCACTCACCACGGAGCCGGAGACTATTGTCCCGTCGACAATGACGGTGAGCTCGATCGTCCCATCCGGATCGTGCCGGCCGGGTCCGAAGATGGGCGCGAGCAGCCTGTCCAGTCGTGGGTCGATGTCAGAGGAGGACTGCATGTGCATCTGCCTTCAGGCGCGGACTGGGGCAAGGGGCTTACTTGAGAGGATGGGTTGACCGATACGCCGGGTTCTGTGCTCCCGCGCCGTTGCCGGCGCGGGAGTAGCGGCCATCCATCTACGAGCGCCGTTGCCGACGCCCTCCAGCGGCCTACCCGGACACTCGGGCGGGCAGCCCTCAAACGTGTCCTGTCTGGCCTTGCTCCGGGTGGGGTTTACCTAGCCTTCCCGGTCACCCGGGAAGCTGGTGGTCTCTTACACCGCCGTTTCACCCTTACCTGCTTCGTGCCGCTTTCAAATTCGGCGCGACGCAGGCGGTCTGTTTTCTGTGGCACTGGCCTGCGGGTTACCCCGAGTGGGCGTTACCCACCACCCTGCCCTGTGGAGCCCGGACGTTCCTCGAGCCACTTGCGTGGCGCGCGGCCGCCTGGTCAACCCATCCGCAGTCCAGTTTACGGGCTTTCCGGCGCCCCCGGACACGCGCAGTTGCGGGGGCTAGGATCGGGGAATGGACCAGTCGTCCTTTCCGCGGCCGTCCTTTCCACGGCGGAGAATGCTGCAGCTGGCGGGAATTGCTGCCGGCCTGACTGCCGCCGCGACGTCAGCCTGCACCGCCCCGCCCCCTCCGGTTCCCGGCCCGACGACGACTGGCCCAAAGACGGCCGGCCCCGTCCCCGATACGGCCGGCCCCGTGCCCGATACGGCCGGCCCAGCGACGGCAGCCGTCCCGCCGGCTCCCCCACGATCCGTGCAGCCTTCAACAGTGCCGGCTTCCGCAGCGCCGGTTTCTTCTGTATCGACCCGGACAGGCGGATTTGTTTCCAGCTTCCGCCCGGGGGTCATCACGAACTGGTCCCTTGCCGTGCCCCTTCCGGAGCAGGCCAACCAGCTGCTGCCGGTGGCGGTCTTCCTGCACGGGCTCGGCGGCAGCAGTGAGGTTCTGTTGCGCGACCTCGCCGCGGACCGGGCCCTGCAGCGCCACATGGACGACGGCGGGCCGTCCTTTGCGGTAGCCGCCGTGGACGGCGGCGACTCCTGGTGGCATGCCCGCTCCGACGGCAGTGATACGCAGTCGATGCTGGTGCAGGAGTTCCTGCCGTTCCTGGGCGAGCAGGGGCTGGACCTCGGAAAGGTCGGCATCTTCGGCACATCGATGGGAGGGTTCGGCGCGCTCCTCCTGGCATCGCGGGGCCAGTTGCCCGGACTTCGCACGGTGGCTGCCATGAGCCCGGCAGTCTGGTCCAGCTATAAGGAGGCGATGCAGGACGCCTTCGACGGCCCGGATGATTTCGCGGCGAATGACGTTTTTGCGCTCCGGTCGAGGCTTGCAGCGATACCCAAGCGGATCGACTGCGGCAGCGAGGATGATCTGGCCGCCACGGTGCGCCGGTACCGTTCGGGACTTCCCGGACGGGTGGAGGGCGGCTTCCAGCCCGGCGGCCACGACGCCTTGTATTGGCGGTCCATCCTGCCGGACGTGCTGGACTTCCTGGGGCGTTCCCTGGGCTGACCTTACCCACCGGAACCCACCGGACAGGGCCGCCCCGCTGATCCCGCACCGGCCGGTAAGATCGTACGGTGCTGATTCTGCTCCCCCCATCCGAAGGCAAGACTCCGGCCGTCCGCGGCGACGCCATGGACTGGGCTTCATTGAGTTTCCCCGTGCTGAACACCTACCGCGCCAAGGTGCTCGACGCGCTGGGGACAGTCAGTGCGCACGAGGATGCCCTCGCCCTGCTGGGCGTCGGAGCCTCCCTTAAGGACGACGTCGAACGCAACACCCGGCTCCACGCCGAACCGGCGGCCCCGGCCCACCAGGTGTATTCAGGAGTGCTGTACGACGCCCTCGGCTATAAATCGCTGACGCCGGCGCAGCGGCGCCGGGCGGATGGATCGGTGCTGGTCATCTCCGCACTGTGGGGCGCCATCCGGTTCGCCGACTCGGTACCCGCCTACCGGCTGTCCATGTCAACGGCACTGCCCGACGTCGGACGCCTTGCCTCATTCTGGAAACCGCAGCTTACGGATGCCCTCGGCGAAATCGCCGGCGGCCGGCTACTGGTCGACTGCCGGTCCAGCACCTACGCAGCCGCGTGGACTCCCCCGCCGGCGGACACCGTGACGGTGAACGTGTTCACCGAGGTGAACGGCGCGCGCAAGGTGGTCAGCCATTTTGCCAAGCACACCCGGGGCGAACTGGCCCGGCACCTGCTGAAGCGGCGCGGCAAGGCCCCGGCCACGCCGGAACAGCTGCGGAAGGCCGCGGCCGAGAAGTGGCAGGCCGAGCTCGTTCCGGGCACGGCACGCAAGGCCCACGCCCTCAACATCATCCTGCCCAACTAACTGGCAGTTAATGTCGTTTTGGCGCCCCGAAACGACATCTACTGCGAGTCAGTTGGGTGCGGCGGTCAGACCCACTCGGCGGAGCGCACCAGGATGCAGCCGGAGTCCGGGCAGAACACAATGTCGTCCTCAGCGGCGGCCTTGATCTCGGCCAGGTCGCCGGGGCTCAGCTGCATGCCCGACCCTTCCGAGGTGCCGTGGAAAAGCCGTGCTGCGCCCACTCCGCGCCGGGCCAGCGTCTTCTCGTAGACCGCGAGCATTCCGGTATCGAGCCCTGAGGCGAAGCTCGTCCGCTTGCGGGCCACCTCGTTCTCCTCGGCGGCGACCTCGGCCAGCGCGGCGTCGAGCTCCGCCCGGATCCCGCCGAACGAGCCCTGGATGTCGTCCACGATGCTCTGCTGCGCCGCCTGACGCTCGCGCAGGCCATCCAGCCGCTCCAGGACCTCCAGTTCGACGTCCTCCAGGTCTGAACGGCGCTTGTTGAGCGAGGCAATGTCCTTCTGCAGGGCGACGAGGTCCTTGGAGAGGCCGGTGCCGCTGTTGAGCCTGGCCTCATCCCGTTCAATCCGGGTTGCCACCTGCTCCACGTCGGCTTCGGCCCGCTTCAGTTCCGCTTCGGCGTCGTGGACGGCGAGTTTCGCGGCGCCCAGTTCCCCGTTGGCAACGCTGAGGGCGGCCTCAAGATCGGTGATCCGGGGATCGTTTTCAAGGGTGCGGCGGCGGTTGGACAATGACTTCAGCCGGGCGTCCAGGCCCTGGAGCTCGAGCAACTTCAATTGTTCCGCCGGTGCTGCCTTGGCCACGTTTTACCTCCGCTTGATCCCATCCGGCCCCGGGGCCGGCACCCCTGTGGGGTTTTCTCGACTCTAGCGCCTAACGCGCTCCCCTGCCTCGCTACGGTCACCCGGGGCCCCTCCCGCCAGGCTTAGCCGGGAGTGAGTATGAAGTCCCACGGGTCGCTGTTGGTGCTGCTGACCCGGATTTCGACGTCAAGGCCCTGGTCCGTAAGCACGTTGCCCAGCGCCTCGGCGGCGGCCGGCAGCCACAGCCATTCGCTGGCGAAGTGCGAGACATCGATGAGGTAGGGCCGGCCGTTCACGGCGGCCTCCCTGGCTTCCGATGCCGGGTGGTGGCGCAGGTCCGCGGTGACGTACAGGTCCGCGTTGCTGGCCCGGACCTCAGCGAACAGGGAATCCCCGGCCCCGCCGCACACGGCAACCCGCTGGACCAGGCCGTCCTTGTCCCCGGACACCCGCACTCCGCCGGCCACCGAGGGAAGGATGCCGAAGACCCGCGCGGCGAATTCCCCCAGCGTGATCGACTCGTTGAGGTCCCCGACGCGCCCAATGCCTTCCTCGGGAAGACCGTCGGCTGCCGGAGTCAGCGGCGATACGTTCTCCAGGCCCAGGGCGTCGGCCAGCACGTCGGAAACGCCGCCCACCGCTGAGTCGCCGTTGGTGTGGACCGTCAGCAGTGCGGTGCCGGATTCGATCAGGCGGTGGACCGCCCGGCCCTTGGGCGTGTTGGCGGCAACCGAGGTGACGCCTTTGAGAAGCAGCGGGTGATGCGTGATAAGCAGTTCCGCGCCCCATTCGATGGCCTCGTCAATGACCTCGAGCGTGGGGTCCACGGCGAACATGACGCGCGTGACTTCGGCGGACGGGTGGCCGGCCACGAGCCCTACCTCGTCCCATGCCTCCGCAAGCGACTCCGGCCAGAGCTCCTCAACGGCCAGCATGAGCTGCCCCAGCGTGGCGGCGGCGGGTGACTCCGCGGCGTCGGGAACGTCTTCCGGTTCCGCTGCAACGTCACTGTTCACAGGTTCCATACTCATATTTTTACCCTACAGTCGGCTCTGGCCTCTGACCGGTATGTGACCCTAGGGTTGGCTGGGGAATCATTGGCGCCCGCAAACCATTAAAGAGGCATGGGTAAAGAAGACATGAAAACTTTTGTGCTTGGCGGGGGCTGTTTCTGGTGCCTGGACGCCGTCTACCAGAAAACGAAGGGCGTCACGTCGGTGGTTTCGGGATACACCGGTGGCCATGAACGCGACCCGGACTACTATTCCGTCTGCTCCGGCACCACGGGGCACGCGGAAGTGGTTGCCGTGACCTTTGATGAGGAGGTCATCCCGGCCGAGGTCATCCTGGACATGTTCTTCGCGCTGCACGACCCCACCACGCTCAACCGCCAGGGCTACGACGTCGGCACGCAGTACCGCTCGTCCATGTTCTATGAGACCACCGAGGAGAAGATCCTCTTCGAGGAGGCGATCGAGCGGAACCAGGCGCTGTGGTCCCGGCCGATTGTGACCGAGGTCAGCCGGCTCCCCGTGTTCTATCCGGCGGAGAACATTCACCAGAACTACTACGCCAAGTTCCCGGAGCAGGGCTACTGCCAGGTCATTATTAACCCGAAGCTGGCCAAGGCACGGAAATATTACTCTGCATGGCTTAATGCTTAGCAGGGGCGCTGACCCCATCGTTAGGCTGACCAAAGTATTCCCTCCTCAGAGATAGGCGCAAGTACACATGGCACGGATCTACGACGATGTAACACAGCTGGTGGGCGGCACCCCGCTGGTCAAGCTCAACCGCCTGACGGAAGGCCTGGACGCCACCGTTGCGGTCAAGCTTGAGTTCTACAACCCGGCCAACAGCGTCAAGGACCGTATCGGCGTCGCCATCATCGACGCAGCGGAGAAGTCCGGCGCGCTGAAGCCCGGCGGAACCATCGTCGAAGGCACCTCCGGCAACACCGGCATCGCCCTGGCCATGGTGGGCGCAGCCCGCGGCTACAAGGTCATCCTGACCATGCCGGAAACCATGTCCACCGAGCGCCGCGTCATGCTCCGCGCCTTCGGTGCCGAGATCGTGCTGACCCCGGGATCCGAGGGCATGCGCGGGGCCGTGGAGAAGGCCCAGGAAATCGTGGCCAACACCGAGAACTCCATCTGGGCCCAGCAGTTCGCCAACGAGGCCAACCCGGAGATCCACCGCAAGACCACCGCTGAGGAGGTCTGGGCCGACACCGACGGCAAGGTAGACATCTTTGTCTCCGGCATTGGCACCGGCGGCACCATCACGGGTGTCGGCCAGGTCCTCAAGGAGCGCAACCCCGAGATCCAGATCGTTGCCGTGGAACCCAAGGACTCCCCCATCCTCAACGGTGGAGCCCCGGGCCCGCACAAGATCCAGGGCCTGGGCGCCAACTTCATCCCGGAGCTCCTGGACACCAACGTCTACGACGAGGTCCTGGACGCCACCCTGGAGGACTCCGTGGCCGTGGCCCGCGAGCTCGGCGTCAAGGAAGGCATCCTGGGCGGCATCTCCTCCGGCGCCATCGTCTGGGGCGCCCTCGAGCTGGCCAAGCGCCCGGAGAACGCCGGCAAGCTGATCGTGGCCGTCGTCTGCGATTTCGGTGAGCGTTACATCTCCACCGTGCTCTATGACGACATCCGCGGCTAGACCTTAGCCAGCTGCTTTCCGTTTCCTGTAGAAAGATCTTTGTGGGTTTCTTCGCAAGACTTAAGGAAGACCTCGACGCCGCCCGGTCCCACGATCCGGCGGCTCGAGGTTCTTTTGAGAACTTTTTCGCGTACTCAGGGCTGCACGCCATCTGGGCGCACCGCCTGACGCACAAGCTGTGGCAGAACCCGTCCACGCGGTTTCCTGCACGGCTCATCTCCCAGCTCACTCGCTTCCTGACCGGGATCGAGATCCATCCCGGTGCCACCATCGGACGCCGCTTCTTCATTGACCACGGCATGGGTGTGGTCATCGGCGAAACGGCCGAGATCGGCGAGGACGTCATGATCTACCACGGCGTCACACTCGGCGGCCGCTCCCTGGCGAAGGTCAAGCGCCACCCCACCATCGGGGACCGGGTCACGATCGGTGCGGGCGCCAAAATCCTGGGGCCGATCATCATCGGCAACGACAGCGCCGTGGGGGCGAACGCCGTCGTGGTCAAGGACGCACCGCCCGAGTCCATCGTCACGGGCATCCCGGCAAGCTGGCGGCACCGCGACGCACAGCGCGAGACCAAGCCCGCCGTGGACCCGGCAGAGTATTACATCGAATACCGGATCTGACCTCTATCAGCCGGCAATGCGTTTTCAGCGGGCGATTCTTTTCAGCACCGCCGTCACCGCCACGTCGTAGACCCGATCGGGCAGGAGCCGCCGCAGCGCCGTGATGGCGCGGGCGCCCCTGCCCACCGGGTAACGCGTCCGGGGACGGGCCGCCGTGGCGGCCGTCAGCACGGCACCGGCGACGACGTCGGGCCGGGTGGCCGTCGAGGGCCGCTCGGTGGACGCCAGCACGGCTGCCATTTCCCTCGCCTGGGCCGCATACGGTCCGCTACCCGAGCGCGCCAGCAGCCCGTCCGCCGCAATCCCGCCCCACTCCGTAACGGTGCTGGCGGGTTCGATGATGGACACGCTGATTCCGTGCGGCTTCAGCTCCAGCCGCAGCGCGTCACTGAGGCCCTCCACCGCGAACTTGGTGGCGTGGTACCAGGTGCCCAGCGGCTCATAGTACTTGCCTCCGATGGAGGAGATGTTGATGATCCTGCCCCGCCCGGCAGCACGCATTGACGGCAGAACCAGCTGCGTCATCCGCGCCAGGCCAAAGACATTCACGTCAAACTGCCGGCGGCCCTCCGCCAGCTCCATCTCCTCCAGCGCACCGAAGGACCCGAAGCCGGCGTTGTTCACCAGGACATCAATCCGGCCCTGCTCCGCAAGCACCGCCGCCACCATGCTCCGCATTGACGCGTCGTCCGTGACATCCAGTGCCAGGACCCTGATCCCCTTCGCCTTGAGCGGCTCCATCCTGTCCACCCGCCTGGCGCCGGCGTAGACGGTGAATCCGTTGGCGCTTAAAAGCTTGGCCGACTCGAACCCGATGCCGGTGGAGGCTCCGGTGACAATCGCTACGGGCTGGGACACTCGGCACTCCTCGAGGGAAATCGGTGGCTGCAGACAAGCTACGGGCGGATCGGCGTCGTCGTCGTACAACAACAGCTGGAGCCGGACGCAGGAACGGCCGGCACCTCCCAGACTATCCGGGAGGGCCGGCCGTTCCTGCGTTACACCGCGGGTGTGGCTAGTGGGTGTCCACTGCCTCGACCTCGGACTTGTCTTCGCCCCACAGCGTGTGGAACGTGCCCTCGGCGTCGACGCGGCCGTAGGTGTGGGCACCGAAGAGGTCGCGCTGGCCCTGGATCACCGCAGCAGCAAGGCGCTTGCGGCGGAGTCCGTCGTAGTAAGCCAGCGAGGAGGAGAACACGGGAACCGGGATGCCCAGCTGGACGGCCGTTGCGACCACGCGGCGCCATGCCGGCAGGGCACCGGCGATCGCCTTGGTGAAGGCCGGGGCGAACAGCAGGTTTGCCGGCTTCTCCTCGGCCGCGTAGGCGTTGGTGATTTCCTTCAGCAGTTCCGCACGGATGATGCAGCCGCCGCGCCACAGGGAGGCGATCTCGTCCAGCTTGAGGTCCCAGCCGTATTCCGTCGCGGCGGAGGTCAGCATGTCCAGGCCCTGTGCGTAGGACACGAGCTTGGAGGCGTAGAGCGCCTGGCGGACGTCCTCGACAAAGTTCTCGGGAACGTCGACGGCGATTTCCTCGCCGGCGAGCAGTTCCTGGGCCAGCTTGCGCTGTTCGGCCTGGGAGGACAGTGCACGCGCGAAGACGGACTCTGCGATACCCGACACCGGGGAGCCGAGTTCGAGCGCGGAGATGACCGTCCAGCGGCCGGTGCCCTTCTGGCCCGCTGCATCCACAACGACGTCGACGAACGGCTTGCCCGTCTTGGCGTCCACGTGGCCGAGGACCTCGGCAGAGATTTCGATCAGGAAGGATGCGAGCTCGCCCTTGTTCCATTCAGCGAAGATCTTGGACTGTTCGGCCGGCTCGATGCCGGCGCCGGAGCGGAGGAGGTCGAAGGCCTCGCCGATGACCTGCATGTCGGCGTACTCGATGCCGTTGTGGACCATCTTGACGAAGTGGCCGGCGCCGTCGGTGCCGATCCAGGCGCAGCAGGGCTGGCCGTCGACCTTGGCGGAGATCTTTTCCAGCATCGGGCCGAGAGCGTCGTAGGACTCCTTGGAACCGCCGGGCATGATGGAGGGGCCGTTGAGGGCGCCCTCTTCGCCGCCGGAGACACCGACGCCCACGAAGTGGAGGTCCTTCTTGGCCAGCGCGGCTTCACGGCGGCGGGTGTCCTCGTAGTGGGAGTTGCCGGCGTCGATGATGATGTCACCGGCCTCCAGCAGCGGTTCGAGCTGTTCGATGACCGAGTCAACCGGCTTGCCGGCCTTCACCATGATCAGGACGCGGCGCGGCTTCTCGAGGGAGTTGACCAGTTCCTCGAGGGACTCGGTCCGGACGAAGTCACCCTCGTGGCCGTGCTTTTCGAGCAGGGCGTCGGTCTTGCCGACCGAGCGGTTGTGCAGGGCAACCGTGTAGCCGTTGCGGGCAAGGTTGCGGGCCAGGTTGGCGCCCATCACCGCGAGGCCGGTGACACCGATCTGTGCTGACATCAAAAACTCCAATTCAGTGTGTGCGACGTAAGTGCCTGGGGTCCCGCGTGTCCTGCGGAACACCCTTCGAAAAAGCAGGCTGCTGAATAAAGCATATATATTCGCGGTCGGGGGCGAAAGCGGGTGACCACTCCTTGGACGCAATTCGCGCCATAAAGAGTCTATGACGCGCCCCCGAGGCCGCGTCCAGACTCCCCTGCCCCGGGGCAACAAAGCCTCCCGGCCCCACTATGCTTACCTCTATGTCAACCAGCCTCCACCACCGTGCCGTCGAGCACCTGGGTACCAGAATCGTCGACGGCAGCCTCCCGCCAGGGCACGTGATGCTGGCGGAGCAGCTGGAGGATGAGCTCCAGGTGTCCCGGTCGGTGATCCGCGAAGCTGTCCGCGTCCTGCAGTCGCTGGGCCTGGTGGAGACAACCAAACGAGTCGGCATCAAGGTCCTGCCGGCGCACCGCTGGAATCCGTTCGATCCGCTGGTGATCCGGTGGCGGCTGGCCGGGGAGGGCCGCGGCGCCCAGCTGCGTTCCCTGGCGGAACTCCGCTCCGCCGTCGAGCCCGTGGCAGCCGAGCTCGCTGCGGCCAATGCGCCGCAGGAACTGCGGCAGGAACTCCTCGACGTTGCCCTGGCCATGCGCGAAGCCGGCCAGGCCGGCGACGTGCCCCGCTTCCTGGAGCTGGACATCCAGTTTCACTCGCTGCTGCTCAGCGGCTCCGGCAACGAGATGTTCGCCAACCTCGTGGGCCAGGTGGCCGAAACCCTGACCGGCCGCACCGTGCACGGCCTGATGCCCGACCGCCCGCGGGACCTTACCCTGCAGTGGCACCTGGATGTGGCCGAAGCCATCTTTGACGGCCATGCATCGGAGGCCCGCGAGGCGTCGAGCAGGATCATGCGCCGCACCATCTCCGAAATGGAGCCCGTGTGGGTGGAGCAGCCGAGGGTCTTCGTTCCGCTGCAGGGGCGTACTCAGACGGCCTAGATCCTTTTAACCCCCGCCTGGCCGGCGAAGTTGAGGAGGACTTTGCCGGATTGGGCGGAGTTGCGGGCGATGTCGAAGGCTTCGAGGGCGTCGGTGACGGGGTAGTCGTGGGTGATGACCGGGCCGATGCTGAGGGTGCCGTCGGCGAGGGCGGTGATGACCTCGTCGATTTCGTTGTTGAACCGGAATGAGCCTTTGAGGTCCAGTTCCCGGGTGATGGCCAGGGAGATCAGGACCGGCTGGGCGCCGGTGGGCAGCAGCCCGACCATGACCACGGTCCCGCCCCTCGCGGCGCCCTGGATCGCGGAGGCCAGGCCGTGGTGGTTCCCGGAGGACTCGATCACGACGTCGGCCTGGACCCTGGCGATCGCCTCAGCGTCGGTGGCGGCCAGGACCTCGTCCGCGCCTACCGCCGTGGCGATCTCCAACGGTTTCGCGTGCATGTCGACCGCGACGATCCGGGCCGCGCCGGCGCGCTTGAGGACCGCGACCGCCAACGCCCCGATCGGGCCGGACCCGATCACGAGCGCGGTTTTGCCGGCCACGTCCCCGGCCCGTGCCACCGCATGCCACGCCACACTGGCGGGTTCGATCAGCGCCGCCGTCCGCAAATCCAGGGCCTCCGGGAGGGGCCGGAGCATCCGCACCGGCAGGTTCACGTACCGGCTGAACGCCCCGTCCGTGTGCGGGTACCTCGCCGCTGACCCCAGGTACGT
>NZ_JBHVSZ010000024.1:0-24039 GCF_042884885.1 Arthrobacter sp. NPDC058097
GGCCGGTCACCTAAGGTGACCGGCCGGCGTCGTCCGTTTGTTTCACTGGAGTTTTTGTCCACGTATTGGCCGCAGATACCGCATGAGGGGCCAATACGTGGACAAAAACTCGAAGGTGCTGCGCGGTTGTTTAGCCGTGCTCGATGCTGTTCGGGTGCCACGCGCCGGTCACGAGGTAGGTGACCTTCTGCGCAACGGACACGCCGTGGTCCGCGAACCGCTCGAAGTATCGGCTGGCCAGGGCCACGTCCACGGTGGTGGCCGGGGATTCCTGCCAGTCCGGGCGCGCGATCGCCTTGAAGACGCTGAGGTGGAGGTCGTTCACCGCGGTGTTGGCCTTGAGGATGTCGCGGGCAACCTCGAGGTCGCGGGTCTCCAGCAGTTCGGTCAGCTTGTTGGCGATCTCGATGTCATGCTCGGCGAAGCTCTTGAACGTTCCGGTGAGGGACTCGGGGATCACCATGGACGGGAACCGCAGCCGGGCGAGCTGGGCGATGTGGCGGGCAAGGTCACCCATGCGCTCCAGGGAGGCGCTCATCCGCAGCGAACCGACGATCATGCGCAGGTCACTGGCCACGGGGCCCTGCAGCGCGAGGATGTCGATGGCGCGCTCGTCGAGGCTGTTCTGCAGGAAGTCGATCCTGGCGTCCGCGGCGATGACGTCCTGGGCCAGGTCGACGTCGGCACTCTCGAACGAGGTGGTTGCCTTGCCGATCGCTTCGCTGACCAGTTTTGAAATCTCGATGAGGTCCTCGCCCACGTGGGCCAGCTCCTCCTGAAAAACCTTGCGCACGTAGGCGTCCTTTCCTTGGAAACTCCGCCCCGCCGCGGCGGTCAGAATTTCGTGTCACCGTTCCGGCGGTCCAACCGCACACTCTTCCAGTGTTCGGTGAACTGTTACACATCTCAAGATGAACGTTAGCTGAATCCGCACCGTATGGGCCGTTTATCGGATATTGGGGCTTTCCGGAAGCATAAGCTGGAGGCGTGGATCCAATGCTCTTAGGTGTCATCGCCGGCCTGCTGGGCCTGTCGTTCGGCGTCTTTGGCGTGCTCGCGTTCCGTGCCAGCGAGAAGCAGCGCGAGCTCGTGGAGATTGAGTACGACGAACCGGCACTGCCCCAAGGCTCCGCGGAAGTCCTCGCCGTCGTCGGCCAGGCGTTCGTGGTGGTGGACGCGATCGACGGCGTCGTCCGGGCAAGCCCCGCGGCCTACGCCTACGGCCTGGTGCGCGGGCACACGGTGGTGCACCGTGAGCTGCTGGATATGACGGCCAATGTCCGGCGCGACGGCGTCATCCTGGAGCGGCAGCTTGAACTGCCCCGGGGGCCGCTCGGCCAGGGAACCATCATCGTGCAGGTCCGGGCGGCGATGCTGGGTGAGGAATACATCGTCCTGCTGGCCGATGACCGCACCGAGATCACCCGGACCGAGGAGATCCGCAACGACTTCGTGGCCAACGTGTCACACGAACTGAAGACCCCGGTGGGTGCCATCTCGCTGCTGGCCGAAGCGCTGGAATCGTCAGCGGACGACGAGGACGCCGTCCGCCGCTTCGCGAAGCGCATGCACAAAGAGTCGGCCCGCCTCGCCGCGCTGGTGCAGGACATCATTGAGCTGTCCCGCCTGCAGGGCGCGAACGTGGCGCAGCAGGGGCACCCCGTGGACATCAATGACGTCATCTCCGAAGCCGTGGACCGTTCGCAACTGCCGGCCGAGAGCAAGAACATCCAGATCGTCATTGGCGGCCGAGCGGAGGCCAAGGTCTACGGCGACCGGGACCTGCTGGTCACGGCGCTGCGCAACCTCATCGACAACGCCATCCGGTACTCGCCGGAAAACACCCGGGTCGGCATCGGCGTGCGGTCCAAAGAGGGCCTGGTTTCCGTCTCCGTGACGGACCAGGGTGAAGGCCTGTCACCGGAGGACCAGGAACGGGTGTTCGAGCGTTTCTACCGGGTGGACGCGGCCCGGTCCCGCCACACCGGCGGAACCGGTCTGGGCCTGAGCATCGTCAAGCACGTCGTCTCCAACCACGGCGGGGAAGTCACCCTCTGGTCCCAGCCCGGCCAGGGCTCCACCTTTACCCTCCGCTTGCCAGAGATGGAAGGGCAGGAAGAGGAAGCCGCAGCGGAACCGCGCCCCTTGCCCGCAAAGGAAGCCAAAACGCCGGCCCCCGCCTCGCCGCAGGCCCAGCCCGGCCGGCCGCTGGCCAAAGAACCGCACGACGCCGCCGGCGTCCATGAACGAGGAGCTAACGCTTGAGCAGGATTCTTATTGTCGAGGACGAGGAGTCGTTCAGCGATCCCCTGTCCTATCTATTGGGCAAGGAAGGGTTCGAAGTGGAGGTCGTGGACAACGGCCTCGACGCCATCACGGAATTCGACCGCAACGGGGCAGACCTCGTGCTGCTCGACCTGCAGCTGCCGGGACAGTCCGGCACGGAGGTCTGCCGGCAGCTGCGGCAGCGCTCCTCCGTCCCCGTCATCATGCTGACCGCCAAGGACACCGAGATCGACAAGGTGGTCGGGCTGGAGCTGGGCGCGGACGACTACGTCACCAAGCCCTACTCGTCCCGTGAGCTGGTTGCCCGTGTCCGTGCGGTGCTGCGCCGCCAGGGCGAGCCGGAGGAACTCATTTCATCCACCGTCCACGCCGGTCCGGTGCGGATGGACATTGAACGGCACGTGGTGAGTGTCGACGGCGAGCAGGTGTCACTGCCGCTGAAGGAGTTTGAACTTCTGGAGATGCTGCTGCGCAACTCTGGCCGCGTGCTGACCCGGGGCCAGCTGATCGACCGGGTCTGGGGCTCCGACTACGTAGGCGACACGAAAACGCTCGACGTCCACGTCAAGCGGCTGCGCAGCAAGATCGAGCCGGACCCGTCCCTGCCGCGTTACCTCGTCACGGTGCGCGGGCTGGGCTACAAGTTCGAGCCGTAGGGACTGGCAGCCGGCCGGGGGAGGGCGCGGCGCAAAGCACCGTTAACACGAAGAAGGAGGGGTTCCCGGCCGGGAACCCCTCCTTCTTGTATTGCCAGCGTTGCTGGCAGGTGTAGCTAGTGGCTCTCGGTGGGCGTGGCCGTGGCGGATTCGCCCGGCGCCGTGGTCTCACCCGGCGTTGCGGTCTGGCTCGGAGTGGCGGACTCGCTGGGCGTGCCGCCCGGCAGGTAAGCGGCGTATTCCTTCAGCGTGCCGTCCACCACCGGAATCTTCACGGTCTTGTTGACGTTGGTGCCGTCTTCGGTGACCTGGATGTCGACCACGGTTCCGGGCTTGCCGCCGGACGTGCTCAGGGTGGCTGCATCCGTGGACTGGTTCAGCAGGGTGTAGGAGTTCTGCTTGACCGGAACTTCGGTCTGTGCGCCCTCGGCTCCCTTGAGCGTGACCTTGACGTCCTTCGAGGAGGAGTTGTAGACGGCGCCAATGACGCGGCCGGGCTGGTTCTCACCGGCGGAAACGATCAGCATGTTGCGGAGCTGGACCGGTCCGACGTCGGCGCGGATTCCATCGGAAGAGGCGTACTGGTGAGAGGTCTGCTGGGCGTTGACGTAGCCGCAGCCCGTCAGGCCAAGCAGGCCGATGCTCAGGGCGGCTGCCGCCATCGCCATCTTGCCGCTCTGGCCCCGGTTCATCGCAGTGAAACGCACGTCACGCACTCCTAGAAAAGTCTCTGAAAAAGTTTTCAGGCATAGCCTATCGGCAAAGAGCGTCAAACAAGGATTCGGCACCTCCACATGACTGCCCCCTCGGACGCCTGTCCGGGTGCTCGGCAAACCGTTCCAGAGGGCCCGCAACTACCCGCGCGTAACGCTTGTGGGGGCGTGGGCAATGCACTATTGTTCGCATTCGTCAAGGGGTCTGAGCCGCTGATTTCGGCCATTTTCCGCGGATTTACAGGGTTCCCGGGCCGTATCCATGCCAGTCATATGCCTTAATCGTGATAAACTGGTCTGCGGGAAAGGGGAAAGTCCACATGGTTTTTGAGGTCGGCGAGACAGTAGTTTACCCTCACCACGGTGCAGCAAAAATTGAAGAGATCAAGATGCGCACTGTCAAGGGCGAAGAGAAGATGTATCTCAAGCTCAAGGTGGCTCAGGGTGATCTGACCATTGAAGTTCCAGCAGAGAACGTTGACCTTGTTGGGGTTCGCGACGTAGTGGGCAAAGACGGTCTGGAGCATGTTTTTGACGTGCTTCGTGCCGAGTTCACTGAAGAGCCCACCAACTGGTCGCGTCGTTACAAGGCAAATCTGGAGAAGCTTGCTTCCGGTGACGTCATCAAGGTTGCAGAGGTCGTCCGCGACCTGTGGCGCCGGGATCACGACCGGGGCCTTTCCGCAGGCGAGAAGCGTATGCTGGCCAAGGCCCGGCAGATTCTGATCTCAGAATTGGCTCTGGCTGAAAAGACCGACGAAGAGAAGGCTGCGAGCGTTCTCGACGAGGTCCTGGCTTCCTAAGTAAAGGAGCTTCCTAAGTAGTAGGAGCTTCTCAACAAGAATTGAACCCCGGTGGCAAAGTGCCGCCGGGGTTTCTTCTTGCCCGAAATCGGCCAGCCCGGGAATCCCCATGTAGGTAGCAGCTGAGGGCGTTCCCGGCGCTGGGAACGCCCACAGCTGCTACTGGGTTGGGAGATGGAGGGGCAATGCGGCTGGGACGTAGGCTAGAGCGCATGAACACTGCACCCAAGCGCCCCGTGACCGCCGTGATCCTTGTCGCCGCCGGTTCCGGGCAGAGGCTGGGGTATGGCATGCCGAAGGCCGCTGTGCCGCTGGGCGGTGAACCCATCCTGATGCATGCGCTGCGCGGGATCGTTGCGGCAGGCATTGCCAGCCAGGTGTGCATCGCTCTTCCGGCCGGCGATGAGGAGCTCCGCCGGCTCTGCGAGGACTTCCGGGTGGAACTGGTCGACGGCGGCCCGCTCCTGACCATGGTCGACGGCGGTGCCTCCCGGGCGGATTCCGTCCGTTCCGCCCTGGCCGCCGTGGAGGACGGCACGGAAGCGGTCCTGGTCCATGACGCCGCCCGTGCCCTGACGCCGGAGCCTGTGTTCCACCGGGTGGCCCAGGCCCTGGCCGCCGGCGCCGATGCGGTGATCCCGGTGATCCCGGTGGTGGACACCGTCAAGACGGTCGCCGCCACCGAGGGGCCCGCCACGGACATCGCGCCGGAACTGGTCACCGGGACCGCACCCCGCGAGGAGCTCCGGGCAGTCCAGACCCCGCAGGGCTTCAAGCTTTCCGTACTGCGGCAGGCACACCAGGCAGCCGCGGGCTTCGACGAGCGCCAGGCTGCAGCGGTCACCGATGACGCCATGCTGGTGGAGCTTCTCGGCGTGCCGGTGCATGCCGTCCGCGGTGCCAGCCAGTCCCTGAAGATCACCACACCGCTGGACCTCATCATCGCCGAGGGCCTGCTCGAAGGCCCCCTCGGCGCACGCTGGGTGGAGGGCTGACAAACGACATGACGGAAGGCGCCATGACAGACAACGCTTCGCGGACCCCGGTGCTCCTGCCCCGGACGGGCATTGGCATCGACGTCCACGCCTTTGCCCCGGACAGCGACCCGCAGCCGCTTTGGCTCGGAGGCCTTTTCTGGGAGGGGGAGCGGGGTCTCTCCGGCCACTCCGACGGCGATCCCGTCGCGCACGCCGCGGCCGACGCGCTGTTCTCCGCCTGCGGGATCGGCGATCTGGGCACCCACTTCGGCACGGACCGGCCAGAGTTCGCCGGGGCCTCCGGGGTCACGCTGCTGGCCGAAGCCGCCCGGATCGTTCGGGCGGCCGGCTTCGAGATCGGCAATGTCGCAGTGCAGTTCGTGGGCAACCGGCCCAAGTTCGGCCCGCGCAGGGAAGAGTCCCAGCGGGTGCTCACCGAGGCCGCGGGTGCTCCGGTCAGCGTTACCGCGACCACCAGCGACGGCCTCGGCTTCACCGGCCGCGGCGAAGGCATCTCCGCGGTGGCCACGGCCCTGGTCTACCCTGCGGCGTAGCTGCGCCGGCGGCCGGCGGCCGGGAAATCGGGCCCCGCAGCCAAATCGCCTAGGCTGGAATATGCATCAGTACCGCAATCCCAGGAGATCTTCCGTGAAAAAGTTGCTTCCCGCCGTCGTGATCGCAGGGATGCTTCTGGCCGGTTGTGCCGGCAGCTCCCGCATGAGCGTCGAGGAGAGCTGCAAGTTCCTGCAGGGCGACACGTTCAAGCCCACCGGCAACCAGCAGCAGCAGGCCGACCAGATCGCCAAGCACTACCAGGAGGTCGCCGACAAGGTGGCCCAGGACGTCGCCGACCCCATCCAGAAGATGGCCGACATCATGAAGCAGGTGGCCAGCACCTCCCTCGGCACCAAGAGCTCGGAGCAGACGGCGGAACTGGCCAAGCAGAACAACCGGATCGGCGAGGTCTGCAAGTAAGCGGGGACAATGGCATCGGCTAATCTGGAGCGGTGACCCTGCGCTTTTACGACACTGCATCCGCCGAAGTCCGCGACTTCGTTCCCCTGGTACCGGGCAAGGTAAGCCTGTATTACTGCGGTGCCACGGTGCAGGGCATGCCGCACGTGGGCCACATCCGCTCCGCCATCGCCTTTGACCAGCTCACCCGCTGGCTCGAGTACCGCGGCTTCCGCGTCACGGTGGTCCGCAACGTCACCGACATCGACGACAAGATCCTCGCCAAGTCCGAGGCCTCCTTCCACCCGGATTTCGAGCAGGAGCCCGGCTCTGTGCCGGAGGAGGAATGGTGGGCGCTGGCCTACCGGTATGAGCAGGAGTTCCTCAAGGCGTACGACACCCTCGGCGTGTCCCGCCCCACCTACGAGCCGCGGGCCACCGGCCACATCCCGGAGATGCACGCGCTCATCCAGCTCCTGATCGACCGCGGGCACGCCTATCCCGCCCTCGACGGGTCAGGGGACGTCTACTTCGACGTGCGCTCGTGGAACAAGTACGGCGCCCTGACGCGGCAGAAGATCGACGACATGCAGGGTGCCACGGACGTCGAACCTCAGTTCAGTAACAGGAAAAAGGATCCCCGCGACTTTGCCCTCTGGAAGGGCTACAAGGAAGGGGAGCCGACGACGGCGAGCTGGGTTTCGCCGTGGGGCGCCGGCCGTCCGGGCTGGCACCTCGAATGCTCGGCCATGGTCACGAAGTACCTCGGCACCGAGTTCGACATCCACGGCGGCGGCCTTGACCTGCGCTTCCCGCACCACGAAAACGAGATGGCGCAGTCGCAGGCGGCCGGCCACGGCTTCGCGAACTTCTGGATGCACAACGGCATGGTCACGTACCAGGGCGAAAAAATGTCGAAGTCCGTCGGCAATACCATCAGCCCGGCGGAGATGCTGAAGCTCGCACCGCCGCGCGTGGTCCGCTACTACCTCGGCCAGGCACAGTACCGCTCGGTGCTGGACTACCAGCCGACGTCGCTGCAGGAGGCGGCGGCCGCCGTCGAACGTATTGACGGCTTCGTGGCCCGCGCCGTCCGCGCGCTGTCCTCCGACGGCGCCCTGCTGTTTGGCAGCCACGGCACCGTGCCGGAGGCGTTCGCCGCTGCGATGGACGACGACCTCAACGTCCCGCAGGCCCTCGCGGTGCTGCACGACACCGTCCGCGCCGGGAATTCGGCCCTCACCGACGGCGACGTGGAGGCAACGCGGCAGGCGCTGGCCGGCGTGACCGACATGCTGCGGGTCCTGGGCATCAGCGCTGCCGCGCAGCCCGCCGTCGACGACCAGGCCACCAATGCCCTCGGCACGCTGATTGAGGCGCAACTCGCTGCCCGCGCCGAGGCCCGCTCGAGGAAAGACTGGGCCGCTTCGGACGCCATCCGAGACACTCTCGCGGCAGCCGGCGTCCTGGTGGAGGACAACGCCGACGGCGCCACGTGGAGCCTGCAGCGCAGCTAGCCTTCGCGGCTCCCGGCCCGCCCGGTCAACGATTTGAGGCCAGTCAGTAGACTGGAGCCCAGACTTACTCAATACAACCAAGGGTGGAATTCATGGCCAACAAAGGTCGCCCGGGCGCAGTCCGCAAGCTCAAGAAGGGCCCCACCACCGGAACCGGTGGCCACGGCCGCAAGGCTCTCGAAGGCAAGGGGCCAACCCCCAAGGCCGAGGACCGCCCGTACCACAAGGCGCACAAGAACAAGCAACTCGCGGAGCGCTCCGCAGCCAAACGCCCCGCTGGTGCCGCCGGGGCCCGCAGTGCCGGGGCCCGGTCGGGTCCTAAGGGGCGTGCCACCGAAGAGGTCGTCACTGGGCGCAACTCCGTCGTTGAGGCCCTCCGTGCCGGCATTCCCGCCAAGGCGCTGCACGTCGCCATCCGCATCGAGATGGACGACCGCGTCAAGGAATCGCTGAAGATCGCCGCCGAACGCGGCATCCCGCTGCTGGAAACGGGCAAGCCCGAGCTGGACCGGATGACCGACGACGCCGTGCACCAGGGCCTCGTACTGCAGATCCCGCCGTATGAGTACCAGGACGCCTACGACCTTGCCGAGGAGACCGTCGAAGGCTGGAAGAAGGGGCACATCGCGAACGCGCCGCTCTTCGTTGCACTGGACGGCATCACAGACCCCCGCAACCTCGGCGCGATCATCCGCTCGGTATCGGCTTTCAGCGGCCACGGCGTGATCGTCCCCGAGCGCCGCTCCGTGGGCGTCACGGCCGCCGCATGGAAGACCAGCGCCGGCGCGGCGGTCCGTGTTCCGGTGGCCCGCGCCTCCAACCTGAACAACGCCATCAAGCAGTTCAAGGACATGGGCGTCTTCGTCCTGGGGCTCGACGGCGACGGCGACGTCTCGCTGCCGGACCTCACCGTTGCCACCGAGCCCGTCTGCATCGTGGTCGGCTCCGAGGGCAAGGGCCTCAGCCGCCTCGTCCGGGAGAACTGCGACCAGATCGTTTCCATCCCGATCGACTCCGCCATGGAATCCCTGAACGCCTCCATGGCCGTCGGCATCTCCCTCTACGAAGTCTCCCGCCAGCGCTCCGCCAAATAGCCGGCGCCCCGGCGGGACCGCTACAGTCCACCGCTATGGGCGCTTTGCCCAGTTACGAAACGCTCCATCAGTTCCTGCAAAGAAAATGACGAACCCGTCCTCAGCTTTCGCAGCAAAACGGCAAACCCTCCCGCAGCATGTGCGGGTGGGTTTGCTCTTTTCCTGCAGGATCTGAGGAAGCGTCGCTGGATTTCCGGCAGGATCTGATGGGGCGTTGTTCTGTCTTAGAACTCCCGGCGGTTGGCTAGGACCGGGAGCTTGGTGCGGGCTTCCTTGACCAGGGCGGGATCCAGGTCGGCGAAGATGAGGCCGGGGGCGCCGTCGAGCTCTTGGAGTACCTCGCCGAAAGGTGAGACGACGGCGCTGTGCCCGACACCCGTGGGGGCTGCGCCGCGGGGCTCGACGCCCTGCGTCGCGGGGTCGCCCTGGCCGCAGGCGAGGACGTAGGTGGTGGTGTCCACGGCGCGGGCCCGGGCCAGGAGCTTCCACTGGTCCACCTTGCCGGGGCCCGAACCCCACGAGGCGCAGACAATGTTGACGACGGCTCCGCGGTCGGCGTTGGCCGTGAAGAGGGCCGGGAAACGGATGTCGTAGCAGGTGGCCAGGCCAAAGGTGACGCCGCCGACGTCGAACGTCACGGGTCCGGTACCGGCGTCCACGGTGTCGGACTCCAGGAACCCGAAGGCATCGAACAGGTGAACCTTGTCGTAGCTGGCGTCAACGCCCGGCCCGGTCACCAGCAGCGTGTTGCGGACTTTCGCCTGCCCGTCGGAGCCCGATGAACCCGGGGTGAACATTCCGGCAACAATCACAATCCCCAACTCGTCGGCAATCGAGCGGACGCGGCTGGCCCAGGGGCCGTCCAAAGGCTCGGCGATGTCCAGCAGGGAGTTGCCGAATGCGCGCATGGTTGCCTCGGGGAAAACGACGATCTCGGCGCCGCCGTCCTTGGCACGCCGGGCATACTCCTCCACCACGGTGAGGTTCCCGGCCACATCCCTTCCGGTGATGATCTGGGCCAATGCAATCTTCACGAAAACCTCCAGTCGGTGCGTCCTTACAGCGTTCAGCAGTGCCGCCACGGCGCCGCAGGCGTAACATGCGGGAGAAGACTAGCTATTTGGACGTGACGGCTAAGCTTTAATTGATGGTAATGCCCCTTTTAGACACAGCCCTGACGGTGGACGACTCCCAGGCCTTTCCCCTCGGGGTCAGCGAAGCGCGCCAAGGCCCGGGGGGTACACCGGGCAGCCGTGCAAACGTCGCCGTTTACGCTCCCGGCATCGCCACCCTCGAGGTGGCCTATCAGGCGCCCGGCCAGAACTGGCGGCTTCAGACCCTGTCCAGCCTCACGAACGGTGTCCACCACGGGGTGGTTGACGGCTTTCCGGTGGGATCCCGGTACGGCTTCCTCGCTGCCCCCAGCGGCGAATCGGCCCCCAAGGGCGATGAGGTGCTGCCGCTTGCAGTTCCCACCGTTGATTTTGACGACGACGACGGCAGCCGGCAACCGCTGTTACTGGACCCTTACGGCCGGGCCGTCGATGAACGCGAGGGGTTCCTGACCAGCGTCAGGATGTCGTCCGACTTCGACTGGGCCGAGGACCGGAAGCCCAATACGCCGTGGCGCAACACCATCGTCTACGAGGCACACGTGCGCGGACAGAGCATGCTCCACCCGGACATCCCGGAGGCGCTGCGCGGCACTTACGCCGGCATGGCCCATCCGGCGATGATCGAGCACCTGACCGGGCTGGGCATCACGGCCCTGCAGCTGCTGCCGGTGCATTTCCACCTGGACGAGCCGCACCTCCAGAACCTCGGCCTCACCAACTACTGGGGCTACAACACAGCGGCATTCTTTGCCCCGCATGCCGCGTACGCCACAAAGTCGGCACAGGAAGCCGGGCCGCAGGCAGTCCAGGACGAATTCAAGGGAATGGTCAAGCTGCTGCATGCGGCCGGCATCGAGGTCATCCTTGACGTCGTCTACAACCACACGGCCGAAGGCGGGCCCGACGGCACCACCCTGAGCTTCCGGGGGCTGGGCGAGCAGAAGTACTACCGTACTGACGGCCACGGAAAATACATCGACACCACGGGCTGCGGCAACACACTCAACTTCGCAGAACCACGTGTTGTCCAGATGGTGCTGGATTCACTGCGGTACTGGGTGGACGAGTTCCACATCGACGGGTTCCGCTTCGACCTGGCCGTCACACTTTGCCGGAATGCAGCCAACGAGTTCGATCCGCACCACCCGTTCCTCGTGGCGGTCGCCGCGGACCCGTTGCTTGCCCGGGTCAAGCTGATCGCCGAGCCGTGGGACGTGGGCTACGGCGGCTGGCAGACCGGCCGGTTCCCTGGCGGCTGGGTGGACTGGAACGACCACTACCGCGACGCCGTGCGCTCCTTCTGGCTGGCAGACCGGGCCGCCCTCGACAGCGGCCGCCAGGGCGGATCCGTGGCCCGGCTGGCCGATGCCCTGTCCGGCTCGGCGAGCCTCTTTGAACCCTCGGGCCGCTCAAGGCTGGCGTCGCTGAACTTCATCACGGCCCATGACGGCTTCACCATGACTGATCTCGTGTCCTACGACCGCAAGCACAATGAGGCGAACGGTGAACAGAACCGGGACGGGCACGGCGACAACCGCAGCTACAACCACGGCTTCGAGGGACGCACCGAGGACGAGGGCATCCTGACCCGCCGGGCCCAGAGCAAGCGCAATCTCATGGCCTCGCTCATGATTTCCCTCGGCGTCCCCATGATCACGGCGGGCGACGAGCTCGGCCGCACCCAGCAGGGCAACAACAACGCGTACTGCCAGGACAACCCGCTCACGTGGATCGACTGGACCAGCACGCCCGAATCCCACGCCATGCTGCGCAGCACCAAGCGTGTCATCCGGCTCCGGGGGGAGTTCCTGACGGCCCAGCCGCACGACTACCCCGTCCGCGACGCCCGTTCCTACCTGTACTGGTACGACCGGACCGGCCAGCCCATGTCCATGGAACGCTGGAACGACAACGGGAACCGCGTGGTCCAGCTGCTGCTCGGCTCCGACGACGGGCACGTGGCCGGGCTCATCGTGGTCAACGGCGGCCCCGAGGACATCGAGGTCACGCTTCCCCAGGTCACCAACGACGACGGCACCGGCAAGCGGCTGTTCGACCTCCGCCTCACCACGTCCGAGCTCCACGACCGCCGCCAGGGCACCCTGGTCGAGTCCGGCGAGCCTGACGAAGTGCAGGCCTACACCATCAACATCTACCGCACATAAACCTCGGGGAATCAGGCATGCGCAGGCGTTGGACCGTCGGAACGCTGCTGCTGGGGCTTGCCGTCGCTGCCCTCGCGGTCTTCAACCTTTTCATCGCGCCGGGCGGCACGCCGCCCGGTGCGGGACCGCAGGGAACGACGACGGCGGCACCCGGCTTTTCGACGTCGGCACCTGCCGCCGTGCCGTCGTCGTCGGCCGGCAAGGGCACCGGCGTGCCGAACGCGTCCGGACTCCCCACGATCCGGGAGTCCCAGCTGCCGGCCGAAGGCCGGCGGACTCTTGTCCTGATCCGGCAGGGCGGACCGTACCCGTACACCCGCGACGGCGTGACGTTCGGCAACTTTGAGCGCATCCTGCCGCGCAAGGCGAGCGGGTATTACAAGGAGTACACGGTGTCCACGCCCGGCGAATCGGACAGGGGAGCCCGCCGGATCGTGGCAGGACAGGCCGGGGACAAGTACTACACGGCAGACCACTATGCATCGTTCAAGTTCATAGCAGAGGGCAAATAGCACCATGAAGATCTACTCCGGCGACACCTGGACCCTCGAGGAACTGAAGGAACAGGTGGCAGACGCCGGCCGCCGGAGCCTGCTGGTCCCGGCGGCCGACTCCAGGAAGTCCGTGCTCGCCGCCTTCGGCGAGGCCCTGGACTTTCCGGAGCACTTCGGCGTGAACCTGGATGCGCTCAACGACTCGCTGCATGACTTTGCCGACGCCATTTCCGATGACGGCGCCAAGCCCCTGACCGTGATCTGGCAGGTCCCGGCAGCCTTCCGCGGCGACCGCTCCTTCGGGATCATCTGCGAGATCCTGCAGGACGCCGAGAGCTACGCCGGCAAGGACCTCGCAGTCATCGCGGTGATGCTCTAGGGAGACGGTGGGGACTACGCGTTGACGATCAGCCCCAGCTCGGCCTTGGATGCGAGGGCGTCGTGCGTGGGGAGGACCCGGACGGTGTAGCCGAAGGACCCGGAGCGGTCGATCACGACGGACCCGGCGAAGAGGTAGCGGCCGTTGCCGAGCTCCTCCTTGGCCTCCAGTTCCACCATCGTCACGTTGGCCAGCTCGTCGTTCTCGGCCGCCTGGCCGTACGCCACCTCCACCGACACGTCCTGCGGAGACAGGTTGTGCAGGCCCACGTAGGCGTGGACCTGGAGGGTGTCGCCGATCTGCGGGTCCTCCGAGACGCCCAGCGAGTCCACGTGCTCCACGTGCAGCTGAGGCCAGGCCGCGCGGACCTTGGCGACCCATGCCGCCAGTGCCTTGGCCTGCGCGTAGGAGCCTGCCACCGCTTCGCGTCCGGAAACCGCTGCGGGCCGGTACAGGACGTTGACGTAGTCCTGCAGCATCCGCTCGGCCGAGACCGCCGGGCCGAGGTGGGCCAGCGTGTGCTTGATCATGGACACCCAGTGCGTGGGAATCTTTTCGTGGCTGGACTCTGACGGCCCGGCGGCTCCGGCCGACTCGGAAACAGTGCTTCCGTAGAACCGCGGCGCCACCTGGGTCTCGAGCAGCTCGTACAGTGCCGCGGCCTCGATGTCATCCCGCTCGTCGGCGGAAGCGCCGTTGTTGGCCGTGGGAATCGCCCAGCCGTTTTCGCCGTCGTACATCTCATCCCACCAGCCGTCCAGGACGGAGAGGTTCAGGGAGCCGTTGATCGCGGCCTTCATGCCGGAGGTGCCGCAGGCTTCGAGCGGCCGCAGCGGGTTGTTCAGCCAGACGTCGCAGCCGGGGAACAGCGTGCGGGCCATGGCGATGTCGTAGTTCGGCAGGAACACGATGCGGTGCCGGACCGCGGGATCGTCGGTAAAGCGGACCAGGTCCTGGATCATCTTCTTGCCGGCGTCGTCCGCGGGGTGGGACTTGCCGGCGATGACCAGCTGGATGGGGTGTTCCTTGTGCAGCAGCAGGGCCTTCAGGCGCTGCGGGTCGCGCAGCATGAGGGTCAGCCGCTTGTAGGTTGGAACGCGGCGGGCGAACCCGATGGTCAGGACGTCCGGGTCCAGCACCGAATCGGTCCACGCCAGCTCCGCGTCGGCCGCGCCGCGCTTCTTCCACGCAGCCCGCAGCCGGCGCCGCACGTCCTCCACGAGCGAAACGCGCATCTCGCGGCGGAGCGCCCAGACCTCGGCGTCGGAGACGTTGTACGCAAGGTCCCAGCGGCCCGTCAGCTCGGTTTCGGCGCCAAACCGCTCCCGCGCGAGTTTCGCGATGCGCGGATCCACCCAGGTGGGCACGTGCACGCCGTTGGTCACGGAGGTGATGGGCACCTCCGAGTGGTCGAATCCCGGCCACAGGGCCGCGAACATGCCGCGTGAGACTTCGCCGTGAAGTTTGGCGACGCCGTTGGCGCGCTGTGCGAGGCGTAGGCCCATCACGGCCATGTTGAATACGAAGGGGTTGCCTTCGCTGAAGTTCTCGCGGCCCAGGTCGAGGATGCGCGAGGTGGGAACGTCCGGTGCCAGGCCGGCCTCGAAGAAGTGCTGGATCTGTGCCGCTTCGAAGCGGTCGATGCCGGCCGGGACGGGCGTGTGCGTGGTGAACACCGTGGACGAGCGTCCGGCGGCGAGGGCCTCGTCGAAGGTGAGCGCCTGCTCGCCGGCCATCAGCTCCTGGATGCGCTCAATGCCGAGGAAACCGGCGTGACCCTCATTCGTGTGGAACACCTCGGGCGCCGGCGTGCCGGTGAGCTTCTGGTACGCGCGCAGCGCCTTGACCCCGCCCATGCCGAGCAGCAGTTCCTGCTGCAGCCGGTGGTCGCCGCCGCCGCCGTACAGGCGGTCGGTGATGCTGCGGGCGGCGTCGTCGTTTCCGGGGACGTTGGAGTCCAGCAGCAGGAGGGGGACGCGTCCGACGTCGGCACGCCAGATGTGTGCCGCAAGGCGCCGTCCGTTGGGCAGCGGGAGCGAGATTTCCAGCGGCTTGCCGTTGCCGTCCCCGGCGGGTTCCCGCAGCAGGGTCAGGGGCAGGCCGTCGGGGTCGATGACCGGGTAGGTCTCCTGCTGCCAGGCGTCCCGGGACAGCGACTGCTTGAAGTAGCCAGCCTGGTAGAGCAGACCGACGCCGATCAGCGGCACGCCGAGGTCGGAGGCGGCCTTCAGGTGGTCGCCGGCGAGGATACCGAGGCCGCCGGAGTACTGCGGCAGGACTTCGGTGATGCCGAACTCGGGAGAGAAGTAGGCAATGGAGGCGGGGGCGTCGCTGCCCAGGCCCTGGTACCAGCGGGGCTCGGTGAGGTACCGGTCCAGGTCCGCGGCTGCCGCCTGGACCCTGGCCACCACGTCCTGGTCCGTCGCGAGCCGGTGCATCTCCTCGCGGCCCACCAGGCCCAGGAAGCTGACCGGGTCGTTGCCGCATTGGGCCCAGACGCGCGGGTTCAGGCCTTCGAACAGTTCCCGGGTGGGCCGGTGCCAGGACCAGCGGAGGTTGGTCGCCAACCGGGCCAGCGGCCGGATCGGCTCGGGAAGAACGGTACGTACTGTAAATCTGCGGATTGCCTTCACCTGCGCCACACTAACTGACTAGGTGAACGGCAGGAACCGCTTTTGATTACTTTCCGGTAAATGACGAATCGCTTCAATAATTAAGTTCGCAGGCTTAGCAATCCGCCCCATTTCTCGCTAACGTCGAGCCTGTGACGACAAACACGCGAACCAGTGCCCCAGCAAAGCAAACGCCGAAAGTTTCGATCACGGAAGGCCTTCGGTTTGGCCGTTTCCCTATCACGGACGTTCAGCCTGTTGTCGAAGGGGGGAAGTTCCCGGCCAAGGCGCTGCCCGGTGAAGGAATCGTGGTCAGCGCCAGGTCCTTCCGGGAGGGCCACGACCAGTTGGGCGTCAGCGCGGTCCTGCTTGACCCCGACGGCAACGAGCGCCAGCGGACGCGGCTCCAGCCGCCGTCAGGTGACCGCGGCAAGGGAACCGACCTCTGGGAAGGCCTGCTCACCCCTGAATCCACCGGAAACTGGTCCTTCGTCATCGAGGCATGGCACGACCGCTACGGCACGTGGCACCACAACGCCGAGGTCAAGGTGGACGCCGGCATCGACGTCGAGCTGATGCTCGCCGAGGGCGCCGCGCTGCTGTCGCAGGCCGCCGAGGAGCCCGCCCGGAACGACGCGGACCGCCAGACGCTGCGCTCCGCAGCCACCATCCTCTCGGACGGCACCCTGTCGCCCGAGGACCGGCTGGCCGCCGGCTTCAGCCGCGACGTCGCCGCCGTCGTTGACCGCGAGCCGATCCGTGAGCTCGTCACCGTCTCCGAACCATTCCCTCTGCTGGTTGAGCGGGACCGCGCCGGCCGCGGCTCCTGGTACGAATTCTTCCCGCGTTCCGAGGGCGCGGTGCGCGACCCCGGCACGGGCGCCTGGACGTCCGGCAACTTCCGGACCGCCGCGAACCGGCTGGACGCTGTGGCCGGCATGGGCTTCGACGTCATCTACATGCCGCCGATCCACCCAATCGGCGTCCAGCACCGCAAGGGTCCCAACAACACCCTGATCGCCGGCCCGAACGATCCCGGTTCGCCGTGGGCCATCGGCGCCAAGGAAGGCGGCCACGACGCCATCCACCCGGACCTCGGAAGCTTCGAGGATTTCGACGCCTTCGTGGCGCGGGCGAACGAGCTCAACCTCGAGGTGGCCCTCGACCTGGCGCTGCAGGCCGCCCCGGACCACCCCTGGGTCACCGAGCACCCCGAATGGTTCACCACCCGCGTGGACGGCAGCATCGCGTACGCCGAGAACCCGCCGAAGAAGTACCAGGACATCTACCCGCTCAACTTCGACAACGATCCCGAGGGCCTGTCCAAGGAAATCCTGCGGATCGTCCGGCTGTGGGTCAGCCACGGCGTGAAGATCTTCCGCGTGGACAACCCGCACACCAAGCCGGTGTGGTTCTGGGAGTGGCTCATCGCCGAGGTGAACAAGGAAGACCCCGACGTCGTCTTCCTGGCCGAGGCCTTCACCCGCCCCGCCATGATGCATGCGCTGGGCAGGGCAGGATTCCAGCAGTCCTACACCTACTTCACATGGCGCAACACCAAGAAGGAGTTGGAGGAGTACTTCCACCACGTCAGCCACGAGTCGGCTGCTTTCTTCCGGCCCAACTTCTTCGTCAACACCCCGGACATCCTCACCGAGTACCTGCAGTACGGCGGACCGGCCGCGTTCAAGATCCGCGCGGCCCTGGCGGCAACAGCCAGCCCGCTGTGGGGCGTGTACGCCGGTTACGAACTGTACGAGCACGTGGCCCGGCCCGGTGCCGAGGAGTACATCGACAACGAGAAGTTCGAGTACAAGGCCCGGGACTGGGACGCTGCCAACGCCTCCGGCCGGACCCTCGCCCCGTACCTCACCAAGCTGAACGAGATCCGCAGGGCCCACCCGGCGCTCGGCGACCTGCAGAACCTCACCCTGCACCAGTCCACGGACGACGCCACTGTCGTTTACTCCAAGCACAAGACCCTTCCGGACGGCACCAGGGACACCATCATCGTGGTGGTCAACGTGGACCCGCACAGTGCGAGGGAAGGCATGGTGTCGCTGGACCTGTCCGCGCTGGGGCTCGATCCGGCCGACCTCACCCCGAACGGCGGGTTCTGGGTGGACGACCTGATCTCCGGCGAGTCGTGGGAATGGGGGGAGTACAACTATGTGCGGCTGGACGCCCACGTTGAACCCGCACACATCCTGAGCATCCGGAGGTAGCCGCCAGTGGCCTTCAGCCCGCAGAGCTCCACCCAGCACTTCACCCCCAAGAGCACGTTCGAGCTCAATGCGCCGGGTCTGCAGCACGATCCGCTGTGGTACCGGAAAGCGGTGTTCTATGAAGTGCTGGTCCGGGGCTTTGCGGACGCCAACGGCGACGGTTCAGGTGACTTTCACGGGCTGATCGAGAGACTCGACTACCTGCAGTGGCTGGGCGTGGACTGCCTGTGGCTGCCGCCGTTCTTCCAGTCCCCGTTGCGCGACGGCGGCTACGACATCTCGGACTACAACTCCGTCCTGGACGAGTTCGGCACCATCAGCGACTTCAAGCGGCTGGTGGCCGAGGCGCACGCACGAGGCGTCCGGGTCATCATCGACCTCCCGCTGAACCACACCTCAGACCAGCACCCCTGGTTCCAGGAGTCCAGGAAGGACCCTGACGGCCCCTTCGGCGACTTCTACGTATGGAGCGACACGGACGAGAAATACCAGGACGCCCGCATCATCTTCGTGGACACGGAGGAATCCAACTGGACCTTCGACCCCATCCGGCGGCAGTTTTTCTGGCACCGGTTCTTCAGCCACCAGCCTGACCTGAACTTCGAGAACCCCAAGGTCATCGACGCCGTGTTCGACGTCGTGCGGTTCTGGCTGGACCAGGGGATCGACGGGTTCCGGGCGGACGCCATCCCGTACCTCTTCGAGGAGGAAGGAACCAACTGCGAAAACCTGCCGGCGACGCATGAGTTCCTGCGCCAGCTGCGGAAGATGGTGGACGAGAGCTACCCCGGCCGGGTGATCATCGCGGAGGCCAACCAGCCGCCCAACGAGGTGGTGGAGTACTTCGGCACCGTGGAGGAACCGGAATGCCACATGGCCTTCCACTTTCCGATCATGCCCAGGCTGTACTACGCGCTGCGTGACCAAAAGGCCGCGCCGATCATCGAGACGATGCGCGACACTCCGGCCATCCCCGAAGGTGCACAGTGGGGCACGTTCCTGCGCAACCACGACGAGCTGACCCTGGAAATGGTCACCGCGGATGAGCGGGCCGCCATGCTCGGCTGGTACGCACCGGATCCGCGCATGCGGGCCAATATCGGCATCCGGCGCAGGCTGGCACCGCTGCTGGACAACTCCCGGGCGGAAATCGAGCTCATCAACGCCCTGTTGCTGTCCCTGCCGGGCAGCCCCTTCCTGTACTACGGGGACGAGATCGGCATGGGCGACAACATCTGGCTCGAGGACCGCGACGCCGTCCGCACGCCCATGCAATGGAACCCCGACCGCAACGCCGGCTTCTCCAACGCCGACCCCGGCAAGCTGTACCTCCCCGTGATCCAATCACTGGTCTACAACTACGCCATGGCCAACGTGGAGGCCGAGGCCGCACACTCCGGATCGCTGCTGCGCTGGACGCGGCAGATCCTCAGCGTGCGGAAGAACCACCCGGCGTTCGGGCTCGGGGCGTTCAAGCATGTGGAGGCCGACCACGAGGTGGTGCTGGCCTATCTCCGCGAACTGCCGGAGGGCAACGCCGCCGGCGAACCGGCCGAATCCATCCTCTGCGTCTTCAACCTGTCCCAGCACCCGGTGTCCTCCACCCTGAGGCTTCCGGACTTCTCTGGGCGGGGCCTGCGGGACGTCTTCGGCGGCCAGCCGTTCCCCGGCATCAGCGACGACGGGCAGCTGACGCTGACGCTCGGCAGCCACGACTTCTTCTGGCTGCGGCTGCGGTCCACCGCTTCCAACCCCGCTGCACCCTTTACCCAAGCGATGCCGATACTGTCGATTGAGGGATGAGATGACACAAACCACACTGACACCCACACTCGAGCAACTGCTCCGCGACTGGCTGCCGGCGCAGAGATGGTTCCCGGTGAAGACCCCGGACTTCACCCTGGCGCCGGTGGGCGGCCTGGTCCTGGACGACGCCACCGGCCAGGCCGGCCTGGAGGTGTTCCTCGCCTCCGTTGAGTCCAAAACGGCCGACGGCGTCTCCCGCACTGATGTTGTGCAGATCCCGCTCAGCTACCGCAGCCAGCCCCTTCCGGGCGCCGAACGGGCCCTCATCGGTGAAAGCGACGACGCCGAGCTCGGGCACCGCTGGGTCTACGACGCCGTCCACGACCCCGCCTTCATTGCGTCCTGGCTGGAGCTCATCCGGACACAGGAAACCGCCGGCACTGCCAGCGGCCACCTCTCCGGCGCGACACAGCCGCTGCCGCAGGCCACCGGAACCGTCCGGGTCCTGTCCGGCGAACAGTCCAACACCTCGGTGATAGTGGACGACGGCGACTCCGCGGCCATCGTGAAGTTCTTCCGTGTGCTGTCGGCAGGGCGAAACCCGGAGGTGGAGGTCGGGGCCGCGCTGTCCGCCGCCCGCACCGAGGAGGTCCCCGCCACGCTGGGCTGGGTCACGGGCGAGTGGTACCCGCAGGGGCAGCTTCCCCCCGCCCAAGGCACAGCCGGGTCCGCCTCGGGCGGACCCGCCCGGGGCGAACTGGCGGTGGCCCACGAATTCCTGGCCGGCGGCAGGGACGCGTGGCGGCTCGCCGTCGACGCGGCCGCCGGGGGAGTGGACTTCACCGCCGAGGCGCATGCCCTTGGCCACGCAACGGCCACCGTCCACCGCAGGCTGGCCGAAACGCTGGGCGTTTCGGCCGAAGCCGTTCCGGGCGCGGATATCGCGCCGGGAGTAGCCCAGCGCGTCCGCCAGATGTGGGCGGAGGCGGGACCCGCCGTCGGACCTTACGAAGAGGGGCTGGAAAGCCTGCTCAGCCGCTTGGAAGGCACCCCCGCCGGTGCGCTTCAGCGCATCCACGGCGACCTGCACCTCGGCCAGATCCTCCAGGTTCCCGGTGCCGAAGGCGGCCATGACCGGTGGGCCATCCTCGACTTCGAGGGGGAGCCGCTCCGGCCGATCTCCGAGCGCAACTTCCCCGACGCCCCGCTCCGCGACGTGACTGGCATGCTTCGCTCCTTTGACTACGCGGCGGGCGCCGCCGAACGGGAACAGCCGGGCGTCCGTGTGCCCGAGTCCTGGGTGGACGACTGCACCGAGGCTTTCCTGGCAGGCTACGCGGAAGTAACTCCCGGGACGGTGGACCGTAATTCGCCGCTCTTTGTGGCATTGTGGCTGGACAAGGCGCTTTACGAAGTCGTGTACGAGTTGCGCAACCGGCCGGGCTGGCTGGCCATCCCGGTGAATGCGGCCAGGCGACTCCTCAGCACTACAAGCTCCGGCGAACCGGCCGGAGCAGCAGCGGAAGGTAAAAAGATGACAGGCTCTGCCCACACCGACAGCCCCCACGCACCGTTGCACGTGGACGCGCACACGCTTTCACGCGTCGCGGCCGGAGAACACCACGCCCCGCACTCGGTGCTTGGTGCCCATTTGGACGACTACGGCCACGTGACCATCCGCACCGTCAAGCACCTTGCGGAGGCGGTCAACGTGGTGACCCAGGCCGGAACCGTGCCCATGACCCACGAAGCCGAAGGCGTCTGGGTGGCCGTACTGGAGCCGCTGCAGCACGGCCACGTGCCGGACTACCGGCTTGAGGTGACCTACGAGGGTGCCGAACCCATCACCGTGGACGACCCGTACCGCTACCTTCCCACCGTGGGCGAGGTGGACCTGCACCTGATCGGTGAAGGACGCCACGAGAAGCTCTGGACCGTGCTGGGTGCCCACGTGCAGCACTACAAGTCCTCGCTGGGCGACATTGACGGCGTGTCCTTTGCGGTGTGGGCCCCCAACGCCGAAGCGGTCCGGGTCAAGGGCGACTTCAACGCCTGGGACGGCCGGGAAAACTCGCTGCGGTCCCTCGGCTCCTCGGGCGTCTGGGAGCTGTTCATCCCGGGTGTCCCGGCCGGCGCCCGCTACAAGTACGAAATCAAGACCAAGGGCGGCTACTGGGTAGAGAAGGCTGACCCCCTGGCCTTCGGCACCGAGGTGCCCCCGCTCACCGCCTCGAGGGTTGTTGAGTCCCACTACCAGTTCCAGGACGCGGACTGGATGAAGGAACGCGCCGCCCGGGATCCGCACAACTCGCCGATGAGCGTCTACGAGGTCCACCTGGGATCATGGCGGCTCGGGCTCAGCTACCGCGAGCTGGCCAAGGAACTCGTGGAGTACGTGAAGTGGCTCGGGTTCAGCCACGTCGAGTTCATGCCCGTGGCCGAGCACCCCTTCGGCGGCTCCTGGGGCTACCAGGTCACCTCCTACTACGCGCCGACGTCCCGCTTCGGGCACCCCGACGAGTTCCGCTTCCTCGTGGACTCGCTGCACCAGGCAGGCATCGGCGTGATCCTGGACTGGGTGCCGGCGCACTTCCCGAAGGACAACTGGGCGCTGGCGCAGTTTGACGGACAGCCGCTCTACGAACACGCCGACCCGAACCTGGGCGAACACCCGGACTGGGGCACCCTCATCTTCGACTTCGGGCGCACCGAAGTCCGGAACTTCCTCGTGGCCAACGCGCTGTACTGGCTGGATGAGTTCCACATTGACGGCCTGCGCGTGGACGCCGTCGCCTCCATGCTGTACCTGGACTACTCGCGCGAGCACGGCCAGTGGCAGCCCAACCGCTTCGGCGGCCGCGAGAACCTGGAGGCCATCTCGTTCCTCCAGGAGGCCAACGCCACGGTGTACAAAACCCACCCCGGCGCGGTGATGATCGCCGAGGAATCCACCGCGTTCCCCGGCGTCACCGCGCCCACCAGCCAGGGCGGCCTCGGCTTCGGCCTGAAGTGGAACATGGGTTGGATGCACGACTCGCTGAAGTACGCCTCCGAGGACCCGGTCAACCGCAAGTGGCACCACGGCACGGTCACGTTCTCCCTGGTCTACGCGTTCACCGAGAACTTCCTGTTGCCCATCAGCCACGATGAGGTTGTCCACGGCAAGGGCTCCATGCTCCGCAAGATGCCCGGTGACCGCTGGCAGCAGCTGGCCAACCTCCGCGCCTTCCTCGGCTACCAGTGGGCGCACCCCGGCAAGCAGCTCATCTTCATGGGCACCGAATTCGGCCAGGAAGCCGAGTGGTCCGAACAGCACGGCCTCGACTGGTGGCTGGCCGACATCCCGGCACACCGCGGCGTTCAGCTGCTGCTCAAGGACCTGAACGAGCTCTACAAGTCGACGCCGGCGCTGTACTCCCGGGACAACGAACCGGGCGGGTTCCAGTGGATCAACGGAGCCGACGCCGACCGCAACGTCCTCACCTTCGTGCGCTGGGACACCGAGGGCAACCCGCTGGTCTGTGCCGTCAACTTCTCCGGCGGCCCGCACAAGGAATACGCGCTGGGCGTGCCGTCCGCCGGAGCGTGGACCGAGGTGCTGAACACTGACTCCGAGGACTACGGCGGATCCGGCGTCCTCAACGGGGGCACGCTGGCCGCGGAGGACGAGGGGATCGACGGCCAGCCGGCCACCCTTACGGTTACGCTGCCGCCGCTGGGAGTTGCGTACTTCCGCCCGTCAGATCCCAGCGTGATCACCACGCCGGCCGCTGCCAGGGCCAAAGCCACCGAGGCCGGATCCATCTTCGCCGGGCCCACTGCTGCTGAGAGCCGGGCTGACGGGACGCGGGCTGCCGAACCGAGGAGCGCTGAACCGACTCGGGCAGAGCCGGCGGGTGCTGCCCCGAATGGTGCTGCCCCGAATGGTGCCGCCCCGGCGGGTGCGACGGGGAAGTCGGCTCTGCCTGGCGGGCCGCTCGTCTAGGTCTCCGCGCAGGCCGCCACCCGGACGGTTGCTTCACTACAGGGAGGGCCCGGAATCCTTGAGGACTCCGGGCCCTCCCGGCGTTAGGTTGGCCGGGTTGGCATTCCGCCGAGGTAGTGGTATAGTTTATTTCCGCGCCGCTCCCCGGAGCGAGTCGGCAAGGTGATCCGGAAGCCAAAGGCTGGACCGGATGAGAACAGCCGATTTGACTCGGTGAGGCGAGCGGGTAAGTTTGAAAAGTTGCTCCGGAGCGATCCTGAATGTTTGGTTTGGGTGGTGCCGGGTGTGTCTGTTGTTTGAGAACTCAATAGTGTGCCA
>NZ_JBHVSZ010000025.1:0-23021 GCF_042884885.1 Arthrobacter sp. NPDC058097
TCACCCACGACTACCCCGTCACCGACGCCCTCGAAGCCTTCGACATCGCCCGCAACTCCGCCCAATCCGGCAAAGTCCTCCTCAACTTCGCCGGCTAAAAGTTTGGAAAGCACATCATGATCACGAACCTGCCGCCCCTGGTTGTCATGGGCGTCTCCGGCTGCGGGAAGTCGACCGTCGGCGCGCTGCTGGGCGAGCGCCTGGGCGTGCCCTTCTTCGACGGGGATGACTTTCATCCCGCCGCCAACAAGGCCAAGATGGCAAGCGGCACACCGCTGAACGACGAGGACAGGGCACCGTGGCTCGCCGAGATCGGTGCCGCGCTGGCGACGCCAGCCGACGGAGAGGCCACGTGCATCATCGCCTGCTCGGCCCTCAAACGGAGCTACCGTGACCTGCTGCGCAGCTTCGTGCCGGACCTCGTGTTCATCCACCTCGCCGGCGAGGCAGCAACCATTTCCGGCCGGATCAGCGGCCGGGCGCACGAGTACATGCCCAGCAGCCTCCTGGCGTCGCAGCTTGCCACGCTGGAGCCGCTGGGTGCGGATGAGGCTCATATTCCCGTGGACATCCTCGGCGATCCGGCATCGCTCGTGGAGGGCATCGTAAGCGGGCTGGAACTGCGCGGAGTGGAACTGAACCGCGTCTGACCCTACCTCTGGGGCTGGATTCCGTTCCCGGCGCCCTTGGCGAGTTCCACCTCGGTGTTGATGATTTCCGCGGAGCACTGGAACTGCACGCTGCAGCTTTGCAGCACGATGGTGGCGGCAGCCGTGCCCTCGTTGAATGCCATCAGGTTGGGAACCACCCGGATGGTGACTGTCTGCGCCTTCCGGGTGCAGTTGAGCTCCGCGTTTCCGAGGCCGCCGGCGATCCGTCCGTCACTGACCCTTTGGGTCAGCTGAATGACCGGTACCGCGGTAACCAGGGCGGGGCCCGTATCGCAGACGAAGGTGACCGGAATGTCGACGGCGGCGCCGTCTGCGACGAGGATTCCGGGCCCCGCGCTGACCAGGGTTGCGGGGGCTGCGTGGGCCGGGGCGGCGATGCCCATGAGGCCGGCGGTGAGAGCGACGGCGGCGAGGCGGCTTCTTGTGCCTAACATCAGGATTTCCTTGGATAAAGGGTGGCGGTAATCGAAGCGTGGCGTCCTGCGTCCCGTGGGTTGTGCCGGCGCGGCGACCGGGCGCCTGGAAATACGGGGCTCGTGTTTGTACGGTTCATGGCCCCTGACGGCGGCGCCGTTCCGGGCGCCGCGCTGAAT
Source organism: Arthrobacter sp. NPDC058097 (assembly GCF_042884885.1). Lineage (NCBI taxonomy): Bacteria > Bacillati > Actinomycetota > Actinomycetes > Micrococcales > Micrococcaceae > Arthrobacter > Arthrobacter sp. NPDC058097. The sequence goes on from NZ_JBHVSZ010000025.1 coordinate 1,265, forward strand.
AGCCGAACATCGGACACTGCCAAAGGTCCGGTGCGGCCGAAAGTCCGGCTGGCCGCACAGTACTCATGTCCCGGTTGCGCTGACAAGAGCCAAGTATAAAGGAAGCGGACGACGGCGGGAGGTCCCGCCGTCGTCCGCTTCCTTTTTGTACGTTATGGCTAGCCGCAGAGGCCTAATGCCACAGCCCGAGGGCGAACTCGGCGATCACGGTGGACAGCAGGAACGATGCGGTGACCGCGACCAGGCCCACCGGGATGATTTTCCAGCCGATGTTTTTCAGCAGCGGGATGTCCTTGCCCAGGGACAGGCCGGCGAGCGTCAGCATGACCGTGGCGATCGAGAGGAAATCGACCGACTTGATGGGGCCGTTCAGTGCCGCGGCGCCGAAGAACCAGGGGCTGGAGATGTAGGCGCCGATGGTGGTGATGTAGACGATGGCCGAGATCTTCTTGGTGAGCTTGGCCAGGGCAACGCTGACCAGGACGAGGGCCAGCATGATGGCGTACCCGGCGACGATGGTGAGGCTGAAGCCCTTGGCCGCAACCGAGGCCGTGCCGATGCCGAGGACGGTCAGGACCGAGAGGGACAGCCACAGCGGCAGGTGCATGGCCGCCGAAGACTCCGCAACCCGTTCGCGGAACCGGCGGTTCTCCTCGGCCTGGGCTGCCTCCCGGGCGGTGCTGCCTTCTCCGGTACCAGCGCCGCCGAGCTCCGTGTCCCCACGCTGTGACGGCGCGCCGGCCGGAACCGCAGCCTCTTCCCGGGTCTGTTTGCGGGTGAGGACCCGGTAGAAACGGTCGGCCAGCGGCAGGGCGAGGTAGATGCCAACGTAGACACCCAGGATGGTGGTGATCAGGTTGGAGATGGCCGCCATGCCCAGGATGGCCTCCTGGTCGCCGGGGTAGGCGGCGATGATGCTGGCGGAGGACGCCGCCATCATGGACCCGGATCCCACGCCGGCACCCATGGCCAGGGCCAGGGGGTCGAAGATCCTCCAGTTGGAGATCAGGGACGTCAGCAGCGTGATGTACACGGCGCCGAACAGGGTGCCGAAAACGTACATCGCCAGGACGCCGCGGTACTGGTCGGAGTCGGGGCCGTACTTTTCGGAGACCATGGCGAAGGACGGTTCGCGGTCAAGGGAGAAAGTGGCGCCGACTGTCGCCTTGCCCATGCGGAGCAGCACGGCCAGCGGGAGGGCCAGCGCGATGGTGCCCAGCAGGTGGCCCACCTCCTGCAGCAGCAGCGCCGGGCCTGCCTTGAGCAGGGTGGGAAGGCTGGGGCCGATGTTGAACGCCAGCCTGGCCACCAGGAGCAGAACCGCGACGCCGACCAAAGCGGCGGCGACCCGCTGCAGGTCCAGTCCCAGCGGCTTGAACTTCTGGACGGAGACCAGCAGGCCGAGGATGAGGCCCCAGACCATGGGGAAGATGACGATCGCGCCGATGCCGACGTCGATCTTGGCCTGGCCGATCAGCTGGACCGCCAGCGCAATGACGAAAGCCAGCGCGGCGATGGGAAGCGTGAGCCTTGTACCGGCTTTGTCTGTCCGCGCGGGTGTTGTGCTGGTGCTCATGGTGTGCCTTCCTGTGTGACCGTCTGACGGCGGTAAGCCGCTTTGATCAGGCGTGCCCGTTCGGTGGGGGTGGTGGCCGCGGCGGCGGCTGTCCAGGCCAGCGCGGTGGCTGCCTCGAACATCACGGCGTAGGCCTCCGGGGAGTCTGCGAGTGCGGCAAAGGCGTGCGAGTGGATGGGGACGTCCGCGCCGGGAATGCTCAGCCAGGGATGCAGGCTCGGGATGACCTGGGAGATGTTGCCCATGTCCGTGGAGCCGCCGCTGATGCCGGCCGAGGGCGAGGTGTCCTTGCCGAACGCGTCCATGGCCTCGGTCCAGTGGGCCGCCAGGGCGTCGTCCTGGATCAGCGGTTCGTAGAGCGGCTCCGTGTCCTCGAAGGCCAGCGTGGCGCCGGTGGCGACGGCGGCCCCTTCGAAGCAGCGGCGGACGCGCTCCAGCAGCACCTCGAATTCCTTCAGCGTGAAGGCCCGGCATTCGAACTCCACCACCGCCCGCTCCGGAATGATGTTGGTGACGTGTCCGCCTTCCGCGACGTACATTGCGACGCGGTGGTCACCGGGAATCTGCTGGCGCAGCAGCCCCACGGCCACCTGGCTCAGCACGGCAGCGTCCGCGGCGTTCACGCCCTGGTGCGGGGCGGCCGCCGCATGGGCTGCCTTGCCGGTAAAGACCGCCCGGTACCGGCCCACGGCCTGGGCGCTGGTGCCCGCGGGGTTGTAGGTCACCCCGTCCTGGACGGGATGGACCATCAGGGCCAGGCTGACGCCGTCGAACGCGCCGCGTTCCAGCAGGAGCGCCTTGCCGCCGCCGTGTTCCTCGGCGGGCGTTCCGATGGTCCTCAACGTGATGCCCAGCTCGTCGACATGCGGCCGCAGCGCGAGGGCGGCGGCCACGGAGGCGCCCGCGATCAGGTTGTGGCCGCAGGCGTGGCCGATGTCCGGGAGTGCGTCGTATTCCACACACAGGGCCACCGTGAGGTCGCCGCTGCCGGCGGTGGCGGTGAATGCCGTGGGCAGTCCGCCGGTGCCGCGTTCCACCTCAAAGCCGCCCTCGGCCAGCAGGTCCGCTGCCGCACCGGCCGAGTGGACCTCCTCGAAGGACACCTCCTTGAGGGCGTGGATGTGCTGCGCCATGGCCAGGACCCGCGGTTTCCACGTGCTGACGCCCTCGGCAAGGGCGGTGCGGAGGCTGGGTGCTTCTGTCGGTTCCATGAACATGCCTGCCCTAGTAGGAGAGGGACGGGAACGGGGTGCCGGCTGCACGGGTGGGCACCCAGATCGCCTTGGTCTGCGTGTACTCGTCCAGGACGCCGGGGCCGGAGGACCGGCCGTGGCCGGAGTCGCCGAAGCCGCCGAACGGAACCGCCACGTGGATGGTCTTGTAGGAATTGATCCAGAACGTGCCGGCCTTCACCTGGCGTGCCACGTGGTGGGCGCGGGAAACGTCGGAGGTCCACACGGCGCCGGCCAGGCCGAAGTTCGTGTTGTTGGCCCGGGCGATGGCCTCGGCCTCCGTGTCGAACGCGTCGGCCCCGACGACGGGCCCGAAGACTTCCGTGGTTTCGAGGCGGTTCTGCGGCGTCACGCCGTCGAGCAGGGTGGGCATCACCCAGTGGCCGCCGGCGAGGGCTGACCCGGCCAGGGCGTCGGGGAGCGTTCCGCCCGTGACCCGGCGTCCGCCGTCGTTCATTCCTGCCTCGATGAGCGAGGTGACGGTGGCGAACTGCTGGGCCGTGATGATGGGGCCCACCTCGGTGTCCGCGCTCAGCGGGTCACCGACGCGCAGCCGGGCGGCCTTGCCGGCGACCAGCTCCACGAACTGGGCGTGCACGCTGCGCTCCACCAGGAGCCGCGATCCCGCAACGCAGGACTGGCCCGCGCCGGAGAAGATCGCCGCGATGGCGCCGTCGGCTGCACGTTCCAGGTCTGCGTCCGCGAAGACGATGTTAGCGCTTTTGCCGCCGAGCTCCAGGAGCGCGGGGATGCCGGCCTGCGCGGCCGCGACGGCTACCCGGCGGCCGGTGGGGACGGAGCCGATGAAGCTGACCTTGCCGACGCGCCGGTCGCTGGTGAGGGCTGCGCCCACGGTCTGTCCCAGCCCGGCCGCGACGTTGAAGACGCCTGCGGGCAGGCCGGCCTCGTGTGCGAGCTGGGCAAGGCGGATGGACGAGGCGGGCGTGAATTCGCTGGGCTTGATGATCACCGCGTTGCCGGCGGCCAGCGGCGCGGCGGAGTTCCAGCCGGCGGTGAAGAGGGGTGCGTTCCACGGGGTGATGGCGACGACGACGCCCCAGGGGACGCGCTCGGTGTAGGTGTGCCACGGGCCGGGAACGGGGATGGTCTGGCCGGTCAGCTTGTCCGCCCAGCCGGCGTAGTAGCCGAACATCTCGGCGACCTTCGCGGCCTCCACCCTCGCGTCGCGGATGGGTTTGCCCGTGGTAGCCGACTCGAGGATGGCCAGTTCCTCCGCATGCGCTTCAACCGTGCGGCTGACGTTGCGGAGGATGGCGGCCCGTTCAAAGCCGTTGAGGTCACCCCAGATTTTGGCTCCGGTGACGGAGCTTTCCAGGATGGCGTTGGCGCCTTCGACGCCGGGGTCGGCGTAGGTGGCGAACGGTTCGCCGGTTGCGGCGGCGGTGAGCGTTATGTTCCCGCCGCTGCCCGTGACGGTCCTGCCGTCAAGGAATGCTCCGAGGCCGGCGGGGAATGCTGCGTCCAGGACGGCGCGGGCGGTGGCCGCTGACGAGGAAGTGGGTGCTGTGGTGGCGCTCAAGGTGGTGATCCTCTGGTCGGTCTTGTTTGGAGGGCCGTCAGGCGACGGCGGTGGTGCCGTTTGTGGTTTCGTTTGTGCTGCCGGGCGCGCCGGCGGGGGTGATGGCCGGGGCCACGGTCCGCGCAATCTCGGTGAAATCCGCGCGCGGGCCGAGGGCAACCAGGGCGTCTTGCCATTGGCCGGCGACGGCGGTCAGCAAGGCCGGGTTTTCGCCGACCTGGGCGGCCACGTCAACGGCGAGGGCGGCGTCGCGTGCCATGAGTCCCAGCGAGAAACCGGAGTCGTGGGTTCCGGAGAGCACCCAGTTGGGGTACATGTTGGCGGAGACCTTGCTGCCGCCGGACGCATCACTGATGCTTGCTGCCGCCTTGGCCGGGTCGATGCCGTAGGCTTTGGCGACTCCCAGGGCCTCGCCGACCGAGACCAGGTTGGCCGCCGCCAGGACGTTGTTGAGGAGCTTGACGACGTTGCCGCTGCCGGGGCCGCCGATGTGGTTGAACTTCCCACCGGTGAGTGCCAGCAGGACGGGTGCGGCGGCGGCAAGGGCGGCGTCGGTTGCCCCGATGAAGGCGCTCAGGGTTCCGGTTGATGCGCCGTCGCGGCCGCCCGAGACGGGGGCATCCACGAAGGCGGCGCCCTGGGCTTCAGCGAGTTCGGCCATCTGCCTGCTCGTTGCCGGTTCGGAGGTGGTGGTGTCGATGATCGCGACGGTTCCCGGTGCCGCCAGGAGCTGCGGCACGGTTGCTTCAACGACGTTTGCGGCGGGTAGCGAGAGCACCGCGTAGGGGGTTCCCGCGAGGTCTTCCACGCGGGCGGTGGTGGCGATGCCGGCGTCGGCCGCGGCGGCGCGTGCTGCCTCGGAGGGGTCGAAGCCGGTGACCTGCCAGCCTGCCTTGTGGAGCGTGGCTGCCATCGCCCCGCCCATGGAACCGAGGCCGATGACGGCGATGCGGCGTTCGGTGCTGGTGTTCATAAAGTTGCTCCTTGAAGAAGATGAGCGGGATGCAGGGACCGCTATGGGGAGTTGCCGGTCAGTCGAGGTAGATGTCGAGGTCTTTCCAGAGTTGCTGTGTGCGGCGAATGGCTGCCCGGCTGCGCTCGGGGTGCGCTGCCTCCATGCCTGCGAGCAGGCCATAGACCAGTGAGTTTGCGGCGGTGACGGACTGGAAGAAGGAGATGCCCTCCGACGCCACCACCAGGAGGTGGTCTGCGACGGCTGCCAGGCGGCCGCGGCGCATGTCGCTGATGGCGATGACCTTGGCGCCAGCCTGCTTTGCTGCTTCGGCGGTGACGATGATCTGCCGCATGGAGCGCCACATGTTGATGACCACCAAAACGTCGCCGGGCCCGAGGGCGTTGGCGCTGGAGGCAAGGTGGACCGCGCCGCGGTTCTCCAGGGTGATGGGGTAGCCCATGGTGGAGCCCAGATGGGCCATCACGCTGGCGGGGCCGGCGAAGGAGCCAAGCCCCAGGACGATGATGGACCTGGCCGCGGCCATGGTGGCGATGGCTGCCTCGGCGTCGTCGGCCGTGTTGGAGTCCAGCGTCAGGCGGAGGTTCTCGATGTCGTGGTTGAGCGCGTCGTGCAAGGGGCTGCGGTGTTCCCCGTGTTCCGTCAGGGTGTCCTCGGTGGAGATCATCACCAGGTAGCGGGACCGCAGTTCCCGCTGCAGGTCCGGCCAGCCCCGGTAGCCCAGGTGCTGGGCCGCGCGGACCACTGTGGAGTTGTTGACGTCGGCCCGCTGGGCGATTTCCGCGATGTCCGCATAGGAGGACAGCTGCGGGTTGCGCGCGATCACATCGACCACCCGGCTCTGGGCTTTGGACAGCGCAACGTCCGGAAGCGCGTCGCCGAGCCAGACAGGGGAGGCAGGGGCAGCGCCGGTTCCGGTGCTTGCATCCAGTCCCGCGGTGTTGGGCTTCACGGTAGGCCTCTTTCTGTGGGCAGAGTCCGTGCATGGGTGGGGTTGTGTAACCCGGAGCGCTCTGCAAGTGTGATTGCATTAAATGTACTCTGCAATTTTGTTTGCGGGAAGTGCTTTTGGTGCCTGGCATGTAAAACCGGGTCGCGATCGTCCATTGCAGCAGTGGCTGGACCGCGCGACCATGAGGGTATGAGCACCGAAAGACCGGGCGAGGGGGAGCTGAACCTGCCGCAGGCGTTCCTTCTGCTGGCGACGAATGAGAAGGACGGCGAGCCGGAAGTGCCGCCGAGCGTCCTCAAGGCCGCACTGTCCGGCGCCATCCTGGCGGAGCTTGACCTGCTGGGCGCAATCCAGCTGCAGGGGAAATACGTGCGGGCCACGGGAGCCCCGCCGCAGTCGGACTTCCTGCACCAGTGGGAGCTGATCCACGACAAGTCCCGGCCGCACAGCCCCCGGCGGTGGGTCGCCATGCTGGAAAGCCGCGCCGAACTGCACCGAGTCTATGAGGGGATGGCCGCTCTCGGCGTCGTGACCCAGGTGGGTGAAAAGCATCTTGGCGTCTTCAGGACCACGCGCTATCCGGAGAAGGACCATGCTCCGGAAGCGGCACTTTTGGCGAGGATCGAAAACATACTCAGCGGATCGGCGTCGGACGCCAGAACTGCCGCGCTGATTGGCCTGCTGCACGCGGCAGGGCTGATGGACAAGCTTTTCCCCGGAGCCGGACCGGCCCGGCTCCGGGAATTGGCCGGTGACCACTGGCCGTCCCGTGCGGTCCGGGATGAGCTGCGCATGATCCGGCTCGCGGAGGCGGAGGCCGCCACGTAGCGGAAACCCTTGCAGGAACTCCGTCCTGCTGATTTACTTCGTGCACGGTTCCCTATGCAAACGGGTCCACTTCTTAGCGCGCTGCCATGTGGGGGAGCACTTGTCGGAGGGGTTAATGGCTGGGGAACATCGTGACGATCTGGTCATGCAGTCGTTGCTGCTGGACGAAATCGGCCAATCGGTCATCGGCATGGACGGCGACTGGCGCATCACGTACTGGAACCGCGCGTCGGAGCGTTTGTACGGGTTGGCCCCGGACAAGGCGCTGGGGCGGAAAATCAGTGACCTGGGCATCGTGGACGGCTCCAAGGAGCGGGGCCAGGCTGCCACGGACCTGGAAATTGCCCACAGAATCGCCCGCGGCGGGGACTGGGCCGGCGAACTGTGGGTGCGCCACAGCACCGGCCGGGAGTTTCCGGTCCACGCGACGGTCAGCCGGATCAGGGGCCGGCACACAGTCCCCGTGGCGGTCGTGGCGATTTCAAAGGACATTACCGACCGCAAGCACACCGAGGCCATCTTGCGCCGGCTCTCGGCCATGGTTGAATCCTCCGGCGATGCCATCATCGGCGCTGACCTCACCGGCAAAATCACCAGCTGGAATGCGGGCGCGGCCAGGATGCTCGGCTGGAGCTCCTGGGAGGCGGTGGGGCACAGCCACGCGCTGGTGACCGCCGACGACGGGGCCTACTTTGGCACGGACGTCAGCTCCCGCCCGGGGAGCGGGGCGTTCGTCACCGGTGTGGAGGCCCGCTGGCGCTGCAAGGACGGGTCGGTGATCGACGTCGAACTGACCGTGTCCCCCGTCTACGACCAGGACGGCATCCGGGTGGGCGCGTCCGCCATCGCCAGGGACATCACGGAGATCCAGCGCCTGAAAGCGGCGGCTGAAGCCGAACGCGAGCGGTTGCTGGCAGCCCAGGAGATGGCCCACGTCGGAAGCGTCGAGCACACGGTAGCCACCGGCGAGACGTGGCATTCGGAGGAATTCGACCGGATCCTGGGAATGGCGGCAGACGGCCCGAAGGACAGGGAAACCATCCTGGCGCGGACGCACCCTGACGACCGGGACCGTGTCCGCGACGTGTGGGAGAGCCTGGATCGCGGGCTTGGCTTCGCCGACTTCGAGTACCGGATCATTCGGCCCACCGGCGAACAGCGGTGGCTGCACTCACGGATCCGGAGCATGAAGAGCGCAGACGGCAAGCCGATCCGGTTTCTGGACACCGTCCTGGACATCACCGACCGGAAGAACGCCGAGCAGATCCTGGAGTGGCAGGCGCGCCACGATGCCCTGACCGGCCTGCCGAACAGGTACATGGTGACCGAGGTCCTGCAGGGTTTCCTGGACCGGACCGCCCGCCCGGTGGTGATGTTCGTCGACGTCGACCGGTTCAAGCTGATCAACGACGGCATCGGCCACGGCGCCGGCGACCAGATCCTCGTGCAGCTGGGGGAGCGGCTGAAGGCCTCCGTCCGGGACGCCGACACGGTGGGCCGGTTTGGCGGCGACGAATTCGTGGTGATCTGCGAGAGCCTGCAGATGAGCGGGGCCCAGGCCGTGGCCGAACGGATACGGGCTGCGACCCGGCAGCCGTTCGACGTGGACGGCCGGCAGATCTACCTTAATGTCAGCGTGGGCATCGCGTTGGCGGACGAGGAGGACACCGCGGAATCGATGCTGCAGGGGGCCGATGCCGCCATGTACCGGGCCAAGTCCGCCGGCGGGGATTCGTCCGCGATCTACGACGTGCGCATGACCGGACGTGCCACCGGGCGCCTGGACCTCGAGTCAGACCTGCGGCTTGCCTTGGAGCGCAGCGAGCTGACGCTGAACTACCAGCCGATCATCGACGTTTCCACTGAGGGCGCCGTCGGCTTCGAGGCGCTGCTGCGCTGGCACCACCACGAGCACGGCCCGATCATGCCTGACGCCTTCATCCCCATTGCCGAGGAGACGGGCCTGATCCTGCCGATCGGCACCTGGGTGCTGCGCGAGGCGCTGCGTCAGGTGCAGCAGTGGCGCACTCAGGTCCCGGGGGCGGCGAACTTCACGGCGGCCGTCAACATCTCCGGCCGCCAGCTCGTGGCCGGCGACTTCCCCGACGTCGTGGAGGCGGCCATCCGTGACACCGGCATCGACCCCGCGGCCGTCCACCTGGAGATCACCGAGACCGTGCTCATGGACCAGCCGGACCTGCCCAAGGAAACGCTGCAGCGGCTGGCCCGCCTGGGCGTGGGCCTGTCCATCGACGACTTCGGCACCGGTTACTCATCGCTCAGCTACCTCAAGTGGCTCTCGGCCCGCACCCTCAAGATCGACCGCACCTTCGTCGAGGAGCTGGGGACCGATCCGCACGGGGCCACGATCATCGAGCTGGTCCTCGGCATGGCGGAGAGCCTGCGGCTTGATGTGGTGGCCGAAGGCGTGGAAACCGGCGTGCAGCTAAGCGAACTTCGCCGCTTGGGTGTGCGCCTCGCCCAGGGCTACCTCTGGAGCAAGCCGCTGCCCGCCGAACGGATCCCGGCCTGGCTGCAGTCCCACCCGGCCAAGCAACGCGCTTCCGCCCAGGCCACCGCGCGGATGGCCGCAGCCCTGAACGCAGGGGAACCGATGCCCCGCGTCGGCTAACCCCCTGTTATCTTCCGAGTTTTTGTCCAGATAATGGCTGCTAAACACCTCTCAACTCGCGATACGTGGACAAAAACTCGCCCAGTTCGACCGGGTGTAGATTGGCAGCATGCAGGCCCGCAACCGCAAGCGCCGCTGGCTGATCACCGCCGCTGTGGGCGCCGTCGTGCTGGCGCTGGGGCTCGTGTTGTTCAAGCCGTGGCTTCTGTTTGTGGACGTGCGGGTGGACGAGCAGTTGCCCACAGCTGTGGCTTCGGCGTCATCGGCGGAAGCCTCCGCCGCCGTGAAGACACCCTCCGCTTCCGCGTCCCCCGCGGCTCCGGTTCAACTTGCCGAGGGTTCGCTCATCAGCCACGAACACGCCACCACAGGAACCGTCCGGATCATTCAGCAGCCCGGCGGGAAGCGCGTTCTGACACTGGAGAATCTCGACACTTCCAACGGTCCGGATGTGCACGTCTGGCTCAGTGCCGTGGACGTCGTGGAGGGAACGGCAGGATGGTTCACGGCCGGTTCCGCCGAGCACTTTGACCTCGGCATGATCAAGGGGAACCAAGGCAACCAGGTTTACGCGATCCCCGACGGCGTCGACCTCGCCAGATACAAGTCCGTGGATCTGTGGTGCGTCCAGTTCAGCGTGTCCTTCGGAGCCGCCCAGCTTGCCAAGTGATTCCGCCCGCTTCGATTTGGAGTTTTTGTCCAGATAATGGCGGCTAAACGACCTTCAGGTCGCGACAACTGGCCCGTTTCGACATTGACGGCGGAAGTCCCGCCGTCGTGCTCTTCTGTAGCTTGTGTCCAAATATTGGGATCCACCCTCAACGTCTTCACAGATTATGGGGAGGATTTCCGCAGGATCGGCTGAAAGGCGTCCTTGATCAGCTCGCTCAAGCTACTTTTCAACTGAGGGAATCGATGGCCGGCAGTGCACGCTGGGGCGATCGCTCCCGCAACAAGTTAACCGCCCGCATCGCGAAAGGCTCACATGTCCTACCCCAGCAATCAGCCGTACCAGTATCCGAACTATCCGAATGTGCAGCAGAATAACTCTCTCGAGTTCTTCCATGGCAGCAAATTCAAGGAAAAGTCCGTCATCTTCGGCGTCATCGGGTTCTTTTTCCTCGGCATCGTTTTTGGCCCGCTGGCAATTTCCAATGCACGGAAAGCGGAAGCCTTGCACCATTCGGCAACGTTGGGAAAGGTGCTCGGCTGGATCGACACGATTGCGGGCGTTCTCTCGATGCTGGTCTTCCTCTTGTTTATCATCGGAGCGGCGTCCGGGGCGGGCAGCTAGGCGTTTGCAAACCCGTAATCGATGGGTTGCGCGAATATCTTGCAGCCCGTCGCAACAGCACATAGCTTGTACGAATATGCCATGGCATATTGCGGGACTTATGTGTAGGTGAATCTGGAGGGGACAATGGAGTTTGCTGAACGACTGACAGCGCTGGCAGCAAAAGTGCGGCAGCAGAGGTCGCAGATCGAGACCGAAGAGGCAACCAAGAATGCCTTCGTGATGCCCTTCATCTCGACGATTCTTGGTTATGACGTTTTCAATCCTTTGGAAGTCGTGCCGGAATTTACAGCTGACGTCGGCGTGAAAAAGGGCGAAAAGATCGATTATGCCATCATGCATGGCGGGACGGTGCAGATCCTCATCGAGTGCAAGAAATCCAAAGAGCCCTTGCGGATTGAGCACGCCTCCCAGCTCTTCCGCTACTTCGCGGTGACGAATGCCCGAATCGCCATTCTGACTAACGGCGAGGTGTATCAGTTTTTCACTGACCTCGATGCGCCCAACCGTATGGACGCGAAGCCCTTCCTCGTCCTGGACCTCAACGAGGTTGACGAGACCCTCATTCCCGAGTTGATGAAACTGTCCAAGGACGTCTTCGATCTTGAATCGATCATCAGCGCCGCGGGTGAACTGAAGTACATCGGGGCAATCAAGCGAGTCATCGCATCTGAGTTCAAGCAGCCTGAGGATGACTGGATCAAATTTTTGACAGCAAAGGTCTATGAGGGACCTTACACACAGAAGGTCAGGGAGCAGTTCACTGGGCTGGTAACGAAGGCGACGAAGCAATTCCTCAATGATCAGGTCAACGAACGGTTGAAGACGGCACTGGGGGCTCCAAACTTCCCGATGGCAAGTGACCCTGAGATTGCGGCTACTGTCACCAGCGAGAAGTCGGCGGAGGACGACCTGCTGGAGACCGGGATCGAGACCACTCTGGAAGAGTTGGAGGGATTCCATATCGTTCGGGCCATCGTGTGCGGCGATGTTAAGCCTGCGAGGGTCGTGCAGCGCGACGCGAAGTCCTACTTTGCGGTTCTGCTCGATGACAACAACCGCAAGCCAATCGCCAGGTTGCACTTCAACCGCGTCCAGAAATATCTGGGTGTTTTCGATGAAAGCAAGACTGAGACGCGTATCCCGATCAACTCCCTCGACGAGATCTACGAGCATGCGGACATTCTGCGAAGCAGCGTTCGTAGCTACCTGGAGTCGTAAGGGACAACAGAGGGCGTGGCACAAAACGCAAGGAGGACGACGGCGGCAGGTCCAGCCGTCGTCCTCCTTTTGGTTGGAGTTTTTGTCCAGATAATGGCCGCAGGAGGCCCTTGAAGTCGCGACAAATGGACAAAAACTCCAAACGCTTCTGGCGTGGGTCGGCCGATCAAGTTAGCGGGAGACCGGCTCCTTTGCTTCCAGGAGCGCCAGTTCGTGGCGGCGGGGGAAGCCTTCCCAGTCGCCGGGGACGAGGCAGGCGAACGCTCCGGTTGCGGCGGCGGTGCGGAGTCTTTCGGCCGGGTCGCGGCCTTCCATGAGTTCGGCAAGGTAGCCCGCCACGAAGGCGTCGCCGGCACCGACCGTGTCAACCACAGAAACGGGAACAGCCGGCTGCCGGAACAAAGCACCGTCAACCAGGGCGAGGGCTCCGTCGGCGCCGAGCTTGATCACGGCCTGCCCCGGTCCAAGGTCGGCGATCCGGCGGGCCAGCTCCTCTGGTTCACCGGGGCCGACGGCGATTGCTGCCTCGTCTTCCCCGGCGAACACGATGTCCGCCAGCGGGATGATGTCGCGGTAGACGCTGCCGGCACCTTCGGCGGACCAGAGGTTGCCGCGGAAGTTCAGGTCGAACGACACCGGAACGCCGGCAGCCCGGGCCACTCCGATGGCATGCCGCAGCGTAGCCTCCGCCTGGGCTGACAGCGCAGGCGTGATGCCGCTGACGTGCAGCAGCCCGGCTCCGGCAATGAGCGAGTCGTCGATGTCGACCGGCGCAATCCGCGAACCCGCGCTTCCCGCACGGTAATAGCTGACCCGCTGCGCGTCCGGAGTCCGGCGCTCCTTGATCATCAAACCGGTGGGTGCGGAACGGTCGACGGCGATGCGGACGTCCACGCCCTCGGCGCGGATCTCGCGCTCCACAAGCTGGCCCAGGGAGTCCGCCCCCACGCGCCCGCACCATACGGACTGCACGCCGAGCCGGCGGAGGCCGATGGCCACGTTGGACTCGGAACCGCCGATGCCCAGGCTCATGGTGGAGGAGTGCGCGAGCGGGCCCACCTGGTCAGCGCGCATCAGCGCCATGGTCTCACCGAACGTGAGGACGTACGGCGCGGCGCTGCCCCCGCTCACTTGGCGGCCCCGAGCTGCTCCGCGCTCTGGTCGATCAGCTCGCGGACCCGCCGGGCCCTGGCCGTGAGGTCCTGCAGGTCGCCGCCCTTGAAGGCGTCGCCCAGCAGCGGCCCGCCGAGGCTGACGGCCAGCGCTCCCGCCCTGATCCAGGCCGGCACATCCTCGATGTTGACGCCGCCGGACGGGATCACCTCGATGTCAGGGAACGGGCCGCGCAGCTGTGAAATGTAGCCGGCGCCGACCGTGGAGGCCGGGAAGACCTTGACGGCGGTGGCTCCCAGCCTCCAGCCGGTGTGCAGCTCGGTGGGGGTCAGGCCGCCAGGGTAGATCGGAACCCCGCGAGCAACGCAGGCGGCAATGACGCCGGGATCCGTGACGGGTGTGACGATGTAGGCGGCGCCGAGGTCGAGGGCCGTCTCCGCCTCCGATGCTTCCGTGACAGTTCCGACGCCGATCTCGAGGGCATCCCCGAACCGTCCCTGGAGCAGGGGAAGCTCCTCCCAGACCCCGGGCGTGCTGAGCGTGAGCTCGATGCTGAGTACCCCGCCGCGCTGCAGCGCCTCGATGACCGGCGCGTAGTCCGAGGCGTGCCTGGCGCGGAGAACGGCCACGGCCCGGGTCTCGCGGAGGACTGCGGAGGGTGCCGGCCGGGACGCCGTGCCGGGGTTTTCGAGGCGGAGCATGGGATTCCTTTGGGAGTTGGCGGGCTTGCGGCGGAAGTGCTGTAAAGCGGAACTGCCAGTGCACGACGGCGGCGCGTGCCGCCGTCGTGCACTCGCACTTTTGGTTGGTGCCTGGATCACTTGACGGGACGAGTTACTTGGCGGTGCGGGCGGCGGCCAGCTCAGCCGCCACCGAAGGGGTGGCGACCACGCCGCTGGCACGGCGGGCGTCCTCGGGGTCGGTCAGGTCACGGTTGACGGTTTCCGGGGAGAGCCGCGTGGCGATGAAGCTGACGAGCATGGTCAGCGACATGTAGATGGCCACCGGGATCCAGGAGTTGCTGAAGAGGCCCAGCAGTCCGGCGCAGACCATCGGTGCGATGCCGCCGCCGATGATGGAGGAGAACTCGCGGCCCAGGGTGACGCCGGCGTAACGGTAGCGGCTGCCGAAGATCTCCGGGAAGTAGCTCATGTGCACACCCACCACGCCCTGGCAGGCCAGCATGAAGCCCACGATGATCACCAGCACGATGGCGACGGGGGAGCCGGTGGTCAGGAGCATGAAAGCGGGTGCCGGAAAGAGGATGAGCGCACCGGTGATGAGCGAGACGACGCGCCGGCGGCCGATCTTGTCGGACAGAATGCCGAAGGAGACCGCCGCGACACCGCCGCAGAGCGCACCGATGAGCAGCACCGGCGGGATGAACTTGGGGTCGGTTCCGACGACGGTGATCAGGTACGAGGCCATGAACACCTGGATGGTGTAGGACTGGGTGCTGACGCCGAAGTTCATCAGAATGACGCGCAGGACGTTGGCCTTGCCGAACTTGGCGACTTCCCTGAGCGGTGCGGGCGGTTCGGTGCGGGCCTGCTTGATCTCCTCAAACACGGGGGATTCATCGAGCTTGCGCCGAATGATCAGGGCAGCGACGGTGACGAAGATGCTGGAGAGGAACACGAGGCGCCAGCCCCAGGTCAGCATGTCGTTCGGGGCCAGGGACTGGGCGGCGATCCACACCAGCGCGCCCAGGGCGGTGCCGGCGGCGGCGCCGACCATGATCAGCGAGGCCAGCTTGCCGCGGGTGCCGGGGGCTGCGGATTCGGTGAGCAGCGTGGCGCCGCCGGACTGTTCGGCGCCGGCGCCGAAGCCCTGGGCTGCGCGGCACACGCACAGCAGGACCGGGGCGAACAGGCCGATCTGGTCGAAGGTGGGCAGCAGGCCGATGGCCAGCGTGGCGCCGCCCATCAGGAGCAGCGTGACCACGAGGATCCACTTCCGGCCGAGGCGGTCGCCGAAGTGGGAGAAGAAGACGCCGCCGAGCGGGCGGAACAGGAAGCCGACGGCGAAGGTGGTGAAGCTGGCGATCAGCGCCGCCGCGGGGGAGACGTTGGGGAAGAACAGTTTGCTGAAGACGAGCGCCGAGGCGGTGCCGTAGATGACGAAGTCATACAGTTCGAGGGTGGTGCCGATGAGGCCGGCGACGGCGGCCTTCCGGACTTTGCTCTGGTCGATATTCCCTGGGGGAACGTGTGCTGTGGTCATTTCCATACTCCTTTGAATGGATGTCCTGGAGTGGCCGGGCCTTGGGGCCACGACCGCCGGGTTCCCTGGCTGAGCTTGCGAGGTTAGGGAGCGGTTGGGGATTGGTAGGTGATGAGTACTTTGAGGTTGGTGGGGTCGGTCACGGGTGCCGTGAGGGCGGCCGCGGCGTCTTCGAGCGGGTACGTGCTGGTGATGATGGACGGGAGGTCCACGACGCCGGACGAGGCGAGCTCGATCGCCGTCGGGAACGCGTTGGCGTAGCGGAACGCGGTGACGAGGTCGATCTCGTAGCGCTGGAGGAACCCGAGCGGGATGCCGTCTACCATGGGCTTGGCCTGGCCGACGACGGTGGCCCGGGCTGCCGGTGCCAGGGTCTGGATGCCGTCTGCGAGGGCCCGGGTGTTGCCGGAGCATTCGATCAGCCGGTCCATGCCCGTCAGGTCCAGCGGCGTGGATGCGGTGTTGAGGGTGCGGGTGGCGCCGAACTTGGCGGCGACGGCGAGGCGGTCGTCGTTCACGTCCGTCACCACGATCTCGGCGGCGCCCCTGGCTGCCGCGACCTGGGCGACCAGCAGGCCGATGGGCCCGGCGCCGGTGACCAGCACCCGGTGGCCCGCCTGGACCTGCGCCCGTTCGACGGCCCAGACGGCGACGGCGAGCGGTTCGATCGCGGCCCCGATTTCGGCTGGGATGCTGTCCGGCAGCCGGTGGACGGCGGCTTCGGGCACCACCACGTGGCGGGCGAACAGCCCGTCGGTCGGCGGGGAACCGAAGCAGGTGCCGGCGGGGCAGAGGTTGTAGCGCCCGGACAGGCAGGTGGGGCATTCCCGGCAGGGCAGGGCAGGTTCGATGGCGACGGCGGTGCCCGCGGCGACTTTGGTGGCCGGTCCGGCGGCGATGACGACGCCGCCACCCTCGTGGCCCAGGACGGTGGGCTGGCGCAGCACATTGGTGCCGTTGCGGCCGTCGGCGAAGTAGTGCATGTCCGAGCCGCAGATCCCGCCGGAGCGCATCTCGACCAGCAGGTCGTTCGGGCCGAGGGCGGGCAGCGGCTTGTGTTCGATGCGCAGGTCGCGGGCGGCGTGAAGCACTGCGGCCTGTGTGCCGGTGGGGAGCGCGGCGGCTTTGGTTGCGGGGATGGACTGGGTGGTCATGGCGTGCTCCGTGTGGTTTGAAGGGACGGGGCGGGAGCAAGGGCGGTGTTGGCTTCCGCGATGGCGGCGAGCGGGCCTGCCGAGTGGATGATGTCGATGAACTCGCCGGTGCGGGCGGTGAACTCCTCGCGTTCGGCCAGTTCCTCGCCGAGGAGGTGGTGGTCGCCGAGGACCCGGCGGGCGAAGTCCTGGCCAGAGCGGGATCCGGCCGCCAGCCCGGAGAGCAGCCCGCGGGCCGGGTCCTCCATGGCATGGGCCTGGGGTCCGGGCTCGAACCCGGGCAGCGGGGCGATGCATGCGAGATATGCGGCGGTGGTGAGGGCCAACAGCTGAGGCAACCGGCCGTCGTCGAGCATCTGCAGTGCCGGCAGCGGGATCCGCTGCCGGAGTTTGACGGACCCGTCCGAGCCCACCTGGCTGGTGCGGTGGCCCAGGGCCGTGTTGCGCCACCGGGAGAAGAGCTGTTCCTCGTAGGCGTCCACGTCCACGCCCGAGGGCACCGAGACGCTGGGCAGGTACTCGTTCCGCAGCACGGAGCGGGCGGCCAGTTCGATGGCGGGGTGCGAGACGGATTCGGGAATGGTGACGGCGCCGGTGAGGGCTCCGAGGTAGGCGATGAGGGAGTGCGTGCCGTTGAGCAGGCGGACTTTCAGCTGCTCGTAGCCGCCCACCTCGTCGGAGAACACCGCGCCGCCGGCTTCCCAGGTGGGGCGCCCGGCGATGAAGTTGTCCTCGACGATCCACATGGTGAACGGTTCGGCCGGGACGGGGATCCGGTCGATGTAGCCGCGCCGGGAGGCGACCAGGCTGCGGTAGTGGTCGGTGGTGGCCGGCACGATCCGGTCCACCATGGAGGAGGGGAAGCTGGTGCGGGTGTCGAGAAAGGCCAGAACCTCAGCAGATTCGGCGGGCGGGAGCAGCGAGGCGAACTCCCGGACCAGCCGCCGGGTGTGGTGGCCGTTGTCGGCGAGGTTGTCGCAGCTGAGGATGGTCACCGGTTCGGCGTGGGTCCGGGACCGGCGCTGCAGGCCGCGGACGATCTGCCCGATCGGCGTCTGGGGTGATTCGGGGTTGCCGAGGTCGTGCCGGATGGCGGGGTCCTGCAGGTTCAGGGAGCCGGTGGCGGGGGTGTAGTTGTAGCCGTTTTCGGTGACCGTCAGCGACACGATCCGGGTGCCGGCGTCGCTAATCGCCTTGACCACCCGGCTGGGATCGGCGGCGGCAGTGAACGCGTCGGTGTGGACCCGCGGAACAGAGAACTTCGAGCCCTCAGGCGAAATTTCCACCACGGTGTAGAGCATGTCCTGGGCGTGCATGGCGTCGGGGATGGTGTTGGAGCGGCTGGCTACGCCGATGATGCCCCAGTCGCCGCCGTGGGCGGTGAGGGCGGCGTCGGTGTAGACGGCCTGGTGGGCGCGGTGGAAGTTGCCCAGACCCAGGTGCACGATCCCGGCGGCCGGTGCTGCCGGGCGCGTCAGGATTCCCGGGGTGGCGGCAGAGAGCGGGGGAACGGAGGTCATGGTTACCAGTCCTTCATGGAGCCGTCGAGCTCACGGGCGATGGGCAGGTAGGCCTGCTTGTACGGGAAACGCGCGGCGGCGTCCTCATCCACGTGCACGCCAAGACCTGGCTCGTCGCCGGGGTGGAGGTAACCGTCCTCGAAGCGGAAGCTGGACTGGAACACCTCGGACACCAGGGGGTCGTAGCCCATGTATTCCTGGATGGCGAAGTTGCTGGTGGCCAGGCCCAGATGGAGCGAGGCGGAGAGATTGATCGGCGAGACATCGGAGGGGCCGTGCGGCGCGCCCTTGATCTGGTAGACCTCCGCCAGCGCGAGGATCTTGCGGACGTGGGAGATGCCTCCGGCATGGACGACGGCGGTGCGGATGAAGTCGATGAGGCGTTCAGTAATGAGGTACTCGCAGTCCCAGACGGTGTTGAAGACCTCGCCGATGGCCAGCGGGATGGTGGTTTGCTGGCGCAGGGTGCGCAGCAGCCGCTGGTTTTCGGCCGGGGTGACGTCCTCGAGCCAGAAAAGGTCCACCTCCTCGAGGGACTGTGCCAGCCGGGCGGCCTCAGTCGGGTTGAGCCGGTGGTGCACGTCGTGCAGGAGCTTGAGGTCCGGGCCCACATGGTCACGGACCGCGGCGAGGACCTTCGGGGCGTGGCGGAGGTAGGCAGAAGTGTCCCAGTCCTCTTCGACGGGTCCGGCGCCGCGGCCGGCAGGCTCGTAGCTGGCGGCGCCCTTCGTGACGCCGTAGACCTTGTCCAAGCCCGGAACCCCGGACTGGGCGCGGACGGCGCGGAAGCCCTGTTCCCGGCGGCGGTCCACGGAGTCAAGGAGTTCGGGCACGTCCCAGCCGGTGGCGTGGGTGTAGGTGAGGATCCTGTCCCGGGCGGCACCGCCCAGCAGCTGATAGACCGGGACGTCCAAGCTCTTGCCCTTGATGTCCCACAGGGCCAGATCGATGGCGCCGATCGCGGCCATGGTCACCGGCCCGCGGCGCCAGTAGGCGCCGCGGTAGAAGTACTGCCAGGTGTCCTCGATCCGGTCGGCATCCCGGCCCAGCAGGGCGGCGGCGAGGTGGTCGCGGAGGTAGCTGGCGACGGAGAGTTCGCGGCCGTTAAGGGTGGCGTCGCCCCAGCCGACGAGCCCGTCGTCGGTGGTGATCTTCAGGGTGACGAAGTTGCGGCTGGGGCTGGTGACGAGGACGTCGACGTCGACGATTTTTCGGGTCATCGGGAGATCACGACATTCTTCAGTGGCTGGTTCGCGGACAGTCGGGTGATGTTTTCGGCTATCTCGCGGGCGCGGCCGCGGAAGGTCTCGGCGGTCACCCCGGAGGAGTGCGGGGTCATGACGACGTTGTCCAGCCGGCCGAACGGCAGTGCCGAGGGTTCGCCGCGGCCGTCCGTGCCCGGGTACTGGTACCAGACGTCGATGGCCGCACCGGCAATGCGGCGGTCCTTCAGGGCGTCGTAAAGCGCCGTTTCATCGACGACGGGACCGCGGGCCACGTTGACGAGCTGCCCGTCGGGGCCGAGGTTGTCCAGTTCCGCCGCGCCGATCAGGGAGGTCGTTCCGGCGTCGAGCGGGATGCTGACCACCAGCACGTCGGATTCGCTGAGGGCCTCGCCCAAGCGGTCCGTGGTGCCGGCCCAGCGCAGGCCGTGCTGATCAGCGTCGACGGAGCCGCTGCGGGTGATGGCGATGCCTTCCGCGCCGAAGGCCTGCAGCAGCCTCCAGGCGGTGCTGCCGATGTGACCGAAGCCGAGGAGCGTCACCACGGCGCCGCGCAGCGTTTCCGGCTGGCGGATGTCGGGGGAGTAGACCGAGGAGGACCAGACGCCGCTGCGCAGGGCTGCGTCCTGGCCCAGCAGGTTGCGGCGCAGCGCCACGAGCACGGTGGCGATGTGCTCGGCGATGGAGCCCTCATGGTGGAAGGTGTTGGCGCAGACGGCTCCTGCAGGAAGCGCGTCCGCGTCGATGCCGTCGTAGCCGGCGCCGGCCACGTGCACCAGCCGGAGGTTCCGTGCCTCGGCGCCCATGGCGGGGGTGAACTTCGGTCCGACGTAGACGTCGGCATCCTTGAGGTCGGTCAGGACCGAGTGTTCATTCCAGCTGTCGTGCCAGGAAGTGACGGTGCCTTCCGGCAGCGCCGCCTCGAAGGTGGCGCGCTGGGGCATCAGGTTGGGGTCTGCAATGACGATTCTCATGGTTACTTTCCCTGGAGGGTGTGGTCGGCGTTGCGGGCGGCGAAGGTGGAGCCGCGCACGATGAGCTGCGAGTTGAGGTGGACCGCCTCGGTGGCCGTCGGCTTGCCGGCGATCTGTTCGAGCAGGAGTTCGAGGGCGAGGGAGCCGCTGCGGTTGATGGGGACCCTAACGGAGGTGAGGCCGGGCTCGGCGGCGGCGGCGATGTCGAGGTCGTCGATGCCCACCACGCTGATGTCCTCGGGGCAGTGGTAGCCGAGCGTCCGGGCGCCGGCGAGCATGCCGATGGCGACGAGGTCGTTGTACGCGATGACGGCGGTGGCGCCGCTGGCGACCACCGAAGCTGCGGCGGCCAAACCGCCGTCGACCGTGGCGTTCTGGTTGCCCACCGTGACCAGTTCGATGCCCCACTCTTCGCAGAGGCGGGTGATGGCCGCGAGCCGCTGGCCGTTGGCCCAGGAGGATGCCGGGCCCGGGATGTAGGCGAGCTTGCGGTGGCCGAGGGCGTGGAGGTGCTCGACGGCCTGGCGGATTCCTTCGCCTGCCTCCATCAGTACGCGGGCGGCCCGGTCCGCTTCACCGTTGATCACCACGAGCGGCGCGTTGCCGGCCAGGTTGTGGATCTGGTCCGAGGGGAGGCGCGGGGAACAGAGGATGATGCCGTCCACGCCGGTGGTGAAGGCGGCGAGGTGGTCGCGCTCGCGGGCGGAGGACTCGCCGGTGTCGGCCAGGACCATGCGGTGCCGGCCGTGCCAGGCCTGGTCCTGGATGGCTTTGATGAGTGCGGCGAACACGGCGTTGGAGATGTCCGGGACCACGACGCCGAACGTGCGGCTGCCGTTGAGGCCGGGGACGTCGTACCCGAGTTGGGCGGCGGCGTCCATGACCTTCTGGCGCGTTTCGGCGGCGAGCCGGCCGGGGTCGCCGAACGCCCGTGACGCCGTGGCGAGTGAGACGCCTGCGAGCTTTGCGACGTCCGTAAGTTTTGCCGCCATCGGTCCTCCAGTTGCTTCGTTGAAACCCTTCTCCCCAAGTATGGAAAGACTTGTACAAACTTGTCAAGGGTTTTCCATGAGTTGCATCACAGGGTGGGCGGAGCCGGTTCGCCAGGGGACCGCTTAAAGCAAGAAGGACGACGGCGGGTGGTCCCGCCGTCGTCCGTCCATTTCGTTTGGCTTGGAGTTTTTGTCCAGATAATGGCCGCTAAAGCGCCGGCAAAGTCATATGGTCGTAGCAACGCTCTGATAGATGGAGCGTTCAGATGCCAAAGTTGTTTCCCGTCAGTGCCCGTGGTGATTTCCTCGA
>NZ_JBHVSZ010000026.1:0-15202 GCF_042884885.1 Arthrobacter sp. NPDC058097
GAACGCACGCGCCTGCGCACGGTCCACCAACACAGCGTCCGCTTCCCGGACCACCCGCACACCACTGCGCAGGTCCTCCTTGGACGGCTCCCGCAACTCAACACTGATAAACCGGAACGACTCCGCCGCAGCCGGACCCTCCTTCAAAACCGCCACCGCACGGGAAATCTCCCCCCGCGACAACGGATCCAACGGGTGCGAAACACCCACAGCAACTGAAGTTTCAATGTCAAGAGTCATGCTTTCACTCCTTGATAAGTCCAAAAACAGGATGAGGACGCCTATGGCCTCGGAGCCGAAGCGCCCCGGAAACGGGCCTTGAAAAGCCGAGGGGTAGTCATGGTGGTTGCTGACCCACACGCGGCCTAGATCTCGTGCCCGGCCCGGTAGGTGGTGTTGGGGCCAACAGACACACAAAGGTCCACGGATTCCCAGAACTGGTCGTCGTCGTCAGAGCTGGTTCATCCCTGGTGCAGGTGGGCGGTGTGATGCCGGTCACCTGCGTTCCTTTCACAAGCAAAACTACGTCAGGGAATTCGTTTAGGCGAGGAATTCATAAAGATTTACTTGAGAAATTCCGGGGCATTAATTCCCACTCCAGTTAACATGTTGGAAACATTCGGAAAAGCCGCCGAGACTGTCGCCGGTGGCCCGGGAATGCTAATGTTCTGCAGCGTGGGCCCGATGACTTGCGTCCCCTCGTGAGCAAGGCACACGTGCCTGTCCGAGGGAAAGTTGGTACCCAGTGTCTGCTCGCGGTGATCGCTTCATCACCCCCCGCTCCCCAGTGGAGGGCCTGCGCCGCCGAAGACTTTCGTTCCTGCCGGTCTTCGCGCAGGCAGTTGCCGGCGTGGCGCCTGCGGGTGCCATGTCCGTCATTCCGGCCCTTGTCTTTCCGGGACTCGTCTTTGGATCCAACGGACCGAACCTTGTGGTGACATTCGGTGCGGCCATGGCGGTCATGGTCCTCGTTTCGTTCTCCCTGAGACCGATGGCACAGCGCATGGCTGCCGTCAGCGGCCTCTACAGCTACACGGCCAAGGGACTTGGCCAGCGGACGGCAATTACCGCCGGCTGGTCGGCAATGTTTGGTTACGGCCTCATAGCCATGGCCAGCCTGTTGCTTGTTGGCGTATACGTCGTCCAACTGTTCGACAACCTGGGCGTTCCCGTCGCGGATTCCAAGGCCGTCACAGTGCCGGTCATTATTGCCGCCGCGGCTGCCGCCTGTTTCCTCATGGTGAGGGGGATCCGGGTATCGGCGTGGTTCACGATGTTGCTGGAGTCCATTTCAATCGGTGTCCTCGCCGTCCTCATGATCGTTTACTTCGCCTTCAACGCACCAAGCGCCGATCTTTGGCGCGTGTTTGCATGGAACGGAGACTTTGATTCGTTACCGATCGGAATCGTCGTGGCCGTAAGTGCCTTTGTCGGCTTCGAGAGCCCGACCACGCTGGGCGGCGAGGCACACAGGCCCTTCGTCACCGTCCCTCGGGCCATCACGTGGACCCCCATCCTGATGGGCGTGCTCTGTCTCCTTGCAGTAACAGCCCAGGACGCAGCACTCAAAGATGCTCCGTTAAATATTGCAGCCAGCTCCACACCGCTGTCTGATCTGTTTGCCCAGTCGTCGCCTGTGTCCGCCGCGGTTCTCGACCTGGGAATCGCAGCATCCTGGTTTGGCTGCGCTATCGCATCCGTGAATGCCCTCGCCCGGATATTTTTCTGCATGGGCAGGGAAGGGGTTGCGCCGCGGCTGGTCGGCAGGACGCATCCCGTCTTCCGGACTCCATCGATGGCAATCATGGTCGTAATGCCGGTAGTCGCCATTGTCCCCATCGCGGTCACCGTCTTCGGTGCCAGTCCGGAACGGGGCCTGGTCACGCTCTTCACCCTGGGCGCATACGGATACCTTGGCTCCTACATCCTTGCCAGCGCGTCCATGCCGTTCTTCCTTCGCCGGATAGGCGAGAGCACCGTCTCCAACTGGGTCGTGGGAGCCGTGACCACCGTGGCCCTCGGAGCCGTCTTCTGGACGGCGGCGGCTGCATCGATCCGCACAGGCAGCCTGCAAACCGTCATCTACGCCGGTGTCCTTCTGGCCAGTGTCTTGTACGCCACGTTCCTCCGCCTCCGGTTACCCGGGCGGCTGGCGTCGGTCGGGATCTACGACGAAACCCGGGAACTGGACCTCTTTAATGGCAGGGCCACCCCATGACCTACAGGCCCACACACTCCGGACCAAGCACAACGTCAAACCCGCTCAGGATCCTGGAAATCGTGGCTCGGTACGGCACCGGGACAACGGCTAAAGAGGTCACCGATGCGCTGCAGATGCCCCAGGCGACCGCGTACCGGATTTTGAATTCGCTCGTCGCTGACGAATATCTGGCCCGCACCTCCGACCTCCGCGGGTTTGCGCTCGGTCAGGCGATCACGGGGCTGATTACGGCTGCGACTCCCCCAACCGTTCCCACCGCAGCCCGGGCCCTGATACAGGAATTCCGCGGCGGGAACCGTTTCGCAGTACACCTCTTCATGTTCCGGAGCGCTGCACTCAGGGTCGCCGATGAGGACCCGGATTATCCGCTGCACTCTGTTTTCGAAATGCTCCGGTATCCGCACGCCTCCGCCGCAGGAAAGCTGATGCTTGCTGAACTTGGCGATTCGACCGCCCCGCTCCCGAGAGGGCCCTTGGTAAAGCTGACACCGCACACCATCACGAACAGTAGCCAGCTGGAAGAACAGCTCGCGGAAATAAGGCTTCAAGGCGAGGCATCAGAAATCAACGAACTAGAACAGGGCTCCGCCAGTTTGGCCCTTCCCGTCCGGCTGCCCAACGGGGTGGCCGGTGCCGCCCTGTGCCTGTCCAGCCCAGCGGAGCGGTTCACCGCAACCCGCGAACACGCCGAAGCGGCCCGCGAGCTGGCCGCACGGCTGGCACCTTTCCTGTTCTGATGAACAGCACGTAAGGCGCGCCAGGCATTCCTGGCGCGCCTTACGTATGGGACTGTGTCCTCGTACCGGGCTCCCTGTTACTGGGTGACGTTGGCGAGGGTTTCGCGTTCTGCGGCGATGATGGTGTTCTCGCCGTGTCCGGTCCTGTCCACATCCCAAGTCCCGCCGGCCAGCGAGAACATGCCCGAGGTGACCAGGTTCCCGACCGTGGCACTCATGCCGATACCGCCATCCTGTCGACGGCCTCGTCAATGGTGATGCGCTCCGGGACGAACGAATCCAGGTCGGCGTTGCCCGGTGCGTGGCGGCCTTCCTGGTGCACTGTCGAAACGGCCAGATCACGAACTGTTTCACCGAAGACTTCGTCTGGGTCGAGGCGGCGGAGTTCTTCTGCGAGGCAGTCACGGAGGCTGCGCCGCGGGAGGGAGATCCGTTGCGCGGGCTGGCCCGGTTGGGTGAGTTCGGCGACGGTGTGTCCAGGCCGGAACAGCCGGATATTGCCGGAGGTCTTGATTAGCTGGACGCCCCGGATGCCGGTGCCGGGGGCGTCCGCAAGGATGCTGACCGGCACGTCAAGGGCCTGCGTGAGCCACGCGGCGAGCAGGATGGTGCTCGGTGAGTCTGAGGCGCCCTCGACGGTGACGGCGGTAATCGGGGTGTCGTCGGCCTGATCCAGAACTGCGGCGAGCTTGATCCGCCAGTTCGTCAGCCGGGTCCAGGCCAGGTCGGTATCGCCTGCCTTATAGGTGTTCCGGATGTTCTCCAGCGCCCACCGCGGGTCCGCCTCATTGGCCGAGTCCGTGATCCGGCGGTGCGCGATCCGGCCGATAGAGGTCTGGCTGGCATTCGGCGGTACCCCGTTCGGCCACCAGGCCACGATCGGGGCGTCGGGCAGCAGCAGTGCGGCGACGAGGGACTCGCTTTCCTCCGCAAGTGCACCGAAGCCGCGCAGCACGATGACCTCCGACGCGCCCGCGTCGCCGCCGACCCGGATCTGGGCGTCCAGGCGGGTGGGTTCCTCCGGCGAACCGGCGGCCAGCACGATGATCCGGCAGGGGTGCTCGCGGCTGGCCTCATTGGCGGCCTCGATGGCTTCCTCTTCCAGCCCTGACTTTGTGATGACCACCAGGGTCAGGACGCGGCCAAGGGCGATCACGCCGCCCTGCGCGCGCAGGGACTGGATCTTCTTGGCAACGGTCGACGTGGTGGTGTTGGGGAGTTCTACAATCATGGCCTTCTCCAGGTGCGTCCGTCGCGGGTTAGCAGCTCGTCAGCCGAGGCCGGCCCCCAGCTTCCGGGCGCATACGGCTCAGGCTGGTTGGGCAGCGAGGCCCAGTACTTCTCGAACGGGTCCAGGATTTTCCAAGACAGTTCCACCTCCTGGTGGCGGGGAAACAGCGGTGGCTCACCGAGGAGCACGTCCAGGATCAGCCGTTCGTAGGCCTC
Source organism: Arthrobacter sp. NPDC058097 (assembly GCF_042884885.1). Lineage (NCBI taxonomy): Bacteria > Bacillati > Actinomycetota > Actinomycetes > Micrococcales > Micrococcaceae > Arthrobacter > Arthrobacter sp. NPDC058097. Next base: position 4,405 of record NZ_JBHVSZ010000026.1, read on the forward strand.
GGGGCTGGACTCGGTGAACGAGTGGCCGTAGCCGAAGTCCATGGTCACGTCGCGGACTTCCATTTGGGTGCCGGGGACCTTGGACCCGAACCGGATGGTGGCGCCTTCGTCGGGCTGGACGCGGATAACTACCGCGTTCTGGCCGAAGTCGTCGTCGCCGTGGCCATGGAAGAGCAGGTTTGGTGCCCGCTTGAAGACGACGGCGATCTCGGTGACGCGGCGTCCGAGCCGCTTGCCGGCGCGCAGGTAGAACGGCACCCCGTTCCAGCGCCGGGTGTTGATGTCCACCCGGATCGCGGCATAGGTTTCGGTGGTGGAGTCCGCAGGGATGCCCTCTTCCTCCAGGTAGCCCTGGACCTGCTCGCCGCCCTGCCAGCCCCCGGTGAACTGCCCGCGGGCGGAGTGAGTGGACAGGTCGTCCGGGAGTTGGACCGCGGCGAGGACTTTTTCCTTCTCGGCGCGCAGGTCAGCGGCTTTAAAGGAAATGGGCTCCTCCATGGCTGTCAGGGCGAGCAGCTGCAGCAGGTGGTTCTGGATAACGTCGCGGGCTGCGCCCACGCCGTCGTAATAGCCCGCCCGGCCGCCGGTGCCGATGTCCTCGGCCATGGTGATCTGGACGTGGTCCACATACTTGGCGTTCCAGAGCGGCTCGAAGAGCTGGTTGACGAAGCGCAGCGCCAGGATGTTCTGGACCGTCTCTTTGCCGAGGTAATGGTCGATGCGGAATACGGAATCGGCCGGGAACACCGACTCGACAATATTGTTGAGCTGCCTTGCTGATTCGAGGTCGTGGCCAAACGGCTTTTCAATGACCACACGCCGCCACTTCTCGCCCTCGGCCTGCGCCAGGCCGTGCTTCGAGAGCTGCCGGCAGACCAGTTCGAAGGCCTTCGGCGGGATAGAAAGGTAGAACGCGTGGTTCCCCCGCGTACCGCGTTGTTCGTCCAGTTCGGCCAGGGTGGCGGAAAGCCGCCCAAAGGCGGCGTCGTCGTCGAACTCGCCCTGGACGAAGCGGATGCCCTCGGAAAGCTGGTCCCATACCGCCTCAGAAAAGGGCGTCCGGGAATATGCTTTGACGGACTCTTTTATCGCGGCCGTGAGCTCCTGGTTCGTCCGGTTCTGCCGGCCGAAGCCCACCAGCGCAAAGCTGGGCGGCAGGAGTCCCCGGTTTGCGAGGTCATAGACGGCGGGCAGGAGCTTCTTGCGTGCCAGGTCTCCGGTTACGCCGAAGAGCACCAGGGACGATGGGCCCGCCACCCTGGACAGCCGGCGGTCGCGCGGGTCCCGGAGCGGATTCTGCCCGGACCTCACGCTCGAATCAGGGTAAGTAACAGACATTGTTGCCTTCTAACTTTCGACAGGCAGTGCGCCGTCGACTGACGGTCACGAGAGAACTAGCTCGCGAGTCTCCCCGAAGGGAACGGTGTCGCTAAGCGTGAGCGTGTACCGGCCAGGATCATGGCGGGTGACCAGAATGCCGGCAAACCGCTGGGGCGCCCGGCGGAGCAAGGCCTCTGCATCGTCGAGCAACTCGTAAAGTCGAACAGGGTCATTAACGAGAACTTCCACGTACTCGGCGGCCTGACTAGACATGATGAACAGTTTCCTTCCCAGGGATTAGGGTCCCCCAATATGCAACCCCTCATCCTCGGGGTGTGCTGTGTCTTGACTGTGTAGTTGGGTCTTAACTCCGTAGGTGGCGTCCCGCGGCCGCAAGGGCGCGGGACGCCACTGTAGATCGGCGACCTAGACGATGGCTGCGCGGAGTTCCTTGGCGGCCAGTGCGGGGTCGGCTGCACCGTAGATGGCGCCGCCGGCGACGGCGACGTCGGCGCCGGCCTTCTGGACGTCACCGATGGTGGCGAGCTTCACGCCGCCGGCCACGGAGAACGGAACGCGGGCTTCGGCGCCGGCGCGGAGCAGACCGTTCAGGTCAAAGCCCGGCTTGGCCTGCTCGTCCAGGCCGGCGTGCATCTCCACGAACTTCGCACCCAGGGCACGGACTTCCTTGGCACGGCTGACCTTGTCAGCGACGCCGATGAGGTCAACGACGACGCCCTTGTTGTGTGCCTGGGCGGCCTTGACCGCACCGGCGATGGTGGAGTCGTCGGCGGAGCCGAGCACGGTCACCAGGTCGGCGCCGGCTTTGAAGGCGATGTCGGCTTCGAGTTCGCCGGCGTCCATGGTCTTCAGGTCAGCGAAGACGACCTTGTCCGGGTGGGCTTCCTTGATCGCGGTGATGACGGACAGGCCTTCGGCCTTGATCAGCGGGGTGCCGAGTTCGATGATGTCAACGTGCTCGGCGACCTTGCCGGCCAGCTCGAGGGCAGCTTCGGTGGTCAGGAGGTCAATGGCAACTTGGAGCTTCATGATGGTGTGGTTCTTTCTGTAAGGGAACTGCTGTCGGGTGTGGAAAATCGGGGGTATTGAACCGGAGGGGCCGGTTACCCGGGGCTGGCTGTTACTCGAGGTTTGCGTGGCGCAGCCACAGCTCCTCAGCCGGCTGGGCGTCGTTGTCCCAGAGCGACTGGAAGATGGCCTCGGTGGCAACGAAAAGTACCTGCTCGAAGAGGGACCCGGCGTACTGGCGCGAAACGCTGGTGCCGTGGTCGGTCTTCTGGGCGGCGGGGATGACCACTACTGCATCGGCAAGGCCGGCGAGCGGCGAGTCCGGGTTGGTGGTGAACGCGGCAATCCGCGCTCCGGCCTTCGCTGCGGTTTCCGCTGCCTTGACCACACCGGAGGTGGTTCCCGAACCGGAGGCTACCAGGAGCAGGTCGCCGGAGGCGATGGCAGGCGTGGTGGTGTCGCCGGCGACGTGGACGTTCAGGCCCAGGTGCATCAGCCTCATCGCGGCCATGCGCAGCACCAGGCCGCTGCGGCCGGCTCCGGCGACGAAAATGCGGCCCGTCAGGCTGATGTGGCGTGCCAGGCCGGCTACCTGCTGTTCGTCGATTTTGGCCGCCGTGGCCGCGATCTCGTCCCGGACGAGGGACAGGTTGCGGACAATGTCGTCTGTGGTGCTGTACACAGTGCTCGTCGCGGTTGCTGTCGGATTCACGATTGTTCCCTTCGATTCGGCCCTCGGCCCGTGTAGGCCGAGTGGATGCTTGCTGGTTGATATCCATGATTGCGAAGCGAACGGGCAGGGGTAACACTGTTTTCTGACGGTTCTGACTACCCTTAAGGATTGGTCGGGCTCGGACACGGGGTAGAGCGAACGGGAAATTGCAAAAGGCTCCAAGGCGCACCAAAGCCCTTTAAGTACTCCCGGACTGTAGTATTAGCCCCAACCCGTAGCCCATCTTCGGAGCGCAGACTTTTGTCCTCGCCGACCCCGTTCGAGTCGCAGATATATCGGTCCTTGCCCGAGATCGAGCGGGCCGATGCGATTGTCGACAGAATTTCCACGGCCATCTCGCTAGGGCTGCTCAAGGTGGGTGAACGTTTGCCCCCCGAAGCGGCACTCTCGGAGATGTTCGGGGTCGGCGGCGCGACCCTTCGCGAAGCTTTAGGCGCGCTGCGCGACCGGGGAATCGTCGAGACGCGCAGAGGCCGGAGCGGAGGATCCTTTGTGGTCCGCCAGCCCCAGAGCCAGACCGACGCCATCCGGGAGTGGTTCCTCTCGACGTCCATTTCGGAAATACGCGACATCGGAGACGAACATTCGGCCATCGCCGCCACCACAATCCGGCTGGCATGCGAACGCGCGGAAGCACACGACTTCGAACGTCTCCAGGAACTTGCGCGTGCACTGGTTCTGGCCAGGACCCCTGAGGTCCGCGCATCCGCCGACAGCCGCTTCCATATCGAGCTGGCAGTATCAGCGCAGTCACCGAGGCTGGCCAACGCCGAAATCAGGCTCCAGGAAGAGTCAGTTCAACAGCTGTGGGCCCCCCTCGGCGTACCACTTGACCCCGAAACGGCAACCGCAGAACACTTGGAGTTGGTCCGGGCAGTGGCCGCGGACCAACCCGAAAGGGCCCAGAAACTGGCACTTGAGCACATCAGGCGAAATATTTTTCACCTCATCGACACGAAACTGACCCTCGGTTACAGCCAATCAATCCAGGAACCCAATGAAGCCCGACGCTGAAGTCGTACATGCTGCCAATGCCCTCACTTCGTGGACCAACGGCGTCTCCACGGAGATCGGGGAACTTTCCAGAAACGTTGCCTCGCTGCTTGAACAAAATCTCGTCGGCAAGTCCAAGGTCGACAAGGCTGCCTTGGCCGGGCTGGACAAACTCTCCCAGGAGTTCCTGGCGAAGAACGCTTTTGCCGTCGGCGCCGGGACGTTCTTCGCGCATGAAACCGTTGAGGAGGGCGGCCCAGCCCTGGAATGGTGGTCCCGCAAGGGATCCGGTGCAGTCGGACGGCTGGACTTTGACCTGACTCCGGGCAGCAACCGGTTCTATGACTATGAGAAGCTGCCCTTTTTCTCGACTGCCGCTTCCACAGGTGAACAGACCCTCTGGGGCCCGTACATCGACTATCTCGGTTTCGAGGGATACATCCTTACGTTCACCGCACCCTTTTCCGTCCACGGAACGTTCACGGGGGTTGCGGGATGCGACATCCGGATCAAGGACCTGGAGCCCCTCATCATGCCCCACCTGCGCGTCATTCCGGGCGATGCCGCCCTCGTCAACGCCAGTAACCGCGTCATTCTCGGTAACTCCGGGACGTACCTGGTTGGCGAGCGGATCAAGTCCGGATCACCGGAGCAGCAGCGGATGGCTCTGGATGTCCCGCACCTGGGGCTCTCATTGATCTACACCGCAGCGCCGTAACGTCCTCCGGCACGCGGCGAGACTCGCGCAGGCCAGCTGACGGAAAACCTTCAGTATTGGGACTTTGTTGTGCCGCCAAATTTCCAGCGGTCAAGGAACTGAACTGGGCACGGGCGGCAGCTGCTGATGCGACCGCCCCCTGCCGCAGTACTCGCTAAATCCGCAAGCACAAGCCCGACGGCGGCCCCCGGGGAGGGCGGCAAATACCGCCTCTCGCTGTCGCGCCCGTCCAAGGCAGGCAAACAGGGGCAGCGAGACATTGCTCGAAAAAAAGCTATTGCATTGGAGCTTTAAGGAGTAATCTTCGAAGTGATCTGTTTCACAGGAGAGCCTAGGCGTGGGGTGCGCCGCAGGCTCGGAAGCCTTCAGCTCGAAGAATCCGGGGCTAAATAGCCGCCCGGCCGAGGTTGGAGAGGGATTCACCGATATCGGCTTCGCTTTCAGGCAGTTCACTGACGAACCACACCTGAACCAGCAGCGGAACCCGGACGAAGGTGTCGTATTCGGGAAGAGCTTCCTCAGCCGGCCTGCCAGCTACGCAGGACCTGGACAAGAATCTGACAACTTTTACGTTGTTTTAGGGAGATTGTTATGAGTGAAAATCGTATGGATGGGGGCGACGGCCTGGAAAGGTCGATTGACTGGAAGCAGGGCCTGGCCATTGCGTTGGGTGTACCCCTGCTGATTCTGCCCTCCTTGGGCTACCTTCCGATGTACTTATCGGCCGCAGCAATCCTCATCTGGGGGCTGTCGGTCATTCAGGGCTTCTTTCAGAACGCCGCCTACGCAGAAATGGCCACCACATTTCCCAAGGCTTCCGGCCTTCCGGGTTTTGCGCAGCATGTATTTCGCACTGAGAACTACCAAGGCAAGTACGACAAGAGCAAACTGATCGGCGGCTTCAGCGCCTGGAGCTACTGGTTCGCCTGGACCCCGGTACTGGCGATCTTTTCCATCCTGGTCGGCAGCTACCTGCACGGGCTCTTTCCCGTGCTGGGCGAGATGTTTACCGAGAATCAGCTCGCCCTGATGACAGGCCTGGTGATTTTCGGCGGATTGTTCGTGGTCAACTGGTTCGGCCTCAAGGACGGCGCCACCCTGGGTTACATCTTGGCCGCGTTTTCCCTGATACCGCTGATTGTCCTGACCGTGGCGCCTTTCGCCACCGGACACGTTGAGCTGACAAACATCACAGGCAGCTGGCTGCCCGCCGACTGGTCTTGGGATATGCACCACATCCTGATCCTCTTGGGTATCTTTGCAATCGCACAGTGGAGTGCCTGCGCCTGGGAAACGGCAGCCATTTACGGCCCGGAGTACAAAAACCCGGCCAAAGACGTCTCCAAAGCGCTCTTTGCCTGCGGAGTCATCTGCTTCTTCTCGTTCGTACTGGTCCAGGCCGCAGTGATCGGCGTACTCGGTATCAACGGCGTTCTGGACGAACCGGTGTCACCCCTGATTCCGGTGGCCCATGCCGTCTTTGGTGAGGCCGGCTCCATGATCACCATCATCATGTTGATCGCCGCCATGGTCCTGATCATCCAAACCGCTTATCTGGGCTCCTCCCGCGCAATGCACTCCATGGCCATCGAAGGAAACCTCCCGAGGTCCCTCGGCAAAACGAACCGCCATGGCACTCCGTTTATTGCCATGCTGGTCATCGGAGCCTTCAACCTGGTGCTGATTTTCATGGGCAACCCCGCGGCAATCGTCGCGGCATCAGCCATCGGCTACACCTGCGCCAACGGCATCAGCCTGTTCGCCTATGTCAGAGCCAAGAAGCACCCCGCCTTCGCCGCCCTGGAACGGCCGTTCAAGGCACCCAAAGGCTGGAAACACGTCGCCATGCTCTTTGGCCTGTTCAACCTGCCTCTGTGCCTGGCCGGCGTGGTTTACCTGAACAGCCTGGAGATCGGCTGGACCCCGACCTGGGTCGGCTTCATCGTTCTGGCACTGTACATACCCATCTGGTTCTACTCCCAGAATGAAACGAGGCGCGCGAACCAAAAAGCGGCCACGGCTCGCGCGTTGAATCATGATGCCGCGGATCTGGAGAGGGCTTCCAGCTCGCAGTGATGTGACCTGATGAGGGACAGGAAGGCGAGACCGTTACTGAAACGGTCTCGCCTTCCTATCTTCTGCCGTCCAGTTACTTGGTCCGACCCGCGCCTGCCCACCGAATACATGCTTGCCCGCCGGATACGTGCGCGGACGGGCAGGTTTCGGCGAGTCACGGAGATGGGCCTCCTGCCCCAGCCAGACGTTTGGCGTTTCCAAGGGGCCGAAAGTACAGGCTCGACGCCCGAGATTCCGCGCGCCCTCAAGCGTAATAGTGACCCTAAGCACAGATTTATATAAAAAAGTCTGGACTAGATGAATTACGAGGAGTAGGTTTGCTTTTGGGACGAAGATGCGTGACCGGCATCATACCAGCAGGCCTCGGAGCAGAGCTCGGCTGGCCCCTCTGGAACAGAGGATGCCGGATTTGCAGATCCCCACCCGGAGTTCTACCCGGGTTTGAGGTGACCTTCAGCGCAACTTTCAAATGCACCCGACGACGAACAGTTCCGACAAAAAGACGAACAGTTCTGACGAACCCTTTTCACCACTATCCACTCAGGAGAGACCCATGGAAACCCTCGTAGGAACACTCAGCAAGGTCGGATCCATCCACAAGGTAGTAGGCGGCTACGTCGGTCTGCCCTCCATGAACGAGCCTGGAACGATCGCCGCAATCGGTGACTCGCTGCACAACCCGGAGGGCTCGGTCATGAGCGCCGGCTTCTTCGAGCTGAAGGCTTCCGAGCCCCTGGTCTACACGTACACCTATGACGAAATGAAGGTCGTCGTAGCCGGTGAGTTCATCCTCACCGACGAGTCGACGGGCGAAGTGACGCACGCCAAGGAGCGCGACGTGCTGTTCTTCCCGAAGGGCACAACCGTCAAGTTCGAGACCCCGGAGTACGGCCTGGGGTTCTTCACCGGCCACCGCTCCTTCGCACCGTAAGGACCGACCATGTGTTCCGCGTCCATGCCGCCGACAGCAGGCACAGGCCTGGAACCTGGTTTCCGCGGTGTCATCTGTGCGTCTTTTGGCGCCACAGGTGACACCGCGGGTCAACACACCGGTGTCCAGCCCAGGCATGATCTCCGATTCCAAGCTGCAAACCACGAGGCCCTCTCGGAGTTGAGGTCCGCACTCGGACGTTCCCACGTTGGAGTCCGCCTCGTACTCGCCGGCCCCCCGGCGGACATCCGTGCAGCCGCGGCCGCAGCCGCGGAATGCGGGCTGCAGCAGGAGGAGCTCACCCTCCTGAGTGACGAGACCGCCCCGCGGGTAATTTATTGCCCGCATTGCCACGCAACCACCACAACCGTTCGGCCAGCCGGCTCCGAGGTGCAGTGCCAGGGATGTGCCACCAGCCTGGCCACCACAGACCACTTTTCCCGCCGAATGGGCGCGTACCTGGGGTACGCAGCCCACGCCGAGGAGGCATCATGACTATCACGGCGCTCCCGATCACTGCCCACCCTGCGGTGGAAGGCGGCCTCCAGCTGGAGGTGACTGACGTCAGTCCCCAGACGGATTCGATAGTCAGCATCACGTTGGCTGACCCGTCCGGGGCACTCCTTCCGTCCTATGTCCCGGGCAGCCACCTGGTAGTCCAGTACGGCAGCGGCGTGAATGCGTATTCGCTCACCGGCTCGGGCAACGGCCCATCCGAATACACCATCTCCGTCCTCCGGGTCGAGGACGGTGCGGGTGGTTCGGTAGCCATGCACCAGCTCGACGTCGGTGACCGGGTGTACGTTTCCCGGCCCCGCAGTGCCTTCGCCCCCGCCTCAACAGCCACCCACCACCTGCTGATCGCCGCGGGCATCGGCATCACGCCGGTCCTCTCGCACGCCCGTGCGGCCGCCGACCGGGGCACCACCTCATCCCTGATCTACGTGTACCGGCCCGGGGCCGGAGCCCACGTCCAGGAAGCCCGGGACCTGCTGGGAGATGGCCTGACGGAATGCAGCGACCGCAGCAGTTTCCAGAAGGTCCTCACCGAACAGCTCATGACCCAGAGCCTCGGAACCCACCTCTATGTGTGCGGCCCGGCTGCCTTCATGGATGCAGTCCTTGATCAGGCGCGGGAGCTGGGATGGCCACCGGCGAGGCTGCACTCGGAAGCCTTCGGCGCGGCCGAACTGGACGATGGCGAGCCGTTCACGGTGAACCTGGTCCGCAGCGGACTCAAGCTGGACGTGCCGGCTGGCGTATCGCTGCTGGAAACGCTCGAAAAGGCAGGAAAAACCATCCCCAACATGTGCCGCAAAGGCATCTGTGGGGAATGTGTACTGCCGGTTCTCCGGGGTACCCCGCTGCACAGGGACCTCTACCTGACAGACCAGGAAAAGGCCGAGAACACCACAATGATGTGCTGTGTTTCACGCAGCGAAGACCCAGAATTGGAGTTGGACCTTTGAGCATCACTCTCGACAAAGACACTGACACCGCCACGCTCCCGGAACGCATCAGGCGCTTTCCCTTCCCCTTTACCGGCGACCAGTACCGCTACAGCGCCAACGTCGAACCGGCCAACAAGAACGTGCCCACAGACGCCGGCGCGTGGGGCGCCGGGCTCATCGACATCGACGAGTTCTACCTTCAGGAACTGGCCGACCGCGACCGAATCCTGACCAAGGACCCCTCGCGAATGCAGGTCCTGCCCCACATGCGGCCCGCCGTCTGGGACACGATCGCCACCCTGCTTCCCGCTATGGCCGCGGAATACCCGGACATCATGTCCTTCCACCGCGAAGGAAACGCCTGCCGCTGGCAGAACAAGCTGCAGAGCCTCGACATCGAATTCACCGTAGGCGACGACGACTCGCTGCCCATAGGCCCCATGAAGTTCCTGGGCACCCAGATCCAGGATGACATTGTGCTCCTCGACATCCGGGACAACACGATGTGGCTCGACGCCGGCCTGGTCACCTTCGCCGCGGACTGGTCCTTCAATTTCGACGTCGGCATGAGCTTCCTCGAGATCCACGGCCCAGTCCCGCGGCTCAAGGAAGAAAACATCATCAACCGCGCCGAGCAGTTCCTTATGCGCCTGCAGCCCGGGGAGCAGTTCCGCCGCACCAACTGGACCATGACCGTGGGCAACCGGCTGGACACCTCCACCGAAACCTACCCCGAATGGGGTCCGGACCGCGGAACCATCGCCACCGACCCCGACATGCCCGACAAACTGCACCTCCGCGTCGAAGTCCAGCACCTGATCCGGCTCCCCCACACCGGGGTCCTGCTGTTCCTGATCCGCAGCTACCTCCTGCCCCTGAGGGATATCGCCAGAGTTCCCGCGTGGCGCGAAAAGCTCGGCCACGTCCTTGCCGAGCTCCCGGACGACATGGCCGAATACAAAGGCATCATCCGCTACCGCAAGGCGGCATCTGACTGGCTGCTGGCCGGCTAACACCCCTCAACCTAGCCCGCCGTAATTACTGCAGCCTAAAAAAGTAATTGCTAAAAAAGGCTGGACTAGATGATTTAGATGCCGTAGCTTTTTCTACACGGACCGAATGTACGTGGCCGGCATCACATTGGAGGGGTCGGAGCTGAGCCCGTCCGGCCCCCTGGAAGCAGCACCACCAGAGATGAACAGTTCTGACGAAGATGAACAGTTCTGAGAATCCGGGGCGTTTTGCCCCAACACCAACACCACGTAGGCGTCCTCATCCTGTTTTTGGACTTATCAAGGAGTGAAAGCATGACTCTCGACATTGAAACTTCAGTTGCTGTGGGTGTTTCGCACCCGTTGGATCCGTTGTCGCGGGGGGAGATTTCCCGTGCGGTGGCGGTTTTGAAGGAGGGCCCTGCTGCGGCGGAGTCGTTCCGGTTTATCAGTGTTGAGCTGCGGGAGCCGTCCAAGGAGGACCTGCGCAGTGGTGTGCGGGTGGTCCGGGAAGCGGACGCTGTGTTGGTGGACCGTGCGCAGGCGCGTGCGTTC
>NZ_JBHVSZ010000027.1:0-14775 GCF_042884885.1 Arthrobacter sp. NPDC058097
CATCTTCGCCGGGGCCGGGCTCGCGGGTTAGGGCCCGTTCTTAAGTCCGACGGCGGGTGGCCGGCAGATCTGCCGGCCTCCCGCCGTCGTACTTGTGTTTAAAAGTAAGGGAGACTGTAAGCCTCAACCACGAAGGCGGAACACATTGATCAATCTGCAGCAGGATGCTGAAGGCTTCATCCGGATGAACCGGCATTTCCCGGAGAGCATCCTCGTCTCCGTGACCTTTTCCGACGGCTCGGTGGAGGAGGTCTTCGGCAAACGGCTCAACCAGGCGTACGACGAAGCCCTCGCCGAGTTCCGCGCACAGAACCACCTGGACGCGAAGGGCTTCTCGCGCCACCAGAAGAGCCGGACCAACCCCGGCAACAAGGTCGACTTCGTTCGCATCCAGCCCGGCATCGGGACTGCAGCCGGCTGATCCACTGCAACGCGGGGTCACATATCGCCCAATCCGATGCCGGAATGCGGCGATACCTGACCCCGGGTTGCTGCTTAAACCACGGATGCCTACTCGGCGAGGGCCTTGATGACCTCCTTGGCCACGTCCTCGCTGGACTGCGGGTTCTGGCCGCTGATCAGGTTGCCCTCGCGCACCACGTGGCTGGCCCAGTCCGGGCCGGTCTCCACGTTGGCGCCCTTCTCCCGGAGCGCCGTCTCCACGAACCACGGCGTGTTCTCTCCGGTGCCGCCGCCCAGCTCCTCCGAATTGGTGAACACGGTGACTTTGCGGCCGGTGAAGGCGAACTCGCCGTCGTCCGCCGTGGCGCTGAGCAGGCCCGCGGGGCCGTGGCAGAACGGTGCGATGATCTTGCCGACGCCGTCGGCCTCCACGAGAAGCCGGCCGAGGTCCTTGTCCTGGAAGAGGTCCGCCATGGGCCCGTGGCCGCCCGGCAGGACGACGGCGTCGTACCCGGACATGTCGACGTCGGCCAGCACCAGCGGCGCGAAAAGGTCGACGTCGATCATGTCCAGATAGGTGCGGAAGTCCTCCGCCCGCTCCTCGCTGCCGACCGTTTCGGGCTGCAGGCTGAGCTTGTCCACGGTGGGTTTCACGCCGCCGGGGGTGGCGAAGTCCACGTTGTGCCCGGCCTGCTGCAGGGTCCGGTGCGCCACCACCAGCTCCTCGGCCCAGAATCCGGTGGGGTGCTGGCTGCCATCCTTCATGGTCAGCGAATCGGCGGCCGAGACGACCATCAGAATGTTAGCCATTGTCCTTGCTCCTTATGTGGTTTTTCCTGGTTTCGGCGGGTTCAGCCTGCGGGGTCCGCTGACCGGCTTGTCGGGATCTCGCGGCGGCAGGCCCGGCGCGTTTAGCCGGCCCAGTTCCTCAGCCGCAGCGGCGGTTCCTCGCCGCCGGCCTTCTGCAGCACCACCTGGTTCACACCGGTCAGCCCGCCCTCGAAGCCGAGGGCGCTGGCCGCCATGTACAGCCGCCAGATCCGGGCGCGGCCCGCGGACGTTAGCCGCACGGCCTCGTCCCACTGTTCCTCGAGGTTCTTTACCCAGGCCCGCAGCGTCAGCGCATAGTGCCGGCGGAGGGCTTCGACGTCGAGCACCTCGAAGCCGCCGCCCTCCAGCGCCACGATCATGTCGCCCAGGCTGAGCATCTCGCCGTCGGGGAAGACATAGCGCGGGATGAACGAATCGGGATCGTCCTCGGTGGGTCCGGCGTTCCACGAGATGGCGTGGTTGAGCAGCCGGCCGCCGGGCCGCAGCAGGCCATGGAGCTGCGACACATATCGGCCCAGCTGCTCGCGGCCGACGTGCTCCGACATGCCGATGGAGCTGATCGCGTCGTAGGGGCCGTCGTTCACATCACGGTAGTCCTGGACGCGGATGTCCACGAGTTCCGTCAGCCCGGCCTCGGCCACGCGCTTGCGGGCGAGCTCCGCCTGCTCGATGGACAGGGTGATGCCCACGACGTTCACCCCGTACCGCCCGGCCGCATGCAGCGCGAAGCTTCCCCAGCCGCAGCCCACGTCCAGCACCCGCATGCCAGGAGTCAGGCCGAGCTTGCGGCAGACCAGGTCGAGCTTCTCCTCTTGCGCGGCCTCCAGGCCCGTGTCCGCGTCGGACCAGACAGCGCACGAGTAGACCAGCGACGGGCCGAGGACCAGCCGGTAAAAGTCGTTGCCGACGTCGTAATGGTGCGAGATCGCGGCGGCGTCCCGTTTCTTCGAGTGCCGGCGCCCGTGTTTCTCCAGTTTCGCTTCCTCCGGCGGGGGAGCGGGGTTGGGGCCGAGCGCGCCGAGCCGGATACCGGTCTTCAACAGGGTCCACGCTTCCCGGGGCGTCAGCGGACGGAACGGGCCGGGCTCGGCGAACTTGCCGGCGGAGCTCAGCGCGGCGAAGGCAGCGAAGATGTCGCCATGGGCGGTGATCTCGCCGGCCACATAGGCCCGGCTCAGTCCCAGTTGCCCGGGCGACCAGAGGATCCGCCGCAGCGCCCGGCGGGACGTGAACTCGATCAGTGGCGCACCTTCGGGGCCAGCCTCGGACCCGTCCCAGGCCCGCAGCCGGATGGGTATCTGTTCCGTGCCTGCATCTCCCTTGTTGACGTCCCCGGTGCCGAGGACGATGGCCAATGCCATGGCCAGTTTGGGTGCTGCTCCGGCCGTCTTCGCCATGCTCGTTTTTGCCAACCTCGTCGCCTCTCGTCCGCTGCCCAGCTCGCCGACTGCGCCCTTGCAGTCCCGTGGGATTAACGTACACAAGCCTGCCTGCACCGGACAGGGAGACAACCCTGTCTCGCCCCGGTCCTCCCTGCTCCGGCTGGGCTTTGCCTGCGTGGCCTCCACGGAACTCTTCACTCTGGACCGGATTTGGGGCCGGTGGGATGCTGATCACAAGTACCGCCGGAGAGGGAGGGGATACGCCATGGACGACTCGCCGGAGACGCGCCAGAGGCTGTCCGACCGCATCGAAGAAAAGCAGTCCGCATTGCGCTCCTACCTGGAACGGCTACGGCCGCGACGCCACAAGCTCACCGAATTCAGCGTGGCGGGCAGTGTGCTGGCCGCCCTGTTCACTGCCGGCCCGGCGTTCGGGGGCACCGGCTTCACGGCATCAGTCCAGAGCATGTTCTCCCTGGACGATGCTTCCGTGGTGTGGCGGGTCCTTTGCCTGGGAGCAGTAATTCTGTCCGTCGGGGCCGGGCTCGCCACCAACTTCGCCAATTCCCAGGCCTTGGCCGAGAAGGTCACCGCAGCCGAGACAGCTATCGCGCAGCTGGAAGGGCTGCAGCTGTCTCTGGGTTTCGGCCACATTGCCACCGACGAAGCAGCGATGCTCTACAAGCAATACGTTTCCCATGTAGCCTTCGTCGACGCCGTGCCCTCGCGCTGAGCCGCCCCGACGGTAACGGGCGGGCCCGGGCCGTGGCCCCAGTTGCTGCGGCGCCGTCTGAACTCTGTGTTCTGCAACCGGAAGACGAGTCTGGACCCGGCATGGGGGCGGTGGGATCCTGAACCCAAAACGTCGACCGGGGGGAGAAAGGCTGTACTCGACCATGGACGACTCCGCGGATACCCGGCAACGGCTGTCCGACCGCATTGACCAGAAGCAGCAGGCCATCCGCACTTACTTGGGACGCGAGCGGCCGCGCCGGAACAGACTTTCCAACATCAGCATCGTGGGCAGCGCCCTGGCCGCCATGCTTACTGCCGGTCCCGCGGTTGGAGGTACGGGATTCACCGAGGCGATCCAGGGCATCTTCAATCTGCAGGAGGACTCCGTGGTGTGGCGGTTCCTCTGCCTGGCCGCGGTGATCCTGTCGGTGGCCGCAGCGCTGGCCACGAACTTCGCCAACTCCCGAGCTTTAGGCGAAAAGGTCAGCGCGGCCGAGAGTGCCAACGCCCAGCTTGAGGGCCTGCAGCTATCGCTGAACTTCGGGAACCTGGCCGTGGCCGACGCCCTCAAGCTCTACCAACAAGCCGTAGCGCCGGTAGCGTTCGTGGAGGACGCGCCTTCACGCTGAGCTGCTCTTCGGAACACGTACGACGGCGGGTGGCTGGCAGAAATGCCAGCCACCGTTCGTCACGACAAGTTATTCTTAAGCGAGCAGTGCGCAAATATCCGTTACCTGCCCCGTGCCCTCGAACGGACTGATTTGCCTTCCTCTTCCGTCAAGAACGTACGTGACGGAACCAACTGTTAGGTAGACACCCTTTCTGTCCCCTTCCGGAATTGTCAGTACATTCCTGCCAGTCGCGGTTATTTCCACGCGATTTGCGGACACTGTGTTGACGTGGCTCGCGCCTGTAATGCCAAAGGTGACGCTTTCGCCGGTCTTGACGTTGGTAAGCGTCACTTCCTGTCCTGGAGCGGTGAAGATTGTGGCTCCGTTTGCAAGTTCGTTCACACCCGCCTTTCCCGTCACGACAGCTTCGATTCTGTATCCACACTCTCGAAGAGTCAGGGTCACTGTCCCGATGGGTTCCGGCGCGGCAGCAGTGACGGCTCCCGTGCCCGCCACGAGGCCGGTGAGCAGTCCTGTCAGTAGTAGAAGCTTCTTCATGGCAAACTCCGTTCAAAGATTTCGTTGGGGAAATGTGCATGCCAAACACGATGACGCATAATTTGCGCAAGGGCATTAAGTATTTCAGCAATGAATAGTAAGCGGTTCCCCCATTAGGAGCCGCAAATGAGTTGCCGCGAGGAAAGACGCGATGCATCCATTTCCCGCTCATTTACCCTTGCCCGAAAGTAAGGGTCAGCTCTCGGCATATCTTCTTTGATTAATGCCTAGGTGCAGGATATTAGACCCTGCTTCTCTCGCTTGGGAAGACAATTTCATTATTTGTCAAGGAATTCGATCCGGTTGTCACCCGTGGGCTTCATCCGGTTCATCCCGCCGTCGCCGGCTCTTAACCCGGTCCGTCAACGATGGGGCTCATGACTGCTCTCTCCCGCCGTAATGTCCTTAAGGGTGCCATCGCCGCTGCCGGTGCCGCCGCCGTCGCGCCTTCCCTGGTTGTCCCCGCCCACGCCGCCAGGCCGTCCGCGGTCCCCCTGGTCCGCAACCGCCTGACCCTCCCGTCCGGCATCTCCACCGGAGACGTCACCACCAACTCGGGTGTCCTGTGGTCCCGTGCGTCGGGGGCGGGCCGTCTGGTCGCCAACCTGGTGGCGGTCGACGAGGACGGGTCCGCGCTCCGCGGCAGCCGCGCCTTCAGCCGCATGCTCCGCGGAACCACTGCCAGCGACGCCACCGACTTCACGTCGAAAATCGCCGCCCGCGAGCTCCCTGCGGGAACCCGCTTCGCGCTCACCATGCACTTCGAGGACCCGGACGGCAACACAGGCGAGACCGCCCGCGGCTCATTCAGCACCGCGCCCGGATCGAATGCCAACAGCGTCTGGTCCCGCAGCAACGGATCCAAGCGCGGCCAGAGCTTCGTCTGGACCGGAGACACCGCCGGCCAGGGCTGGGGCATCAACGAGGAAATCGGCGGCATGCGCGGGTACGCGGCCATGCTCGCCACCAGGCCGGACTTCTTCATCCACTCGGGCGACACCATCTACGCCGACGGCCCCATCCCCGCCCAGGTCACCGAGCCCGATGGCCAGATCTGGCGCAACCGCGTCACCGAAGAGGTCTCCAAGGTGGCCGAAACCCTCGAGGAATACCGCGGCCGGCACCGCTACAACATGATGGACAAGAACATCCGCGCCCTGTACTCCCAGGTCCCGGTCATCGCCCAGTGGGACGACCACGAGACCCACAACAACTGGTACCCCGGCCAGATCCTCACCGACTCCCGCTACACCGAGCGCCGCGTGGACGTCCTCGCCGCCCGCGGCCGTCAGGCCTGGCAGGAATACCAGCCCATCGCCCAGCTCAGCGACGGCAGCACCGGCTTCGAACCGGCCCGCATCTACCGCAAGATCACCCGCGGCCCGCAGCTGGACGTTTTCTGCCTCGACATGCGCACCTTCAAGGACCCCAACACCGCCGGCAAGGAAACGAACCTCACCCACATCCTCGGCCAGGAACAGGCCGACTGGCTCATCCGCGAGGTCAGCAAGTCCAAGGCAACGTGGAAGGTGATCTCCGCGGACCTCCCGCTCGGCATCATCGTCCCGGACGGCCCTGCCGCGCAGGAATCCCTTTCAAACCGCGACGCCGGTGCCCCCTTGGGCAAGGAACTCGAGATTGCACGGGTGCTCTCCGCGTTCAAGCGCAACCGGGTTAAAAACGTCGTCTGGCTCACCGCGGACGTGCACTACTGCGCCGCCCACCACTACTCGCCTGAGCGCGCCGCCTTCCAGGACTTCGATCCCTTCTGGGAATTCGTCGGCGGGCCCATCAACGCCGGCAGCTTCGGACCCAATCAGATGGACGGCACCTTCGGCCCGGAGGTGGTGTTCTCCCGTGCGGGCGCCTACGCCGGCGAGTCCCCGCGCAGCGGCGAAAGCCAGTACTTCGGCCACGTGGACCTCGGCGAGGACGACGTCTTCTCCGTCAGCCTGCGCAACGCCAACGGCACGGTGATCTTCCGCAAGGACCTGAATCCGGAGCGTTGAGCCGCTGACCGGGCCCGCCGCGGTCCTGAGGTTCGAGGTCTCGGCAGGCTCAACCGGCGCAGTTTCAGTCGACGGTGACCTCGGGTTGCTGAGCGGTGCCCGGCGACTGGTACTTGATCCTTGCGGCCTGACGCATGGCTTCCATCGATTCCTCAACGCTCAGAAGCACCGTCGTTTCGAATGCGCTCAGCGCACCGCCTCCGCTGATGGCCAGTGCCACTGCGGCCATGGAGACGTTGTCGGGGGCTTCCCAGAGGTTGTAGCCGTCGTGGGTGCCGAAGGCGTACCAGAATCCGTGGAGCTTCCCGCCCACCGATTCGATGTAGGCCTGCGCGGCCTTTCGTCGGTCCTCAGGGTTGTTGATCAGCCTTGCCCACGTTTCCGGTGTGTAGCTGAATTTGGACAGGTAGAGCGGCATCGTCTCGTCCTTTCGCTGGAAGCGGGATGAACCCAGAATGGCAGGCCGCTGTGTGGCCAGCAACGGCGGAATTTCCGGGTTTTGGCCGCGGGGTTCCAGGGGAGGTAGCCACCCTGCCCGTCTGGTGGGACGATTCCACTATGAGCGAGTTCTCTCCGGATCATGGACCTCACCTGCATGCGCATTCGGCACCCACCACCCAGCAGATGCGAACTGTTGGCCAGCGCCGCCGGGACGCTGAAGAGAAGCTGGAACAGCACCTCCAGGAAGCGCGCCACAAAGACCACCTGCACGGAAGCGTGCCCGTCACGCTGGCGGCTACTCCGGCAATGGACCAGAACGACGGCGGACTGCCCGACGGGGAGGGCGTCGATCCGAACCCGGGGCGGTGACGGAATCGCCTGCGAATAAGTTTCGACCGGCTCAACCAGCGGAGCGCGCATAACCACGACGGCGGGTGGCCGGCAGACATTGCCGGCCACCCGCCGTCGGGCTTTCCTAATACAGCGGTACCAGGGAGCTACTCGAAGAACTCGATGCGCGGTTCCCCTTGGACTCCAGCGCGCTGCATTGCCTCCTTCAGTTCTGTGCTGGTGAAGAATGCCCTGGCGGCTTCCACTGTGTCGAATTTATGGATGACCAGGACGTTGTCGGGATCATCGGCCATCCGGTGGACGGACTGCTCGGTGACGCCGCCATCTTTCTGCGCGTCGGCGAAGGCATCGTAGACCTTGCGCCACGCGTCGTAGTCGGCAACACGGTGGAGGACGAGTGAAAGGGCCATGGTACTTCTCCTTTGAAGCGAGGCTGCGGCTTACACCCTGAGGCCAGCGGTCCGGGTCGCGTAGCCGGGCGGCCCGGGATTGGACCGCCCAAGGCCGTGGTACTCCGGGCCGCGCAGGGTGTCAACGGTCTTTTCATTGGCTAAATGGCGCACGTCACATTTTCAGCAAAGGACGTAATTCGGCATCCCGTCTGCAAGAATAGCGACGTCATGTGCGGGAGGTCACAAGCAAAGGCGCTTGCGGCCTCCCGTGCCATGCCCTGGGGAGGCAAGGATGTCAGGAATCAGTTTTACGGCCATTGATTTCGAAACGGCCAACAGCCACCGCGGCTCGGCGTGCGCCGTCGGCCTGGTGAAGGTCCGGGACGGCCGCATCGTGGACGGGGCGTCGTGGCTCATCAAGCCGCCGCCCGGCATCGACGACTTCGATCCCATCAACGTGGAGCTCCACGGCATCACCGAAGAGGATGTCCAGAACGCCGCAGACTGGGAGATGTCCCTCGAAGGCATCCTCCAGTTCGTCTGCGAGGACCCGCTCGTGGCGTTCGACGCCGCCTATGACGCCTCCGTGATGCGCAAAGCCACCGAGCACCAGCACCTGGACCTGCCGGCCAAGGACTTCTACTGCGCACTGCACCTCGCCCAGGACCACCTGATCCTGCCGCAGCACCGCCTCAGCGACGTCCTCGACGCCCTGGATCTTCCGCCGGTTGAGCAGCACGAGCCGCGGACCCACGCCCTGGCCTGCGCCCAGATAGTGCCCGCAATCGCCGCCCAGCGCGGGTTCACCACGCTGGCCGATGTCTGGGAACAGCCGACGACGGCGATCGGCAAACGCCGCCATGGCCGGCGCGTCCGCACCGACACCGACCCGGAGGCCGAAGCGCCCGGCGGCGCCGGATTCAGTGATCCCGGCGGGACACCTGGGGGGCTTGACGAGGCGGGCGAACTTGGTGAGCCCGGTGCCAATTTCGCCGTGGTGACGCCCGACGCCGGTCCTCACCGGATTGCCGACGGTGCCGGCAGGGCTGAGCCCGGAAGGGCTGGGGCCGGCCGGGCTGAGCCGGGAAGGGTCAGTACCGCGGCGGGACTGGTCCTGTTCACGCTGGGGGTGGCGGCCGCCGTCGGACTCGCCCACCTCACGGGATTCACCATCCGTTTCTTCGCGGCTGGGCAGACAGTCACCGCTGCGCTGACGCTCGCAGCCGCCGCGGCAACCATGGCGGCGATCTGGGCATGCATCACCCGCGGCTGGCACCGGCTGCGGCCGGGTAGCTGACCCGCCGGGAACTGGCCCGCCGGCAAACTGACCGGCGGCACTGACCGCCGCGCTTCCGGCCTGCCGCCGCCGCTTCATCCTTCCTGTCTGTAAGAATGCTTATGAACCGGGGGCACGGCACAGCTGAACAGCGGCGGGCACCGTCCCCTCAGCTCAACAAGGCCTCGCGGCCGGGAAGGCGGACACCCATGCCCATGTGGGCCCAGGCGCTCTTTTGGGGAACTCTTGCCGGCGGGGCGCTGGTTCTCGGCTCAGGGCTGTCCTGGAAATGGAACATTCCGGCCAAGCTGGTTTCCTCGATCATGGCGTTCGGAGCCGGCGTCCTCATTTCCGCCCTGGCGTTCGAGCTGGTGGACGAGGCCGTGCAGGGCGGCGGGCTCTGGCCCACGGTCCTCGGTTTCCTCGCCGGCGCGGTGGTTTACGTCGGTGCCAACGCCCTGCTGGCCCGGTCCGGAGCCAAACACCGGAAGCGGTCCAAGGACCAGCAGCCCTCCGAAAAGGACGAGCCGGGCAGCGGGACCGCCATCGCCGTCGGCGCGCTCCTGGACGGCATCCCGGAATCGGTGGTCCTCGGCCTTGGCCTTGTCACGGCAGGCACCGTGAGCCCGGCGATGCTCGCGGCCGTTTTCATCTCAAACGTCCCGGAGGGCCTCTCCAGCACGGCGGGCATGAAGAAAGCCGGCCGCGGCCCGAAGTACGTCTTCGGCGTCTGGGGCGGCATCGCGCTGCTGTGCGGGCTCGCATCCCTGGTCGGCTACACGGCACTCGAGACCGCACCGGACAGCACGGTCGCCTTCATCACCGCCGTCGCCGCCGGCGGCATCCTCGCCATGCTCGCGGACACGATGATCCCCGAGGCCTTCGAGGAGCACCACAACCTCACCGGCCTTGTGGCCGCAGTGGGCTTCCTCGCCGCCTTCACCATCCACCACGTCGGCGGGTAGCTCTTTCAGCGCAGCAGCCTGGACAGGAACCCAAGTGACCCCGACGACGGGTGGGCGGCGACGCTGTCGCCCTCCCGCCGTCGAGCTTTAACGAGCGGTCCGTTGGACCGCTCAAGCCGCGGTGACCGTTACCGTCTTTGTGGCGAGGACCTTCGACGTGATCCAGTGCAGGAACTGGACGCTGATGGTGTACTTTCCGGGAGTGGGCGGGTGCAGCAGGAAGTCGAATTTCTCTGCGGCGCCGGACTTGATGATGCTGGTCAGCAGCGGCTGGCCCGCGATCGACGGCTGCACTGCCGGGCCGGTGGGGCTGGGGGTGGTCCAGAACGCCCGGCCGTCGTGGGCCACCAGTTCGGCGATTCTGGCCGGCCTGCCCGCTGCGTCGGTGATCGTGGTCAGCGTGGGGAAGTAGTCCACGTTGACGAACCGCACGAGCGTCGGATGCTTGCCGTTCCGGACCACGTTGGCCCGCATCTGGGAGACCGCCCAGACCTTGTCGTCGCCCCTGGGCCGGCCGGGGATGTTGCCGCCCAGGAGGAAAAAATGCCTTGGCTCGAAGCGGTTCAGCCCCGCATCCTCACCGTTCAGCCCCGCGGCGTGGTTCATGTCGTGCCACCGTGGATCGATGGAGTACGGCGCGATCAGGGTTTCCGTGGCGATGTCATACAGCGGGCCTTCGAACGTATGACGGCGCGTCCCGGCCGGCGCGGGCATGGCCGGATTGGGTGGAGGATCGATGACGATGGCACCGAACATGCCCATCTGGACATGCAGCGGGGTGTTCACGTGGCAGTGATAAAAGTACGTTCCCGCCGAGCCACGGTTGGGGTTGCCCCGTTCAGCAAGATCCGGCCTCCACTGGTACGTGTAGTGCCCCGTGACCTCGAAGGAGGTGTGGCCCACGCCGTCGTTCCGCGGATCGGGTTCGATGCCGTGCCAGTGGATCGTGTGGACTCTCTTGCTGGGTTTGATGGTGGCATGGAACAGTTGGCCCTCCAGCATCCGGACCGTGGTCCCGGGGAATTGCCGGCCGAAACCGTTGCTCTCGAAGCTCCACATCTCATGCTCGGAACCGTCAGGGAAATCGAACTTCCGGTTGAAGAAATCCATCTCCAGCGAGACGTCAGGTTTCAGCGGGAACTCCGTTTCCGGGCTGCCCTCATGGGGCTGGTCGGACGAGAACTCCACCTGGCTCCGGTAGGTGTGGTGTGAGTCCTCGGCCGTGGGCGGCGTGCCCTGTTCGGGGACAGGTTGGGCGGCCAGCACCCAGTCCGCCACCAGTCCGCCCGGGTACAGCCCGCCGCGCGCCGTCTGCGACGGCTCAGCATGGCAGTGCATCGGGTACGTCCAGTCCTCGGTCCGCGCGTTCCATACCTGGTCGACCACCTCCGGCGGCCGCCTGACTGGGATCACAGCCTCCTTGCGTTCCAGGGGCTGCAGCTGGATGGTGTCCTCCCACTGCTGGAGCTGCACATCGCCCTGCGGCGAGACCCGGCCGTTGGACCTCGGAAAGTCGATGCCGTTCGCCCGGACGGTCCACACGTGGTTGCCGTGGTAGTGGAGCTGGTGGTCCACGATGCCCGCGTTGACCATCCGCATGAGGTGACCTGTGCGGATAGCCCCTGCGCTGGGCGACGCGCTGAAGTTGCGCACGTCCGTCTCGCGTGGATGGCCCGAGGGAAGCGTGTCCTCGTGCCGCCGGTCGTTGAACGCCGGGTCCGTGGTGACGGCCAGTGACTGGATGCCGGCAAAGCCGTTGAGCGTGAAATAGTTCGGCACCGGGGGAGTGGCGAGCGGATCGACCGTCTGCCCCCGCGAGGCAATCCGGGCCCAGTTGGAGTCCACGTCGTGGCACAGCCACAGCCACTGGCGTTCGAACTCAGCCGCACCCGGGGCCAGCCGCCACGCGTTGCGGGGGTCGATCACCACGAGGGCGCCGTACAGGCCCAGCGTCCGTTCCACTGGCTGGTTGCCGGGGTCGGTGTACACGTAGGTCCCCGGCAGCGGCGCAGGAAACTGCAGGAGCTTTGACTTGCCGGGCGCCACCGGACCGGAGCCGATGTCCGCACCGCCAGGTCCGGCACGGTGGAACCGCATCTCGTGCGGCTGCGCGAGGTTGTTGTGCACCATGACCTGGATGGTGCTGCCCGTCTCGGCGATTAGGGTCCGGGGCGGAAAGAAGCTGGCCCAGTAGCCCCGCCGGGCAAGAAACTGCCGGGTGACTGCCGGGTCCGGCCGCAGCGGCTGCGGCCTCCCGCGCGGCGGCACCGGCGCGCCCAGCGGATACGTCCTGCTGGCCACCACGCGTCCGTTTGCGGTGATGACCCTTGGGCTTAGCGCCAGTGCCGGCTTCGGATCGTTGACCGCGGAGCGGCGGTCCCCGAAGCCCCGGTGGTAAACCAGCGAGCCGTCCACCATCGCAACGAACCCGTCGTTGATGTGGATGTCCAAGACTGCCATTGCCGACCTCCTGTGTATTGGAGACCGGGTACATATGCCGAACACAGGTCCATGTCGCCCCCAATTGCGCTTACAGACAGCACCCATGGTGGCGGCAGCAGCCTAGGAAAAGCTTGAGGTACCCCCACGTGAGGGGCATGTCCTGACATACGCCCGTTCCGGCGTCGTTATTGGCATTGTTTGACGGCGCCTTCTTTTAGCTGACGACGGCGGGACCGGGGGTAATGCAGGGTAGCCCGGCGGCCGCCTCGAGCCTTAGCTCAAGGTCGGTCATGACCATGGCGGCCAGGTCCCGCAGGTTGGCGTTGTCCTCGGGGGTCATGGCGCGCGGCTTGAAGTCCAGGATGCACAGGGTGCCCAGGTTGTAGCCGTCTTTGGTCTTCAGGGGAGCCCCGGCGTAGAACTTCAGCCCGAACTCGCCGGCGACCAACGGATTGAGCAGGGTCCTCGGGTCCTCGGGCGCGTTCTCCACCACCCACAGTTCGTCCTGCAGTATCGCCGACGCGCACAGGCCCGGGTCCCTGCTGATCTGCTCCACGTCCACGCCGTGGCGGGACTTGAACCAGATCCGGTCATGATCCACGATCGACACGATGGCCGCCGGTACCGAGAAGAGCCTGGCGGCCAGCGCGGTGATCCTGTCGAAAGCGCCGTCCGGGGGAGTGTCAAGGATGCCGTAGCGGTGCACGGCCTCCATCCGCGCTTCCTCGTCGGCTGGAATGAGGGTGGCATCTACCCTGTGCTTTCCGCGGCTGCTCAAGGACAGCTCATACAGGGCCTGGCTCACCTCGGTGGTCGACGGCCTGTCCTCCGGATTGCGTGCCGTCATGGCGGCCAGGAGCAGGCGCCACTCCGGCTCGACGCCGTCAGGGATATGGGGATCGTCCATGAGGCGCGCGAGTGCGCTCTGCAGCGGATCACCCGGGAAGGCCTGCTGCCCGGTCAGGCTCTCGAGCAGCACCAGTCCCAGAGAGTAGACATCGCTGGGCGGCCCGATTGGTTCGGCCTTCGCCTGCTCCGGGCTGAGGTAGCCAGCGGTGCCAAGGAATCCGCCGTCGTGCAGGTCCGGCGCATCAGCCATCAAGGCGATGCCGAAATCCGTGAGCTTGGCGTGCATACGGGCGGTGTCATGCTGGTAGTCGAAGACCAGGATGTTGCCGGGCTTGACGTCCCGGTGAACCACGCCGCTTTCGTGGATATAGGCGAGGGCGTCCGCCACGTCGTAGCCGATCTCGGCCGTGTGCCGGGAAGAGAGCGGGCCTTCGGCAAGTCGGCGCTTGAGATCCGGGCCTTCCACGAGCTCCATCACCAGATAGATGCGGGTGCGGCCGGGCTCTTCGCGGTCGACGCCGGCGTCGAGGAGCGTGATGAGGCTGTGGTGGTTCAGGGCGGCGAGGACCTTGACTTCGGCGTCGTCGTCCCGCGCGGGCTGAGGAGCGGTGTCGCTTCTGTTGATGACCTTGAGCGCCACTTCGCGCTCGAGGGATATGTCGACGGCGCGGTAGACGTTCGCCATGGCGCCGGAACCGATCTGTTCCACCACCCGGTACCTTCCGCCGAGGACTGTGCCTTCTGCAATGCCGGGTTGTACGGCCATTGGGTACCTTAATTTTCCCGCCGGGCCCCAGAGGCCGGCGATATGAGTGCGTTGAAGCGTTGAGACGGCAGTGTGCGTCTTGGGTACACAGAAAGAGCCGATTTGCATCGGCTCTTTCTGTGGTTCGGCCTAGATAAGGCTGGGGGCGCTCGCCAGGATGTAGTCGGCGGCTGCCGGCCCGGTCATGGCCAGCTCGCAGTTCTCCGGATCGATGCCGCGCTCCCTGAGTGCTGCAAAGAGGGAGTCGGGGGCCGCCGGCTGCAACTTATGAATCAGGCACCAGCTGGTGTAAAGGCCGTAAAGTTCGTCCGGGCCGAGAACCGTGTCGGTTTCCCGTTCTGTGGTCAGCGCCTCGGCGATGAATTGTTCAAACTTGGTGGCGTCCATTTTGGGCTCCTCTAAGGACGTGTACATTGATCCGCCGTTTCTGCTTCAGCGATAAACGGATCTCCGCCCATAGGGGCCGTCGATCTACCTGAAACTTATGCGAGACAGACTGTTCTGTCTAGTTGAGCGGGTAACGCGCAGACCCATGTCCCGAGTAGGGCCTACCGGCCAGTACGTGCGGTGTCCCGCTGGCTGCATCCGATGACCCGTCCGGTGGCCCTTCAGGGCGGCCGAGTGCCTTGCGGTCGTGCCTGGGTGGTGGTGGTTTGGGTTCGTCAGTGCTCGATTTGCGGTTGGGTTCGGGGCCGTGTAATGTTCTTCGAGTCGCCGCCGCTGAAGCGGAAAGATAGCGACCGACCCCCTTTCAAATGGCCTGGA
>NZ_JBHVSZ010000028.1:0-10909 GCF_042884885.1 Arthrobacter sp. NPDC058097
TGCACCCGGGAGGGTGTGGGAGAGTAGGTCACCGCCGGACAACCATTAGGTCGAGAGCCCCAACCACACGGTTGGGGCTCTCCCGCATTTAAACCCTCCTTCACGCACACCACAGACTGGCTGTTGTCAGGGGGAAACCAATGGTGATCTTCCGGCGCACTGCGCAGGCAGCCACCGTCACGATTGGTCCTTCCGCCGACGCGGTGGTCAAAAGGGACACACCCACTACAAATTACGGCACCGCGATCGGCCTGAAGGCAGACAACTCCCCGGTGGAGATGTCGTTCCTCAAATTTACGGTCGCCGGCACCGGAAGGACGGTGACCGGCGCCAAGCTGCGGCTCTTCATCTCTGATCCGTCCAACCTTGGCGGTCAGTTCCGACGGGTGCAGAACACGGCCTGGGCCGAAAACACCATCAACTGGTCCAACGCGCCGGCGGCCGACTCCACGGTGATCGCCTCGGTCGGCACTGCCTCGATCAACACGTTTGTCGACGTTGACGTCTTCAGCGTCGTCAAGGGCGACGGCACCTATTCCTTCCGCATAGACAACACGTCCTCCGACGGCGTCATCTACGCGTCGAAGGAAGTGGCCGACACCACGCACCGGCCGCAGCTGGTCCTGACGACGGCCGGAACGCCCCCTCCGCCGCCTCCGCCCCCGCCGACAACACCACCGCCAGGGGCGAACCCCTGCGGCACGACGGCTACGCCGCCATCCACGTATGACCACGTGATCTGGTTCATTTTCGAGAACAAGACGTACTCGCAGGTCATCGGCAGTGCCAACGCCCCCTACATGACCCAGCTGGCGAGGCAGTGCGGTTCAGTGACCACGTGGAGCGATGCGGGCCTCGGGCTGCCTTCGCTTCCCAGCTATCTGGCTTTGACCTCCGGCAGCACCCAAGGAGTGACCACCGATTCGAACCCCAGCAACCTCCCGCCGATTACGGCCGACAACATTTTCCGGCAGGTGAGGAGCCGGGGGCTGACCTATAAGAGCTACGAGGAATCCATGGGTTCGAACTGCCAGCTTGGAGGCTCGGGCCAGTACGCGGTCAGGCACAATCCCGAGGCGTACTACCAGGGGACGGGGGACCGGGCGGCGTGTGCCGTCAACAACGTCCCACTGGGTACTCCGGCGTCCGGGAACCTCCAGCGCGACCTGGCCAACAACACGCTGCCGAACTTTTCCCTTATTACGCCAAACCTATGCAACGACATGCATGACTGCAGCATTGCCACGGGCGATACGTGGCTATCCGGCTGGCTCCCGTCGATCCTGAATAGCCCGACATTTAAAGCCGGCAGGACTGCGATAGCGGTGGTGTTCGACGAAGACACCCCCGTACCCAACTTCATTGTGGCTCCGTCAGTCATTCCGGGAACTACGGTGCAGGGCTCTTACAGCCATTATTCGCTGCTCCGATCCACCGAGGAGATGCTGGGCATTTCACCTATGCTGCTGAACGCAGGCAATGCGGTCAGCCTGCGGCCAGCCTTGAACTTCTAAACTGGGCTCTTCAAAGGCAACGCCGACGGCGCCTGGCCGGGGAACATTACCCGGCCCGGCGCCGTTTGTGTGTGTGGGGGAGGAATACCATTTGGCGCCCCCGACACCCAACTCTCCAAGGACACCCATGCCCCGTACCATCGTCATCACCGGAGCCAGCGACGGCATTGGTGCAGCAGCCGCACGGAACCTGGGGAAGGCTGGCGAGCGGATCGTCGTCGTCGGACGTTCCCCCGAGAAGACCGCGGCGATAGCCGCGGAACTGGGAGCTGATTACTTCGTTTGCGACTTCGGGGAGCTTTCCCAAGTGCGCGAACTGGCGGCGGTGCTGCGGAGCCGGTACCCGCGGATCGACGTCCTGGTGAACAACGCCGGCGGGATCATGCGCGGCCACGAGCTCACCGTTGACGGCCACGAGAGGACGTTCCAGGTCAACCATCTGGCGCCGTTCCTGCTCACTACTGAGCTGCTGGACGTTCTCACAGCAAGCCGGGCCAGCATCATCAACACCTCCAGCGCGGCCAACGGCTTCGGCCGGCTGGACCTGGCGGACCTCAATTCAGAGCGGAGCTACTCGACAAACCGCGCCTACGGCACCGCGAAGCTGGCGAACATCCTGTTCACCGCGGAACTGCAGAACCGTTACGGGAAGGACGGCATCGCGACGGCGGCTTTTCACCCCGGCGTCGTGGCCACCAACTTCGCGGCGGAGTCCACCAGTTGGTTCCGCCATGCCTACAAGACAGTGCTGAGCCGGTTCCTGCTCTCGGCGGAGCAGGGCGCTGACACGCTGGTCTGGCTTGCCACTTCCACGCCCGGACGGGACTGGGTGCCCGGGGCCTTTTACATCAAGCGTGCTCTGGCAAAGGCCAACAGCCAGGCATACGACGCCGAGCTGGCGCGGAAATTCTGGGACCGCAGCCTGGAGCTCGTGAGGGCCGGCGAACCTGTTGAGAAGCCGTAACCCGACAACGGCTGCGGAACGCCGGCCCACAGGGAGGAGGTTCAGCCTTCGCAGGCTACGCCGTCGTGGTTCCTGTCCAAACCGTAAATGTCCGACCCCGTGACAGTCACAGGTCCCTGTACATATGCAGGACCGTTTCCGCTCCCGCCCGCACAGTCAACATCCGACGCGATGGGCACGCAGGCGCCGGAGTAGTTCGGGTCACAGTTGGAGGGGGCGGCTGCTGGCGGTGCGACCGGTGCAGCGAGGGCCTGCTGGGCTGCTGCCGCTGCGGCGGCTTCCTGGGTTGCTTTGGCTTCTGCCGCGCGCTGCGCTGCCTGGGCTGCTGCCGCCGCTTCCGCGGCCTTCTTGGCGGCAGCCTGCTGAGCCGCCAGTTTCGCGGCCTTCTCAGCCGCTGCCTTCGCTGCTGCCTTGTCCGCGGCAGCTTTGTCCGCCGCAGCTTTTTCCGCTGCCGCCTTGGCGGCGATATCGGCAGCACGCCGGTCCGTTATCGCCTTGGACTCAGAGGCCTCGAGCCACACCAGTTGGCCTGCGGCATCCTTAGTGCAGATGAAGGTCTCGGCCTCCCGGAACGTCTGCTGTTCCTCGGTGCCGCAAGGCGTCGAGGCAATTGCGCTGGGTGAAGGACTGGCGTCCGCTGACGCCGTGGCGTTGCCGGTCGCAACCACACTGCTGCTGGTTGCCTGGCCGTTTCCGCATGCTGTGAGTGCCAGCAACAGAAGACTTAGTACGGCAAGCCCCCTGCGCACCTGCGGATGGTTCGTGTTCATTGTTCCCCCTGGTTTCGACAGCAGGTCTCCTGCCTAATCATCACTTCACCTGCCTGATGAAATCCTGAGGTGTCAGCGGGAGTTCCCCTCAGAAGGGGCCCCGAGGATGGGTCTGGGTTTAGGCGACGGGAGCTGATAGAGCGTTTGGATTTAATCGACCGAAGCTGAGGGAGCGTCCGCCAAAGCACTGCGGGAGCTGATAGAGCGTTTGGGCAGGGTCAGCGGCGCAGGCGAAGGCCTTCGAGCGCCTCGAGCGCGGCGGCTGAGCGGCTGACGGCCTGCTCGAGGCCGCTCTCGGATTCGGGTACCGAGAACAGGTAGCCCTGCAGGGCGTCGCACTGCAGGTCGGTCAGGAAGGCCGCCTGCGCGGCGGTTTCGATGCCCTCGGCCGTGACGCTGAGCCCCAGGCTGTGGGCCATGTTGATCATGGAACTGAGGATTGGCAGCTTCTCCGCACCGGTGCGGACCATGGAGACAAAGGACTGGTCGATCTTCACCGCGTCCACAGGCAGGTCCTGCAGCCGGCCCAGCGACGAGTAGCCGGTTCCGAAATCATCGAGCGCAACACGCACACCGGCGCTGCGCAAGCTCGCGAGCTGGCTGATCACGTGGTCGTCGGCGTCGAAAAACACGCTCTCTGTCACCTCCAACACCAGCTGCCGGGGATCCATGCCGTGCTGCTCGGCCATGCCCTGCACACTGCCGGCGAAGTCGCAGTCCCGCAGCTGCACGCCGGACACGTTTACCGCGAGGGAGCGCTCGGCGCTGCCGGAGAGCCAGGGGCCCAGCTGGATAAAACTTTCCTTCATCATCTGCAGGCCGATCGCCGAGATCAGCCCGCTGCGCTCCGCCGTCGGAATGAACTGCGACGGCGGGACACTCCGGCCGCCGCGCTCCCACCGTGCCAGCGCCTCGAACTGGATCACCCCACCCAGCCGCGGCGAGACGACCGGCTGGTAGCTCACGCTGATCTCGTCGTTGTCGACGGCAAGCCGCAGGCCCGCCTCCATGTCCGTCCGCTGCACCAGGGCCGTCATCATCTCCGGCTTGAACCGCATAAACCGGTTCTTGCCCGCGGCTTTCGCGGCGTACATCGCCACATCGGCGCGCCGCAGCAGTTCCGACCCAGCCACCGCGTCCTCGCTCAGCGAAGCGATCCCGAGGCTCAGGCTGGGCCGCAGCATGGAACCTTCGATCCGCACCGGAACGTTGAGCGACTGCACGATCCGCTCCGCGACGGACTCGGCGTCCGTGGACCCGATCAGGAGCACAACAAACTCGTCGCCGCCCAGCCGGGCCACCGTGTCGTCCGGCCGCACGCATGCCCGCAGCCGGCGGGCCACCTCCACCAGCATCTGGTCCCCGGCGGCGTGGCCAAGGATGTCGTTGACCTCCTTGAAGTCGTCAAGGTCCAGGAGGAGGACGTCGACGGCGGCACTGCTGGTTCCGTGCAGCGCTTCGGACAGCTGGTCGTGGAACAGCTTGCGGTTGGCCAGCCCCGTCAGCGGGTCCTGGAATGCCATGGCCTTCAGCTGCGCCGCCTGTTCGGCGAGGTCCGCCATCGCCTGCCGGGCCTGTTCCTGGGCGCGGCGCCGCGGTGTCACGTCCCGGAAGCTCCAGACCCTGCCCACCACCGCGTTGCCCACCCGCTGCGGCCGTGAATAGCGTTCGAAGGTACGGCCGTCGAGGAACTCCAGGGTGTCGTGGCTTTCCTCAGTGGGGTGCGCGTAGAGCTCATTGACCTTGTCCACGAAGGTCTCCGGGTGCGAGAGCAGGCCAAGCACGTACCCCATCACCGCGGCGTCATCGCCCGTGGCCATCAGTTCCCGGGGGATGCCCCACATCTTGGTGAACTGCTCGTTGATGCCGGCGATCTTGCCGTCGATGCCCACAACGAGGATGCCGTCGGCCGTGGACTCCAGGGTTGCGCTGAGCAGCGACATCGCTTCCCGCAACTCGGCGTCAGCCTCCTGCCGGTGAAACGTGGGCCGGACCGACGCGACCAGCGATGGGCCGCCCTCGGCATCCAGCAGGGAGCAGGCCACCTCGCCGTGGAACTCGGTGCCGTCGCTGCGCAGGCCGTACGACTCGAAGGGTGTCTGCGCATCGGCGCTGTCTGCGGACTCGCTGCGCAGGCTGGCGAAGAGCCGGTCGAAGCCGCTGCGGTAGCCCTCGGCGAGGAGCATCCGGTGGTCTTCGCCGACGAGCCGCAGCCTGCCGTAGCCGAAGAGCTGTTCCGCCGCGGAATTCACCTGCGTGATGACCCCGTCGCCGCCGATTATCAGGACCGCGTCCGGCAGCGAGTCGAACAGGGCAGCGTAGCCGCCGGCCGGATCCGCCTCAGGGCGCGGGGAAGCCGCCGTCATGCGACCGTTGCGTGAGACCGCGAGAAACTCATTGAGCGTCCACCCCCTCAGCAAGATCGTACCGCTGATCGGGCTTGCGGAGATCAAGGTGGGCTCAACGAGCAGAGATGTGCTCCGCCGCCGGCGCCGCCTGGGTGCCGAGGCCGCGGACTGTCCAGCCTTCCGCCTGCCACGCCGCAGCGTCCAGCACGTTCCGTGCGTCCAGCACCGTCCGGCGTCGTACCAGCTGCCCGGCGGTGGCCGGCGACAGGTTGCGGTACTCGGACCATTCGGTCAGCAGCAGCACCAGCTCTGCGCCCTCCAGCGCACGAGTGGCGGAGGCCTCGAACCGCAGCTGCGGGTAGCGCATCCACGAGTTGTTGATGGCCTTGGGGTCCGTCACCGTGACGTGCGCGCCCGCCGAGGCGAGCCGGAGCGCGACGTCGAGGGCCGGAGAGTCGCGGATGTCGTCCGTGTCCGGCTTGAACGCCGCACCCAGCACGGTCACCGTCCTGCCGGAGATCGAGCCGTCGCAGAGTTCCCGGGCGATCTCCGCGGTCCGGGCACGCTGGCCGAGGTTGATGGCGTCCACCACGCCCATCCAGTCGTCGACGGACCGCACCTCCAGCGCCTGCGCCTGGGCCCGGAAGCTGCGGATGTCCTTGGGCAGGCAGCCGCCGCCAAAACCGAGCCCGGCGTGCAGATACCGGTTGCCGATGCGCGGATCCATGCCCATCGCCTCGCTCAGCTCGGTGACGTCGGCCCCGGCGGCGTCGCACAGCTCCGACATCGCGTTGATGAAGCTGACCTTGGTCGCCAGGTACGCGTTTGACGCCGATTTGATCAGTTCCGCCGTCGCGAAATTGCACACCAGCCGTGGGATGCCTGCGCGCAGCAACGGCTCGTACACCGCGTCCAGCACGGCGGTCACGCCGCGGGCAGCCCCAGGGGTGCCGTCGCTGCGGCGTCCGAAGGCATCCTCCTTGCCGCCGGGCACCCCGTACACCAGCCGGTCCGGAACCAGCGTGTCCTTCACGGCCGTGCCCTGCCGCAGGAACTCCGGGTTCCAGCCCAGCAGCACATCCGGCCGCGCGGAAAGCATGCGTCCCAGCTTGTCAACCGTGCCCACGGGCACGGTTGATTTGCCGACGACGGCGGCGCCCCGGCCCAGGTGCGGAAGGAGACTTTTGGTGGCGGAGACGAGGTAGCTGAGATCGGCGCCGTCGGACGTCTTGGACTGCGGCGTTCCCACGCACAGAAAGTGCATCTGCGCCCCGGCCGCGTCAGTGAAGTCTGTGGAGAAGCTGAGGCGGCCCGTGGCGCTGCCGTCCTGCAGGAGTTCGTCGAGTCCGGGTTCGAAGAAGGGGGCCCGGCCGCTGGCGAGCTGTTTGGCCCGTGCGGGGTCGACGTCGATCCCCACCACGGTGTGGCCCATCGACGCGAGTGTGGCCGCATGCACGGCACCGAGGTAGCCGCAGCCGATCACGGAAATCTTCACAGGGTGGCTCCTTCTTGGGTGCGCGTGGTCTTGGTTTCCGGTTCGAGGAGCGTGGCGGGGAGCGGGGTCCCGGCGATGACGTCCTTGTAGTGGCGCACCAGCTCTGCCGACAGGGCGGGCCACGTCCGGCCCTGGACCGAGGCGTAAGCCGCCGCGGCGAACGCGCGGCGCTTGGCGTCGTCGCCCATCAGGTCCATCACATGCCGCCGCAGGCCGGCCAGGTCACCGGGCTTGTACAGCCAGCCGGTGCGGGAATTCTCCACCAGGTCCAGGGGCCCGCCGCGGCCGGTGGCCACCACCGGAACGCCAGATGCCATGGCCTCCTGGATGGTTTGGCAGAAGGTCTCAAACTCGCCGGGGTGGACGAACAGATCGAAGGATGCCACCGCCCGGGCCAGCTCCTCGCCGCCGAGGAACCCGGTGAACACGGCATTGGGAAGGGCTTCCTCCAGCGACGCCCGCTGCGGACCGTCTCCTACAATCACCAGGCGGCTGCCGGGAACGTCCGCCAGCACGGCAAGGTCCTCCACCTGTTTCTCCACGGCCAGCCGGCCAACGTAGCCAATGATCCGCGCACCGCCCGGCGCCACGGATGCCCGCCACCCGTCGTCGCGCTTTTCCGGCGCAAAACGCGCGGTATCCACACCGCGCCGCCACATGCCCACCCGCAGAATTCCACGGCCGCGCAACTGGTTCAACGCGAAAGTGGACGGCACCAGCGTCCGGGACGCCAGGAGATGAATGTTCTCCACCCGGTTCCAGGCCCAGTTCTCCAGGAACGGCACCCCGTACCGGGCGGCGTAACTGGGAACCTCGGTCTGGTAGATGGCCACCGTGGGGATCCCCAGCTGATGCGCGGCCTGCGCCGCCCGCCAGCCGAGCACAAACGGCGACGCCAGGTGGACCACGTCCGGTGCGTAGTCGGCAAGGATTCTCTTGACCCGGTACACACCTCCCAGCGCCACGCGCACGTTCGTGTAACCCGCCAGCGGAACGGAGGGCAGCCGGTGCACAAACGCGCCGTGCACAACGTCCAGAACATCAGCGTCCGACGTCGACGGCGCAATCACCAGCACCTCATCGCCCCGCTCCTGCAGATGCTCAAGCACTCGCAGGATGGAGTGCGTGACTCCGTTCATCAGCGGCAGGAATGATTCGGCAACGATAGCGATCCTCACCCCTCAACGGTGTTCCCGCCGTCTAACAGTGCGGGGGAGCAGGCGTAACCGGAAAGGGAAGGTTGGGTTAACAGGCGGGGGCTACAGCTCCCCGTGGCGGAGGACGTCCGGCAGCTCGTCCACGAAGACGGTCTGCGGCGGTTCGAAGTAGATGACCAGCACCTCATCACCCACCGTGAAGACACTGACCTTGTCGAACGGATAGGCGTGGAAGGCGCTGGTGCCGCCGCGGTAGGGGAGCATGACCTCGCCGACAGTTCCCGGGCCGATCTGGCCGCTCACCCTGCCGATCTTTCCCGTCAGGCTCCGGTCAACGTTCCTATGCACCATGTCCCTCGGTTTCGCTGGGCTTCCGGGTCTAGGCGCTGGGCTGCTTCGGCGGCTGCTTGGCATGGTTCTGCCCGTTCTTGAGGGCAGTGGACAGCCGCGGCAGGAACGAACCCGCCTGGGTGATGATCCCGCCCACCATGCTGTTGAGGCCGTCGGCGCCGTTGAGGACGGTCAGCTGGTCCACGTGGCCGAACGGTTCGGCCGCCGCCGCCACGATGGACGGCATGTTCTCCGCCAGCTGCTGCGAGATGACGGCGTCCTGGTTGCTCTCCAGTGCCTCGCCGCGCGCCTTGATGCCCTCCGCCTCGGCCAGCGCCTTCGCCTTGATGGCGGACGCTGCGGCATCTCCGCGCGCCTTCGTGGCTGCCGCCTCGGCCTCGCCCGTCACGCGGGTGGCTCCGGCAATCGCCGCTGCCGCGCTGGCGTTGGCCTGCGCCTCCACCTCCACCCGGCGGGCATTGGCCTGGGCCTCGAGTTCCGTGCGCTTGGCCCGCGCTTCTGCCGCGCTGATGTCGGCCGCCTTCTGGGCCTCCGCCTCGGTGCGCTGTGCGTAGGCCTTGGCGTCGGCGGGCTTGCGGATGGTGGTCTGCAGCTTCTGTTCCTCCCGGTCAGCCTCGAGCTTGGCCACCTCGGTTTCCTGGACCACCACCTGCTGGCGGGCGGTGGCATCGGCCAGCGGGCCGGCCTGCGCCGCATTTGCCCTCGCCCGCTCGGCGTTGGCCTGCGCCGCGGACTGCTTGATGGCGGAAACGCTCTGCGCATCGGCGATCTGTGCGGCCGCCTCGGCTTCGCGTTCCGCGGCCTCCCGGTTCCGGGTGGCCTCGGCAATGCGGGCCTCCATCTTGACCTGGGCGATGTGCGGCTTGGCGATGTTCTGGATGTAGCCGGTGGGGTCCTGGAGGTCCTTGATCTGCAGGGAATCAACCACCAGGCCGAGCTTCTCCATTTCCACGCCGCTTGCGCCGCGGACCTGCGACGCCAGCTTGTCACGCTCGCGGATGATTTCCTCCACGGTCATGCTGCCGATAATGGAACGCAGGTGGCCCTCGAAGACGTTGTACACCTGGCTTTCCATTTTCGGCTGCTGCCCAAGAAACCTTCGGGCGGCATTGGCGATAAAGGCGGGCGCGTCCCCGATCTTGTAAATGACGACGCCTTCCACGATCACCTGGATGCCCTGGGAGGTAACGCAGGAGACCTTCAGTTCCGTCTCGTTCAGCGTGAGGGACAGCGTCCTGACGGTCTGCAGCCCGGGTACCACCAGTGCGCCCTTGCCGGTGACGATTTTGAAGTCCATACCGTCGGTGCTTTCCAGCGTGCCGCGGGTCAAACCGGAGATGATGAGGGCCTCGTTCGGTTCGGCCACTTTCCACATCAGTTTGACGGCCAGCCAGATGACCAGAATGCCCAGCAGCACGGAGACAACAATGACAATCAGGGGCAGGATGGCTGCCAGGTTCTCCATGGCGGTGTCCTCTCAGCGCAATCGGAAAGCACGGGAACTGTGGTGCCGGAAATCCCTCAAGGCGCCGGATTGCCAGCTGTAATAGACAGTGTGGTGGTGCGCCGGGGCATAGTCCAGCAATTCTGCACCTTTCGGAGAGCGGGCTCTCAGGCCCAACCGAATTCGGTTAAGGCCCTGGCCGGTTGCCGGTGCCGGCTGTAGTGTCGGCCGTGACCGCCGGACCGACTTGAGGAGCACACGTGGCACTGACCAAGGGCACCGAAGTGGAATGGAACACGCCGCAGGGAAAGACCCACGGCAAGATCGTGGAAAAGAAGACCAGCGACTTTGAGCTCGACGGTCACACGCACAGGGCCAGCGACGACGAACCCCAGTACGTCGTGGAGTCGGCCAAGACGGGGGCGAGGGCCGCGCACAAGGCCGGCGCGCTGGCCGAGAAGAAGGGCTAGCCGCCGACCCCGACCCCTGACCACAGACAAACGGCCGGCCCGCGCTTAGGCGGGCCGGCCGTCGTCGTACTTTGACTCTGCAGTTGTTAACGCCGCTACGTGTTTTGGACGTGGTCTTTGGCGTCGGTGGCGGTTGCTTTGACGTCCTGGGCGGCGGTTTGGCCTTCGTCCTTGACGTGCTGGGCGGCGTCGGTGGCGGTGGCCTTGACGTTTTCCATGGCTTCCTGGGCGGGTTCCTTCCAGCCCTGGGCCATGTCCTTGGCGGCCTCGGTGAGCTGGGTGGTGACCGGTTCGGCTGCGCTCTTGAGGGCGTCGGCGGCTTCGCGTTCCTTTTCGCTCGGGGGGATGAGGGAGGAGACGAGGAGCCCGGCGCCGAAGGCGATCAGTCCGGCGGCG
>NZ_JBHVSZ010000029.1:0-7981 GCF_042884885.1 Arthrobacter sp. NPDC058097
GCGCCGGCACGCTGCAGGAGACTGCGCATGATGTATTGGGCACGCTCCGTGCCCTGTTCCCTGATCAGCGCATCCAGGGACTCAACCCACTCGGCGGTCTCTTCCGGATCACGATCAGGCAGCTGGTTAGTCAACCCGCTGAGGATATGGGAGGTATCTTCTCCTGCAGCCACGTCCAACCTCTCTTTGCGCGCATTCATCGGCGCACTCAGGTCCGGCAGGGTAGCTGCCCGGCGTGAACGCGTCGTGTGCGTCGTATCGGTTACAACAGCCCGGTCATGTGCGCCGGGCAGGGTTCTATCTCGTGTGTATGACTGCCTATTCGTTCGGGGCGGTTGCCCCGTTAGGCATAGTTGTCAACAGTCACTGTAGCTCTGACGGCTTCCGGATGCGTAGCCGCGGCTGAACCCTCCGCCGTATTTGACCGTCATACTTGTTGTGTGAAGCACAATAAGCCGCACCGCGGCGCACCTGGCTTGAAGCCCACGCCCAAAGGGTGTTGGCTTGGAGTAATCGAAATCACTATGCACAGGAGGAACACGTGAGCGAGGCCGACGCCGCCACTTCGGTAAATGTGGCGGAAAAATTGGGTTTCAAGGACGGGGATCTGATTCAGGAGTTCGGTTACGACGACGACGTCGACTTCGACTTGCGTGATGACATAGAGGAGCTGACGGGGTCAGAGCTTCTGGATGAGGATGATCATGACGTCGTGGACGCCGTGATCTTTTGGTGGCGGGACGGCGACGGCGACCTCGTGGACACGCTGGTCGACTCGCTCACGACGCTCACGGAGGGCGGCGTGGTGTGGGTCCTCACGCCCAAGTCCGGCCGTCCCGGATATGTTTCGCCGTCCGACATCCAGGACGCCGCACCCACTGCGGGGCTGCACTGCACCACGTCCGCGGGCGTTTCCAAGGACTGGAGCGCCACGCGCCTGGTGACCAGGAAGAACAAGTGACCGGGCAGGCCGCCGTCGCGACGGTGGATCTTTCGGGAGTGCCCGCGGTTGGGCAGCAGGCGCCGGACTTCACCCTGGCCAACCAGTTCGGCGAGCCGGTCCGGCTTGCCGACTTCCGCGGCCGCAACGTGGTGGTTGTGTTCTACCCCTTCGCGTTCTCCGGAATCTGCACCGGTGAGCTGTGCGAGATCCGGGACAACGTCGCCGTCTTCGAACATGCCGACGCCGAGGTCCTGGCAATCTCGGTGGACAGCAAGTTCGCCCTCCGGGCGTACGCCGAACAGGAAGGCTACGGCTTCAGCCTGCTGGCGGACTTCTGGCCGCACGGCGCCGTCGCCGAACAGTACGGCGTGTTCGACGCTGAAAGCGGGATGGCACGGCGCGGGACATTCATCATCGACGCCGGCGGAATGGTCCGCTACGTCGTCGTGAACCCGCGCGGCCAGGCCCGTGACCTCACCGAATACCGCCGTGTGCTGGCGGAACTCGCCCAAGGTTAGGCATTAGGGTCACCGGATGGACCAGCGGCGGACCGGCACCGGCCTGACAGGTTTCGCCAGTCTGCCTCCCGCCATGCGCGGGGAGTCATCGGCCAGCGACCTCGAGGCGCTGGGCGGGATCCGTGACGTGGTCGCCGGTCTGCCGCTGGCCCTTCTCACCGGGGCAGGCCTCAGCACGGATTCCGGTATCCCGGACTACCGCGGCCCTGATTCGCCGCCGCGCTCACCCATGACCTATCAGGAGTTTGTCGGCGATGCTGCCAACCGGCAGCGGTACTGGGCGCGCAACCACATTGGGTGGGCCCACCTGAGGCGGGCCAATCCCAATGCCGGCCACGCCGCCGTCGTCCTCCTGGAACAGCGCGGGCTCCTGACCGGGCTGATCACCCAGAACGTGGACCGCCTCCATGAGGACGCGGGGAGTACCAACGTGGTGGACCTTCACGGACGCTTCGACCAGGTGATTTGCCTGGACTGCCGCCGGACCTACTCGAGGCAGCTGCTCGCCGGGGTGCTGGAAGAACTGAATCCGGAGTTCCTGGAGCACGCCACCAAATCCGGCCTTGTCGAGATGGCCCCCGACGCCGACGCCACGGTGGAGGACCTGCGCCTGATCCGCGGCTTTGTGGTGGCCCGCTGCCCCGCGTGCGGCGGCGTCCTCAAACCGGACTTTGTGTACTTTGGCGAAAACGTCCCCAAGGAACGCGTGGAACGCGCCTACGCCATGGTGGATAAAGCCCAAGCCCTGCTTGTTGCCGGTTCCTCACTCAGCGTCATGAGCGGACTGCGGTTCGTCCGTCACGCCGCCAAGCAAGGCAAACCTGTCGTCATCATCAACCGTGGGCGGACGCGCGGCGACGACCTCGCCACAATCAAGCTGGAAGCCGGGGTGAGCGAGTCCCTCGCCTGGCTGGCGGAAGAATTGCCGCCGCTCCCTGCGGCCTGACCCGATTAGCATTTGCCGGCACTCTTCGGGTAGAGTCTATGTTCGTTGGTTCGAGCGCTTCGGTGCGAAAAACCTCTCTTTGGGTCTTTAGCTCAGCTGGTAGAGCGCCACGTTTACACCGTGGATGTCATCGGTTCGATCCCGGTAGGACCCACCTTCAAAACCCCGTCTGACCACGTTCTTGGGCCTGGTCAGGCGGGGTTTTTGTGTATCTCCGTCCGTCGCGGTGCCCGCGGAAAAA
This sequence comes from Arthrobacter sp. NPDC058097, assembly GCF_042884885.1. NCBI lineage: Bacteria > Bacillati > Actinomycetota > Actinomycetes > Micrococcales > Micrococcaceae > Arthrobacter > Arthrobacter sp. NPDC058097. The sequence continues at coordinate 2,649 of NZ_JBHVSZ010000029.1, forward strand.
TGTCGGTGCCCGGCCATAGCCTGCGGCCATGGAACACGTACTTGTGAGGATTGCTGCCGACGGGCAGCCGGGGGCGGTCATCCGCGGCGGGCAGGAATGGACGGTGGGCGCGGAACCGCTGCGGTGGTTTGAACGCGTCAGCTGGTGGGAGGCGGAACGCCGGATGCCACTGGGGCTGAGCCGCGTGGACGTCGAGGTGTGGCGGCTGCAGGCCCGGCTGGGGCGCAACACGGGATCGGCGCTGACCACCATGGAGATCATCCGTGACGGACTTGGCGGGGGATGGCGGCTGCGGAGCGCGGTGGCGGACAATACTGTCCCTGAACACACGGTCGCGAATGCAGCCTGAAAAACTGCAAAGCCCGGAATCCTAAAAGGTTAGGAATCCTAAAAGGCCTGGGAATTGGATAAGCCTTCCACCGCGACTATTGGGGGATGCCGCGGTGGAAGGCTTGAAATTGAATATACCGTGAACTTTCGGAAACACGAAACTGTTAAGAGCTTTGCTGTCGGCAAGGCGATTCCCGCGATTCACGCCCTGGCGGCTGGGCCCGGGACGCCTTCAGTGGCAGCCCTGGAGCCAGTATGATGATAGGTGTTCAGTTGACTGGACGCTTTGGCATCGTCGCCGGTTTCGTGCGCGATGCAATCTGCCGAACCCCGCTGTCAGAGCGCGTACCGAAAAGGAGAATCATGGCTGATTCCCGCACCCCCAAAGCCAGTGACGGACTGGGGAGCGCATCCCCGGCGCCGGCTGTGACGCGGGCCGCCGCCGTCCTGGAGTCGCTCGCGGCGTCAGCCACGGGCCGGCTCACCCTCAGTGACCTTGCCCGGGACCTCGGAATCCCCAAATCCTCCACCTCCAACCTTCTGCTGGCGCTGGAGGAGGCCAGGCTGATTAGCAGGCAGGGCGCCGAGTACACCCTGGGCCGCAAGCTCGTTGAACTGGGTGCCGCCTATCTGAGCCGGCTCGATGAGGTCCAGGAGTTCTACCGTTTCTGTGAGCAGGCACCAACGCTGTCAGGTGAAACCGTGCGCATTGCCATGCTGGACGGCACCAACGTCATTTACCTGGCGCGCTACGAGGGCCATCCGGCCGTCCGCCTGACGTCCAATATCGGCGACAAGATGCCGGTGTCGCTCTGCGCCGTGGGCAAGGCCCTCATCGCCAGGCTTCATGACCACGATATCGAGGCGATGTTTGCTGACGATGCGGAGCTTCCCGTGCTGACCCCTAAATCGCTGCGCACGGGGGCGGAGCTGAAAGCCCAGCTGAAGCAGATCCGCGAACAGGGCTTCGCGTTTGAAGACGAGGAATCCACCACGGGAGTGGTGTGCCTGGCCGTGACGGTACCCACCCGCGGAGCGCACGGCCCCAGCCTTGGCCTTTCCGTCACTGCGCTGAAGGCAACCTACTCGCAGGAGCAGGGCGCGCAGATGGTCAAAGAGCTGAATGAGCTGGCCCGGTCCCTTGGCAACCCCATGGGCTAGGCGGAAATCCGGCCTATTGGCTAGTCGTTCATCATGTTGTACGCTGTTCAACATAGTGACCGACGCAATAGTGCTGTCACTACTCCCCAGGCCAACGGGGGCCTGGAGTGTCTTTGAGGGAGTGCTAGTGACAACTCGTACTGATTCACCGCTGGCTGATCCGGACGGCGCCGTCGTCGAACCGGAACAGCTGCGAAGGGCAACACTTGCCAGCTCCGTAGGATCCGCTCTGGAGTACTACGACTTCTACATCTACGGCCTGGCCTCGGCCCTCATCTTCGGGCCGCTGTTCTTCAAGCCGCTCGGCGATGAGGGTGCGCTGATCGCTTCATTCGCCACGTACGGTGTGGGCTTCGCTGCCCGCCCGTTCGGCGGCATCGTCTTCGGTTACATCGGCGACCGGTTCGGCCGGAAAATGGTGCTGATCCTAACCATCGGCCTGATGGGTGCCGCAAGCTTTGCAATCGGCCTGCTGCCGACCTTCGAGCAGGCGGGAATGCTCGGCGCTGTCCTCCTGGTTATCCTCCGGATCGTCCAGGGCCTCGGTGCCGGCGCGGAGCAGGCCGGCGCAACCACGCTGATCTCCGAAGTGGCCCCGCCCCGCCGTCGTGGTTTCTTTGCCTCCCTGCCGTTCGTGGGGATCCAGTTGGGAACCCTCCTGGGCGCCGGCACCTTCGCCCTCATCGCCACTGCCAACAAGGCCATCCTCGAAGGCTGGCTGTGGCGTGTGCCCTTCCTGGCCAGCGTGATCCTGATTGCGATTGCGGTGTTTATCCGCCTGCGGCTCAAGGAAACGCCGGTGTTCCAGGAGCTGGAGAAGCACAAGAACGTGGTCAAGAACCCGGTGGGCCAGCTCTGGAAGCACTCCAAGAAGAACGTCCTCGTGGGCATTGGCCTGCGCATGGGTGAGAACGGAAACTCCTCCATCTACTCGGCGCTGCTGGTGGCTTTCCTGGCAGCCCCGGCCGGCGTTTTCCCCGGCGACAAGTTCATCGGACCTGTCGGGCTTCTGATCGCAGCCGGTTTTGCCGCCGTCATGGTGGTCACCTTCGGCGCTCTCTCCGACCGCTTTGGCCGCGTCCCGGTCTACCGTTACGGCGCCCTGTTCCAGGCTGTCATCGCCTTCCCGGCGTTCTATCTCGTGACGCTGGGCAACGTGACCCTGGTGTGGGTTGTCATGGTGGTGGGCATCGCCCTCGGCGTGCAGTCAATGCTGGGACCGCAGTGCCCCCTGCTGCCTGAACTGTTCGGTTCCCAGTACCGGTTTACGGGTGTGGCCATGGCCCGGGAACTCTCCGCCGTGCTGGCGGGCGGCCTGGTGCCGCTGGTGGGAGCGGCACTGCTCGCGGCCACCGGCTACTCCTGGCTGGTTCTCGCGACCTACTCGCTGGTCCTTGCCCTGATCTCCTTCGTGAGCACCTTCTTTACCCCCGAAACCAGGGGCCGCGACCTCGTCGCCATCGAGGACGCCCGCTAGAAGCCGCACAGCAAGACAGTACACAGCGCGAACGTACACTTGCGGCCCCTCCCGGCAACGGGTCGGGGCCGCAAGTGTACGTTCGCGCTCGGTATTGGGGGAGCGGGCAACGGAGGAGCCGGGCAACCCTGGGGCTGCCCGGCTCTGCGGTGTCTGCGCTGCAGGGGAGTCCTGCGGCAGGCGGTTTGGAAAAGTGCGGTCTAGTAGAAGTGGACCGTGTCCACGAGGTGCGGGAGTTCGCCGCCGTCGAGGAACGTCCTGAGGTTGCTGCAGAAACGCTCCGCGATCAGGCGGTTCTCGGCTGCGCTGAGGGCGGAGGTGTGCGGCGACACCATCACGCGCGGGTGGTTCCACAGCGGGCTGTCCTGCGGGAGGGGCTCGACGGCGAACACGTCCAGGCAGGCATAGGCCACCTGCCCGTTTTCCAGGGCCTCGAGCAGCGCGTCCTCGTCCACCACGGTTCCGCGGCCCACGTTGACGAATACCGTGCCGGGCTTCATAGCCGCGAAGACTTCGCGGTTGAAAAGCTTCTCTGTGTAAGGGGTGCCTGGAAGAGTGTTCACCACGGCGTCGGCCGAGGCGAGCAGGCCGGCCAGCCCGTCGTTGTCCGCCACTTCCTCGATGCCGTCGATCGGCTCCACGGAACGCTTGGTGCCGCTGACCTTCATGCCGAGTAAGCGCGCGATGCGGGCGGTTTCCAGCCCGATTTCCCCGAGCCCGGTGACCACCAGCGAGGAGCCGTTGACCAGCTTCGTGGGAATCCGCAGCTCCGGCCACACCCTGGCGGCCTGGTCCTGGGCGAGCTCTGCGGTCCGCTTGAAACCGTTGAGGATGCCCAGGGCCGCAAACTCGGCGAGGGGCAGGGCGTGCACCCCGGCGGACGTGGTCACCTTGAACTTGTTGAGTGTCCCCGCATCGAGCCCGGAGGCCTTGACTGCACCGCCGGCACCCGCCGCCATGGCGTGGATCCACTGCAGGCGCGGGTTGTCCCTCGCGATGCGCGCCAGGCCCTTGGGGCTTTCGTTCGGAAAGCCGTACAGCACGTCGGCTTTGCCCAGCATCTCCCAGTAGCGCTCTTCCTGCTCCGGCGTGCGCTTGAAGTTGGGGTCGCCGGCGTGGTCGGCAGGGAAGCGTTCGGGCGGCAGCAGGTCGGGCTCGTAAAGAACGGTCACGCAGGGATCTACGGCGCGGATGCGTTCCACAAACTCGGCTTCGAGCGGGACGGCGATCGCGACGGTGGTTTCAGTCGTCATGCTGTTCATCATACTGAATGAAGGCTAGAATACTGAACAGATTTCTTGCGATTGGCCATAAATCGACCACAACGGAGTGAGGGTGTGCGCTGCAGATGAATATACCGAGAACAGGCTTCGTGGGTCTTGGCCTGATGGGGGCGCCGATGGCGGCGAACCTTGTGCGGAAGGGCTGGGCCGTCACCGCATGGAATCGGTCATCCGCGGCGCTGGAGGATTTCCGCCAGCTCGGGGGATCCGCTGCCGACAGCGTGGAGCAGCTCCGGGACGAGCCGGTGATCGTCTTCATGCTCCCCGACCTTGCCTGCATTGAGGACGCGTCGGCCGGCCTGCTCGCCAGCTGGCAGTCATCACCGCCGGCGGCCGCCACCGCAGTGGTGGTCATGAGCAGCGTTTCCCCCACCGCGGTCAAAGCCTTCGCGGAGAAGGTCCGGGAGGCCAGTTCCGGCCATGCCGTGGTGGTGGACGCGCCGGTCAGCGGCGGGACGAAGGGTGCGGTCGACGGCACTCTGGCCATCATGGCCGGCGCGGATGACGGCGCCGACTTTCGCCGGCTGCTTCCGCTCTTTGAAGCCATGGGCACCACCGTGCGGTTGCTGGGCCCGCTTGGCGCCGGCTCGCTGGCAAAGGCGTGCAACCAGCTGGTGGTCGGAACAACGACGGCGGCGCTCGCCGAAGCGGCCGAGCTGGCCGAGCGTTCAGGCGTTGATGTCGCGGCCCTCTTCGAGGTCCTCTCCGGCGGCCTCGCCGGCAGCCGTGTCCTGGACCAGGTGGGCCCGCGGATCGCCCGGAAGGACTACACGCCCACCGGGCCGGCAAAATTCATGCACAAGGACCTGTCCTTCGTCGTGGAGTCAGCCGACGCCGCCGGGGCCGCCGTCCCGATGGCGCTGGCCGGCGTCGAGCTCTATGCCGAACTCAAGCGCCAGGGCCTGGGGGACCAAGACCTGGCCGTCGTGCGGCAAACGATTTCAAACCTCAGCAGGACAGGCGCCGTGGGCGCCGCAGAAGGGATCACTTCATGACTTCACTTTTTGATTTGAGCGGGCGGGTTGCTTTGGTGACCGGTTCGAGCCGGGGGATTGGTAATGCGTTGGCGCGGGCGTTGGCGG
>NZ_JBHVSZ010000030.1:0-2500 GCF_042884885.1 Arthrobacter sp. NPDC058097
GAAACTAACAACAGACCTTTCGGGTATGAACCGAACGCTCTAACCAGCTGAGCTACGCCGCCAAAATAAAAAAGGCGGAGAGTGAGGGATTCGAACCCTCGCTACGCTTGCGCATACTAACGGTTTAGCAAACCGTCCCCTTCGGCCTCTTGGGTAACTCTCCGTATATATGGCTCCTCGGGACGGACTCGAACCGCCGACCGATCGGTTAACAGCCGATTGCTCTACCAACTGAGCTACCGAGGAACATTGAAGGATTTATTCCTTCAAAACTGAATACGCATGATTGCTAAGAATTTGTGGATAAGTCCTCGACCGATTAGTATTCGTCAGCTCCACGCGTTACCGCGCTTCCACACCGAACCTATCAACCTCATCGTCTATGAGGGGTCTTACCAGCTTGCGCTGTGGGAAGTCTCATCTTGGAGGGGGCTTCACGCTTAGATGCTTTCAGCGCTTATCCCGTCCGCACATAGCTACCCAGCTGTGCCACTGGCGTGACAACTGGTACACCAGCGGTGCGTCCATCCCGGTCCTCTCGTACTAAGGACAGCTCCTCTCAAATTTCCTACGCCCGCGACGGATAGGGACCGAACTGTCTCACGACGTTCTGAACCCAGCTCGCGTACCGCTTTAATGGGCGAACAGCCCAACCCTTGGGACCTACTTCAGCCCCAGGATGCGATGAGCCGACATCGAGGTGCCAAACCTCCCCGTCGATGTGGACTCTTGGGGGAGATAAGCCTGTTATCCCCGGGGTAGCTTTTATCCGTTGAGCGATGGCCCTTCCATGCGGAACCACCGGATCACTAAGCCCGACTTTCGTCCCTGCTCGACTTGTAGGTCTCGCAGTCAAGCTCCCTTGTGCCTTTACACTCTACGAATGATTTCCAACCATTCTGAGGGAACCTTTGGGCGCCTCCGTTACCTTTTAGGAGGCGACCGCCCCAGTCAAACTGCCCACCTGGCATGGTCCTCTCGCCCGATAAGGGCGACGAGTTAGAAACTCCGTACATCAAGGGTGGTATCCCACCGACAGCTCCACAGAGGCTGGCGCCCCTGCTTCTCAGCTTCCCACCTATCCTGTACATGATGCACAAAGTTCCAATACCAGGCTACAGTAAAGCTCCACGGGGTCTTTCCGTCCTGTCGCGGGTAACCTGCATCTTCACAGGTACTATAATTTCACCGAGTCTCTTGCCGAGACAGCGCCCAAGTCGTTACGCCTTTCGTGCGGGTCGGAACTTACCCGACAAGGAATTTCGCTACCTTAGGACCGTTATAGTTACGGCCGCCGTTTACTGGGGCTTCGGTTCAAAGCTTCGCTTGCGCTAACTCATCCCCTTAACCTTCCAGCACCGGGCAGGCGTCAGCCCCTATACTTCGCCTTGCGGCTTCGCAGAGACCTGTGTTTTTGCTAAACAGTCGCTTGGGCCTTTTCACTGCGGCCCCCTCGGGCTATTAACCCTACCGAGGCGCCCCTTCTCCCGAAGTTACGGGGTCATTTTGCCGAGTTCCTTAGCAAGAGTTATCCCGCGCACCTTAGGATTCTCTCCTCGCCTACCTGTGTCGGTTTGCGGTACGGGCACCTTGTTCCTCGCTAGACGCTTTTCTTGGCAGTGTGAAATCAGGGACTTCGGTACTTAAATTTCCCTCGCCATCACAGCTCATGCTTACCGGTGTGCGGATTTGCCTACACACCACACTCACTGCTTGGACGGCCATCCAGTAGGCCGCTCACCCTATCCTCCTGCGTCACGCCATTGCTCAAGCGGAACAGAGGTGGTACAGGAATATCAACCTGTTGTCCATCGCCTACGCCTTTCGGCCTCAGCTTAGGTCCCGACTAACCCTGGGAGGACGAGCCTTCCCCAGGAAACCTTAGGCATTCGGTGGACAAGATTCTCACTTGTCTTTTCGCTACTTACACCGGCATTCTCACTTCCAAGCGCTCCACCGCTCTTTCCAGTACGGCTTCACTGCTGCTTGGAACGCTCCCCTACCCAGTCCGTAAGGACTGCCATAGCTTCGGTGATACGTTTAGCCCCGTTACATTTTCGGCGCAGAGTCACTCGACCAGTGAGCTATTACGCACTCTTTAAATGGTGGCTGCTTCTAAGCCAACATCCTGGTTGTCTAAGCAACTCCACATCCTTTTCCACTTAACGTATACTTGGGGACCTTAGCTGATGGTCTGGGCTGTTTCCCTTTTGACGATGGATCTTAGCACTCACCGTCTGACTCCCGGACATAAGTCATTGGCATTCGGAGTTTGACTGAATTCGGTAACCCGATGAGGGCCCCTAGTCCAATCAGTGCTCTACCTCCAAGACTCTAAATTCCGAGGCTAGCCCTAAAGCTATTTCGGGGAGAACCAGCTATCTCCAAGTTCGATTGGAATTTCACCGCTACCCACACCTCATCCCCGCACTTTTCAACGTGCGTGGGTTCGGGCCTCCAGTAGGTGTTACCTGAACTTCACCCTGGACATGGGTAGATC
>NZ_JBHVSZ010000031.1:1264-4591 GCF_042884885.1 Arthrobacter sp. NPDC058097
TGTGTGTGGGGTGTGTGGTACGGGGTTGTTGTTTGAGAACTACATAGTGGACGCGAGCATCTTTTATAAGAAGCAATTTCCAAGAATATGAACCTGGATCTGGCTGCGCGTGATGATGGCACTCTTCGGGGTGTGGTTGTTGGGTGTGGTTGGTTTCTGTGGTTCTCTCGAAAATTACTCCTTGATCTTTTGTGGTCAAGTTTTTAAGAGCACACGGTGGATGCCTTGGCATTAGGAGCCGAAGAAGGACGTAGGAATCTGCGATAAGCCTGGGGGAGTCGATAACCGGACTGTGATCCCAGGGTGTCCGAATGGGGAAACCCCGCCAGACGCGCGAGTGATCTGGTGACCCGCATCTGAACACATAGGGTGCGTGGAGGGAACGCGGGGAAGTGAAACATCTCAGTACCCGCAGGAAGAGAAAACAACAGTGATTCCGTTAGTAGTGGCGAGCGAACGCGGATCAGGCTAAACCGACCCATGTGTGATAGCCGGCGGGCGTTGCATGGGCGGGGTTGTGGGACTTGTTGTCCTGGTTCTGCCGGACCGGGGAGGTGTGAGTGCTGGTATAGGTGAACGGTCTTGAAAGGCCGGCCGTAGAGGGTGTGAGCCCCGTAACCGTAATGCTGTAGCGCCGCCTTTGATGAGTATCCCAAGTAGCACGGGGCCCGAGAAATCCCGTGTGAATCTGTCAGGACCACCTGATAAGCCTAAATACTCCCTAATGACCGATAGCGGACCAGTACCGTGAGGGAAAGGTGAAAAGTACCCCGGGAGGGGAGTGAAACAGTACCTGAAACCGTGTGCTTACAATCCGTCGGAGCAGCCTTGTAGTTGTGACGGCGTGCCTTTTGAAGAATGAGCCTGCGAGTTAGTGTTACGTCGCGAGGTTAACCCGTGTGGGGAAGCCGTAGCGAAAGCGAGTCTGAACAGGGCGTTGCAGTGGCGTGATCTAGACCCGAAGCGAAGTGATCTACCCATGGCCAGGTTGAAGCGACGGTAAGACGTCGTGGAGGACCGAACCCACTTCAGTTGAAAATGGAGGGGATGAGCTGTGGGTAGGGGTGAAAGGCCAATCAAACTTCGTGATAGCTGGTTCTCCCCGAAATGCATTTAGGTGCAGCGTTGCGTGTTTCTTTCCGGAGGTAGAGCTACTGGATGGCTAATGGGCCCTACAAGGTTACTGACGTCAGCCAAACTCCGAATGCCGGTAAGTGAGAGCGCAGCAGTGAGACTGTGGGGGATAAGCTTCATAGTCGAGAGGGAAACAGCCCAGACCACCAACTAAGGCCCCTAAGCGTGTGCTAAGTGGGAAAGGATGTGGAGTTGCGAAGACAACCAGGAGGTTGGCTTAGAAGCAGCCATCCTTAAAAGAGTGCGTAATAGCTCACTGGTCAAGTGATTCCGCGCCGACAATGTAGCGGGGCTCAAGTACACCGCCGAAGTTGTGGCATTCACATATTTTCCAAGCCTTTGTGGTTCAGGAGTGTGGATGGGTAGGGGAGCGTCGTGTGGGCGGTGAAGTCGCGGTGTAAACCAGCGGTGGAGCCTACACGAGTGAGAATGCAGGCATGAGTAGCGAAAGACGGGTGAGAAACCCGTCCGCCGGATGATCAAGGGTTCCAGGGTCAAGCTAATCTGCCCTGGGTAAGTCGGGACCTAAGGCGAGGCCGACAGGCGTAGTCGATGGACAACGGGTTGATATTCCCGTACCGGCGAAAAACCGCCCATGTTGAACAGGGGATACTAACCGCCCGAGACCTGCCCGACACCCCTTGTGGGTGAAGGGTTTTGGTGGAGCGCGGGACCTGATCCTGGGAGGCAAGCGTATTAACAGGTGTGACGCAGGAAGGTAGCCGAGCCGGGCGATGGTTGTCCCGGTCCAAGGATGTAGGGCGAACGGTAGGCAAATCCGCTGTTCATGTGCCTGAGATCTGACGGGACTCCCGTAAAGGGGGGATTCGGTGATCCTATGCTGCCTAGAAAAGCATCGGCGCGAGGTTTTAGCCGCCCGTACCCCAAACCGACACAGGTGATCAGGTAGAGAATACTAAGGCGATCGAGAGAATTATGGTTAAGGAACTCGGCAAAATGCCCCCGTAACTTCGGGAGAAGGGGGGCCCCAACCTTGAACGGTACTAGCGACCGGGAGGGGATCGGGGCCGCAGAGACCAGGGGGAAGCGACTGTTTACTAAAAACACAGGTCCGTGCGAAGTCGCAAGACGATGTATACGGACTGACTCCTGCCCGGTGCTGGAAGGTTAAGAGGACCGGTTAGCCGTAAGGCGAAGCTGAGAATTTAAGCCCCAGTAAACGGCGGTGGTAACTATAACCATCCTAAGGTAGCGAAATTCCTTGTCGGGTAAGTTCCGACCTGCACGAATGGAGTAACGACTTCCCCGCTGTCTCAACCATAAACTCGGCGAAATTGCAGTACGAGTAAAGATGCTCGTTACGCGCAGCAGGACGGAAAGACCCCGAGACCTTTACTATAGTTTGGTATTGGTGTTCGGAGTGGCTTGTGTAGGATAGGTGGGAGACGTTGAAGCCCGGACGCCAGTTCGGGTGGAGTCATCGTTGAAATACCACTCTGGTCACTTTGGACATCTAACTTCGGCCCGTAATCCGGGTCAGGGACAGTGCCTGATGGGTAGTTTAACTGGGGCGGTTGCCTCCTAAAAAGTAACGGAGGCGCCCAAAGGTTCCCTCAGCCTGGTTGGCAATCAGGTGTCGAGTGTAAGTGCACAAGGGAGCTTGACTGTGAGAGAGACATCTCGAGCAGGGACGAAAGTCGGGACTAGTGATCCGGCGGTACATTGTGGAATGGCCGTCGCTCAACGGATAAAAGGTACCTCGGGGATAACAGGCTGATCTTGCCCAAGAGTCCATATCGACGGCATGGTTTGGCACCTCGATGTCGGCTCGTCGCATCCTGGGGCTGGAGTAGGTCCCAAGGGTTGGGCTGTTCGCCCATTAAAGCGGTACGCGAGCTGGGTTTAGAACGTCGTGAGACAGTTCGGTCCCTATCCGCTGCGCGCGCAGGAAATTTGAGAAGGGCTGTCCTTAGTACGAGAGGACCGGGACGGACGAACCTCTGGTGTGTCAGTTGTACTGCCAAGTGCACCGCTGATTAGCTACGTTCGGATGGGATAACCGCTGAAAGCATCTAAGCGGGAAGCTCGCTTCGAGATGAGATTTCCATACACCTTGCGTGTGAGAGGCCCCCAGCCAGACCACTGGGTTGATAGGCCGGATGTGGAAGCGAGGACTAACGACTCGTGAAGCTGACCGGTACTAATAGGCCAACAACTTACACCACACAAGAA
>NZ_JBHVSZ010000032.1:0-3018 GCF_042884885.1 Arthrobacter sp. NPDC058097
GGTGCGAAACACCCACAGCAACTGAAGTTTCAATGTCAAGAGTCATGCTTTCACTCCTTGATAAGTCCAAAAACAGGATGAGGACGCCTATGGCCCGAAGCCTGGTGGTATTGCTGTTGTGGGCAATAGGCAGAAAAGGTTCCCTTGGATTCTCAGAACTGTTCGTCCTTGGCAGATCTGTTCATCTCCGGTGCAGGCGAGTAGGTGTGATGCCGGTCACCCGCGCTCCTTTCACAAGCAAAACTACGCGAGGGAATTCGTTTATGAAAGTTATTTATAAACATTTACCTGAGAAATTCCGGGGCAGAAATTCCCAGCCCAGTTAACATGTTGGAAACATTCTGAAACACGGCAGCACGCGAAACGGCGGCACCCGGGGAGGGTGCCGCCGTCGTTCTTGCTCTGCTGGTATCTGGCTGTGCTGGGTTATGCGGTGGTGGCGAACATGAGGGCCATGGTGGTGGCGCCGAGAGCTTCGAGGGCGTGTTCTGTGCGGGTGGAACGTCGCGGTGGCCCGGGGTGGTGCGGGGCGATGGTGGTTCGGTTGCGGAGGAGCAGGACGAGGAAAACCAGTGCGGCGGTTGCGAAGAGGAGGGTGAGCAGCATGCCGGGTGTTAGGCCGAGTGCTGGTGCCGTTGTGGTTGTTCCTGTTGTTGTTGGGGTGTGGGGTGTGGTTGTCATTCCATGGTGGCTGGCCGGCATGGGCATGGCTGCTTGGCCGGCGCCGGTGCTGTGGCCTTGGTGGGTCATCATGGCGATCATGAGGGCTGCGCCGGCCATGGTGAGGGCGTGGTAGGCGCATTTGAGTCTGCCTTGGGTGCCGGCGCAGAGGAGTTTGTATTCGGGCCGGGCGACGGCCTGGATGATGAACCAGAGTGCGGCGCCGGCGAGGAGTCCGATCTGGGCGAGGAGTGTGGAGGGGGCCAGGTTCCAGAGCATGGCGGCCATCAGGGTGTTCATGAGGGCGTGCAGGGTGTTGTTGACCCGGTCGGTGAGGTGGGCTGACCTGAACACCTGCCAGAGCTGGTAGGTGCTGCCGGCCAGCAGCACGGCGGTGAGGGTCCAGGTCATTGCGGGGATATGGAACACGCGGATCACGCCCTACTGGGTTGAGGTGTGGGTTTGGTTTTCGGTCCCCGGTGCGGGTGCCGACAGCACCGGGGACCGAAGATTTCGGGGGAGAAAGCTTTTGGGTGGGGGAACAGGGCCGGTCCCCGGTGCCGCCGTCGGGCAGCATCGGGGACCGGCTGCCTGGGCTATTCCTTCTCCAGCTCCAGCTTTTTCTCGCGGTCGAGTTCGTCGAGTTCCAGGTCCAGGTCGCCGGTGGCGTGCTGGCGCTCCATCTCCCTGACGTCGTCGAGATCGATCGGGTGCAACGGTTCCGGGTCTTCCTCATCCAGGACCGGGCCGTGGCCATCCTCGGCAAGAACGACGTGGCCAATGGTTTCGTACTTGAGCGGATCGGTCTTCCGGAAGTAGAGCGCCAGGCCTGCGCCGGTGAGGAAGAGCGCGGCGGCGATGTAGGGGATGAGCTTGAACAGCAGGGACGACGATGCGGGTCCGGCAGCCGTGTCCAGGTTCATGAACATCATGATGACCACCCCCAGCATCCCGGCCCCGCCGATGATCGGGGCGACCTTGACCCGCCAGAAGTTTTCTTCCGGATGGTGCTTGCGGAAGTAGTTGAACACTGCCGCCATGGTTACGGTCTGCACAATCACCAGCATGAATGTCCCAAGGATCGCCAGCAGGGCAAAAACATCCAGGTAGGGGTCCTTGTTGAAGAACCAGAATCCGAGGATCCACAGGATGGCGATGCCGGTCTGGAGGAACGACGCGACGTGGGGCGATCCGTGCTTCTTGTGGGTCCTGCCAAGTGCGCCGGGCAGGATGCCTTCACGTCCGAGGGAGTACATGTAGCGTGATGCCGCGTTGTGGAAGGCCATCGCGCAGGCGAAGGATCCGGTCATCATCAGCCATTCCATGACCAGGACCCAGCCGTGGCCGACAAAGACGTCAGTGGGGTGGAAGAACATGTCCAGCGGGTTGGCGCTTTGCGCCAGGGCGATGGCTCCCTGGGCGCCGTTGCCGGCGACGGACATCCAGGAGACGAACGTGTAGAAGACGCCGACGCCGGTGACCGCGATCATCGTGGCGATCGGGATGATCTTCTTCGGGTTCTTGGACTCCTCCCCGTACATCACTGTGGACTCGAACCCGGTCCAGGACCAGAATGCGATGAACATGGCCAGCCCGGGCGCGGCGCTCTGCAGCCCGTTGGGCGAGAATGCAATGGCCGGGTTCAGTGTCTCCGGCATCAACCCGTCGGGCCCTCCGCCCTTGAAGAGCACGCCGAAGGCCATGATGGCAAGGATCGCGATCTCCGTGAACAACAGCAGCGTCAGGATTTTCGCTGCCATGCTGATCTCGAAGAAGGTCAGGAAACCAATGATGAGCAGGCCGCCCACTGCGAAGACTACCCAGTGGATATCCAGGCCCAGCTGATCTTTGAAGGCCAGATGGCCAAAGTACGAGAAAATACCGATGATGCTGGCCTCAAAAACGATGTAGCCGAAGGTCACCATGAAACCGGTTCCGAGGCCGAGCACGCGCCCCAAACCGCGGGAGATGAAGCCATAGAACGCGGCCGTGGAGGTCACGTAACGGGCCATCGTGACATAGGCGATCGCAAAGACCGACAGGATCACCGTTGCCCAGATGTATGTTGCCGGGGTTCCGGTGCCGACACCGAAGCCGACCGAAATCGGGACGTTACCGCTCATCACCGTGATGGGTGCGGACGTCGCGACCGCCATGAACACCACATCCCACAGCCCCAGGGTGTTGGCCTTCAGCTTTCCCGCCTTGGCGGTACTGGAGCTTGCTGTAGCCTGTTGCCGGCTCATCGTTCTCCTCCCATGCTGCAGTGTCCGTTGGTGGTGCTGCGGGTTTCGGTGGGGAGGTTGAGGGTGGGGTTTTGGTTGAAGAAGCCGTGGGGTTCGAGCATGAAGCCGATGT
>NZ_JBHVSZ010000033.1:0-2086 GCF_042884885.1 Arthrobacter sp. NPDC058097
TAGGCCTTGTCCCCGCTGCTAAGAGCCCTTCACGCTCTTTACTTGAACCGTCAGAGTGCCGGCCAAGTCCACGTCGCTTCCGGAGCCGGTGGCGCCAGCCTGCGACAGGAGGGTGGCTCCGAAGGCTGCGCTCCAGAACGTCCTTGTTTCCACTGGGATGGGACGTTGTACTTCCCAGTGACGTTGCTTCAGCATGCGGGCGAGGTAGCGCTCGGACTGGTGGAACAGCAGATTCAGATGCTGATCCACCACCGAGGCCAGGGCCGGCACGGATGTTCCCACCGCCAAGGCGCGCACCACCAGTGGCATGGACGGGAGAATCAGCGCCGTTCGGGCCATGTTCCTTCGAAATGACTCGGGAGTCCCTGCGCTGTGGCCGATCGCTTCCAGGCGCTCCGCATCGTGGAGCAGGGCCAGGAAAGCTGCGTGGATGAAGAGCGAGTCTTTGGAACCGAAGTAGTAAGTCACCTGGTTGGGAAATACCCCGGCATCGGCGGCAATCGCCGCCACGCTCACCTTAGCGGAAGGATTGGCGAGGTAGAGCTTGACCGCGCTATCCAGGATCCGACCCTTGGTCGAGTGGCCACGAGCTTGGGATGGGTCCCCCGGCTGGCGTTTACTCTTGCGCTCCGCGGTCATGAAAAAATTGTACTTCATACAACTATGCAGGATATCTTGTATGCCATACAAGAAAAGGAGTTGCCATGAGGGCACGAGATATCGCGGTAACAGGAATCGGCGCCACTACGCCTTTGGGAGGCACGGTCGACACTACGTGGGCTGCCCTCCTTGAGGGCTGTTCAGGGGTGCGGGATGTCGGGCTGGATATGCTGCAGGACAGCGGGCTCCCTGTGAACATCGCCGCGCCCATGGCCGCCGACCCCGCCACCGGGCTTGACACCGTCGAAGCCAAACGACTGGACCGCGTTCAGCAAGCCGCCATGGTTGCCGCGGCTGAAGCCTGGGCCGACGCGGGTTCGCCCGAGGTTGACGGCGCCCGCCTGGCTGTGGCGGTGGGAACAGGCGTGGGAGGCATCGGCACACTGCTCCGGGAAGACGACACCTTGGAGAACCGCGGCCAACGCCGGGTATCCCCACGGGCAGTACCGATGCTCATGGCCAACGGACCCGCCGCGGCTGTCAGCATCCGCTACGGCGCCAAGGCTGGTTCTTACACTCCGGTCTCGGCGTGTTCCTCTGGTGCCGAAGCAATCGTCATGGCCGCTAGATTGATCCGATCTGGTGAGGCGGATGTGGTCATTGCCGGTGGTGCTGAAGCCGCGATAACGCCCTTCACCGTCGCTGCCTTCCTGCAAACGAGGGCTCTGTCAACACTTGCGGCAGACCCCGCCTCTGCATCACGTCCGTTTGCGTCCGACCGCGACGGCTTCGTCCTGGGCGAGGGCGCAGGCATGTTGGTGCTGGAAAGTGCCGAGCATGCCATGGCCCGGGGCGCCACCGTTCATGCGGTTCTGCGGGGGGTGGGCATTGCCTCAGATGCCTTCCACATGACTGCACCGGCGGACGACGGTGAAGGCCAGATTACCGCCATCACCAAAGCCCTCGGCGATGCCGGAATGAGTGCCGCCGAGGTGGGCCACGTCAACGCCCACGCAACCGGCACCTCCTTGGGTGACCTGGCTGAAGCCACAGCCATCAAGGCCATCTTCGGCGACACCATTCCGGTGACCGCGCCCAAGGCCTCCCTGGGACATCTCTTCGGTGCCGCCGGCGCCGTCGAAGCCATCATTGCGGTCCGGAGCGTTGCGCAGGAGGTCATCCCTCCCACCCGAAACCTTCATCGAGGTAACGTCGACCCAGGGATCGGGCTGGACCTTGTCACCGAACAGCGCCGCGGAACTGCTCCCGCAGTCCTGTCCAACTCCTTCGGATTTGGCGGCCAGAATGTGAGCCTGATCTTCGGCAAGGATTAGAGGTTTGCCCGTCTCCGCCCACCTGACAGGATGGAAGAGACGGGTGAACAGCTACTGCGTAAGCGTGATGGATCGAGCAGTTGAAAATCAATCGGGCGGGTCCGGGAAGGCCCCGGACCCGCCCGGACCGTGTTCGCGGGGACAAGGCCTAT
>NZ_JBHVSZ010000034.1:0-1267 GCF_042884885.1 Arthrobacter sp. NPDC058097
GGCAAATTCAAGTAGTCGGAGCAACGCGGGGGGTTATGCCGCCTGTAGCAGCTGGCTGAGCCGGTTGGCTGGGGTGTCGAGGTTGAGGGTTGGTCGTGGCCTGCGGTTGAGTTTGGCTGCGATGCGGTTCAGGTCGTCCGGGCTGTGGACGGAGAGGTCGGAGCCTTTTTCGAACCAGAACCGCAGGAGCCGGTTGGTGTTCTCGTTCGTGCCGCGCTGCCAGGGTGAGTGCGGGTCGCAGAAGTAGAGCGTGGTCTCGAGCGCGGTTTGGATCCGGGCGTACTCGGCTAGCTCGGTGCCCCGGTCCCAGGTGATCGACCGGCGCAGGTGGTCCGGGAGGTTGCCCATCTCCCGGATCATCGCCGCGGCGACGGTGTCCGCAGTGTGGTCCCCGGGCAGGTGCAGCAGGATCGTGAACCGGGTCGAGCGTTCCACGAGGGTGCCGATGGCGGTCCCGTCGCAGCCGATGATCAGGTCCCCTTCCCAATGGCCCGGGACTGCCCGGTCCTGGACCTCAGCCGGGCGCTGACTGATCGTGAAGGCGTCCTTGTAAGGGCTGCTCTTGGCCCGGTCTGAGGCGTGCGGAACGCGTTGTTTCCGTTTGAGGCTGAGCTTCTCGGCCAGGTCTGCCCGCAGTTTCCCGCGGGTCTGGACGTACAGCGCCCGGTAGATCGTCTCGTGGCTCACCTGCATAGTCTGATCATCGCCGAAGTAAAACGCCAACATCGCCGAGATCAGTTTCGGACTCCAGCCGTCGTCCATCCAGACGGCGATCAGCCGGCAGAGATCCTCGTCCTCGACCAGCTTGAACGGCTTGGGCCGGCGCCTGGCCTGATGGGCCTTCGCATGCGCAACCGAGGCGTAATACTCCCCGTCTTCGCCGGAGTTGCGCTTCACCTCCCGCCAGACCACCGACTTGTCCCGCCCGATCGCTGCACCGATCTCGGCATAACTCATGCCCGCCAGCCTCCCCATCTGAATCATGCCCCGCTCCTCCGAGCTCAACGCCCGCCCACCCGGGCCCTCCGCGGACGGGGCAGGATCCGCCAGACCACCACTGACCCCCATAAGCAACGTCATCTGCCCAGACTGGGCCCACCACTTCTTCCCGGTACCGCGCGAGGCTCCGACACGCCGGACAGCAGCACTGACCGACATGCCCGAGCACACCAAATCGAGGAAATCACCACGGGCACTGACGGGAAACAACTTTGGCATCTGAACGCTCCATCTATCAGAGCGTTGCTACGACCATATGACTTTGCCG